>NZ_JARACP010000013.1 GCF_028765545.1 Aliivibrio sp. S4MY1 | reverse complement strand
AGTTCCAAGAGGTAATAATGACTACAGTTTGTAAGCTTTGTTTGAAACCAAAGCCTTTAAGAGAATCGCATATTATCCCGCGAGCCATATATCGTCGAAGAAAGCGTTCTGGAAAATCACAGCTAGTCGCTGTGACTATCGATGAATCGACAGCTCCTGATTTGAGCAACTGTGATCCCAAAGAACCTCTATTCTGTAGCTCTTGCGAAAACGAGTTATTAAATGATAGGTATGAAAGGTATTCGGATAGCTTTTTAACGGGGAAGTTTCCAGTGAAGAAAACTTCCCAAGCAGTCATATTGGATAACTTTAAATACGATAGGTTTTACATTTATGTAATCAGTATTCTTTGGCGTGCTTCTATTAGTTCGCTTGATCAATTTCAAGGCATAGATCTAGGCGATGACTTCAACGAAAAGTTAAGACAATGCATATACAGTGGCAGCATTAAGCTGGGAGTTTCTTTGAAATTAGATCATTTCGTAAGAGTCTCAATGTATAGGATCACAGACAAACAGAGCATATTTGATACTAAATCAATTAAAAGCTTAATCCTCAACCTCAATGTCTATCGTGGAGAGACTGAAGCTGAGGGTATGTACTATTACTTCATGATCGAAGGCTTTTTTATAGTCATTCGCTTTAGTGCTGAAAATGGTTTGCATGCGGTACGTACTCATAGAGAACCAGCACAAATTACGGGTGTGTTTAACTCGTTGTCTGTACCATTCTGTGATTTCCGAGAAATTCCTGTATTAGAACACTCGCTGAGTAGTTTGGTATGGAAAGCCCAAAATCATGGGAAATTGTAACTTAACAAATAAGGATTAAGCGCTGCGCAGCCAGCGTTAAATCCCGGGTGTTGAACAAGCCCGTAGCCACTTCTTTATAGTAAATTGTGCGATCTAGTTTGGTGGGCATATCGCCTTGAGTCTTTTTTCAAGGCGAGTGGGGCCAAGATAAGATTACGATAGTAATTTTATCAATGGGTTAGCTATTTTTAAATCGTCTTATTTGTTGTGTCTCCTCTAGGTTAACTTCAACCATTATCCTTATTATGTTTGCCTTTCGGCTATCTCGGTCGTGTTATTCCCACGCACTCCATGTCATGGTGACAGTGTGGGCAGGCTCTTATTGCTTTGGCTCGGATGGGTATAATACTTGGCGGAGTTTGATAAAAAATGCCAAGCATGAGTAATTGAATACGAACTCGCAGGGCTCTCGCTTGGCCACGTAAAAAACCGTAGTCACGTACTCGTTGTAAGCCTTTAGGCAGTACATGCAATTAAACTGGCGAAGAATTTTTTTAAATCAGTCGTGCTTAATGTATCGGGAGAACGGTCAAAGAACTCGCTAATCCGACGCACTGCTCGAGAATAGGCATCAATAGTGGCAGGTCGTTTACCTTGGAGAGTTAAGTTGGTAAGGTGTAATTCATAAAGGCGATGATATCGCTCTAGTTCGGTTGGGCTCATGGTGTTTACTCCTGTAATCCGCCATCGAAATGATGGAGGTACAGAGAGTATGGACGATACTGGTTTTACTCTGCCGCGAAGCGGCTTCGTTCAACAAAGCGTTTAAGACAGATTCGCAACACTCAACGTTTTCAATTCAAGCTGAGTTTAGTGTCTACGGTGTAATGGTTTAGGTTAGGTGGTAGCGTTGCTCATTACTTAACAGGGCGTTAAACAGCTATGGTTAAATTCTGTGCATCGCTTTTTTGTATACGTCGCTGCGTTCTCTTTTACCAACAGCTAAAACGGTGACAATAATTACGTCATCCTCAACTTTATATACTAATCGGTAGCCAGATTGTCGCAGCTTAATTTTATATAAATTATCAGCGCCTGATAGCTTTGACGCTGGCACGTGAGGATTATCTAAACGTTCTAATAGCTTTTTCTTAAATTGCTCACGAAGTGTTGCACCTAGTTTATTCCATTCTTTATATGCGCTCTTTTTGAAATCTAACTTATAAGTCATGGATGTTTACCGAAATCGTTTCTTCATTCTCTCGTTCAGCAGCAAGTGATAATAGTTCTAGATCTTCAACTCGATCCATCAATAGTTCATAAGCTTCTGCTGGCACACAATAAAATGCAGGCTCATTCCTGTTTAGTATAGCAACAGCTTCACCATAAGCACTTGAAGCAACTTTCATTGGGTTAGCTTTAAACTCGGTAATGCTTGCTGCAACATCAGCTAAAATTCTAGTAGTCATTGCGGTCTCTAATTAGGTTGATTGTTCGGTCATTATAGCGTGTCATTGTGGTTTAACAAAGCAATCGACACGATTTATTACATTCGGAGTGGTTATATGGAATTTGTTAACTTTAAAAAAAGTTATTGTTGTATCCACTTTAACTAATAGAATGGATGTTCCAATTGTGAAAACCGAAGCTAGGGACGCCCCAGGCTGGTATTATGATGTTGTAAGTCATTTAACAGTAACAGATAGGACTCATGAACTTCGTTGGAATGCCAACAAAGAAGAATCCTGCGTATTGAATGAGTTATACCCAGAGGATGACTTGCGAGACGTCCCTAACCATCTTAAGCCTAGATTTTTTAAGGTAACGATATGATTAATAGCTCAAAGTTGAAACCTATAGCATTCACGACAACGAGACTTGAGGTTGAAAATGTTGACTCTTATTTGGTGTCAGGAGCGCTGAAATCACAGTTATTGTCTGAAATTGTTAACTTACTTTCTCCCTCAGTTGTTGAATCATTACCTCCATATTTTCATGATATTAATACTGAATCGGATGCTGAAGTTTGGCTTTTGAAAATGGTATCAGAAAGCCATTTGTTTTCAGTTAAACGTAAAGGTTTTGACCCGATTATTGGTTTCGTTTTCCTTTATGAATCAGATAATGCTACAGCTCATTTAGGTTATCTATTAGCCGAATCTAGTTGGCATCAAGGCTACGGTAGTGAGTTATTATTTGGTTTACTTAAAAGTTGTCGTGATAACCAATTAGTAGAAAAACTTATTGGTGGTGTAGATATTGGAAATGTAGTTTCAGCAAAGTTACTTAAGAAGGTTGGTTTTGTTGCAACTCAAGAAGATGGCAATGGCGTCATTTTCTACGAATGTGTGTTGTTTTAACCACAAATTATAGCAAATGCATTAAGACAGATTTCCAACGCATGGTTTTTTTTCATTCTATCGTTGGGTTTTGTGTTTAACGCGGCGTTAAGCAGATAGGGAAATCATGAATTTTAGAGTTCGAAAGGCATTACCAAGCGATGTCGAAAAAATTGCAAATATACACGTCAACTCATGGGCATATGCGTACAGTGGGTTGATGCCTCAACGTTTTATCGAAAGCTATACATTAGAAAAACGTCGGAAATTATGGTTAAACACAATAGAACGAAATCTAGCAGAAGTTCTTGTTGCGGATTGTGACGGCAGATTGACTGGTTTCTTGTGCTTTGGACAGCCTAAATATTTGAAAGGCACTGATGTATATGAACTGAGTTCAATTTATAATCGACCCTGATAAAATTGCTACTGGCATTGGTCAGGAGCTTTACGATGAGTGTGAGGACCTGCTCCGTATATTGAAAGCAAAAAAGATTTCGTTGTGGGCACTTGATAGCAATGAACGTGCATTAAATTTCTATATAAAGCAAGGTTTTGCTCCTACGGGGGAAACCAATAAAGAGCGTGCAAATGACGTTGTCCTCAATGATATCGAGTTAGTCAAAGAGTTATCAGCCTAATGCGTTGCTCACACCTTTAACAGGGCTTTATATGCTTTTGCGAACTACTAGCCCGAATGCAGAGAACAATTGATAACTGGTCGTATTTATTTCAAAGTCCTGTTGTCATTCTCGTCGAACGCGCAGTTCTCATTATTTTTGCTTATCAACGACCAGAAATAGTATGGCAGTTTGTACAAGCTAGAGACATTGTTGAAGGGCGAAAGATCTCCCTGAACATTAAATGAACTGTCTCAATGGGTAACTAAGTGATACAATTGTGATACTTTATTCTTTCGATAATGGATACTGAATATGAAAGTTGAACTAGTTACTACATTAAAACGTCAAGCAACCAAGATTCTTTCTGAGCTTCATGCTTCAAAAGAACCAGTGTTAATTACAGAGCACGGTCAACCGTCTGCATATTTGTTAGATGTTGATGATTACGAGTTTATGCAAAAACGTATTGCTATTCTTGAAGGTATTGCTCGCGGTGAAAAAGCAATTTCAGATAATCGTGTAGTTTCTCATGAAGCCGCAAAAGAGAAGATGAATAAATGGCTGTAATTAATTGGACTGAATCAGCATTATTAGATTTGGACGAAATTGCAGAATATATCGCTATTAATAATATCTTAGCGGCTAAGGCGTTAGTTCAATCAGTTTTCCATCGTATTGAGCGTTTAGAGGATTTTCCATTATCAGGCCGTAGTGTTCCTGAGCTTCCTCATTTAGATTATCGTGAAATTGTATTGCCGCCATGCCGTATTTTTTACAAAGTAACCAACGATGGTATCGTATATATTCTTTATGTCATGAGGGAAGAGCGCGAGTTACGCCAATTTGTTCTCAATGACCGTGGTTTGCAGTAAGAGTTCATTTAACAAACGCATCAACACGATTTACTACACTTGGCATCAATAACTTTCAAGTAATTATTGAGTGGGGTAATGTCACAGTCAAAAAGGTTTCGGTCATGTTTAGTATTTACGGCACAATGGATTAGCTTGGGTGGTAGCATTGCTCACTCCTTAATGCGGCGTTTTCTTTTATTTAAGTCATCAATTTCCCTTGTTATATTGAACTATATATTCGAACGAGTTCACACTTTTATATCGATAAAATTAATAGTCAGATTGTAAGATAACCAAACACATTATGATCTTAATAAGTTGATAGGTCATTCTCTTATAATATTACAGGTGATTTATATGTTTTCTCGATTGTTTAAGTTAGTTTTCCTTTTAACGTTAACTGGCTGTGTGTCGACTCCTTACGATGAGCCAATATCTAATAATGTAGCAACAATTAAATTTTCCAATCAAGGAAGAGGTGATGCTGAAATTTTTATATATAAAGATGCACAGTTTTGTACTGGAAAACAGAATGCCGGTAAAGTGGATAGACTTTCATATAAAGAATTAACTCTCTTAGGGGGTGAAAAGCAAAGTTTTACATTTGGGTATGGTTTTGATGATTATAATGGTGGGAAATCTTGTTCTATTACTGCAACATTTACCCCTAAAATAAATGGTGTTTATGAGGTATTAATGGTTTCTTCTTATAAGGGATGTGTTGCCTACTTGTATAAATTTAACAACGGTAAAAAAATATCAATAGAAGGTGAACAAAGAGACTATTCTAGTCCGGTAGCAAGTGATGATTGGTGCGAATAATTGAAATAGGAAGTTTACGATTATTATAAAAATCGTAAACATGAGCGCTTTATTAATTTTACCAATAGTTTGATAGACTTGTGACTTGATGGTGAAGGAGAGATTTACATGGGAACTATAATAGGCTTAGCCGCTTTAGCTGCGATAGATTGGTATCTTGTTCGTAAAACAGGACATCATATTCATCAACTAATTGCTAAAAAGTATGCAGAGTATTTAGATGGTAAAGAAAATCGCAAATAGAGTTTTGGGCAATAGTTTAACTCGATATAGTGCGTGATTTTTACTATGTGGGCAAATGACAAATTGGTATTGTTTCATGGTAACGAAAGGTGACATAACCTTTATTCTTCGACATTTTCCTGTAGAATCGCGTTTATTATTAGTTACACTGACGGGAGGAATACAGCATGAGTCTATTTTACGTTCAAGCTCTCTCCGCCTGTCATTCTCAACTTTTTCAGACTCACGCAGTCGCAATATACCTCCCCTGCAATTTATAACAAGAATCATATTGTTCAGCGCATTAACGTGCTGAGCTACTAGAACGTTTTTCATATTACTTGGTTATTATTGGAGGGGGTATGTCCCTTTTTGTCGCCTCCCAAATATTGGTTGGTTTAGCTGCGCTATTTGATATCGCATCGTTTCAATTTAAAAATCGTACTCTACTTTTGTCTGCTTTGTGTATATCGGCATTATTGATTTCTGCGCATTTCGCTCTACTTAATGAGTGGACGGCGGCATGTTTGCTGGTAATAGGAGCATGCCGATACTTAGCTGGTATCGTTATCTCAAACCCTAAAATAAAGTGGTTGTTCTATTTCGTTACTTTGTTCGGTACAGTTCTAACTTTCAGTGGTTTAACTAGTGTTCTGAGTTGTACAGCGTCGCTATTGCATACGAAAGCTTCGTTTAGTAGCAACGACAAGCTAATGCGTTGGCTGATGGTTATTGGGACAGGTGTGTGGGGTGTGCATGATGCTATAGTTGGTTCACCAGTAGCGGTATTAATCGACGTTTTGTTTATTGCAAGCAGTGCTATTGGTTACTACAGAATACATGTTAAAAGTCCATGCTTTCACAGTTAAGTTGTTTTTTCATGGTCGTATTTTTCAGCATGATTTAAAGCCTGTGTAATTACAGGCTTTAAATATCATAAAAGTGGGTATTTTGATTCCTGCCATTGTTCTTCGAATAGTACAACGCCTTATCTGCTTTGATGATCGCCTTTTCATTATTAGCACTATCTTCTTTATTAACAGAGTAGGTTGTAATCCCCATGCTTAAGGTAATAAAAGAAGACACATCAGAGTTCTTATGAGGAATAGATAAAGACGCGACACTGGCTTGAATGTTTTCGGCCATCTTTATTGATTCTGCTTTATTGGTATCCTTCATTACAATAATAAACTCTTCACCACCAAATCGAGCGAGAAAATCATTTTCTCTACAGCTTCCTTTTAACGCTTTAGCGACGGCGATTAGTGCTTCATCACCTTTTTTATGGCCATAGGTGTCGTTGTAATTTTTAAAGTAATCTATGTCTATCATCATGACAGAGCGAATAGTTACATCTTGCTTGTTCTCTAAGAAGTGCAGTTCTAATGCTCTTCGGTTTGGTACTGCTGTTAAACCGTCGGTTAAGCTAAGATCATGCAATTTAATATTAAGCGCATTGATCTTTTTGTTTTTGCTGAACAAAATTCGAACAAAAGCAGCGATAACAACAAGGATACAAAGAAGGAAACCAGAGAAGAACATTATCTTAATGGCGTTTTTTTCAAGCTCTAGAATTCTATTTTCTTTCTTTTTATTATCAAAATAGTGAAGTAAAAATTGAGTTTGTGCTTGGTTATTATCATTCAATTGCTTTGCTTTTACCGCGTAGCTTTTTTCTAAATAAAAGGCGGCTTTTTGATAGTCTTGCTGTTTTAGATAAGCATCATATAAATAAAAGTAGGTTTCATCTTCTAAGTAAAAGAGTTTGCGCTTTTGAATCGCCTCTTTTGCTAAAGTATGGTGATGAACAGAGTTATCATATAATTCTAAGTGGTTGTAAACCTTGCCATAAGTATTATATAAGGTGACATCAAAGTGATAAAAGCTGTTTGAAAGCCCGTTTGCGTGACGCTCACTGGCTTGTGTTAGTAGCATAAGTGCTTCTTCTGCTTTTCCGGTAATCGAAAGATATTCTGCTTCTAACAGCAATTGGTTTGTTTGGAAGTTTTCTTTAACAATCGACTCACTTTGTGCTCTAAGAAGTCTCTCTGCTTCATCTAAGTAATGCTTTGCATTTGCCATATCATTGGTTTGAAGGTAAGCACTATATAGTTTGTATACGATGTAATAGGCTTCATCAGGCTCTGTACTGTTATTTTTATCTTGATACTCAAGGGCTTGCGTTAATTGGCGAATCGCTTCGTCATAGTTTTTTAAAAATAGATAGTCGATACCAATATCTGTTAAGGTATAAACGATATCGCTATATTGTTCTTTCTCTATGTAAATATTCAACGCTTTTAATTTAAAATCAATGCCTAGAATGGTTTGATTATTGTTCCAATAGGAAAGGCCAAGAATGAAATAGACATGTTCCATTTCTGAGTATTTGATTTCTTGTGCAAATTCGAGATTTTTTTGAGCTTGTTGAATGCTGAGTAAGCTTCCTTTTTCAACATGAGCAAGATCATAAGTTCTACCGAGTGCTATTGAGATAAAGGTCTCGCTATAATCTTGGTTTGAATTAAATAAACTTTCCGCATTTTGGTAGCTAAGTTTCGATCTTTCATATTGCTCTTGCTCTATTTCAATATAACTTCTTTCATAATAAAAACGAGAGAGTACATGTGCAGGAAGATCTGTATATATGTATTGCTGAGCATAATTAAAATGATTTTCAGCTAGATCAAATTGGTTGTTAGCTGAAGCTACATAACCTTTAAGAAATTCAATATAGAAGATATCTGATTTTTTTGTTTGTAATGTCGGGGGCTGAGAGATAACAGAGACTAAAAAATCAAGATGTTCCCCGCGGCGGGCTGACTGAATATTAAGGATTAACTCAATGGCTTTTTTGATTGAAGGCGATTCTTTAGATGAATTTACAGGTGCATCTTTTGATAAAAAGGTAATAGAAAGAGCAATAATCAAGATTATAGAAATCAGCGTAACTGTTAAAAGCCTTAGTTTCATGTAGGAATATCAAAAAGAATTAAGTAACATTTATTTTATCAATAGAAGAAGTGTAAATATACTTTAAAATCTTATTATTGAGAGGTTGTTTTTATTGTTATGTGACATTCAACAAAAAATGAAAATGCGAATAATCAGTTCTAGTGGGTTTCTTTCACTATTATTGCTGATTTTTTTATTCTTTTGCATTAACTGCTTATTAAATTTATTTCAGTTATAAATGTTAGTGTTCAAACTAAATTTTCGTTTAGCGGTGATTTTTGATACAATCTCGCGCCTGTTTTAGAGGAGAGCTAAATGAAATTACTGTATTGGTTAGATGAGTGGTTAACCAACTCACATCCAGAGCAACAAGCAAGACTTCCAATGACTGGAAGCGATTTACTTGACGATGTCTTTGTTAAGTATGAGTTTATTGACTTGGATAAGCCATTACTGTTTACGTTTTCTCCTGCGGGAACTAACCTAAAAGAACAAGATCTTCATGATGACTTTGCACCGTGGGGTTATCTCTTGGCGCAAAAACAAGATGTGAATATCATTGCTTTTCAACATTTAGGTCAAAGTAATTGGTTCCGTAATCGTAATTTAATCTTCTTCCTCGAACAATTATCGACATTACTCGAACCGTTTAAAAACCGATTGGGTTATGGGTTAAGTCGCGGTGGTTTTGCCGTTGGTGCTTTTGCCGATGTGTTGCAACTTGACCAAGTATTGCTGTTTCACCCTGTGAGCACTAAAAACCAGAATATAGCGCCGTGGGATGACAGATCAAGCACAGAGATAGCACAACAATTTGATTGGGAAGGGGATTATCACGATCTTAATTTAGGCAAAGCGAAAGGTTATATCATTTATGACCCGACTAACCGTATTGATCGCTTGCACGCAAAACGTTATCCAGAATTGACACATTTACGTGTGTTTGGCATGGGGCACGGTACTCATGCAACGTATTTGAATAAGTTTGGTTTTTATAAGCAAGTGGCGGTTGATTTTATGCGTCACCAACAAATCGATATTGCTCAGTTCCGTCAGCAGACTAAAACATTGCGTTTTAAAGAAGATTATTACAAGCGCCTTAATAAAGCCAATTCAAGCTCTGAGCATCGTCTAGGCTTATTGAGTAAAGCACACAACATTGTCCTTGGTGAGAAAGAAGCGCACGTACAAGAGCATCAAGCTCAAATAGATGTACAACCTTTAATTGATATCGCAATGAAGCATCAAGATGAGCACCCACAAGATGCGATCCAACTGTTAGAAATGGCGCAGTTATTAGTGCCTGATGACCCAATGGTTGAGCATAAATTAAGACAGCTAGCCTAGCGCTTGTTGCTGAGAATTAGTGCTTGTGCCGATAACTGAATAAAAACGCCTCATCTTGAATGGGGTGTTTTTGTATATGTGTTTTAATGATATTTCACTAAGGCATTTCATTCTTTATATAGACCTATTACTATAAAGGTTAAGTTCATTAAATAAGAAGTAATCGAATATGTCTCTTCCTCCTTGTCCTGCATGTCATTCAGAATTTGTTTATCCAGATCAAAACCACTTTATTTGCCCTGAATGCGCCCATGAGTGGAACCCTGAAGAAGTCCTTATGGAAGAGATGGTGAGCGTAAAAGACGCGAACGGAACCTTGTTAGAAGAAGGCAACAAAGTTACGGTGGCTAAAGATCTCAAAGTAAAAGGCAGCTCTTTAGTGATTAAAGTAGGCACAAAAGCAGTCATTAAACGTATCGTTGATGGGAAAGATCATCAGTTAGATTGCAAAGTAGATGGCGTTGGTGAAATGATGGTCACTGCTCAATTTGTTAAAAAAGCTTAACTATTATGAATGATGATCGAAAAGTCATTGAGATTTTACGACAGCGTATTCCATCGTTCGAATGCACAAAAGGGTGCCACGATTGTTGTGGGCCAGTAACAGCCTCTGCAGAAGAAATGCGACGTTTGCCTGTTAAAACAGACGCTGAACATGAAACCGCACTAGAAGCGTATAATTGTGTGCACTTAGGTCCACATGGATGCACTGTATATGAAGAACGCCCACTGATCTGCCGCTTGTTTGGCACAACACCACGTATGGCTTGTCCAAATGGATGCAAACCTGAGCAAATGGTAGATGAGAACATCGAAAAATTAGTGCATCACTTTAATAGAAGTACACGGCAAGTGTTGGTTTGAATGCAATATAGACTCTGATATTAATATGTTACTGCCATAGTCTAATTATCATAATTTAAGTCGCATAAATTATATGCAATTTTTATAAATTTAAAGTGACAAAATGGTAAATCTTGAGCAAAATGCGCCATGATAATTTATAGCTGAGTGTTATTGAATAATGGATATCCAACGTATTAATCCAAGTGAAAAATGGTCTGATGTAACCGTGTTTAATAAGATGGCGCATTTTGTTGAAGTGCCAGCTGATGAAACCGCAGATATGCTAGGTCAGGTAGATCAAGTATTTGCTCAAGCAGAAGAGATGCTTGCAAGCGTGAATAGTGATAAATCACGTCTTGTTTCAGTCACTATCTATGTTACTGATTTTGCAAATCTAAGCATTTTAAATGAGGCATGGATCAAGTGGTTACCTGAAGGCTGTGCACCAAGCCGAGCTTGCTTAAAAGTAGAGTTAGCCGATCCTGATTATTTAGTTGAAATTGCTTTTGTCGCTGCGGTGAAATAACAAGACGATTTGTATTAAAATAAAGCTCGATAGACAATGGTTTATCGGGCTTTTTTATTTTAAATGCTATGCAAGGAGAGCAGCAGATGAATAATGTATTTGAAGATATTCCAACCTCAGTCCCTTCTGAGATATTTGAAGAGATAGTGACAACTCAGAATCTTCGTATTGAGCGTGTTTTATCTTATGGACAGAGTTCGCCAGAGCAAGGGTGGTATGATCAGGATGAAAATGAGTGGGTCGTGGTGTTATCTGGTTTTGGTGTCATAGAGTTTGAAGATGGCCGTGAAGTACACTTAAAGAAAGGCGATTACCTTAATATTAAAGCGCACGAAAAACACAAGGTTAAAGCGACATCTTTAAAAGAAGTAACGGTTTGGTTAGCTATTTTTTATGTTTGAGTAATAGATATGGATAAAGCACGAATTTCTGGTTTATTGGCTTCATTTTTTACGTTAATAGGACTTATTGCTCTATTATCTTCAGGTTCACATTTCCCTGTTTATCAATGGCCTTATGAGGCTTTTCAGGGATTGGTTTTTGCGTTAGCTTGGGGATTTGGTTTTTCTGTAGGGATCAGTTATCTGGTGTCTACCGTATTTGTTTTGCTGTTGCTTATTATCGCTTTTATAGCAGGAACTAAGGCATCTCGATGTGTATTGAAATGACTGAAAAAGAAAAAATGCTTGCAGGTTTACCTTACGATGCTTGGGATGACGTCTTGCTCAGTGAAAGGATGAGAGCGAAGGCAATATGCCATCAATTTAACTTGGCTGATCCAACCAAGCTAGATGAAAGGGCTGAGATTTTAAAAGCTCTGCTTTGTATAAAAGATCACGTAAATATAGAACCGAATTTCTTTTGTGATTATGGCTATAACATTGAGCTAGGGAGTAATTTTTATTCTAACCATAATTTGACAATATTAGATGTGTGTAAGGTGACGATTGGTGATAATGTTCTGTTTGGTCCGAATGTTATGATATCTACGGCAACGCATCCGTTAGATCCTATTGAGCGTCTAAGTACTGAGTATGGCTCTCCAATCACTATTGGCAATAATGTTTGGCTTGGAGGTAATGTATCAATATTACCAGGGGTTACTATTGGGGATAACTGCGTGATTGGAGCGGGGAGTGTGGTTACGCGTGATATACCAGAGAGCAGTGTTGCCGTTGGGAATCCATGTCGCGTAACAAAATCAATATAAGTGAATTTACGCATTAAAAAGAGCAAGTTGAATTAATAGTACATATCACTTTTTACTTATAGTTATGTGTACTTTTGTATAAATGTAGATAAATAACCAATGCCGGGTTCTCCGTTTTGTTCTGCTTTCCAACATTGGTAAATAGCAGTCTCGTGGTCTGCGATTAGCTGGAAGACTTCAGTATGGTCTTCTGCTTCTAGAGCCCACTCACGATATTTTTTTTCGTATGGCTTGACCCAATCGGTGAGTGTATCTACAAGCTCATTCCAAGGCAGAGTAAGCCAGCGTTTTGCATCAATAATGCCTTTATCGATCATTAAAGGGTCGTGGCGTTCAAACGGTATTTGAAGCTTGTGTAGGCTGATCTCAAGTAGATCTGCCGTTGCTCTCTCAACTTGAGTCAAGGCTAACCACAGTGGGTGAGATTTTTTATCAGTATAGTTGTCTGCAAAATAAGTAAAAAATGAAATACCATAGATTTCACCTTTGTATGCACTATGTATGCGTTTTTTCATCAAGAGCCTTCTTTATTTTTATCCAAGAGTTTACGTAACCAAAAGAGTGTAAATAAGCCGTTATGGACAGTTTTTTTAGTAGTGAGATTATACTCTCCAATTCAACGTTTTTCTTCTTTATGACCTTACTTCTTACTGGAGTTTTACATATCCCTTTGTGGTGTGGCAAAAACCTATCTAAAGTGCAATGGAAAAAAGTCGATTATCTTTGGCCGCTTGTTGCTGGCATAGGATTGATGGGAACCGTCTCTGAAGTCAGATCAAGAGTGGCCAGTGATTGGGCTGAGACAGAGCATACTCGTGCAGTGTTAAGCCTTGAATCCATCAATAAGTATACCTCTAATCAGCTAGAGAGTTTCTTATGTACGAATGAGAAAGGCGTGGATGAGGGGGTTGAGTCGCAACAATCTTGTGCTTGGTTTTTAGAATCAACACTGTATTTACGTTCGATGAATTTTAATGAGCTTCCTAATATTACGTTTGATAGCTTACCAAGAATCACTTTTAGCTCGGGGCTAATTGAATCTAATATAATGTACTTAGAAGGTATGTTTGATAACTATCAGAGTCAAAAGCATGTGTATGAAACTACGATGCTAGAAACCAAAAAACATCCATTGGAAGAAGCTTTTTGGTATTTAAGCCCTTATTTGATTTGTATTGCGATTTCAGTTCGTGTAACTAAAGTCTCTGCAGAATTAAAAATGGAAAAGCAAAATAGTTAGCAGTTGTTAAGTCGTTCTGGTCTGTCCAGTTGTTACTTGGTTCACACTATGACGAATGGATAATGGCATTCCCTTAATTAAGCAGTATTTTTACTAGATGTAGATAATAATTCTAATTAAATATACATAGGGAAATGCAATGCTTAATGAAAAAACAACAGGTTTAGAGCTTTTGTCTGGCTTAGAACTGATGCAAGCAATGGTGACTGGTGACTTTCCACATCCATCAATGTCGGAAGTTGTGCCAATGAAAATCACTGTTGCTGAATATGGAAAAGTCATTTTTGAAGCGATGGCGGATGAGCGTCATTTAAATCCTCTTGGTGGTGTGCATGGCGGTTTCTTTGCAACAGTAATGGACTTAGTAACAGGCTGTGCTGTTCATACCACCTTAGAACCTAATGTAGGTTATGGGACGATCGACCTGCATGTGAAAATGTTGAAGGCAATACCCCAAAACACACTATTGATTGCCGAAAGCCGTGTTATACAGTCTGGCTATTCTTTGGGTATATCTGAAGGAAGCTTGAAAGATAAACAAGGTAACTTATATGCTCATGCCACAGCTACCTGTATGATCTATCGAGATAAATAATTTTTTCGCTAGTTGAAAATGTGCCACTTATCAAATTCCATAATGACAATTCAACGTATTATAGATTAAGAAGTTAGATAACTGATTTATTTTTAAAATATTGTCGTAGTAAATGGAGTTTATGATGATTCATACGATTAAGGAAACGGTATTACATTACCCTCAAACGTTATTAGAGAGTTGGAATCAAGGGAGAATGGATTGGGTCTCATCTGATTTATTTGTTCCTTCTGAGGTTTATGAAGAGCCCTCATTATATTTTTCTAAGTATTATACGCTTGCTCAATATAACGATAAGGGATGGCTAGGTACGGTATTTTACGCTCTAGGTAATTGGGAGGTTGAAAACCCAACCTATCACTCAGGACGAGTATTGCTCGCTCAATATATCGATCCAATTAAGCTTTCTCTTTTTAAAGGACTACGAACAGGAATTACCTCTGGAGAGCCAGATCTGTTTTTATATAAGGCAGATGGTACATTGTTATTTGTTGTAGTTAAACAGGCTGATGAGCGCTTAACTGATGCGCAATTGATCTGTTTATCAAACATTAAATCTGTTTTGGAATGCGATGTGGAAATCGTATCTTTAGTTGAAGAAAACCATCAATACGCTGCGAAAAGCTATGAGATTAAAGTGGTTCAATTTCCTAAGCCTCTTGGAGTCTGATATCAATAAATGGAAAATGTTCAATAAATAGACCACACTTATTGATTATAAAAAGTAGAACAAAGGATAGCTGATGAACTTAAGGATGAGGCATTGGTGTATAGGGATGATTTTTACTGGCTATTGCTCAGAGGCAGTGTCTGTTTCTGAATTATGGTTAGATCGCTATGCGTATGACGCCATCCAGCAAGGTTTTAATAAGAAAGACATTTCTGTTTATGATAAGAAGCGTGCCAGTATTAATGGCTATTCACTAGCAGCCTATACAGATTATCGTGCATTTTTATTTGATATTGCTAATAAAACTCCCGCTCAAGTGAATCAATTCTCAACGGAGTATTCTGACTATCCTTTTTCTGTTTCCATTCGTGCTGATTACCTTAATGCGTTAATCGCATCTAAAAATTGGAAAGCGTTAACTGAGTATCAAATCACGTTACCTCGAGATCAAGATTACCAATGTTGGTATTACACCGCTCATTATCACCAAGGAAATACAGCGTTCGCATTCAAAGGAGCCGAATCACTTTGGTTAAATGGGGAGAGTGTATCTACTGCTTGTAATGAGTTGTTTTCATATTGGACGCAGGCAGGGGGGAAAACTGATAATGAGATCTTACAGCGTGCATTGTTAGCAGTAGAGAGCCGCAATCCTCGTTTAATTACTTATCTACGAAAATTAGCATCTAGTGAGCAGAGTCAGGATGTGTTAACCGAAATGCTAGAGCTATATCAAAAGCCAAACAAAATGATAATGCGTTTTGAAACCAAGAAAGACACAGTGTTTAATCGTGCTTACGCTCAAACAATGTTTATGCATGTAGCTCGCCATGATGTCGCTAAAGCCTATCCTACGTTTCAGTTTTTAATGGATCATTTTGAGTTTGAAGAGGGAGAGTTTCAACCGGGGTTAGAATTTGCGGCTGTGCGATTATTAGAAGCAAAAGATCAAAATGTAGTTGAGTGGCGAGATCAGATATTTGAAAACTCAAGCAGTGATGTCGTATTAGATCAACGGATTCGATTGGCGATTAGAAAGGCTGATTGGAAAGGCATTCAGCATTGGGTCTTGAAGTTACCAGAAGAGAGTACAACGTCGTATCGTTGGCAATATTGGTTAGGGCGCAGTGAAATTGAATTGGGCGATAAGGCAACGGGAGAGGCGAGATTAAAACGTATATCAGGGGAACGTCACTTTTATAGTGTGGCAGCAGCAATCAGTCTTAACAGGCAAGTTAAATACCCTATAGCACGGGCTGAAGTAAACAGTGAAAAGCTGTCTATGTATGAATCAGATATAGCTAGAATACATGAATTGTTAGCACTTGGAAAAGAGGGGGCAGCAAAGAGTCAATGGCGGCACCTAATTAGTAGAACACCAATGAAAGACAAAGCTTTACTTACTGCTTATGCGAAACAACAGAAATGGCAGGCTTTTGTCCATGATGCAACATTGGTTGGCCAACTATGGGATTACATTTATTTGCGTTTTCCTGTTCGTTATTACGATGTATTTGAACGCTATGGTAAGAAGCATAAAGTAGATGTTACCTCATTATTGTCATTAACACGGCAAGAGAGTGGTTTTTCACCGTTAGTCCATTCTCCTGTTGGAGCTTTGGGTTTAATGCAAGTGCTACCTAGTACGGCAACGTATATTACAGAAAAGTACAATATCAGCTATCAACAAAGATCTGAGCTGTTTAACGTTGATAAGAATGTTGAAATTGGCAGTCGCTATCTTGGTCATTTATTGAATCATTATGATCAAAATAGGATTTTTGCTTACGCTGCGTATAACGCGGGACCAACGATGGTGTCTGTATGGCGACGACAGTCTAATTCAAATATTGATATCTTTGCGTATATCGAGGGCATTTCATTTAAAGAGACCAGAGTTTATGTGAAAAATATTTTAATGTTTGAAATGTATTATCGAGAAATCATGGGGCGGAAAGGTCCTTTTTTAACACAAGCAGAATCAAATTGGCATCCATAACGCAGCAGTCAAACCCTACAAGTGACAACGTCACCTGTCAGTGCTTTAAGTATCCGAAAAAGAGATTGCTTCTAACTTTATCTAGTCATTATTATTTATATAATGGCGCCAACATTAACCTTTGGAGTTTTTATTATGAGAAGTCGTTTTGACCGAATTCGCCACGCTATTATGTTTGAATTGATAGGTCTTATTCTTATTGTCGGTGTTTTGAGTCAATTTGGTTTTGAAATGGGTCATGTTGGTATTATGGGGGTTGTATTTTCTCTTGTCGCAACTGGATGGAATTATGTTTATAACATTCTATTTGATAAGTACATGATGAGAAAAACAGGCACTACGATTAAATCAACATTAAACCGTGTTGTTCATAGCCTAGGGTTTGAAGGTGGGTTATTGTTTTTAACTATTCCTGCAATGGCATGGTTTTTAAATATTAGTCTATTAGAAGCTTTTATTCTTGATATTGGTCTCGTTGTTTTCTATCTGTTTTATGCGTATGTTTATAATTTAGCTTATGATAAAGCTTTCCCTATTAATGAGATAAAACAAGTCACTCAATAGATAGGGATTTGCTTAACTAAGGAGTGGTTATGAGTCATAAGTTGTCAGATTTTTCAGTTCAAATTCCTATTAACAAAGAACTGTGTGCATTTCAGGATGAAGTAAAAGAACAACTGTATGACTTTAATCACTCTCGTCCGTCTGAACATCAATTAAGGGCAGATGTATTACAATCCATATTAGGTAATTATCAAGGTGTGATTATCGTCCCGCCATTTTATTGCGATATGGGAAAGAATATTCATTTCGAATGTGGTGGTTTTTTAAATTCAGGAGTTAAGATCTTAGATCTTGCTCCTGTTTTTATTGGTGAGTACGTTCAAATTGGACCTAATGTCGTAATAAGTACAGCAGGGCATCCTTTTGATTTAGCTGAGCGAGTGTTACCAATTGCTTCAGCTAACCCGATTAAGATTGGAGATAATGTTTGGATTGGGGCAAATGCTGTGATTCTTGATGGCGTAACAATAGGAGATAGAAGTGTTATTGGTGCAGGCAGTGTAGTAACTAAAGATATCCCATCAGACTGCGTTGCTGTTGGTAATCCTTGTAGAGTGATCAAAACTATCACGCATTCAGAAATGCCAACAGATGAAGATCTTGAGGAAATGTGGGCTAGTTTAATATGAGTTTTGCTATCAATAAAATACACAATTGAATGATTTGTAAACAATAACATTTATTCGTGATCATAACGTCACATTGTTTTTTAAAAATCTCCTAGAATATATTTATAACCACAAGGAGGTAATTATGGACAGTGTCATTATTGCACTACATCAATTAAATAGAGCAATTGATCTTTATTTTAATGACCGTGATTTTATTAGTACGCTCACTTTAAGTAGTTCAGCGCAGGCTATTCTAAGAAAAAAACTGATTTCACAAAGTCAGATAAAAGCTTGTGAAGATGTGATTTTCAATCAATCCTTAACTACTTTTCAGCAAAATTCAAAGACAGAGCCATGCGTCTCGCTCCACTCATTAGAAACTGAACGTGAGTGGGAAGAGAAAGCGACAGAAGTTTTAATGACTTGCTGTGAAAGTGTAATGAAGCTTAATTTACCACGCAGTATACAAGTATCGGCATTTATGAGATCGAAAAGCAAAATTTTTGTCTGTTCGTAGATAGAAGAAATACATTAACTTACCACGCTGTAAGCCTCGTTGTTTTGCAAAAATATTTTTTGACCTTGATGTTTGATTGTAAGTTTAAAATGGCGTGTTCCCCTTTATAGCTCGTCTTAGGTGGTAAAAATAGTGAATTTAAGTTGTTGATATTAAGGGTTTTGTTTTTGTTGAGTTTATTGTACTTACTGGTAGTCTTCTTCTTAACAAGTTTAAGGAGTATTTATGGCTATATATAATGAAACATTTAATGCTGTTGATTTTTCACGTCAAGATTTGAGTCATGCTTATTATGAAGGGTGTAAGTTTTACTTATGTGATTTTTCTAGAGTAAATTTAAGGGATGCTCAATTTGTCGATTGCAGTTTTATTGAACAAGGTGCAATTGAAGGCTGTCATTTTGAATATGCAGATTTACGAGATGCGTCCTTTAAACGTTGCAAGATAGCAATGACCAATTTTAAAGGCGCAAATGCTTTTGGTGTTGAGTTTAGAGAATGTGATTTAAAAGGGGCAAACTTTGCTCAGGCTAGCTTTTCAAATCAAATTAATCACCAAATGTACTTTTGTTCAGCTTACATTACAGGTTGTAATTTATCCTATGCAAACTTCGAACGTTTATGTATTGAAAAGTGCGATTTGTTTGAAAATAAATGGAATGGGGCGAATTTACAAGGTACATCCTTTAAAGGCTCTGACTTATCTCGAGGATCGTTTTCTGAAGATGCTTGGGAGCAGTTTAAAATGCAAGATGCTAACTTATGCCATTGTGAATTAGAAGGTTTAGATCCCCGTAAAATAGACGTGACGGGGGTTAAAATTTGCAGTTGGCAGCAAGAGCAATTACTAGAGTTATTAGGATTAGTTGTGCTGCCTGAGTAAAAAGAGTTTAATAGAACATCACGAGCTTATTCAGTAGAGCGGAAGTATAAAATGACTCAGATATTAACGATTGTTGCAAGAATTGAAGCCCAAGAAGGGAAAGCGGACTTTGTTAAGGCAGAAATGCTTAAGTTGCTTGAACCAACACGCAAAGAAGTTGGTTGCATTCAGTATGATTTACATCAAGACAACGATAACCCACATGTATTTGTATTTCATGAACAGTGGAAAAGCGAAGTGTTTTTACAAGATCATTTAAATACGGCTCATATTGCAGAGTATGTAAAAGCGGTAGACGGCTCAATCACTTCATTTGTACTTAATCGTATGACGAAGCTTTAATAGACGTTAAGTAATTAGCCATTATTAGGTTACTTAGCCCATGTATAAACAAAAAAGCCACTCACGTATTATCATGAGTGGCTTTTTTATGTCTTATGTTATCAGTATCGATGTCTTTAGAAAGAAAGGAAGATACCTGCAACTGTGGCACTCATTAAGTTTGCTAATGTTGCAGCAAAGATAGCTTTCATGCCTAAGCGTGCAATGTCTGGGCGACGACTTGGTACAACGCCACCTAATCCACCCATTAACATAGCAATAGAGGTTAAGTTTGCGAAGCCACATAAAGCGAAAGTTACAATCGCTTGAGAATGCTCACTTAATTGATCTTTTACAGCCATTAAGTCAGCAAAGGCTACGAATTCATTAATTGCGATTTTTTTACCAATTAAACTTGCTGCGATGGTTGCTTCTGACCATGGAACACCAATTAGCCATGCAATAGGTGCAAATAGGTAACCAAAGATCAGATCTAGGCTTAAGTTATCAAAACCAACTAATAAACCCACTTTATGTAATCCACCATTAACCAGTGCAATTAAACTGATAATAGCTAATAAGCTTGCGCCAACCGCAAATACAATTTGTAAGCCATTTAATGCACCTTGTGATGCGGCATCTATAATGTTTACTGGCGCATCATCAACGATATCGTCTTCATATTGCTCGGCTTCGTTAATCTCTTCGGTTTGTGGAACCAGAAGTTTTGCCATCATTAAACCAGCAGGGGCAGACATAAAGCTTGCTGCAATTAAGTATCGTAATTCAACACCTAACCCGGCGTAACCTACCATCGTGCCACCAGCAACAGAAGCTAGACCACCAACCATTACGGCAAACAGTTCTGAACGAGACATTTTAGCAAGGAAAGGACGTACAACTAATGGCGCTTCAACTGATCCAACAAAGATATTTGCGGTTGCTGACATTGATTCGGTGCGAGTTGTGCCAAGAAAGCGTTGTAATCCGCCACCAATAATTTTGATTATCCAACCCATAATACCTAAGTAATATAAAACAGAGATTAGGGCTGAGAAAAATACAATGGTAGGTAAAACGTTAACGGCAAAAATAAAGCCTAACTTGTATTGAGCAAGATCACCAAAAAGGAATTCGGTACCAACTCGACCATAAGCAATAATGTCTGAAACAGCCATAGAGATACTATTAAGGATAGTTTGGCCAATTGGTACGTAGAGGATGAACCCAGCGAACAATAACTGAATTAAGAACGCGCCTAATACAGTGCGCCATTTGATGGCTTGTCGGTTTTCTGAAAAAAGAAACGCAATCGCGAATAGGCAAACAATGCCTAAAATACTGACCAAAAAGTTCAAGGTCAAACTCCAAAAGTATTTAGTTGATGATTGCGGGGGTATTCTAGTCAAAAATAAAAGTGTGACAAGGATCAAAATGTTATTGGATCCACATAGCAATAACAAAAATAAGGTTATTTGTTTATACTTTCATCAATAACCGGGCATTTGAGAACTTTATCACATATAAGAGAGTCAGTTGTTACTATATGGGATAATGAGGCGATTTATTAAACCTAACTATCCCTAAATTAGAGTGTTGGTTATATGATTAGATGTTATCAATTTTGTCTGAATTAATGTGCTCTCGAACAAATTCCATAAAAATATGAACTTTTTTCGCTAAGAATTTATGGCGCGGGTAAACGGCATAAAGCGGCATGGATTGATTTAATTCCCAATCTGGTAACAGTTGAACTAGCTTTCCATTACGCAGTTCATCAGAGAGAAGATAAGTGGCAATATAACCAATACCATTACCTGATACGGTCGCATTACGAATTGCATCGGCCGAATCAATCCGATAATTCCCCGATACTTTTATTTGTAGATTCTCATCACCTTTATGGAAACCCCAGACATTGTCTTTACGTTCACGACTCATATAGGTTAGACAATTGTGCTTTTTAAGATCGTAAGGGTGATAAGGGATCCCATGCTTGGCAAGATAAGAGGGATTTGCAACGAGCACAAAGTGACAATCAATCAGATGCCTTGCGACAAATCCTTCTGGAGGGGAATCCATTACACCTATCCATAAGTCTAATTGCTCTGCAATCACATCGATCTTATGATCAAATAACGTTATCTCTATATTAAGCTGTGGATAGCGCTGATGCAGCTCTGATAAATAAGGCAAAATGTGGTTGGTTGCAAAAGACTGTGCGATACCAACACGCAATTTACCATTTAGCGTGTCGATATTAGAAAGCAGTTCATTTTCAGCTTCATTAATTTCATCGGCAATATTGGCACAATGCACCGCGAATGACTGCCCAGCTTCGGTAAGCGAAAAAGATCGAGTCGTGCGTTGTACTAACTGAACACCTAAGCGCTCTTCAAGAAGTTGAATTTGTAAGCTTACTTGTGTTCTAGATATATCGAGAAGCTGAGCGGCCTTGGTAAAGCTTTTTTGTTGTGTGAGCGCATTAAATACGATCATTTGTTTGGCTTGCTTTAACATAGGCTTCTCTATTGGTGATTTTGACAGTAAAAGAACGCTTCTATTGTAATAGAGCGATTGAATTGAATAAAGTGAGTTGTGTCTTTGTTTTTAGTTATCTATTGAAAAGACATTGTTTTTTCGTGATAGAGTTTAAAGATAAAGGCGGCGGTTAAGGATATTAAAATGTTATTTCCATATAAGAATATTGTAATTTTAACGGGAGCAGGGATCTCTGCAGAATCAGGAATTCAAACGTTTCGTGCCAGTGATGGTTTATGGGAAAATCATCGAATTGAAGATGTTGCGACTCCAGAAGGCTTTTTAAAAGATCCTGACCTAGTTCAAAGTTTCTATAATAAACGTCGCGCTCTGTTAAACAGTGATGAGATTCAGCCTAATGCGGCTCATAAGGCGTTAGCTAAGCTTGAGAATGAACTTGATGGTACGGTGACGATTGTGACTCAAAACATCGATAATTTACACGAACGTGGTGGCAGTTCAAATGTGATCCACATGCATGGCGAGTTAAATAAAATTCGTTGTGAAGAATCAAATCAAGTGATTGTATGCACTGATGATATACATACTGGCGATTTATGCCATTGTTGTCAGATCCCTGCGCAGCTGCGTCCTCATGTGGTTTGGTTCGGTGAGATGCCATTAGAGATGGGACTAATTCATGATGCATTAAATAAAGCTGATTTGTTTATTTCTATTGGCACATCAGGTTCCGTGTACCCAGCTGCGGGTTTTGTTCATGAAGCAAGATTACATGGAGCTCATACTATTGAGATTAACTTAGAGCCAAGCGCTGTTGACGATGAATTTGAAGAGAAACGCTATGGAAAGGCAGGCCTGTTAGTTCCTGAGTTAGTCTCAGAGTTGTTAGAGAGAGAGATAAATAAAGCTAAGTAATTAAAAAAGCCAATGAATCGTCTGATTTATTGGCTTTTTATTCGTTTACTTCAATCTTGATGAAGCTAAATAGAGTTATATTACATATCTACTTTTAGACGTTGGAAGTATTCGTCGTATAGAGCGCTTGCTTCACCGACTTCATCTTGCCATTCGCCTGAATCCATTACTTCTTGTGGTGGGAAGATGTTTGGATCATTCGCAAATTCTTTTGGAAGAAGAGGGTATGCTGATTTAACGGGTGTTGGATAACCAATTTCTAGTGCGATTTTAGCTGCATTCTCAGGACGTAGTAAGAAATCCATCATTTCATGCGCTGCATCTACATTTTTTGCGCCAGCAGGAATAGCTAAGCTGTCCATCCAGAAAATAGCGCCTTTATCTGGCCATACGATTTGAATGTTGGCACCTTCTTCACGCGCCATATAAGCTGAACCGTTCCAAAGCATACCAACACTTGTTTCGCCAGCTAAGTATGGGTTTGCAGGGAAGTCTGAGTTAAATACCAAGATGTTTGGCAGTAATTTTTTCAACTCTTCGTAAGCGGCTTTGATTTCATCAGGGTTGGTTGTGTTTGCTGAGTAGCCAAGCTTAGTTAATGCAATGTGGAACACTTCTCGTGAGTCATCCATCATCATTAACTGGCCTTGCCATTTCTCATCC
This sequence comes from Aliivibrio sp. S4MY1, assembly GCF_028765545.1. GTDB lineage: Bacteria > Pseudomonadota > Gammaproteobacteria > Enterobacterales > Vibrionaceae > Aliivibrio. The sequence goes on along the minus strand of NZ_JARACP010000013.1, from coordinate 79,647 downwards.
CAAAAATCATTCCAAGAGTGAAGTTTATTCGGATTCATCATATCAGCATTAACACCGATACCTGTTGCGCCCCAAATGTATGGAATAGAGTAGTTGTTGTTTGGATCAAAAGGCTTATTTAGGTAGTTTGGATCTAAATCTTTAAAATGAGGAAGTTTAGACTTGTCAATCTTTTGTAGCATGCCTTCTTTGCGCATTTTAGACACAAAGTAGGTAGAAGGAACAATTAGGTCATATCCAGAACCCTGAGTCTTTAATTTAGCGTACATGCTTTCGTTAGACTCGTAAGTTGAATAATAAACTTTGATGCCGGTTTCTTTTGTGAAGTCTTCAAGTACTTCATTAGGAATATATTCTGACCAGTTATAAAAATAGAGCTCTTTATCTGCAGCTTGTGCATTACCAGCGATTAAGGCTGCAGCGCACAGTCCTGTAGAGACGAGAGTTGTCCACTTTTTCATTTCTTTCTCCTATTAAGATGAAAGGTGTTCCATTAATTAGTTGTTCATTATAACAATTTTTAAGAATGACTTCATTGCTTTATAAAACAATATATTGGCTTAAATCAATTAATATTGATAAATCAGTTAGTTGAAAAGCTATAGTATAGATACAAAAATGGCAGCGATAAACGCTGCCATTAGTTAAGGTCAGTAAAGGGTTAGGTTACTGTCCGGCTTTCAGTTTTAAGAAGTACTCTTCGTATTTCACTGTCATGTCGCCAACAGCTGATTGCCATTCAACACGGTCAAGATCTTCTTGAGACGGGAACAGCGGAGCAATATCTTTAAATTTGTCATTTGATGCTTTAACAGCAGTCAAGTAGCCTGTGTCTTTAGAAATACGCTCTGCAATTTCAGGGCGAAGTAGGAAGTCGATCATCTTATGAGATGCTTCTACGTTTTTAGCGCCAGATGGAATTGCAAAGTTATCAACCCAACCGATACCGCCTTCTTTAGGGAAGATCAGTTTAATTGGTAAGCCTTCAGCTTGTGCAGCAGCTGCAGAACCATTCCAAAGCATACCAAGACCCACTTCTCCAGCCATGTATGGTGCTGCTGGGTTATCTGAGTTAAATACTAATACGTTTGGCATTAGTTTTTGTAGCTCAGCGTAAGCTTCATCAATTTCTTTTGGATTTGTAGAGTTACCTGAGTAACCTAATTTGCGTAATGCAATGTGGAATACTTCACGAGTATCATCCATTAACATTAATTGACCTTCAAACTCTGGGTTCCAAAGGTCTGCCCAGCTATTGAAGTCATCTGGGTTGTACATTTCTGTGTTTACAGCAAGACCTGTGATCGCCACTACGTGTGGAATAGAGTATTCATTTTTAGGATCAAATGGCTTGTCTAAGTAGTTAGTATCTAATTGAGAAAAGTTTGATAGCTTTGATTTATCAATTGGTTGAAGCATTTTTTCGTCGCGCATTTTTGCAACGAAATAGGTAGAAGGAACAACAAGATCGTAACCTTTGTTGTGTGCCTTCATTTTCGCGTATAACGTTTCGTTCGACTCATAAGTCGAGTAGATAACCTTAATACCCGTTTCTTTAGTAAATTCTTCTAAAATATCACTGTTAATGTATGGTCCCCAGTTCATGAATACCAATTCATCATTTTCTTTTGCGTTAGCAACATTCATTGTTAGTGCTAAAGCACAGGCGGTTCCAGTAAAAAACGCAGCCATTTTGTTCATTGATTGACTCTCCATTAGAGTGATAAAAAAGAAGACATGTCGAACAAAAGGCATGTCTTCCAGATTCTATTGTTTATCTAAACAATAGTTTTTTTTAAAATTTGAAACTTACTTTATTTTTTCTCTTGCTAATAGTTGTGATAGAACAACTAAAGCAAGTGAAACAATTAACATAACAGTTGCTAAGGCATTAACTTCAGGTGAAATACCAACTTTAACCATTGAGTAAATCTTCAGTGGTAAAATTTCATATGTCGGACCCGTTACAAATGAACTGATGATCACATCGTCCAATGAAAGGGTAAAGCTTAATAACCAGCCAGCAGCAACTGCAGGTTTTGCTAGTGGTAAGATAATCTGCTTTAGAATTACCCATTCACTTGCACCTAAATCACGCGCAGCTTCTAACATCTTCACATCAAAGCCTTTTAAGCGACTATATACTGTCACTACCACGAATGGTAAGCAGAAAGTGATGTGAGCAATTAATAGAGTTAAAAAGCCAAGTTCAAAACCAATTACAAGGAAAATAGCCAGTAATGAAATTGCCATCACGATATCAGGAGACATCATTACTACAAACAATAGACCATTAACGAACTTTTTGCCTTTAAACTGATAACGGAAAAGGGCAACTGCGGTTAGGCTACCGATAATGGTTGCTGCTGTGCCTGAAATTACTGCGATAGTAATTGAGTGCCAAGCCGCTTGCATTAAGCTGTCATTGCTAATTAGAGCTTCATACCATTTTGTAGTGAAGCCGCCCCATTTCATACCAAATTTACTTGCGTTGAATGAGTTTGCAATCAGAACAATGATTGGTAGGTATAAGAAAAGATATACCAAACTCATAAAACTAAATCTAATTGTGCGTCCCATTAGTCTAGATCCGCCTTTTTATTTAATAACTTGCCTGCACGGTAGTAAGCGTAAAGCATTAATGCCATTGCTAAGGTGAGGGCGATACTGGTTGCTGCACCAAATGGCCAATCACGAGCGTTTAATACCTGGCTCTTAATTACGTTACCGATTAGTAAGTTTTTCGCTCCGCCTAATAGGTCTGAAATATAGAACATACCAAGTGCCGGTAGTAATACTAATAAACAACCACCAATAATACCTGGCATCGTTAATGGCAATACAATCTTCCATAATGTTTGAAGTTTGTTTGCACCTAGATCACGAGCTGCTTCTAAATAAGTACCGTCAAGTTTTTCAATTGCTGAGTACAGTGGCAAAATCATGAAAGGCAGTAATATATATACCAAACCAATCATTACTGCACTTTCTGTGTACATAATTCGCAATGGTTTATCGATGATATCCATTGCGATTAAGCTTTTATTTAAAATGCCTTGAGTACCTAACACGATTTTTAAGCCATAAGTACGGATTAATGAGTTAGTCCAAAAAGGAACAATAATTAAAAACAGCATAAATGGACGCCATCTTTCAGGCATTTTCGCAACAATGTAGGCGAATGGGTAACCCACAACCAAACAAATTAACGTTGCAACAATGGCCATGTAAAATGAATGCCAAAGTACTTTTGCGTATAGTGGATCAAAAAGACGCAGATAGTTATCCATCGTAAACGTCATTTCGATTAAATTTGCTTCATCACGAGTTAAGAAGCTCGTACCGATGATCATTACATTTGGAATGAAAACGAACAGCAGTAGCCAACTAACAATAATTGTGATGATGATATTTTGGAGATTAAACTTCTTGTTCATCTGCTAACACCACTTCCCAGCTTTCAACCCAAGTAATTGCTACTTTTTGACCTAAAGAGTGATCAACATCTGGATCATCTTCATTAAAAAACTCACTGATCATTACTCTCATACCTGAATCTAATTCAAGTACAGAATCTAATGTCATCCCTTTGTAGGTACGCTCACGAACGTAACCTGTGATGCCTTTAGTATCTGATTCTTTAATTTCTTCAAGTCGTAAATCTTCAGGACGCAGCAATACTTTTACTTTGTCACCAGGATTAACATCCAGATCACAGTAAACAATTGCAGACGTATCTTCAATTTCAGCTTTAATGCGTTTTTCATCAAGGCGCTCTAGCACGGTGGCTGCGAACACGTTGATTTCACCGATAAAGCGAGCAACGAATAAGTTCTTAGGTTCTTCGTAAATTTCACGAGGAGTGCCGTCTTGTTCAATAACACCATCACGCATTACGATAATACGATCAGACATTGAAAGGGCTTCTTCTTGGTCGTGAGTTACAAAGATAAAAGTAATACCCAATTGACGTTGTAATTGTTTAAGCTCAATTTGCATTTGTTTACGTAATTTGTAATCAAGAGCAGATAAAGATTCATCTAAAAGAAGAACTTTAGGCTTATTAACTACTGCGCGAGCAATAGCGATACGTTGTTGTTGGCCACCAGATAACTGGTGTGGTTTACGATTTGCCATTTGTGCTAAACGAACCATTTGCAACGCTTCTGTTACGCGAGGTTCAATTTCATTATTTGGCACATTTTGCATGCGTAAACCAAAAGCAACGTTTTCAAATACCGTCATGTGTGGGAATAGGGCGTAGCTTTGGAATACGGTATTCACATGCCTCTGTTCAGCGGGTATTGACGTTACATCTGTCGAATCCAGTAAAATTGTTCCAGCATCAGCAGTTTCAAAACCTGCGATCATGCGTAACACTGTGGTCTTACCACAACCTGATGGGCCAAGAATAGTTAAAAATTCACCGTGATTAACATCTAAATCGAAATTAGAGATCACTTCTTTGCCATCAAAACTTTTTGAAATGCCAGTTAATTTAATAACGGCTTCTTTTTCGGATTTTTGTGTAACGTTCAATGTCTTTTTATCTCCGCCTTGGGTAGCTATACCGCGCTTAGTATTATGAATGTAAGATGGGATTTCGGGCGCATGATAGACCCCAAGTTACGATATGAAAAGTGTTTTTTATTTGATTGCCCTATTTTTTTTCTAATAAGCTACTTTTTATCCATTGTTTGCTCATTCATTGAGCTTCATTATAGCCAATAATCTGCCATTTGATTGGTTTTATTACAAATAAATCTCCTTCTTTTGAAGATTTGTAAAATTCTTTTTTCTGAATACTGCACTACCTTAACGAAAACCGTATAATCGGCTTATGTTTTATAGTGGTAGACAAAAATGAGTGACCAACCAAAAGAAAAAAAGTTTGTTCTTGGTGGGAGTATTGAAAAAGCGATGGCAGGGGATTTTGAATTAAGCCCTGTTAGCGTACTTCAAGAGGCTTGGCAAAATACAATTAAACATTTTTTCACGTTTTCTCCAGCAATTCTGTTGCTTACATCTTCGTACATGGCCGTCTTTTTTGTGGCTTTGCAAATACAGCTGGGTGATCCTGCTGTGTTATTTCATGCTTTCCTTGGTGAGACGGAACTAACAACTAAGATATCTTATGCTGCTTTTGTTGCAGGGTTAAGTGCACAAGTGATTATTTCGCCATTAACGGCAGGCGCCAGTTTGATGGGCATGAGTCATGCAGCTGGTTTTAAATGCCGTACTAATTATATTTTTAAAGGATTAACGTCTGCAGGAATGGTCGCATTAGTGACGATTTTATCGGAAGTGCTGCAAGGTTTGGTGAATATCTATTTGCCAATGGTTGCACTGTACTTATCAATGGCTTTTGGTTTCGCTGTACTTTTAGTGTGTGAAAAAAAAGTACCACCGTTAAAAGCGCTGCTATATTCATTTAGAGCGACAAATAAAAAATTAACATCAATGTTGCTGATTCATGTTGTGATTATGCTAGCGTTAGTCTTTGGCATTGCATTATATGGTGTTGGTTTAATTGTGGTAATGCCGTTTATTTTCAATGTGAAAGGAATTATTTACCGCAATATGTTTGGTGTTACTTTAAAAGTAATGGTGAGGGATGATAAAGGTAATTCTGATAATCCGAACCAAGATGTTAACAATGATATTTTCAACGCGTGAGTTTATTATGATTAAAAAGACGATTGTTTTGTTCGCTGTTTTATTGATGGCAGCGTGTACACCAAAAGAAAAAGTGCCTGACTTTAAAGCATTCACTGATGTAAAAGAGAAAAAAGCGGCGTTTTTCAATTTTATGTATCCAGCAGTAATCGCTGAAAACGCTCGTGTACAGGAAGAGCGTGAATTTATAGAGTCATTAGTCATTAAGTTAGATAATGATTCTGACATAACATCTAAAGATTTGGATAAGGCAACTAAGTTAGGTGAGCTTTATAAAGAAAAGCTAACGGAAGCTGGCGTAAATGTAGATTGGGTTAACGCGATGCTGGTAAAAGTAGATTATATTCCTGCACCTTTAATATTAAGCCAAGGGGCAAATGAATCGGCATGGGGAACCTCTCGTTTTGCTCGCGAAGCCAACAACTACTTTGGTCAATGGTGTTACACTAAAGGTTGTGGTGTGGTTCCTAGTAAGCGTAATGAAGACGCAGCGCATGAAGTTGCAAAGTTTGATTCATCACAAGAAGCAGTTCACGCTTACTTTATGAACGTTAACCGCAACAATGCCTATGCTGAACTTCGTGTTATTAGAGCAAAACTACATAGTTCTCCAGAAGCATTAACACCAGAACAAGAAGCAAATGCATTAGCGTATGGGTTAATTCGTTATTCTGAGCGTGGTGAAGCTTACGTAGAAGAGATCCAAGCGATGATCCGCCATAATAGTCAGTATTGGAGATAAAATGAAAAAATGGATTGGTGCGACAACGTTGTCACTGTTGTGTTTGGCGTTACCAGTTAAAGCTGAGCAGTATCGTTTTACGTATTCGAAACTGTATTACCAGTTAAAAGTGAATCAAAAAGAAGGGCATGATGATGTCCGCATGGCATTGTTCTTCAATGATTCTAAAACAGGTAAAGCGTGTCAAATAACCAAAGCATGGATGGAAAAAGAAGAGCATTATGAGGAATTTACGATTCCAAGTAATCAGGAATTGACTCTTCCTATTGATGATAATTTAAAATCAGCCAATCCATTAGTTTACATTCAAACTGAAGACGGTAAGCAGTGTGATATTTCAATGGAAGTTCTTGCAAATCAGCAATTTGATGGCCAAGTTTCAGTTGCAGAGTTAAAAGAACTCGCCCTTCAAATGGATGCTATACTTGGCGATATAGGTGGCATGTTCTCAAGCTACTTTATGCCTGACGTTGAAGGTATTACGTTTGTTTTTAGTGACACTGTCACTGAAGGTGTCAAGCTATCAAACGGTGAGACACTTTCTTTAAAAAATGGAAGAGCTACGGTTAGTTTTGAAAAATATGCTGATGATGTACGTGTTTTATTGCCTGCTGAGCCTTTGAAAGTAACGCCTTGGCTAGTTAAGTAAACCTATTTATATCAGTAATATAAGTATAATAAAAAAGGCGCTAACTTTAAAAGTTAACGCCTTTTTTGTGCATAAATGAAAGATTACTCTACAGTAATAACATCAAGTTTTAGTGATGGGTCAAACTCTGCAACTGCGTCGTCAGCATCAATAGGCTGTACTGGCATTTCTTCTTTATCAAAGCCGATATCACCACCATTAATAACACCAGAGTCGCGGTTAATACTTTTGAAATCAAACGTATTAAAATCGGCTAAATGGCTAGGCACTACGTTTTGCATTGCTGTGAACATTGTTTCAATGCGTCCTGGGAATTGCTTATCCCATGTGTTTAGCATTTGCTTAACGTTCTGACGTTGCATGTTTGGTTGTGAGCCACATAGGTTACAAGGGATAATCGGATAGTTACGCATATCAGCATACTTAATAATGTCTTTCTCGCGACAGTAAGCCAGTGGTCGAATAACAACGTGCTCACCATTATCAGAAACCAATTTTGGTGGCATGCCCTTTAATTTACCGCCATAGAACATATTTAAGAACATAGTTTCTAAAATATCATCACGATGATGCCCTAATGCAATCTTAGTTGCACCAAGTTCTTTTGCGGTACGGTAGAGAATACCACGGCGCAAACGTGAACATAATGAACAAGTCGTTTTGCCTTCAGGGATTTTATCTTGAACGATAGAGTAGGTATCTTCTTCTACAATCTTGTATTCAACGCCCAGTTCTTCTAAATATTCAGGAAGAATATGAGAAGGGAAACCAGGTTGCTTTTGATCAAGATTCACAGCAATTAAGTCAAATGAGATTGGCGCATTTTTCTTTAAGCTCATTAAGATATCAAGCATAGTAAAGCTATCTTTACCGCCAGAAAGACATACCATGATACGGTCGCCATCTTCAATCATGTTGTAATCAACAATGGCATTACCTGTATTACGACGGATCTTCTTTTGAAGCTTATTAAAATTATATTGCTGCGCTTTGGTTAATTCGCTCATTTACTTACTCTAAACTAATGATGGAACTGATAAGGCGGGTATTATACCCAATCAAATTCAATAAGCGAGTTTCCACAAAGATTATTTTGGAATGTAAAACAAGGGCTACTTAAGTAACCCTTACTCTTTACGGTATTAATGTAGGTAATTAGATATGATTAGGGTCTAATGGACTAATATATCCCTCAGGCTTTAGCGCTAATACGTCACTATTGAGTAAATCTAATGTGTTCTCTGCGGTATTTCCTATAAAAATAGCGGACAAACCGGTCCTTCCTGTTGTACCAAGAATAACAAGTGCAGCATGCAGTTCATCTTCTACTTCAGAGATAACTTCTTCTGTATGCCCTTCATATACGTGTGTTTGCTCTTCAGGGATACCGTGTTTTTGTCTTAGCGCTTTCATTTCTGTTAAATGATGACCACGAATAGCATCTTTGTATTGTATTGCATCAAATTCAGGCAGTTCTGCATGAATTGAAGGAGGGGTTGAAGGGTAAGCATTAACCAGATGTGGTGTTGAGTTAAGCACATCGGCAAAATATTTAGCTTCATCGACCATTTTATCATTGAGCACTAAGTGTGTTGGATTTTCGGAACCTACGTGTACTGAAGCTAAGATATTACCATTTTCTGGCCATGCTCTCTCTTTTACAAGAAGAACAGGAATAGGGGACTTACGCAATAAATGCCAGTCAGTTGGAGTAAAAAAGACGGTTTCTAATTTTGCGTGCTGGCGAGTAGATTTTACTAATAAATTATAGCTGCCATCAAAGATTTCATTGACGATGGCTTCGTATGGCCGATTATGCCAAACCATTTTCACTTTGATAGTAACATGCTTTGGAATATCGTAATTACTGATGATTTCATCAAACATTTTTACTTTTTGAGAGACAACACCATTTCTCATGGCTGTACGCTCATCAGCAGACAACATGGATGTCATTTCATAAGAAAAATCATACGTTGTGCAGAATAGCGTTATTTCAGACGATTTTGTGCTGCGTTTTGCTATATCCAGCGCACGGTTTAAAGCGGGTTGTTCATCCTGATCAATTATCCCAACAACAAGTATTTTACGGTAGCGGTTCATACTAACCTCCTTGGTAAAAACCAATTCATAAAATCATTTTGTTATCTTTACTTTAGCAGTTTGAGGGGAAATATGGAGAAATTAGATACAAAAAAGTGAGGTACATCAGAAGATATACCTCACTTTTAAAATGTTTCTATTTAGATAATTTACTTAATTTCTTTTGCAGAACCAGCAAGTTCAGCTAAAGCATCATGATCATTGATTGTGATGTATTTACCTTTAACTGTTAACATTTCACTTTTTTGGAAACGACCTAATAAACGGCTAATTGTTTCAACAGTTAACCCAAGGTAATTACCAATATCACCACGAGTCATTGTTAAACGAAACTCTCTTGGTGAGAAACCACGTTGATGAAAACGAGTTGAAAGATTATATAAGAATGCCGCTAAACGCTCTTCTGCATTTTTCTTAGACAGTAGCAAAATCATCTCTTGATCGCCTTTGATTTCGTTACTCATCAAACGCATGATTTGTTGACGAAGTTTTGGCATTTTACCTGATAGGTCATCAAGGATCTCATAAGGTATTTCACATACCATAGATGTTTCAAGAGCTTGAGCAAAGCTTGGATGCTCAGCATCAGTGATAGCATCAAAGCCAACAAGGTCACCCGCTAAGTGGAATGCAGTGATCTGCTCGTCACCTTGCTCTGTAATCGTATAGCTTTTGATTGTGCCTGAACGAATAGCGTATAAAGATTTCAATTCATCGCCAGCTTTAAACAGTTCCTGGCCTTTTTGAATTGGTTTCTTACGTTCAATGATTTCATCAAGCTGATCAAGCTCAGACTCATTTAAAGTAAAAGGAATACATAGTTGACTGATACTGCAATCTTGGCAGTGAATAGCACATCCGCCTGACTGGATTCGTTTGTTTGCTGAGTTATCTGACATCATCTCATTCAATGCTCTTATAATTGATATAAGTCAATTTTAGCATTAACCAGTACCAAAGTGGTAGCATAAATACAAAACTATGCAAAAATTTATAATTATATTAGTTGATGTAACGCAATATAAACAGTGTGAATACCATACGTTAATAATAATGCGGCAGTTATGTTTTTGGTTATTGAGTTATTAATGAATGACTGAAGGGCATGAGCACCAACACCAACTAGAAACATAGCAGGAAGCGTACCAATACCAAAAGCAAACATGATTAATGAACCGTTAATCGCACCACCAGAAACGGCTGCCCAACTTAATGTTGAGTAAACTAAACCACAAGGAAGCCATCCCCATAAAAATCCAAATGGAATTGCATGAAAAGGGGTCTTTAGTGGTAATAATGGTTTTGTTAGCGGTGATATATATTTCCATAATTGCTTACCTATGACTTCTATATACACCAATCCTTTCCACCAATTTGCGATATACAAAGCGAGTAAGCACATAAGGATACCAGCGAAGATCCTTAAATACACTAGAGCACTATAACTTTCTGCTGTCGCAGCAATAGAAACGAACACACCACCAATAATAAAACCAAAAACTGAATAAGATAAAATTCGACCAACATTATAGAGTAAGATAAACAGCCAACGAGGGGCCTTTGAATTACTGGTGTTCATGGATATTACAGCAGAAATACCACCGCACATGCCTATGCAGTGGCCAGCCCCCATCATGCCAACAAGAAAGGCTCCTAATAAATCAATGTTCATTTATCTTCTTTATTTACGGAAGATTGTTCATCGAATAATATTTCGGTACCTTGACGATCGAGATCTTCAAATTGGTCGCTTTTAACAGCCCAAATAAAAATGGCGACGGCAACGCACACTAACATAATCGCAATTGGGATTAACAAATATAAACTAGCCATTTTCTTTTAATAACCTGAGAGAGTTGGAAACAACAATAATAGAGCTTCCCGACATTCCTACTACAGCAATGTAAGGTGCAACTAAACCCATGACAGCCAGTGGTAATATAATGGCATTATAACCTAAAGCCCACGCTAAGTTTTCGCGGATAATTTTACGAGTTTTCATCGCAAGTTCTCGCGCTTCAATAAGTCGAGAAAGATTATCACCCAGAAGGATCATATCTGCTGAGGCTTTAGCAACATCAGTTCCAGATCCCATTGCTATAGAGAGGTGAGCACCAGCAAGAGTAGGAGCATCATTTATACCATCGCCAACCATCAAACTGACTTCACTTTTTGGTAATGATTTTAAATAATTTAATTTCCCTTGAGGTGTTGCCCCAGAAATAACCTCATCTATATCCAAGGCATTAGCTACTTTTTCAACCGATGAGCTACTATCGCCAGTTAACATAGTCACTTTGATGCCTAAATGATGCAGTGATTGAATTAATGCTTTGCTTTCTTGACGTATTGGGTCATCTAAAGAAAAGGCAGCAACCGCTTGTCCATTTTTAGATAACCACACTTGGTAATCATGATGATTTTCTAACTGGCAATCTTGTGCAGCAAAGGCTTTATGACCAATTTTCCACTCATCGTTACCAATATACCCTTGCAAACCAGAGCCTATGATATTTTCAACTCGATCAAAGTGTGTTTGAGTTACATCTCTGTATTGTGAGAAAGCTCGAGCAATAGGGTGATTTGCAAACGACTCCATTTCAGCCGCTATTGTTTTTACGCTTTCTTCTGACATATTAGTAAAGGAATGAACTTGAGTTAATTGAATGTTTCCTTCGGTTAATGTTCCGGTTTTATCGATAACCAAACGATTAACTTTGCACAGTGTTTCTAAAACATGGCCACGACGAAGCATTAAACCAAGCTGTGCCAATCGAGAGGTTGAACAGGTGATTGCTGTTGGTGTTGCTAATGATAAGGCACAAGGACAAGTCGCAACAAGTACAGATAACATGATCCAAAAAGCGTCATCTGGTTTTGTTTCATGCCAATAAAACCAAGTGAAGGCGGAGATAATTAAGATACCTGCTACAAAATAACGAGCTACCAAGTCAGCAATTTCAGCGACTTTAGGTTTAGACATCTGCGCTTCATCTTGAAGTTTAACTATGTTTGATATTAAAGAATTGGCTTTGGTTTTTGTTACCTTAATGGTTAAGTTACCATCACCATTAATGGTGCCAGCATAAACCGGATCAGTTTCCTTTTTAGCAACAGGCATCGACTCTCCAGTAAACATTGATTCGTCAATAGCGCTGTAACCTGCGATAACAATACCATCTGCTGGCAGATGTTCACCTGGAGGGACAATAACAGTGTCATCAACATCAAGTGTGCGCGCGGGTACTTTCTTTCCTGAAGTTAATGTTGCCATTACGGGGATAAGTTTGAGCAAGTTTCCTGTAATAGCTGCTGCTTTGCGGCGAGCACGCATTTCAAGAAATCGGCCTAATAATAAGAAAAAGGTAAACATAGCAACTGATTCAAAAAATACTTCACCTGATTCAGTTACGGTAGCAACAACACTTGCGAAATAAGCAAATAACATCGCGATAGAAACGGGAACATCCATTCCTAGTGTTTTAGCTTTTAAGCTTCGCCATGCATTCATATAAAATGGCAAAGCAGAGTAAAGCATTACAGGTGTTGCAAAAACTAAGCTCACGTATCGAAGATAGTTTCTGAATTCCGCATCGAGATCACCAAAGACTTCTAAGTATAATGCAACAGCAAGCATCATCACTTGCATGGTTGCTAGTCCCGCAATACCTAAACGATATAAGTATTGCTTCATTGAGTGGTGATATTCTTCTTCTTGTTTATCGGCTTCAAAAGGGGCTGCTTTGTAACCAAGTTGATGAATAAGAGTAAGCAGGGTGCTTAATTTGGTTTCTTCTGGGTTCCAACTTAATAATGCTCTATGAGTAGAGGTATTTACTTTTATTTGGTGTATACCTTGTGCGTTGGCAAGTTGTTTTTCAATGAGCCAAGCACAGGCAGCACAAGATACACCATCAAGTGACAATGTCACTTCTTTATGGTTATCATTCGTTCGAATAAACTCTTTTTGAATTTCATTATGATCATAATGAGCTAATGCTTTTAACTGCTCAGGGATTAAATCTGCTTTATCGGCAGGGGCCGTACGATATTGATAATAAGAAGAAAGGCCATTTTCAACGATAGTTTGCGCTACTGATTCACAGCCTGGGCAACACATATCACGAGTTTCACCTAAAATATCAACTTGAAAATGTGAGCCTAATGGAACAGGCTCACTGCAGTGGTAACAATCCTTCGACATATGGTTTATTTACCTAATCTACTTACCTAAAGGGAAAAAATCTTCACTCGGGAAATTTGTGCGTCCTTGGACCATCCATGCGCTGTCATGTGGGAGCAATTCGATAAACCAAGGGCCATTTAATGGTTCATCTAATTGAAGGCGATAAATACCTTTCGCATCTGATGTTAATACTTGCGAAAAGTCGTGATTGGGAAGCGTTCTATGAGTGAAGATAGCTTTTATTGCTGGATTATGCTCCAGTTTACCTTTATCAAGTTGGATCTCAATTGTCTTATCTACACTACGTACTTTGGCAAATATAGATAACTCTTGAGCCACTTTGATTTTTGAAAGATCGACGTTGATTGCTTTACCTTTCTTGTAATAATCTTCTGCGACGAGATCAACATCGTGCTCTACAAATAAAATGTAAGTTGATATACAAGCAACAACAACGGTACCTGGAAGGATGATGAGAAACCAAGGCCAAAACTGCTTATACCAAGGCTGAGACATAGTAATGATTCCTATTAAAGTCGAGCTATTAGCGCTTTATATGTAATATTTTTAATATAAGAGCGAAAAAAGCCCCTGTACATGCAGGGGCTATTATATTTATTATTTGTTGCTTAGGCTCCAGACGTAGGCTGAAATAAGTTGTACTTTTTCTTCACCTAATACGTCTTTCCATGCAGGCATAACACCTTGGCGGCCATTTGCTACTGATTCAGTAACTGCTGCGCGTGAATCTCCAAATAACCAATCATTATCAGTTAGATCTGGTGCGCCCAACGCAGGGTTACCTTTACCATCAGTACCATGACATGCAGCACAAACGATGAAGCGTTGTTTGCCTGCTGCGGCTTCTTTCGCGTTAACTTTACGACCCGATAGGGCAAGTGTATAGCTAACAACTTCTTTAACGCCGTCGGCGCCTAAAGCGTCACCCCAAGCTGGCATGTTACCAATACGACCATTCATGATGGTTGTTTTGATTGCTTCTGGCTCACCACCATATAACCATGCGTTATCGGTTAAATTAGGGAAGCCAATCATGCCTCTTGCATCTGATGCATGACATTGAGAACAGTTTTGTAGGAACAAACGCTGACCTACTTTTAGTGCTTCTTCGTCATTTGCGATATCAGTAATAGCACGGAACTCTGATGTCCCCGGCTTATATGCAAGTTTTGAGAATGTTTCGCCAAAATTCGTATTTGCGTCATCTAATTCACGAGCAAATTGGTCAAGTGTTTTCTCTTTATGAGAACGCTCAATCGATGTGTGTGATTCTTCAACCGTACGAACCGTTTGGTCTGAACTTGTCCAGCCTAAAACGCCTTTAAAGTTACCTAATCCAGGGTAAAGGATTAGATAAACGATAGAGAAGACGATTGTAGCTAAAAACATGTAAGTCCACCATTTTGGCAGTGGATTATTGATCTCTCGAATACCATCGTATTCATGACCCATGTCTTCACCTTCTTCAATTCCTGTTGTATTTTTCAAGCAGAAACGAAGCAGTAAACCACAACCAATTAATGTACCAATAGTAATGATACTTATCCAGAGACTCCAAAAAGTACTCATTGTTTATCAACTCCTGTCTTGTTTTGGCTTGAAGTATCTTCTTGTTCATCAGCAAAAACCAAGTTAGCGGCTTCATCGAAGCGAGCCTTTTGCTTTTTACTGTAAGCCCAAAAAATAATACCTACCATGCTTAAAAACAGAATAACTGTCCAAATTGCATGAATAGTTCCAGCGTCCATAGGGACCTCCTTACTTCATTGCATGACCAAGTGATTGAAGATAAGCAATAAGCGCATCCATCTCAGTCTTACCTTTAACCGCATCAGCCGCATTCTTTACGTCTTCTTCAGTGTATGGAACACCAAAGTTGTTACGGAAAATAGCAATTTTTTGCGATGTCAATTCACCATCTAACACGTTGTCTTCCAACCAAGGGAAGCCAGGCATATTTGATTCAGGAACCACATCACGAGGGTTGATTAGGTGAACACGGTGCCATTCATCAGAATAACGCTCACCAACACGAGCTAGATCAGGACCTGTACGTTTTGAACCCCATAAGAATGGGTGCTCCCAAACACTTTCACCAGCAACAGAATAATGTCCGTAACGTTCTGTTTCAGCACGGAACGGGCGGATCATTTGGCTATGACAAACACTACAACCTTCACGGATATAAATGTCACGGCCTTCCATTTCTAATGGTGTATAAACACGTAAGTTTTCTACTGGTTCAGTTGTTTGTTTTTGGAAAATTAGAGGAGTGATCTCAACTAACGCACCGAAACTAATAGCAACAACGATAAGAACCGCAAGAAGGCCAACGTTTTTTTCTATGATTTCATGACGATTAGAACTCATAACATAGCCTCCTTATTGAGCTGGTTGAGGAATAGCTTTTAGGCTGTTCTTCGGAGCAGTAACGGTCTTGTATGTATTATATGCAAGTAAGAACATTCCTGATAAGAAGATAAATCCACCTAAGAAGCGAACAAAATAGAATGGGTAAGAGGCTTCTAATGACTCAACAAAGCTGTATGTTAATGTGCCATCTGCATTTACTGCGCGCCACATTAGACCTTGCATAACACCAGAAATCCACATTGCCACAATGTAAAGAACCGTACCGATAGTCGCTAACCAGAAGTGAACATTGATTAGTGATACAGAGTACATACGCTCTTGACCGAATAGCTTAGGAATTAAGTGGTATAGAGAACCAATTGATACCATTGCAACCCAACCTAATGCACCAGAGTGTACGTGACCAATTGTCCAGTCAGTGTAGTGAGATAGGGCATTTACTGATTTAATTGCCATCATAGGGCCTTCAAAGGTAGACATACCGTAGAAAGACAAAGAAACAATTAAGAAGCGAAGAATTGGGTCATAACGAAGTTTATGCCAAGCACCAGACAGCGTCATAATACCATTAATCATACCGCCCCAAGATGGAGCAAATAGAACTAGTGACATTACCATACCTAGTGACTGAGTCCAGTCAGGCAGTGCTGTATAATGTAAATGGTGAGGGCCGGCCCAGATATAAAGTGATACTAGAGCCCAAAAGTGAACAATAGATAAACGGTATGAATAAACTGGACGCTCTGCTTGTTTTGGTACGAAATAATACATCATACCAAGGAAGCCTGCAGTTAATAGGAAACCAACTGCGTTGTGGCCGTACCACCATTGTACCATCGCATCAACAGCACCAGAATAAATCGAATACGATTTAGTCATAGATACAGGAACAGCAAGGCTATTCACAATATGAAGAACGGCAACGGTTAAAATGAAGGCTCCAAAGAACCAGTTTGCAACGTAGATGTGGGATGTCTTACGCTTAAACAGGGTTCCAAAGAAAACGATAGCATACGCAACCCAAACCAGAGTAATTGCGATATCAATCGGCCACTCTAATTCTGCGTATTCTTTTCCTGATGTAATACCTAGAGGCAATGAAATTGCTGCTGCTAGAATAATTGCTTGCCAACCCCAGAAGGTGAACGCAACTAATGGACCACCAAACAAACGTGTTTGACAAGTACGCTGAACAACATAATAAGATGTTGCAAAAAGGGCACTTGTGCCGAATGCGAAAATTACTGCATTGGTATGCAGAGGACGCAGACGACTATACGTAAGCCATGGTGTGTCAAAATTAAGTTGCGGCCAAACTAACTGAGCGGCAATTAGTACACCTACACCCATGCCAACAATACCCCATAGTATGGTTACTAAAGAGAATTGGCGAACAACGGTATAGTTGTAGTTTTGTTCATGCTGCTGTACTTGGCTCATAATTGCATGCTTCCACTTTTATTATTAACTACACTTTACTTTCCATAGTGCGAACAAATTGTTCGCAATGCCATCCAAAATTCAATCTCTAATAATTAGATTTGTGACCTTTTTATTTTGAAATATCCTTTTTTAATGCAAAAATGGCATTTTCGGCGTTAATGATACTTCACTTCAAAATTGAATCATAGTTGATGCCCATAGGAATTTTACGGTTAAGCAACATTTTTTCATTTTTTTTGAACTAGATAACACAGGTTTTTTCAACTATGGCTGTAGAAAAGTTAACAGGTCCTCGTTTATTTCAACTTATTTTCTTGTTGGTAGTATTAATTACTGCATTTACTTGGAGAACAATTACCTACAAAGATCCGATGGAGAGTGTGAAAAATGACCAAGATGCGACTGTTTGTAACATAACTGAAAAGTCTTGTGCTTTTAATATCGATAATAATCAAGTCATTATTGATGTAAAACAGCGTCCTATCTTGCAAAATTCAGAAGTCAGTATCCTAGTTTCAGGTCTAAGTGAGGCTTGGGAAATGGAAGCAACGGGCGTGAAGATGAATATGGGAACGTTAAAGTTCACGCCTTCGAATAAGCCAAATGACAAACAAATATATTCAGTATTTGTACCAAAATGTAAACATAATGATATGGCATGGAATGTAGAAGTGTCGAATAGCTCTCAAAAAATAAATGTGATTTTTAATTCCATAAAATGATAATTTTCAATGTGTTATTCTTTAAGTGTGCGGAAATCAACCATTCAATGATAAATTAGAGTTTGTTTAATAAAACTAAAACAATTTGGAAGGATTATGAAGATAATTAGCACAAATTCACAGAATAACAATTCAGGAAAAGCGATTGAATACTGTCTAAGTAATTTACTTGTTCATCCTATCGAACCTGATATTTTGTTGTGCTATTTCACTGAAGAGCATGATAGTCACCTTATTATAAATACGTTAAAAAAGCGATTCCCTAATACCAAAATTCATGGTTGCACCTCATGCCGAGGGGTAATGACTGATCATGGATTTCTTGAGTGTTATTCAATTGCATTATGGGCACTCTATGATTCAAAGCATGGACGATATGGAACAAGTATTGCTAAACTTGATAACAATCATGAGATCACTCAGCTTACAAAACAATTATTAGAAAAAGCAATTAAGGATAGTGGTCGCGAAGGAGAATTACCTGCATTGGTTTTACTCCATGCAACACCTGGACAAGAAGAGAAAATAATTACAGCAATAGATGAATATTTTGGTACGGCAATACCTCTTATAGGTGGAACCGCTGCGGATAATAATGTACAGGGAAAGTGGTGTATCTTTACCCAAGATGAATTGCTTAGTTCGGGAATCTCATTATCTGTTTTTTACCCCTCCTGTAAAGTGTCTTATTCCTTTCACTCTGGATATGCTTGCTCTTCAACATCGGGAATTGCAACGAAAACATATAATCGAATTATTTATGAAATTGATCATAAACCAGTTATTGATGTTTATAAGCAGTGGACTGAATTACCAATGGGGCTTGGAGATAAAACAAACCTTCTAGAAAGAGTGACTCAATTTCCTTTAGGAAGAATTGCTGGTTATATGTATTCGGTTCCATATTTCAAATTAGCCCATCCTGTAAAATTTACTCATGATGGAGGCATGGAATGTTTTGCTAGTATTAATGAAGGAGAGGAGATTTTTATGATGTACGGTGGAGAAGAGCAAATTATTTCTCGACCACAGCGAGTCATTAATTCGGCCATTAATTCCTATGACGATAACTTTAGTCCAATTGGCGGTATTAATATATTTTGTGCCGGTTCAATGATGCATATAAAAACATCTATGGATGCAGTTTGTCATTCAGTTAACTCGGCAATGCATGGCGCTCCTTATATATGCCCATTTACTTTCGGTGAGCAAGGACGTTTTACTGGTGGCGAGAATGCTCACGGTAATTTAATGGTCTCTACTGTTTTATTTCATTATTAGGGCAACTCAGTGAAGGATCATGCAGAGAAAGAACAACTCCAGGAAGCATTGCTAGAGTTAAAACGAAGTAAAGAACGAGAATCTCATCTTTATAAAGAAAACCAAGCTATATTAAATGGCTTATCGGCCATTTCAGATGCTCAAAATAAAGAAGATATTTTTAATAGTTTACTTGTCGTTATTAAAAAGTTTATCCATTTCGATAATGCGTTTGTTATTTCTTCCTCTGATGAAAAATGCTTATCCGTTCTTGCCTCAACAGATGATATTTTTAACGACTTAACTTGCTCTTTTAGTGATCTTTTTTATCGAGCTTGTCATAACGAAAGTATTATTCTTTTTAAACCTAAGAATACCCAAGAATTTTCATCTCTTCCTCCTGAACTTAAAACTGAATTCTCTTCAGTTGCAATTTCTGGAATTCAATCTTCATCAGGACATGCTGTTATTGTTTTGACCAGTCGTCGATTTGGTGAATATTCAGCATCAACTAAAAATAGCTTACAACGTTTTACACCACTTATTGAGCGGGCAGTTATTGATATTGATTACAAACACAGGCTTCAATCACTTGTTGACATAAAAACTAAAGCATTGCATTTAAGTAAACAACGCTTTCAAGACTTCGCTAATACAGTTGGTGATTGGTTCTGGGAAACTGATATTAACTTTAATTTCAGTTATTTAGCAGGAACAAAAATCAATGATACTAAAATGAGTTCGCAAAACTTATTAGGTTTAATTGAAAGTGAATCGATTCGAAAGCAAATATTAGCAGCAAAGCATCATAATAAATCATTTAATGAATTAGAGTGGTGTCCTGAAAAGTTGAATAATAAAGTATGGTTTAGTTTGAGTGGCACGCCATATTATGATGAGTTTGGTGTACTTACAGGTTATCGAGGTACAGCAAAAGACATTTCAGCTAGAAAAAAACGCATAACCGAAATACATAAAGCAAAAGTTGAAGCAGAGAAAGCTAACAGAGCAAAATCTCAGTTTTTAGCGATGATGAGTCATGAGATCCGAACACCACTGAATGCAATCCTAGGTATGATAGATGTATTTAGTGGAAGCCATTTATCATTTGAGCAAAGACAATGGCTTGAACAAATGGAAACTTCATCTCAGCTTCTTCTCACAATAATTAGTGATGTATTAGATATTTCGAGAATTGAATCAGAAACTTTTATTCTAGATGAGCAACCAATTGATTTAATTAAAACCATTCATAGTGCCATTGATTATTTCAAGGTGATAGCTCAGGATAAAGGTATAAATTTAACTGTGACAGTGTCACGAAGTGTGCCCGTTAATGTTATTGCTGACCAAACTCGCATCGCTCAAATCATCTTTAACTTAGTGGGAAATGCCGTAAAATTCACCAACAACGGGGCGGTTTGTTTAAATATCAGCCTTTTTGATGGTAATTTAATCTGCTTTTCAATTAAAGACACAGGAATAGGTATTGCTCGAGATATTACTGAGCAGCTTTTTAAGCCTTTCATACAAGCAGATAGCTCAATTACCCGTCAATTTGGAGGGACAGGTTTAGGTTTATCAATCACAAAACGTCTTACGGAATTGATGAATGGTACCATTGAAGTTGAAAGCTTAATCGGCGAAGGAAGTACTTTTACTGTAAAGTTGCCATTGAAAGAAGCTGCGTCAATATCTAGAAAACTTCCAATAAATGAACTAATACCAGAGATAAGTAAACAATATTTATCCGTTTTAGTTGCTGAAGATAATAAAGCAAATCAAGCAGTAATGAAGTTACTATTAGAACGGCAAGGACATCAAGTTACTTTGGTTAAGAATGGTGTTGAAGTAATTCAAGAATGGTCTGATCATAACAATAACTATGATGTCATTTTAATGGATGTGTCGATGCCAATAAAAGATGGTATTAGTGCAACTAAAGAAATACGAGCTACAGGATCCATAATTCCAATAGTTGCAATCACAGGTCATGCATTGTGTGAAGAAAAGAAGTTATGCATTGATGCTGGAATGAATGATTTTGTTTCAAAACCAATAAGAGCAAAGCAATTAAAAGCAGTATTAAGATCTTTAAATCTATAGAAAGAAATAGCTTATAGCTTTATGAAGATAATGTTTTAAGCTAATAATCATTAGATGGATACGAAGTATTATTTAATGATTATTAGCTATTTTATGGTAAATACGGTTATGGTTAAATTGATTGTTCTCAAAAGAAGTTGTGCAGAAAGGGAAGCTATATGTACTTATATTTGGATGTTAATAAACCTTATTTAACATAAGATATATAATGCGCACTAAGTTGTACTTTAAAATAATCCTGTCATTGGCTGGTTTTGACTTAATTTAGTCAATTATCTGTAATTTATCTCTTTTGAATTTGTGCCTATTTAGTATTGCCATTAAACTATGCCTAATTGTATTTATGTTACCTTGTCACGGGCTAAGTTTATTTTGGCTTCGTTGTTAATGGTATCTAAGGCTAAACATTCTATGTATATTAAAAAACGTGCTCTATTCACTTTAGTTTCTGTACTGACATTATCTGGTTGCGCGAGCTACTCAATAACAGAAAAAGAAATGACTGATTATCTTACAGATGAAATTCATGTAGACAAATCAGTTGGTATTCCTGGTTTTCTATATGCTCAAGTAAATGTTGAAAATGTTGATGTTCAAATTGGTCGTATCGAAGCTGATCGTATTAGTGTTTTTGCAAACACGACCGCTGATGTTCAAATGCTCAATGAGATAAAACAGAACCTGTCAATCACGCTAGAATTCAGCGCTGTGCCAGAATACGATAAAGAAACTGGTGAGATTTATTTGAAATCACTACGGTTAGAAAAGTTTGAAGATAAAAACCAGAAATTATCACCAGAGTTAACTTCATTACTAAAGCCTGCTGTATCAATCATTGGTTATGCTCTATCAAATGAGCCAGCTTATAAGTTAAATGCAGATAAACTAAAAGAATCTCTTATCAAATCAGCCAAACCTAATTTAGTGATAAAAAACAATAAGTTAGTGATTGAGTTGTTTGATTAAAATAAATAAGCCATTTTAGTTATAGTGCATTAGGTTGTGTGATATTAATCTGTATATTGTCATTATATACAGATTAGCTTTAAGTAAAATATTTCTTATTTTAATAACTCATGAAGATCGGCTTTAAGCGATGACACCGTTTGGCTGGCCTTTTCAGTTCTCGATGCTTCACTCAATAAATACTCGATCGTATCAGAAAGCGTAGAATCAAGATCTTGAGCACGCAGAGAAAGTTTTTCCCACACACGATAATCTAAATCGATTGATTTCTTACGGGTATGCTCTTGTTCTGCATTAAAGTGACGTTTTCTTTTAGCTCGAATAGCTTGCTTTAATTTATTCTCTAAATCAGGATTCATGTGTTTTTGAATCCATTCGAGTGATTTAACCGGCTCATGCTCTAACTTTAAGAACTCATTAACCCATTGTTGCTGTTCACTAGAATCGATATAACAAGTAATTGACTCTCCCATACGGTGCTTATTAAATAAATACATCCATTTCCAACCGGCTTCTAGATTTTCAAGTTGTTGGTATTTCATATTAACGCACTCATATTAAAGAGAATAAATTTGGGTGACAGTGTAACTCTACTTTACATTATCATCAACATTCTTCGCGTATAATGAGATTAAGATCTAATTGATAATGTAACTACTGAAAAATCAGACGTGTGTAATTATGTCATGTATAATCAGTTTTATTTTTTATTAATAAGTAAGCATGCAGTTAGACTCGCCATTTTTAATCGAACCTCAATACGATCATGTTCAAGATGCCTTGAACCAATCTCACTCAATTGACGTACAATCACCCTATTCTCTGCAGCCAAGATTGGCTCAAGCTTTAGAGGTCTTTTCTCATATAAATGGCGTTAATATACTGCAAATCAATGCATTAGATAATCACGTATACCGTGAATATATCGCAAACTGGTTATGCTTGAATGCCTCGAATCGTTTAACACATAATGAAACGGTTCCTGTGGTTATCACCGAAAGTGCTTCTGAAGCTGAGCTTTTCGGTATTTATCACAATAAAAGTGACATACTTGAACATGGCTTATTACAAAAAGCCAATGGTGGTTTTCTAATTATTTCACCAAGTCTCCTGCTTGCAAACCCTCACTTTTGGCCAAAGCTAAAAAGCTTATTACAAGGTCACCCTGTAACAATTCCAGCCAGTGATTCAAAGTCACCTATATTGCATGCACACAGCTTAATGGTTAATGTGAAATTAGTCATTGTTAGTGATCGCGCTCTACTTGGTGAAATCGAACAATTGGAACCCGATTTACTTGCTGGTATGTCAATGTTTGCCGAGTATGAATTTGACACTACACTAGAAAGTGACACTGTAACTGAGTATGTGAAGTTGATTAGCTCACTCTCAATTAAACATAAACACTTACCACTAGAAAATGGTTCTGCTGTATTACCATTACTCAAAGCTGGTGCAAGAGAATGTGAAGATCAGACTCGACTTAACTTATGCTTGTTATGGTTAAACTCTATTTTGGCGCACGCCTCTTTAGCTTCGTTGTCAAAAGAATACATTACAGCTGATGATTTTAACCAATCATTTAAAACAAAGTATCACCTTGAATCCTATTTACCATCACGAGCTCTCGATGATATTTTAGAACAAAATATTTTCATTGAGACTCAAGGTGAACAAGTCGGTCAAATTAATGGCTTAACCGTTGTATCTGTACCCGGGCACCCTATTTCTTACGGTGAACCTTCTCGAATTACATGTGTCGTACATGTGGGCGACGGTGAATTATCGGATGTAGAACGTAAAGTTGAATTAGGTGGTGATCTTCATGCTAAAGGTATGTTGATAATGCAAGCTTATATACTTAGCCAATTAAAAACTCATGAACCACTGCCTTTTACTGCCTCTATGGTATTTGAGCAATCTTACTGTGAAGTTGATGGCGACAGTGCAAGCTTAGCAGAGCTGTGTGCATTTTTAAGTGCCCTTGCAATAAAGCCAATTAATCAAAGTTTGGCTATTACGGGTTCTGTCGATCAGTTTGGTATGATTCAACCTATTGGCGGTGTAAACGAAAAAATTGAAGCCTTCTTCCAGCTGTGTGAAAAACGCGGGTTAACTGGCGAGCAAGGTGTTATTATCCCAGAAACAAATGGAATTAATCTTGTACTTTCCGATGAGGTAATTCAAGCAGTTAATGAAAAACAGTTTACTATTCATCTTGTTAGTCATGTTGAAGAAGCTGTAGAATTATTAACAGGATTACCATTACAATCTGAAGAGCACGAATCGATTTTCTCTTTAATTGCTCAGCATATCGAAGATGTTGAACATAATCCGAATCAGTGTTCCGCTTTATTCTGTCGTATTAAGAACTGGTTTAACCAGCGCTGATCCGACTTGATAAGCGTACAAGTGTTAGCTAGAATTTCAGCAACTTATTTAGGAGTAATACTTTAATGCAAAATAAACCTAGTTCATACAATCGTGAAGATTTACTAGCATCAAGCCGTGGTGAATTATTTGGTCCAAACGGCCCACAACTTCCTGCACCAAATATGTTAATGATGGATCGCATCCCTCTTATGTCTGAAACTGAAGGTCTATTTGGTAAAGGTAAAGTTGTTGCTGAACTAGACATTACTCCAGATCTTTGGTTCTTTGACTGTCACTTCCCAGGTGATCCAGTAATGCCTGGTTGTCTTGGTCTTGATGCAATGTGGCAACTGGTTGGTTTCTTCCTTGGTTGGATTGGTGGCGAAGGTAAAGGTCGTGCTCTAGGTGTAGGTGAAGTTAAATTCACAGGCCAAGTACTTCCTACTGCGAAAAAAGTAACGTATGAAATTGATTTTAAACGTGTTATTAACCGTAAGTTAGTAATGGGTCTAGCTGATGGCCGTGTTCTAGTTGATGGTAAAGAAATCTACGTTGCTAAAGATCTTAAAGTGGGTCTTTTCCAAGACACATCAAAGTTCTAATTAAAGAATCAATATTTAAATAAAGCTGGCTTTGTGCTGGCTTTATTTTTAAATACTAGTAATAAGTTATAGTGCATTAGAGTATTTTAAATTAATCTCTATCATCTAAATAAAATTAAAGCCTCATAAAGAGGCTTCAATTAAAATTCTATTTTATATAGGAAACTATTTAAACAAACCGGAATGTTTGTCATCTCTTGCGTCCCGCCAGCCTCCTAGCCAACATGAACGAGCATCCATTGATTGATATGGGCAATTCTCTGATGAACGGCCATTTAACCCTGCTTTATAACCTTGTGATTGTGCTCGTTCTAAACGGTCACGCTTTTGTCTCTTCATAGTTCAGTCCTCATAGATGGAAGGCATAATGCTTCAATAAATATACTACTTTACTACTGATACCCTTTATTCCGTTAGGGTTCATCATGAACATCTCATGATGACAATATTAAGAATCGGACAATTTGAGCTGTTTTTCAAGTATAAAAAAAGCCCGAAGTCTCAGTTTGTGACTTCGGGCTTAGTCTTACACATTGCTGTTATTTAATTCGCTTTCGCATGAAACCAAATAAACCAAGCAGTGTCATAGCACCAAAGCCAAGTGAACCACCCTGACGTTCGATAGTGCTGTTTTCAAAGGGACGAGATTCAATACTACGCTCTGCAGGATCTGAAATTGGTACCAATTTCACTGCAACTACTGTTTCATTTGTACTCCCATTTCCACAATATGAATCACTAGCAACAGAATCATAGCCCCCAGCACATTTAAGTGCCGTTGCTGAGATAACGCCAGCGTCGTTAATGTCACTTGCATCGTAGATACGATATTGGTTATTATGAGAGCTTACTGAACCACCGTTAGTTAGGTTATCAATAATCCAAGCTTGGTTTTGGAATATAGCTCTACGGTCATTAATAGCATTTTTTGTTACTTGATCCGGAACTTTAGCTGTAACACCATAAGGATAAATAAACGCACGTTGACGACGTTGTTTCCCTTCATATTCACGGTTGTTTTCAACATCTACACGACCAACAATTTCGTTATAGTTATTGATTCCACCCATATCTCCACCAGCACCATTAAAGAAAATATCACTAGAAAAGAAAATGGCATTTGGTGAAGCAGCTGATGCATCTGGAACAACAAATAAACGATTTGCAGCTGCACCATTTTGAGGGTAGTTACCAGAACGCTTAGCTTGACCGACAACAACTAAGTTACTATTAATGTTCGTAGCAACTGAATTTGAATTTGTATTATCATCTCCAGCATCTACTTGGGCGTTATTGATTTGTACTGAACTGATATCAGTTAAAGCTGTAGTGCCTTTAAAAATAGTTGCGTTCATGTGCTGATCTTTATAGTTGTTATAACCAACACCATAAAAATCAGATGTAGTACCATCTACATAAAAATCACGCATGCTACCCTGAGCATAATAATCACCATCTTGTGCATCATCATGTGCCCACTTAATCACAGTTAACGCTGTACCATTCCAGACTGCTGGCTTTGAGTAATAATAATATCTCTCACTACCAATGCCCGTTTTAGAAGAAACACTACCTACAGTATAAGTTCCATCACTTGCCCACTGACGGCCTTGTTTCCAGCCAATGATAACGTCTCCACTTATCGGAGTATTTCGAACTGTTGAAGTACTGTAATTACCAATAGCATTCCCTGATAAATCAAGAGAATTAATAACAGTATTAATTCCGCTAGCGGTAATAGTTCCACCATCAGTAACAAATGCTAATGAATTGGCCGTATTATTCCCATAAGCTTCATTATTCCAACCACTCCACTGAGTTGAAGCCCAGTATTCACAAGTTGAGTAACCTAATTGATAGAAGCAGTAATCTTCAAATCCATCATAATTATCTTCGATATAACCAAACGAATTATCCATCGCAAATGGTACTTCTTCACGATAAGAGAAGCCAGAAGCTCGGTTACGAGTTTCGCCCGCTAGTTTATAACCTTCACATGTAGCTGATGAAGCCCCTGAATCAAAACAATTCACACCTGCAACTGATGGCTGAATAGCCGTCCCGTAATACTCAGCACCTGAAACACCAGCTTCAGCTTCTGTTACTTCCACCACTTTATAAAGCGCCGCTTGCGCAGGAAGCGCAGCGGACACCAAAATAGCTAATGTGGTTAATTGTAATTTACTACTCATTTAACTTCCTATTGTAGAGCTTCAAGTTCTTCCCAGCGCTCGAATGCAACTTCCAACTCTTGCTCAGCTTGTGCTAAACGCCCTAAGACTTCATCTGTCTTTTTAGGATCTTGCTGGAAGAAAGACGCGTCGTTCACTTTCTCTTGAAGTTCAGTAATTTCGTTTTCTAATTTTTCTAATATTTCAGGCAGCTGTTCAAGCTCACGCTGTAACTTATAAGATAATTTCTTTGGCTTCGCTTGCACTGCTGTTTCTTTAACTTCAACAGTTTCAGATTTTTTCTTTGTTACTTTAGGTGCCATTGCATCGCGAGTGGCCTGTACATTAGCACGTTGTTGCTGTGCATCGTGATAACCACCTACGAATTCTTCGATCTGGCCCTCACCTTCGAAGATCCAACTTGTCGTTACTGTGTTATCAACAAACTGACGGTCATGGCTCACTAATAATAATGTACCCTGATAGTTGGCAAGTAATTCTTCTAAAAGTTCCAATGTTTCGATATCTAAATCATTGGTTGGTTCATCAAGAATCAATAAATTGTTTGGACGAAGGAACAAACGCGCAAGTAATAGACGGTTTTTCTCACCACCAGACAATGCTTTCACAGGTTGACGAGCACGTTTTGGCGAGAATAAGAAATCTTGTAAGTAGCTTAATGCATGACGCTCACGGCCACCCACAGTTACTTCTTGTTTACCATCTGCTAAGTTATCAATTACTGTCTTTTCAGGATCTAACGCTTCACGATATTGGTCAAAGTACGCCACTTCTAATTTCGTACCACAATGCAATTTACCTGAATCAGGTTGCAGTTGGTCAAGCATCAGTTTAAGCAGTGTACTCTTACCACAACCATTCGCACCAATCAGTGCAATACGGTCGCCACGCATAACATTGAAGCTGAAGTTCTTAACAATGTTTTTGCCATCAATTGAGTAATGAAGGTTTTCAGCTTCAAATACAATTTTACCTGAACGATTTGACTCATCCACTTGGATATTGGCTTTACCCATCACTTCACGGCGTTCTGAACGCTCACGACGCAATTGTTTTAATGCACGAACACGACCTTCATTACGAGTACGACGTGCTTTAATGCCTTCACGGATCCATGCTTCTTCTTGAGCAAGCACTTTATCAAACTGAGCATTTTGCTCGGCTTCAACACGCAGCGCTTCTTCTTTTGCAAGTAAATATTCTTCATAGTTACCAGGGTAAGAAGATAAGTTGCCACGATCTAAATCAACAATACGTGTCGCCATTGATTGAATAAACGCACGGTCATGCGAGATAAAGATGATTGAACCTTTAAAATCTTTTAAGAAAGTTTCAAGCCATTCAATCGTCGTTACGTCTAAGTGGTTGGTTGGTTCATCAAGAAGTAATACATCAGGATCAGAAACCAAAGCACGAGCTAATGCCGCTTTACGTTGCCAACCACCCGATAAATCCGTTAATAACGTATGGCCATCAAGCTTTAATGATTCGAGTACTGATTGAATACGCGTATCAAAGTGCCAAGCACCTAAGTGATCAATTTTTTCTTGAGCACGAGAAAGCTTATTGATGTTTGATTCGCTTGGATCAGTTTCTAACAAATCAAGAAGACGGTGATACTCTTTTAAGTATTTACCCGCTTCAGCTAAACCTTCTGATACATAATCAAATACTGTTCCGCTTTCATTACGTGGAGGATCTTGCTCTAAACGAGAAACCACCACATCTTGATTAATTTGAAGTTTGCCGTCATCCATAATGATGTCGCCAGCAATAACCTTCATAAGCGTTGATTTCCCTGCACCATTACGGCCAACTAAACACACACGCTCGTTTTCTTGTAAAGCGAAATCAGATTTATCTAATAACGGATGATCACCAAACGCTAATTGCCCATTATTAATTGTAAGTAATGCCATTGTCTTCTAACCAATTCTTTAATTGCGATATATTGAATGGCCAATTGAGCTCAGATAAGCCATTGGCCACTACTGGTATTGTGACACCGTAACGAGAGAAAAGCTCATCGTTGAACGCTATGTCTACCGTGTCTACTTTTTCTATGTCTACACCCACCTCAACAAGCAAGTCAAACGCTTGCTCGCAAAGGTGGCAGCCTTCCGTGCTATAGAGAGTAATCATTCGTCTCTAGTCTTCCTTGTGAGTAATAATCCAACAGTTATGAATGTGCTTATTACGTGCAAAATCAAGAGGCAAAGTTTGCTTAGAAATATTCTTAGCTTTAAGGCCTGCTTTCTCTAGTGCCGCATCATCCATCTTGAAGTTACGTTTGTTATTTGAGAATACAATAGTTCCGTTCTCACGTAGCATACGTTTTAAGTTTTCAAGCAGCATAATGTGATCACGCTGTACATCAAACGTTTGTTCCATACGCTTAGAGTTAGAGAACGTTGGTGGATCGATAAAGATTAGATCAAATTCACCGTCCGCTTGTTGTAACCATTGTAAACAATCAGCTTGTAAGAACTGGTGCTGTGTACCCGTCTGACCATTAGTATTCATGTTCTTTTGTGCCCACTCTAAGTAGGTACGAGACATATCAATCGTCATTGTAGATTTCGCGCCACCACAAGCTGCGTGAACCGTTGCTGAACCTGTGTAAGCAAATAGGTTTAAGAAATCTTTTCCTGCGGCCATTTCACCTAACATTTTACGCGTCAGTTTATGATCTAAGAATAAACCGGTATCTAGGTAATCTTGCAGGTTAACAATCAGTTTTACGCCGTACTCTTCCACATCAAAGTAACGAGATTTCTCTGCCAGTTTTTGATATTGATTTTTGCCTGATTGCTTTTGACGAACTTTCAAAATAACGTTGTTTGTTTCTACACCCGTTACTAGAACTGTTGCACGGATCATATCGGTTAAACGACGACGCGCTTTATCTTCAGAAATCGTTTTTGGTGCCGCGTATTCTTGAATGATGATGAACTCTTTATATACATCAATCGCTGCGTTGTAATCTGGTAAATCAGCATCATACAAACGGTAGCAATCTAGCTTTTCTTTACGAGCCCATTTACCAATCTTACCCATGTTCTTTTTAAGACGGTTCATGAATTCAGGAGCAACCTCTACACTTACCGCTTCTTTACGTTCAGCTGATTCAGTAATTGAGTAGTTTTTCTGAACACACGGTAATGCACCATTGTTCAGTTTAAATTGCTTATCTGCACGCATACGTAAACAAGCAAGTAAATCATCATTGCTTGAATAGATAGATGCGGTGCAACCACCAAACTCTTCTTTAAGTTGACGACCAAACTCACTGTACAATGCAATCAATGCAGGCTCTGTACTTAGACGCTCACCATAAGGAGGGTTACAAAGAATAACACCGTTTTCAAACCCTTCTGGACGTTCAACTTTGGTTGCATCACCCACATCAAACGTAATTAAATCTTCAACACCGGCACGACGTGCGTTTTCACGAGCCGTTTGAATAACACGATAATCACGATCAAAACCGTAAAAACGAGCATCAACGTTCTTAACACCGCGACGGCTCTTAACTCGAGCTTCAGAACGAATCTCAGCCCACACTTCTGGATCAAAATCAGTCAGAGCTTCAAAACACCATTTCTCACGTTTAACACCCGGAGCCATTTCACAAGCCATTAGTGCCGCTTCAATCAGTAAGGTACCAGAACCACACATTGGATCTAATAGAGGTTTTGAGTCATCCCATGTACTACGCATAACAAGCGCAGCGGCTAACGTTTCACGAAGTGGTGCGCGACCCGCTTCAGTACGGTAGCCACGTTGATGTAAGCCTGAACCTACTAAATCAAAACCAAGAATCCCTTTCTCGCCTGATAAACGCATATGAACACGTAAGTCTGGTTCTACTTTACTTATGTTTGGACGCGCTAAATCAGCCTTTGTAAAACGGTCAACAATCGCATCTTTTACTTTTAGAGCACCGTACTGGCTATTTCGAATCTCACGGTTAGTACCGTTAAAGTCCACCACTAGCGTTTTATCAGCAGAGAAATAACTAGGCCAGTTAATTGAAGATGCGCCTAGGTATAAGTCCATATCATCACGGACATCGAACTCAGAAAGAATTTGAATGAAACGTGAAGCGATACGGCTCCACAAACAACAACGATAAACGACCTCGATTGGCGCTTCAAACTTAACACCAGCGTGAACCACTTTAGGGTCAGTCACACCAAGCGCAATAAGTTCATCTGCAAGTAAGTTTTCAAGGCCTTTAGAAGTAATGGCTAAGTATTTTTTCATGGGATTCTTTTCGTTATTAAATTGCCTCGCATTATACATGAATCTGACTGAAAGAGGATAAATAGATTACAGATAAATACCCAAGCAAACACCGTACATAAGCCTTTTAAAACAAAAGCTTAATAATTAATTTTAGAGTTAATAAATTAACATCAAACCAATACGTTTCCGTGAGAAGACAATGAAGCACGCCAGTTTGCATGCGAAATCTGGAGTAGACCAAGAACTTTAGTTACATGAAAGTTTATTACATAATGAGGTAAATGCGGAATTTTTAAGGTTATTACGGCGCGAAATTTAAGTAATAGTACTGATATAGGGATGGTATTTTTTTATTATTCTTAGCTCAACCTCTCAATTTTAAGATGACAGTACTCCAGTGTTGGAGGTGTTTTTAATTGAATGCTAAGTGTTTAACTAAGAATTGAAATGAATA
Source organism: Aliivibrio sp. S4MY1 (assembly GCF_028765545.1). Taxonomy (GTDB): domain Bacteria; phylum Pseudomonadota; class Gammaproteobacteria; order Enterobacterales; family Vibrionaceae; genus Aliivibrio. Next base: position 47,531 of record NZ_JARACP010000013.1, on the reverse strand, counting down.
ATCTTGCTCATAGCGCGATTTTAGGAAGGTAACAACACAGAAGAAGTAAGGGAGAAATAAGATAAAAATAGGTACTGAAGAGGGATTAATGCTAGAAAGTCACTGACCTTTGTTTTACAGAGCTTTTATTAAGAAATGATTAACTATCTACCCTACCATTGCATAATAAGCGGAGTTGACCACCTGCATCTGAGCCATACGATCATGCATCACTTTAATCGGTTCACAAAATGCCATGTATTTTGTTGGATTTAGAGCAAATGAGTCCATATCGACAAGCATACACATACTGGCACACTCATAATTCTCAACAATAATGAAATGCCCTTCTCCTAAGTCGTTCTTTAGAGACACTACTTCCCCCTCTTGAGGGAAATAACCTTGGCCTTGAGGCTCAAAGAACCAGCTCTTAGGTAACATTGGCTTGTGAAAGCGTTTAGCAGCAACACAATTAAGCGCAAGCTCTACTTTGCGAGGTTCTGATAATGGAAGATAAGAAATGTGTTCTACGAACATTTGATAGGCAGAGGCATCATCAACAGAAAATTTGCACGCATCAAAAGCACCGTCAATAAGCACTTTAGAAGGAAGGTTTACACGGAAGACCATGTCCATACCTAAATCGAGCATTAGAGATTGTGCTTTATTGTCGTAATACCAGTTCCATGTATCACTTGGTTTAAGCATTATCATTTCTCTCTTGAAAAAATGGGAAGAATCCCTTCGATAGCCAATCACCAATGACTGCAAATTATGCTGAAAATTCATGTGTGTTTTCAGTCAAAATAATACTGGTGTAATTAATCGTTAATTTTACAAGAGGTTAGCAATAAAAAAAGGGGAAATTTTCATTCCCCCTTCCGTTTGAACAGTCTGTAAGCAACTTTCGCTACTTTTTATAACAATTAGATATTATTCACAATATCTTTAACTAATGCTGGACCTTTATAAATAAAGCCAGAGTAAACTTGAACCAGATCTGCACCAGCCATCATCTTCTCTTTTGCCGCAACATAAGAGTCAACACCACCTACCCCAATAATTGGTAAAGAATCACCAAGCAGCTCTTTAAGACGACGAACCACTTCAGTACTTCGAGTTTGAACAGGACGACCACTTAGACCTCCCATTTCTTCTGCATGCTTCATACCTTCAACCATAGAACGATCTAAGGTAGTGTTTGTTGCAATCACACCGTCAATTTTATACTTCATTAAAGAGTCAGCAATTTGAGTTAATTCATTATCATCAAGATCTGGGGCAATCTTCAATGCGATAGGAACATACTTACCGTATTTTTCAGCTAACTCTTTTTGCTTATCTTTTAACTGAGAAAGAAGATCATCCAATGCTTCGCCATATTGAAGAGTGCGCAGTCCTGGAGTATTTGGAGATGAAATGTTTATCGCAATGTAACCCGCGTATTGATATACCTTCTCCATACAAATTAGGTAATCTTCCGTACCCTTTTCGATTGGGGTGTCTTTATTTTTACCAATATTAATACCGATAACACCGTCAAATTTTGCTTTCTTTACGTTCTCAACTAAGTTATCAACGCCTAGGTTATTAAAGCCCATACGGTTAATAATGCCTTCCGCTTCAATAAGACGGAATAAGCGTGGTTTATCATTACCAGATTGAGGACGTGGAGTTACGGTTCCTACTTCAACAAACCCAAAGCCCATTGCACCAAATGCTTCAATACATTCGCCATTTTTATCAAGGCCAGCGGCTAAACCAACAGGGTTTTTAAATTGAATGCCCATGACTTCAACAGGTTTAGAAGCCAATTTTTGACGATAGAATAAATCGAGAGGAGTGCCGGTGAAACGTTTGAAATTTTGAATTGCTAGGTCATGTGCTTTTTCAGCATCAAGTTTGAAAATGCCAGCTCTGGCGATGCGGTATAACATTGTAACTCCAAAATAAGTCCCGTATGAACGGGGAGTCATTATTCACTGATTTTATTCACAATTCAAACTTAATCGTACTTTATTCATCATTATTTATCGCAATAAAATAAACCAACATTAAAGTATAGAATAAAAATTCACTAAAAAAGATTAAAAATATAGCTTAATAAGAAAATTATCGGGGTAATAAAAAAGGAAAGTGAATTTTTACCCACTTTCCCATTTATTATGCAAACGTTTGTCTGAGCTTAGTAATCAAACAATTGGTTATTTATTTGCGTTTGATGTGCAACTCAAATTTAGTAAAGTAAGCTCCCTTAACGCAACCGAGAATTTAGCAAATTCATGAACAGAACCGACTTTAAATTCATTAAGAATATTATCCCAGCGCCCTATTGAAACCGCATTCTTTTCACACCATTCTTCAATTGCACTTTCCACCGATTCTGCATCTTTATATTCAGTCAGAACCAATTGTGTTAGTTGGCGTTGCTGCCAATCTAAATCTTCACGGAAAGAAGCTCGTGCTAGTGCTTGCCAATGGTTGTCAACACCTTGGTTATTAATTTGTGTTAAGAACCAATGCAGAGATAACTTATCACCTAGAACATAATATAAGCGTGCTGTTGTTGATACCGGTTGTTCCATATCTACAGCAACTGCTGAAATATCCATTGCTGAATATAAGCTGCTTAAACGTGCCAGTACATTACCTAGCTCACATGGCACACCCATCTCTAAATAGTGGTTAGCTTGTTCAATATGCTCCACTACCTCATCTTTTACTAAGTAACTGTCAAGGTTCACTTTAATGTCATTAACCGCTGGCTTATATTTTTCAATAACCTGCTGAATCGTCATATTTTGTGAACCATTACGGAGTAGCCAACGAGTCACTCGACGGATAGTTCGTCGCATTGCAAATAGAGCTTCATATTGTGCTTCAGCGGTTGAGATATTATCTAAGCTACGAATTTGCTTAAATAAATCCCCAAACTCAAAAATAGCTCTTGTTGCAGAGTATGCGTTAGCAATATCAGTGACACTGTAACCCGTTTCTTCTTGCAAGCGAGTGATGAAGTTACAACCCATTTCATTAACCATCTGATTTGCTAGACACGTGGCAATGATTTCTGAACGCAATGGGTGATTATCCATCTCTGCTTTATAGTTACGTTGTAACTCAGTTGGGAAATACGTGGTTAGTAACTCAGCATGATATGGGTTATTTGCAATGTCATCGCAAGCCAATTGCTCTTTAAGTACCATTTTTCCATAAGCAACAAGAACAGAAAGCTCTGGACGAGTTAACGCCTGCCCCATTTTCTCACGCTCAATCAAGGTTTCATCATCAGGGATAAATTCTAACCCACGATCCAATTGGCCTTGTTTTTCGAGATGATGAATAAAACGGATCTGCTCTTTAACTAATGAAATGCCTTGTTGCTCAGTCACAGAGATCGACTCTGATTGGCAATACGCATCATCAAGAACAATCTCACCAACTTCATCTTCCATTTTCTCTAGCAGAACATTACGTTGCTTGTAAGTTAGATCACCATTAGCCACTAAACCATTTAGTAAGATCTTAATGTTAACTTCATTATCTGAGCAATCAACGCCGCCTACGTTATCAACAAAATCAGTATTAACACGGCCACCTTTTAGACCATATTCAATACGACCCAACTGAGTCATACCTAGATTACCGCCCTCACCAATTACTTTTGCATTCAGCTCTGAGCCATTGATACGTAAGGAATCATTCGCACGGTCACCTACATCAGCGCTGGTTTCTTTACTTGATTTAACGTAAGTACCTATGCCGCCATTCCACAACAGATCAACATCCATTTTCAAGATCATTTGAATCAAATCGTTCGGAGCTAAAGACTGTTTACGAGTACCTAGCATCTTCTGAATTTCAGGAGAAAGATCTATCGACTTAGCTCGACGAGAGAAAATACCACCACCTTGAGAAATCAGATCTTTATTGTAATCCTCCCAACTAGAACCAGGCAGTTCAAACAGACGCGCACGTTCTGACCATGTAATTTCAGAGTTTGGGTTTGGATCAATAAAGATATGCATATGGTTAAATGCCGCTTGAAGGCGAATATGTTTTGATAGCAACATACCATTACCAAACACATCCCCTGCCATATCACCAACACCAGCAACGGTGAAATCAGTCGTTTGACAGTCAATTCCCATTTCACGGAAGTGACGTTTAACCGATTCCCAAGCCCCTTTTGCAGTAATACCCATGGCCTTATGGTCATAGCCATTTGAGCCACCGGAAGCAAATGCATCACCTAGCCAGAAGTTGTACTCTTCTGAAACTGAGTTCGCTAAATCAGAGAAAGTTGCCGTACCTTTATCTGCTGCTACAACCAAATACGGATCATCATCATCATGGCGAACCACATTTTGTGGTGGGATAACCTCACCTTCAATAATGTTATCAGACACATCCAACAGCGCTCGAATAAACTGTTTGTAACAGCGTTGACCTTCAGCAAAGATATCATCACGGGTTGTGAAGTTATGTTGCTTTTTACAAACAAAACCGCCTTTTGCACCAACAGGAACAATAACCGTGTTTTTCACTTGCTGTGCTTTTACCAAACCAAGTACTTCGGTACGGAAATCCTCTTGGCGATCTGACCAACGTAAACCACCACGAGCCACTTTACCACCACGTAAATGCACACCTTCAATATCTGGTGCGTAAACAAAAATTTCAAATGCAGGAACTGGTGCTGGGATTTCAGGAATATTTGATGGTTGCAGTTTCAACGATAACCATGGTTTAGGCTGACCGTCTTCATCTTGTTGATAATAGTTTGTTCGTAGCGTTGCAACAATCATCTCAACATAACGGCGAATAATTCGGTCATCGTCCAAGCTTTCTACTTTATCTAAGCTTGCATAGATAGCATCAAGGGCTTTCTGTTCTTTTTTCTCAGACCAATCAGCTTTTGGATCAAAGCGTAATTCAAAAAGCTCAACCACAGATACTGCTAATTTGGTATGTGTTGATAATGTATCTTCGATGTACTGCTGACTGAATGGGAAACCCACTTGACGCATATAACGAGCATAAGCACGTAAGATAGTCACTTCACGGCCAGAAAGACCAGCGCCAAGTACTAAACGGTTAAAGCCATCACTCTCTAATTGACCATTCCAGATCTGTGCAAACGCTTCTTGAAAACGATCACGAGCTTGACGAAGATCTACCTCTTCAGAACCATTGTGGATCATAGAGAAATCTAAAATCCAATCCACCGAGCCATCACTCTTCTTAACGGCATATGGAGATTCACCAATGACTCGTAAACCTAAGTTTTCAAGCATTGGCATTACATCTGATAAGTGAATTGGCTCATCACGGTGGAACAGTTTCAATTTAACGTTCGCAGAGCCTTTTTTCTCTTCTTGCGGACGATAAAATAACATACCAAGTTTATTATCATCACTTAATAATTCAAGACGTTCAATATCCGCCACTGCTGAACCTGGAAGTGTTGCTTCTTTGTATGAGCGAGGGAATGCGCTTTGGTATTTCTTCGCTATTGCAGTTCCTTTACTCTCACCTAAGTTAGCCACAATCACATCACATAGACGGTCATCCCATGTTGAGGCAGCTTCCATTAAATTATTTTCAATATCTTTCACATTAATGTCGCCGTTATTGTTATCTACACGAATAATGTAATGCGTTCTCGCTAATGCACTCTCAGAGAAGAACGTCGTAAATTCAACTTCTTGATTAGAACCAAAATAGTTTTTAAGAATACGTTGAGTTTGACGACGAAGCTCTGTGTTATAACGCTCTTTAGTTACATACACCATGCATGAGAAGAAACGACCAAATGGGTCACGACGAACAAATAAGCGTAACAAGTCACGGTCTTGCATTTTAACAACACCGGTACCCACCTCTAACATCTCTTCTTCTGTTGCTTGGAAGAGCTCATCACGAGGGTAAGTTTCAAGGATATTGCTAAGTGCTTTATAAGAATGCGAGCCTTTAATGTATTGGCTAGTCTCTAAAATACGTTCTACTTTATTGCTTAATAGCGGAATATTAGACACACTTTGGTTATAAGCTGTTGAAGTATAAAGCCCTGTGAAACGATGCTCACCAATCACCTTGCCTTCTTTATTTAAGCGCTTAATGCCAATGTAGTCTGTATAGGCGGGACGATGAATTCGTGATTTAGTATTTGATTTTGTTAAGATTAATAAATCTGATTTTTTCGCTGCAGCGCGTGCTGAAGATGGCATCTCTGACAGTTTTGTCATATGAATACGAGAAGCCAGTGAGAATAATCCTAAACCAACATCTGCTGTTGGTGTTAATTCATGATCGCCTTCCACTGCCGTTAAATCAAAATTCTTGTACCCCATTAAGGTAAAGTTATGATTTTGAAGCCAAGTTAAAAACTCAATTGCTTCATTCACTTCTTCTTTTGCTATTGGGGACTTACTATCTTTAAGTTCTTGAATTACCGAGGTTAATTTATCTGACATTGGTTGCCATTCATTTACTACACGGCGAATATCTTCAAGTACCAACAGTAATTCAGCTTGAAGCGTGTCCATTTCAGAAAGATCACTCATGTGATCAACTTCGAAATGAAATAACGTTTGTTGCATTTTTCCATCACTGCTGCATACCGAAATAATCTCACCGCTCTCATCACGAGTAAAGCAGTGTGGTCCATGCAACATAAAGTGGCTTGTCATATCAAGACGGGTTAGCGCCATCTTAACCGAATCGACTAAAAATGGGCTATCAGGTGCAACAATTTCTACCACTGTATGGGTTGATTGCCAGCCATCTTGGCTTAATTTTGGATTAAAAACTCGAACCGAGATATCAGAAAGATTCACATCAGATAAATGGTTCCAAAGACTAAGGGTTGCACCGTACATATCCGATTCATTACGTTGCTGTAAATCATCATCATCAATGTTGGCAAATAAACGCTGAGCAAGTTGCGTTACTAGGGATTGTTGAGGCATTACAAGCTTTTCAGCAATTAGAGCGTACACTTTCTCAAGTAGTACTGGAACGATAGGATCACGCGTCGTCATAAAGCGAATGCTCCGTTTCTTATGATTTAGAATTATTTTACCAATCACAGTAAGTAAGAGTTCAGAAATAGCGAAGGAAAAATACTTGAGAACAAGACGGAATTTTTCGATAAGTAGTTACTCTACAATCAAAAATTTCAACGCAGTTATCGAGTATTTTAACAAGCTAGGATGACCTGTTATTTACTACGATTGGTTTATATAGTGTAGCAGTTGATACTGCTTATACGCCTCATATTGTAAGGATAATATGGATAAAACGTTATGACTTTTTTGCGTGCTAGAGGCTTTATAGTTAGAAATGTGATTAAGGTAGAGGTTTATCCTACTTGCTCAAGATTTACAAAACGATTATGTTGATCAACCGTTAAACGAAAGCGACCTTTGACGCCTAATTGAGTTAAAAATGAACGAAATCGAGATGCGGGTAATTGCAGCTTTAGTCCCTGTTCTGTCATTACCACAACAGTACTTGCAACACCTGAATAATGACTTAGAAAAGCCTGATACGTCACATTCATTCTAAAATAATAAAATTTGTTCATTTACTTAATATCTTTAATAGTTGAAGTGCATATTGTGGCGCTGAAATAAAAAAATGGCCAGTAAAAAACTGACCATTTTGATTTCACTATAACGATAAGCCCAGCATATTATGCTAATGCTTTGGTTACCTTCTCAAACAGATCTTTTGCCAGGTTATCAAGATCAGCCAAACGTTTAAGTTGAGCTTTCATTAGATCCTGACGATCACTGTCGTACTTCTTAAACTTCAATAATGGATCAATTAAACGAGAAGCCACTTGTGGGTTACTTTCGTTTAATTCCAGTAATATATCACCTAAGAAAGCATAGCCTTCGCCTGATTTAGAATGGAAGTTTACGGCATTATTTGCAGCAAACGAGCCAATTAAACTACGAGTTCGGTTCGGGTTCTTCAAGCTAAATGCGTTATGATTCATCGTCTCTTTGATAATGTTCAAAACATCAGTACTTGGATTAGAACCCTGTAAAATGAACCACTTATCCATCACTAGACCATCGTGAGACCACTTGGCACTGAAATCATCCATTAACGTTTGACGAATTGGAAGCTCAGCCGCATTCGCAGAAACCATGGCAGCCATAGTATCTGTCATGTTATCTGCAGTTTGATATTGCGCTTGAACTAACGCCTCACCAATGTTTGTTTTTGCTAAATAACTTAATGCGCAATTACGCAATGCACGCTTACCAATAGCATCATGATCAACCGAGTAATCCCCCTGCTTTAAACTATGATAGGTCGCTGAAAATTCATCTTGAAGTTCCCCTGCCAATGTCTGTTTAATAAAACCAAGCGCTTTATCAATCGCGTCAACATCTACAGTATCAAACCAGCCGGTGATTTCATTATGGTTTGGTAACACAAACATCTCTGTAATAAATGCTTGTTCTAGCTCGGAATTTAGCAATACGCCACGGAAAGCATCGACTACCGCTTCTGGTAATTCAAGTGCTTGACCATTTTGTACATTAGTAATATTCGTGCGAATATAATTCGCCAATAACATTTGGCCGGCATCCCAACGAGCAAAATCGTTTTGTGCGTGTACCATCAAGAAAATCAGCTCTTCATCTGTGTATGCATAGTTTAATTTAACTGGCGCAGAGAACTCACGAAGTAAAGAAATAACTGGTTTTTCAGAAACTTGCTGGAATACAAATACCTGCTCTTCTTGTGTAATGTTAAGTACGTTATCAATTTTTTCATTGTTACAACGTAACTCAATAACCGTTCCATCTTGAGCATATAACTCAATGTCCAATGGAATATGTAATGGCAGCTTTTCAGTTTGGTCTTCTGTTGCTGGAGTTTGTTGTTTAACAACTAAAGTAAACTCTTGAGCTGCAGCATCATAAGAAGAAGATACCGATAATGTCGGCGTACCAGACTGACTGTACCAACGACGGAATTGAGTAAGATCTACCCCTGATGCATCTTCCATTGCCAAAACAAAATCTTCACACGTTGCCGCGGTACCATCATGACGTTCAAAGTAAAGTTTCATCCCTTTTTGGAAATTCACTTCACCCAATAATGTGTGCATCATACGAATAACTTCACTGCCCTTTTCATACACAGTCAGCGTATAGAAGTTATTCATTTCTATTACTTTTTCTGGACGAATTGGGTGTGCCATTGGGCTTGCGTCTTCTGCAAACTGTGGACCACGCATGATACGAACGTTATTAATTCGGTTTACTGAACGAGAACCAAGATCTGAAGAGAACTCTTGATCACGGAAAACAGTTAAACCTTCTTTTAAACTCAATTGGAACCAATCACGGCAAGTAACACGGTTGCCTGTCCAGTTATGGAAATATTCATGACCGATTACCGCTTCAATACCTAGATAATCAGTATCTGTTGCTGTCTCTTGTTTTGCGAGTACAAACTTAGAGTTAAAGACGTTCAAGCCTTTGTTTTCCATTGCACCCATGTTGAAAAAATCAACCGCTACGATCATGTAAATATCAAGATCGTACTCAAGATCAAAACGATCTTCATCCCACTTCATTGAGTTAATCAATGACGTCATTGCATGAGGAGTACGATCCAAATTACCTTGGTCAACATAAATTTCAAGTGCAACATCACGACCTGATTTTGTTTTATACGTATCAGTGAGTACATCAAAATTACCTGCAACTAATGCAAAAAGATACGCTGGTTTTGGGAATGGATCCTCCCAGTGAACGAAGTGTTTTCCACCATCAAGATCACCTTGACTAATACGGTTACCATTGCTTAGCAGATGTGGGTATGCCTCTTTATCTGCAATCACTTTTGTTGTGAAACGCGCTAATACATCAGGGCGATCAAGATAATAAGTAATACGACGGAAACCTTCTGCTTCACATTGAGTACAGAAACCATCGCCTGATTTATACAAACCTTCAAGGGCTGTGTTTTCTTGTGGATTCACTTCGGTCACAATGGTAAGCGTAAAATCACCACTTACATTATGAATGGTTAACTGTGTATCTGTTAACGTATAATCTTTATGCTCAACATCATTTATTTTCAGAGACGTCAATGTCATCCCTTCCCCTTCAAGAAGAAGATCCGTTGACTGTTTTAGTTGTTGTACTTTTGAAGTCGCGGAAATAAATGTTTTTGTATCATCAAGATCAAAAACTAAATCGATATCTGAAATGGTGAATTCTGGAGATTGGTAATCACTGCGAAATTTAGCCTGAGGTTGTTGGCTCATAATATATCCTTATGATGTCTATCACTTTAAAAACAGGATTAGTGATAGTTACTAGTTAACCCTCTTATTCTCGCATAAGATCTAATAGATTTGTTAATAAAAAGAGTTTTAGTCTCATATTTCTATCCTTAGAGTCACATTATTCTTTCATTTATAATTCACTGCCTTACTAATAATGCGTACATACCAAACTGTTCATTTTTAATCTCTAGTAGATCTTCCGTTATATGAAAAGTTGATTCTTGTTCACCCTCTTCATAAAGTAAAACTAAATCATTATTCTCAAAATAATAGTAGCCAATATGATGATTCGATTGTCCGGTGTGTGAGATCACTTCAAGTGAAAATATAAAGTCAGAACGTAACTTTAAGTTTAACGATTTCACATTACTTACCATAATATCTTCACCAGACACCAATTCCGAATTCCAAGAACCGATAATGCGTTCAGGTACTACCTTAAAAAATTCAACCCCATTAAGATAAAGTCGATTATGGCTGACTTGATAATGATAAATTTGAGACTCATCTTCGTTTCCTTTAAAACGAATACTATCTTGAGAGATCTCAAAACTTCCTTCCCACTCTTCCGCCGTATTCGATGCCATCTCTATCATTTCAATACGAAATTGATTATTTGAGCTTAAAGATATATGTAAAACATCATAATCATTTTCTACATGTGCGGGCTTGAAGAAATACCAATCACCAATTAGAAAAGGATTTGAAAAATAAGTCAGTGACCTACGTTCTTCTATTGTCATACTTTCATCTGAAGCAAAAGACGTAACAGAAAATAAAATGAAAAATAAAATGAAAAATAAAATTATTGTTTTCATACAATGCTCCATTTCATACTAATTTAGCATTCAAAATCGGTATAACTTATGAATGAATACTTGCATAACACCAAACGGAAAATCTGCTCACTAATACTTCGTAGTAAAAATCGGCAATAAAAAAGAAGACTTAACTAGATATCAAGATTAGTATTATTTTGATTGGCATAATATAAGCCTAGATGAAAAACCATACTTTGCTTTTATTTAGGCAAAAAAAAACAGAAATCCAAATAGATTTCTGTTTAAGATGGCTAATAAATATTACTTATTAACACATTATTTTTGATTCATTAACGCCAAATCAATCGTAATTGCGACGGCTTCATCAAGATACGCATCAGGAACGTCATAGTCTTTTGGAATATCATCAAGAGTTTTAAATTCTTCTTCTTTAAGAAGTTTTTGTCTCTCATTCACTCGTTTAAGACGGCGTTCATCTGCTTCATCACCTTCTTTCTCACGAACTTTTTTATTCAGTGAAATAGTTGTAATGTCTTTTTCAGCTTGATAGCGGGCAATGTCTTCCTGAATAAAACCAAATTCTTCATCCGTTTTAATTCGTTCTGCATGCTTTTTCGCTAATGGCTCAATCGTATTTTTAATCTGATTGGTTTGTGCATACTCGGCAGCTTTGATACTGTCCCAAGGAAGAGCATTATCCTCAACACTTTCACCAGTTTCTTTTGGATCAATCGCTGTAGGGAATGCAATATCAGGCACAACACCTAGATTTTGCGTACTACCACCATTGATTCGATAGAATTTTTGGATCGTGTATTGAACATGACCAAGCGGTTTATCAAAAAGATCATAAATATGATTTAACGATCTATGTTGTTGAACCGTTCCTTTACCAAAAGAATTTTCACCTAAGATTACAGCACGGCCATAATCTTGCATTGCTGCAGCAAAAATTTCAGAAGCAGATGCACTGTAGCGATTCACTAATACTGTCATTGGACCAGTATAAGAGATCTCACCATCAGTATCAGCATTCACATTTACTCGACCGTAACTATCACGAACTTGAACTACTGGGCCACCAGTAATAAATAATCCAGATAATGCAGTAGCTTCAGTTAATGCACCACCACCATTGTTACGTAAATCAACAATAATGCCGCTAATATCTTGTTTTTTCAGCTCATCAATCTGCTTTTTCGTATCTTCAGCTAAACCGACATAGAAACTAGGTACTTCTAATACCCCGACTTTCTTGCCATCTTGCTCAATCACTTCAGATTTTACTGCTCTATCTTCTAAGCGGATCTTATCTCGAACGATTGTGACAGTGTGACTTTTTGAATCGTTACCTTCTGGCAAGATCTCAAGGTTCACTTTTGTCCCTTTTGGTCCTTTAATAAGTTGAACAACGTCATCTAAACGCCATCCAATCACATCAACAATTTTTTTACCGTCTTGACCGACACCGATAATTCGGTCGCCCTCAGAAAGTTGTTTGCTTGTTAATGCTGGTCCACCAGCAACTAATGAACGAATTACAGTGTAATCATCGGTTGCTTGTAATACCGCACCAATCCCTTCTAATGAAAGATTCATTTCTGATTGGAATTGCTCAGCATTACGTGGAGATAGATAACTGGTATGAGGGTCAACTTCACGTGCAAACGCGTTAATGTAAAGTTGGAACGCATCTTCATTATGACTCTGAGTCAAACGCTTAAGTGCATTATTATAACGTTTGCCTAGCATCTTTTGGATTTCAGGCCAGTCTTTCCCTGTCATTGACAAGTTTAGAGCATCATATTTAACACGTTTACGCCACAGTTCATTTAACTCAGCTTCATCTTTTGGCCAAGCCGCTTCAGAGCGATCTAACTCAAGAGATTCATCAATCGTATAATCAAACTCTTTATCTAAAAGAGAAAGTGCGTAGACATAACGCTCAAAACGACGCTTCAATGATAAATTATAGATATCAAAAGCCGCTTGGGAGTCCCCAATCTTTAATTGATCGTCTAACTTAGTTGATAACGGGGCGAATGAAGTAAGATCAGCTTGAGTAAAAATATTTCTATTATAATCAAGCATGTCTAAGTATCGCTCATAAATGGCAACTGAAAAGTCATCATCTAATGAGAAATGCTTATAATGAGAACGCGTAAAGCGAGAAGTAACACGCTTACTAGCAGTAGCATGCTGTGTTTCTGCGGTTAATACTGGTAAGTCAGTTTCAGAATACTTGGCGTCTAATACCTTAGCTTCAAGTGCGTGCGCAGAAGCTGCTAGCATAACGCCAGCAGCAATCAGCGAGACTCTTAATCGACAATTCATGCGTCGGGAGTGCTCCTTTATGAACGAAGATTCTCCGCTTTAACAACCATTTAAAGGCCGTTTGATAAGCGAATTCGTACATCATCCTTGTTAATTTCAACGATTGTCGCAGGCATATTACCTTTACCCATGTTAACGCTTACGTTGTTACCAACAGTAACTTCATCTGCGTTTAGAGCACGAGTTTCAACTGGCTTTTCTACTTTCTTAGCAGCAGCTGGTTGAGGACGACGCTTAGGTGGAGTAGCAGCACGAGCTGTTTTCTTAGCTTTTGCTTCTTCTCTTGCTTTTTTAGCTTGTTCTTTACGACGAGCAGCAACTTTTGATTTGCTCTCATCTAAAGTAGCTTTAGCGTGTTCAATGTGCTCTTCTTCTAGTTCACCACAAGGGTTACCATCTAAATCAACACGAGATGCGCCCGGCTTAACACCGTGTAGGTAACGCCAAGAAGATGTGTATTGACGTAAACCAGCACGTAGCTGAGTTTTACTTACTTTAGGATCATCGCTTAAACGCTCAGCTAGATCTTGGAAGATACCAATTTTAAGAGGTTTAGCTTCGCCTTCTAAAATAAAGCATTTCGGGAAACGCTCAGCAATGTATGCAATTACTTCTTTGCTGTTCGCTAATTTTTCAGAGTTTTCCATGTAGTTTCCTGATAGTACGGTTCAAGCCGTATTTCGGTTTATTTCTAGTAAAGATATTCCGCTATTATAGATACTTAAGCGTGAAAAACCACTACTGAAAGACAATTAAAGTCTCTTTTCTGCTTCTTTCATGAAATCAACCAGACCTTTTTCATCAATTTCGCTAAATCGTGCAATATTTGGACTATCTATATCCAATACTCCAGTCAATACGCCATTTCTATAAAATGGGATCACGATTTCAGAATTACTTTCTGCGTCACAAGCAATATGACCAGAAAATTGATGAACATCATCAATGCGTTGGACGGATTCTGTAGCAAAAGCAGTACCGCACACTCCCTTCCCTACACTAATTCGAATGCAAGCGGGTTTACCTTGAAATGGGCCTAAGACTAACTCATTTTCTTTAAATAGATAAAAACCTACCCAATTAATGTCGTCCAGTTCCATATTTAATAACGCACTAAGGTTTGCTAGGTTAGCGATAAAATCCGTTTCACCATCAATCAAGCCTATCGCTTGCTGCGTTAATCGCTCGTAATGCTTCAATTCCATCTTTATATTTTTCCTCTATTTATACCAATCACTTGCGACTCTATTTATACTGAGTACAATGCCGATGGAAAAGATAATAATAGGAATCATTCTCACCATGCGCAATACTACTCTCCCTACAATTAACTGGAATTGGCTATTTAGGCAAGCAAAAACCTATAAAAGCCGTTTGGTTGTAGCAAATATCATCGCCATTGTCGCGACGCTTATCAGTGTACCTATCCCATTACTCATGCCATTGATGGTAGATGAAGTGTTATTACACAAACCGTCAACGGGTGTTGAACTATTAAATGTAATACTGCCCACCCATTGGCAAGGTCCTATAGGTTATATCCTATTAGTCCTCGTCATGGTCATTTTAATGCGCATTGTCAGCCAAGTACTTAATATCTATCAAGGACGACAATTTAGCTTAGTGTCCAAAACCATTACTTATCAAATACGACTTCAGTTACTCGATAAATTAAGCCGCATCAGTATGAAAGAATACGAATCACGCGGTAGCGGTGGCATTAACTCTCATATTATTACAGACATAGATACGATCGATAAGTTCCTTGGCCCAACATTAAGCCGTTTTATTGTCTCTTTTTTAACCGTTATTGGCACCGCTGGCGTCCTTCTTTGGATTAATTGGCAACTTGGTCTCTTTATTCTTTTAGTAAACCCTATTGTTATCTACTTCTCTCGAAAATTAGGTAACCGGGTAAAAGATCTTAAAAGAAAAGAGAACCAGTCTTATGAACGTTTTCAAACACGCTTAATTGAAACCTTAGATGGAATTTATCAATTACGTGCATCAAACCGTGAACGTGCATTTTTGGACCAATTAAAAAACCAAGCCGATGACATAAGACACAGTGCCGACCAATTTACATGGCAGTCTGAAGCGGCTGGACGACTCTCCTTTCTTCTATTTTTACTCGGTTTTGAATTATTTAGAGCCGCAGCCATGATCATGGTATTGCTTAGTGATTTAAGTATTGGTCAAATGTTTGCCATATTTAGCTATCTTTGGGTAATGCTTTCGCCAATACAAGAATTATTAAGTATTCAATTTTCTTGGTATGGTGCCTCGGCGGCGCTTAAGCGTATCAATCATTTATTACACATAGATGAAGAGCCAAAAGTAGAATCTACAATCAACCCATTTGCTACAAATAGTGCAACTGAAATACAAATTAACAATATTAATTTTAGCTATAACGAGGAACGACAGGTTTTAGATAATTTATCATTAACCATTCGTGGTGGTGAGAAAGTTGCCCTTGTCGGTGCCAGTGGTGGCGGTAAATCAACATTAATTCAGCTACTATTAGGGTTATATCGACCTACTAATGGTGAAATATTATTTAATGGTCACAATACACAAGACGTAGGATTTGAAAAAATTCGCAATCAAATCTCGGTGGTATTACAACAACCTATACTATTTAACGATACATTAAGGCATAATCTAACACTAGGTTCAGATTATTCAGATGATGCACTATGGAATGCGCTTGATGTAGCCCAACTGCAAGACGTTGTAATTCAATTGACTGATGGATTAGATACTCAAATTGGTCGCCAAGGTGTAAAATTATCTGGTGGTCAAAGACAACGTTTAGCCATTGCTAGAATGGTATTAACGGATCCAAAATTTGTTATTTTAGACGAAGCGACATCTGCTTTAGATACCGCAACAGAAGCTGCTTTGCACAAAGCATTAAGTGATTTTTTAGTTGGACGAACCACCTTAATTGTGGCGCATCGTTTAAGTGCAGTAAAACAAGCAGATACTATTTATGTGCTGAACGATGGTAAAGTATCTCAATCTGGCACACACCATGAACTGGTTACACAGCAAGGACTGTATCAAACGCTATATGGATCAATTCAAAGTTAATCAATCGGACAACAACCGTGGAAGACGCTAAGTTTCGTCGCTGCCACGGCTGTGATCTGGTCGTAGAAGTAGCGAAGGTAGCTAAAAAGCAAAATGCTCACTGCCCTCGCTGCAATACTCAACTCTATCGTGGTAACCGTATTTCATTAAATAGCGATTTAGCTATCGCTGTTGCTGCGTTATTGTTATTTATACCATCCCATTTTTTTCCTATGGTCACCATTCAACTTTTTGGTGTCATGATCCCTGCAACACTTCCCTCTGGGACAATTACCTTAATGAGTGAAGGCTTCCCTATGCTTGGCTTATTAATTTTATTTTGCAGCTCTATTGTGCCTTTTCTTGTATGTGGCTCAGTGGTATCTGCGCATCTAGCTTTACGAAGAAAGTGGTTTACTCTCTTTCGGCTAAGCGTATCGACTATTCAACATTTAAAAGATTGGATGATGTTAGATGTCTTTTTAGTTAGTTTGGCTATCGCTTGCTTTAAAATTCAAGACCATGCTGATATTTTCGTTGGGTCAGGTCTTTATGGCCTTGTTTTACTTCTTTTTGTTACCTCACTTTTATTGACTCATGTAAGCGCACGACGCTATTGGCGCGCATGGCAAAGAAAGCATCAACAAAAGATTGAAGCACCTATTACTAGACCTGAAACATCAATCCATTGTGAACATTGTCACTTCACTCAACAAAGTGGCACTCACTGCATCCGTTGTAAGCGACCTATTCACTCAAGAAAGCCAAAGTCGATACAAAAAACGTGGCTTTATTTATTAACTGCAACCATTTTTATCATACCAGCTAACGTACTTTCTATTTCGATTCTGCTAACCAACGGCAAGCGACTAGAAGATACAATCTTTTCCGGCGTTGCAGGATTAATTAAAACGGATATGTACGGTATAGCCATTATCATTTTTGTAGCAAGTATCGTAGTTCCGGTCGCTAAAATTCTTGGTTTAGGTTACTTGTTATTGTGTGTTCAATTCAAACGCAGTGTATTCCATCAGCAAAGAATGGCGATATATAGTGCTGTCAAATGGATTGGAAAATGGTCAGTCATGGATTTATTCGTAATTTCTATTATGATGACATTGATTGATCGCGGACAAATTTTAGATTTTACCCCAGGCCTTGGTGCCGTTGCCTTTGGTTTAGTTGTGGTATTTACCATGCTGGCCGCTGAAAGTTTTGATTCTCGTCTAATTTGGGATAATTATGAGCGAACCGACAAATCTTGATTCTACTGTTGAACAAGTAAACATCAAAAATGAACAAGGGATATCCCCACTTTGGATATTACCACTTCTTGCACTTTGCCTTGGTGGATGGCTCGTCTATTCCGCTATTATTGAAGCGGGCCAACGCGTTCAAATCTATTTTGAGGATGCTCAAGGGCTAATCGCAGGCCGCACAACCATTCGTTATCAGGGTCTAGAAGTCGGTATGGTGAAAAACATCACTTTATCTGAAGACCTTTCTAATATCTATGTTGATGCTGACATCTACCCAGAAGCCTCTAACTTATTAAGAGACAATACTCAATTTTGGCTTGTTAAGCCGCAAGCTTCGTTAACGGGTATTTCAGGACTAGATGCTTTGGTATCGGGTAACTATATTGCTATTTTACCTGGAAATGGCGATCTAAAAACAAAATTCACGGCTCTTGCCAACTCTCCGGCCATTCAACCTGACTCTAGCGGGTTAAGCGTTACCTTACGTTCTAAAGACTTAGGATCTATTTCTGTTGGTTCAAAGATTTACTATAAAAAGATCCCTATCGGTGAAGTGTACAATTTCAAGCTAGACCAAAAAACCGATAATGTACGAATAAAAGCACTTATCCAAGAAGAATATGCTCATCTAATTACCTCTAAAAGCCGTTTTTGGAATGCCAGTGGCGTTGGGGCAAGTATTGGATTTAATGGTGTTGATGTTCAGCTGGAAAGTTTATCAGCCTTAATTGGAGGAGCTATCGCGGTAGACTCTCCTGATGACGGTAAAGCCATTGAAAATGGGAAAGAATTCCGGCTATACAGTAATATCAAAACCGCTGGCCGCGGTATTTCAATTAAAATTACTCTACCAGACAATAACCAAATCAGCCCAAACGGCTCGGCCATTATGTATAGAGGCCTTGAAATTGGTCAGATTAACAGTTTAAAACTGTCTGATGATAAGAAAGATATTCTTGCATCAGCAACGGTTGAGCCTGCATTTATCGATTATTTAAACGATGGTTCTCGATTTGTTCTAGAAGAGGCAAAACTTGGTTTATCTGGTGTCGAAAATATTGGCAACCTTGTTCGCGGTAACTTCTTAACCTTAATCCCAGGTGAAGGAGATAAATCTCGAACATTTACAGCCATACGAAAACAAGAACTGATTAAACAAGATACAAAAGCGCTCACCTTTTCGTTATATGCAGATCAATCTTTTGGTTTAACACCAGATACCGCTATTTCATACAAAGGCATTAAAGTCGGCTCAGTTACTCATGTCGCGTTAGTTAATGACAGAGTTAAATTTGATGCCATGATCCTTGAGAAGTACAAACATCTCATTAAATCAAAGAACAAATTCTTTGTTTCTGGCAGTGTTTCAGCAGAGTTAACTGACTCTGGCTTAAATATTGATATTCCACCAACTCAAGCCCTAATTTCAGGCTCAATTAGCTTTACTAGCGAAGGTAAAGGCTATAAACAAAAAAGCTATACTTTATTTAAAAACAGCTCATTGGCTGAATTAGCGGAATTCAAAACAGTAAAAAGTACTGAACTTACCCTGTTTAGCCCAGAGCTCCCTCCTATTACCAAAAATAGTCCTATTCTCTATCGTAATCTCGTTGTTGGTAAAGTGACGGACTTTGATTTAGGTAATGATGGTGTAAACATTAAGATCAATATTGAAAAACAATACGCACATCTAATCGAAGATAACACCGTATTTTGGAATTACTCGGGAGTGAATGTTGAAGCTAGTTTAAGTGGCGTTAATATTCAAGCGGCTCCATTAATGTCGATGATCCGCGGTGGTATTGGCTTTGATAATATGCAAGGTGTAGAAAATAAATTAGGTAAAAAATGGAAGCTCTACTCTAATCTATCTGAAGCTCAAGAGTTTGGTCGAATTATCGCATTTACTGCAAAAGACAGCGATTCAATCTCTAAAGGAACACTCATTAAATATAAAGGTGTCTCTGTTGGTGAAGTCAGTAAAGTATCACCAAACTTTAAACAGAGTAATGTTTACATACAAGCACGTATTTACCCTGAATACGTTAACCAAATAGCAATTTCAGGCAGTCATTTCTGGGTAGTAAAACCAAGTATTAGCCTATCAGGTGCTGAAAACCTTGATACATTATTAGGTAGCTACATTCAAGTAACGCCTGGGAATGGAAAAACAAAAACTCAATTTTTACTCACTGACCAATCTCAAGGTGATAAGTTAACCACTTATACTCTCGAGTCCATCACTCGAGGTTCAGTTAAAGTCGGAACCCCTATTCTGTTTAGAGAAATGGAAGTGGGTGAAGTGACAGATGTTAAGTTAGGCGATTTATCAGACCGTGTTATTTTCACTATTGGTATTAATCCAGACTTTAGCTATCTTGTTCGCCAAAATACGGTTTTTTGGAATGTTTCTGGTGTAAATATGTCTATAGGATTAAGTGGAGCAAAAGTTCAAGCGGGTACTGTAGATAGTATTCTACGTGGCGGTATTGCATTCTCTACTCCTGATGACGAAGAGCTAAAGCCACAAGCAAAAGAGAATAAATCATACCTGCTGTATAAAACAGCAGAAGAAGATTGGCCTTTGTGGAATGCCGCGATTCCTAATCCAAACAAATAATCAAATTCAGGCAGTCAATCTTCACATTGGCTGCCTTTTTTAATTTAAGTCCTTAATTTGCCCTATAACTACAGATTCCATTTAGACAACAGCACTAATTGCGTTTACACTCCCTGCCATAACATCATCCTATGAGATTCATCCGTGCACGATAATATTTTTCTACCTGAAGCCTTCCTAGCACAAGTGCAAGAAACCATGCCTTCCCATCTTTCAATGGAAGATTTTGTTGCTGCCTGTAAACGCCCTTTACGCCGTAGTATTCGCGTTAATACATTAAAAAACAGTGTAGAAGAATTCAAACAACGTGCAGATGAAAAGCTGTGGTTACTAGAACCAGTACCTTGGTGTGATACTGGGTTTTGGATAACAAGACCAGAAACCGACACGGTAAAATTAGGCAGCACTGCCGAACACATGTCAGGGTTATTTTATATTCAAGAAGCTAGCTCAATGATGCCTGTAACAGCATTATTAAAAGACAATGACAGTATTGAAATGGCTTTAGATATGGCTTCTGCACCGGGCTCTAAAACAACACAGCTGGCCGCAGGCATGAAAAATCAAGGTGCATTAGTCGCTAATGAGTTTTCTTCAAGTCGCGTGAAAGTGCTGTGCTCTAATATCCAACGCTGCGGTGTAAGTAATGTGGCACTTACCCACTTTGATGGTCGTGTTTTTGGTGGTTGGTTGCCAGAAACTTTTGATTCTATTCTCTTAGATGCTCCATGTTCAGGTGAAGGAACGATTCGTAAAGATCCTGATGCGATGCATAACTGGAGCCCTGAATCAGTTATCGAAATTGGTGATACTCAACGTGACCTAATTGAAAGTGCCTTTCATGCCCTTAAACCAGGTGGTGTCATGGTCTACTCAACTTGTACATTGAATCACCAAGAAAACCAGAATATCTGCCATCACTTAGTAGAACAATTTGGTGACGCGGTCACGTTTGAACCGTTAGGCGATCTTTTTGAGAATGCAGAAAAAGCATTAACCAAAGAAGGTTTCTTACATATCTACCCACAAATTTTTGATAGTGAAGGCTTCTTTGTTGCTAAGATCCGTAAAAATAGCTCAACTACGCCCCCTGAAGTGAAAAAACGCTTAGGAAAATTTCCTTTCGCACCGGCTTCAAATAAAGAAGCACAGGCTATTGAAGCAGAATTAAAATCGACATTACAATTAGAAATTCCTGAAGATAATGAGTTTTGGATCCGAGATAAAGAAGTCTGGGCTTTTCCTAAACGCATGAAGCCATTAATTGGCGAAATGCGCTATCATCGAATTGGATTCAAACTTGCTGAAACTCATAAAAAAGGATATCGCTGGCAACATGAAGCTATCATGGCATTGGCGACAGCTGATAACCCTACTTGTGCAGAACTGAACACAGAACAAGCACGTGAGTGGTATATGGGACGAGATGTACGTCCTGATTTTTCAGGAAAAGGTGAGACAATTGTTACTTATAAAGGCGCAGTTATTGGCTTAGGGAAATGGGTGGGTAACCGAATTAAAAATGGATTACCTCGTGAACTTGTTCGTGATGGAAACTTATTTTAAATAATACGTTTTTAAATTAGTGCCAATCTAAGTAAATCGTACACACACTTAGATTGGTACCATACATCAAGCTGTAGGAATAAGGATATGCCTTCACAATATCGTATCAATCGAATTGTAGAGATTGGAGATACACTGCACCGTTGCGGTTGTGCTCCTTATAAAGTAGAACGTTACACTACCTTTTACGCCAATAAATATGGCGTTAATTGTATGATCCAAGCAACACCAACTTCCATTAACTATCAATTTCCTGATGATAATAACGCCGTCATCATGAAACGTCATAAACCCGCAAGTATTGATTTGGGTTTACTCGCAAATACTATTATTCAATTACAACAACCATTAACCCCTGTCCCACTCGCTCCAGCCGAAGGGATCTCTTATCCTTCCTGGGCGGTTTGTTTAGCAAACATGTGTATTCCCCCTGCCTTTCTTATGTTAGTTGGATCAACATACGAAGCTTTATGTGTGAGCTTTTTACTTGGATTTTTAGTTTGGTTGTCTCAAGTTTTTTGTAGTAAACGCCGTAGTATTGCTGTTGAGTTTTTTGGTGCCTTAATTGTTGCCTTTAGCGTTGCGTTTATTGCTAGCCTTGGTGTCCCAATTCCTATTCTTGGACTTTGTATCGCCGCCGTGGTTCTTTTTGTTCCCGGACTCTCCATCTCAAACGCTCTAGAGTGTTTGGCTTTTAATGATCTCGTCTCTGGTACCAGCTTACTTGGCCAGTGCTTTCTCACTTTAATAAAACTTCTTATTGGGATCATTATTGGTTTACACATTGGCGAAGCTATTTTTGGCACAGCCGAATCCATTGATTATCAAAATGAATTTCCAATATGGCTACAAATACTAGGTTTACCGATTATTTCATTCTCATTAGGCGTAATGTTTAAAGCCCGCCCTATTGATACCGTTTATAGCTTGCCTGTAGCGGTATTAGGTATGTGGGGACCATTTTATCTCGGATTTGATGGTGGTTGGGTTGTCGGTACATGGGTTACAACCGTATTAATCACCCTTTATGGAACTTGGATTGCTAGACAGTTAAACCTAACTGGGATTATATTCATAGTACAAGGGATCATTATTCTTGTTCCGGGAAGTCGTGTCTTAGTGAGTGCAAGTCAAAGTGTGTTTGAGCAATCCATACTTCCAATTCCTAGCATTGGATTATCTGCTCTATTTATGTTCTCTGCTATTGTTGCAGGACAAATTACCGCTTATTCAATTTACTCTCCAAAAATCGAACGAGACTTGTAATACGCCAAATAAAAAACATAAAAAAAGCCAGCTATTAAATAATAACTGGCCTTTTCTTTATGTTTTTAACAGTATTAAATAATACTATTTAAAACAATTAAGCACGGCTCATGAACTTATGTTCAGTCGTGTTGATTTTCACTTTCTCGCCGTTAGCGATGTACTCAGGAACTTGTACAGTTAAACCTGTTGACATTGTTGCAGGTTTTGTACGAGCACTTGCAGAAGCGCCTTTAATTGACGGTGCTGTTTCTACGATTTCTAGATCAACAGCAGACGGTAATTCAATCGCAACTGGTGCGCCATCAACGATAAGAATTTGAAGACCTTGAGTTTCTTCAGTGATGAAAAGTAACTCTTCTTCAATCGCTTCTTTGTTAAAGTTATATGGAGTGTAGTCTTCAGAATCCATGAATACATACTCATTACCATCAACATAAGAGAACGTTGCGCTGCGACGACTAAAGTCAGCTAAATTGATCATGTCATCAGCTTTGAAGCTTTCGTCTGCTTTTGAGCCAGTTGCTACATCGTACATACGCATACGGAATAATGTTGCACCTGCACGGCCACTTGGAGTTAGCTTGCTGATTTCTTTAACGAAAAATACTTTACCGTTGTGTTCAATTGCTGAACCTTTTTTGATGTCACTTGCCTTTGGCATGATAAAAAATCCATAAATAATTGGTAAGTGGAAAATACCACGAACTTTTTATATCTCCAATAACTATGTGACAGAAACTCGCATTTTATAGCGCTTTATTTGTCACTCGACCTTGCTGCCATGAACGTAACATCATAACTGCAGTATAAAGAACCACAAATGCCACTAACCAAGCAAGCATATCCACATCAAGAGACTTAACAATAAACGCCGCAATTAACACGCCAATCGGTCCTGTAATCGCCACCACCAGAGATGCTCTTGAGTTCACCGCTTTCTGTTTGATAAAGCCACCAGCAGAGAAGAAACATAAAAATGCACATGAACACATCATAATAGGAAATGCCGCTAATGGATTCATACCTAGCAAGTAAATCATCGTCATACACGGCGCATATAATCCAATCCCTACAGTCATTAATGCACCAAAAATAAAGTTACCAATTATCCCGATAACCAATTTTTCGCCACTTAATCCCAACGCTTCACCACCTAATGGGAATAAATCTAGACGCCCAGCAAACATTAATAACGCAACAACCAACAAAGCCCCTGCCATAATCAAACGGATCAATTGACGGTCAAAACCAGATACCAATCGAGCTCCTACTGTTGCTCCAACACAAGCGGCAATGATCAAGCTCACTAACGTCGTTAGATCGACATTAATCGCTGTCAGAAAAATCAAAGATTGAAAAACCGTTGCCATGGTTGCTTGAGCATTCAAGGTGCCAGGTAATACTTTGTCATCAATTAAATTAAACTGCTTATAACCAGCCGTTTTAATAGCAAAACTTCCCACACCAAGAGTGTCACAAAAGTTTGCGAAACCACCAATTAGACCAACAGCCCATATATTAGTGTCTTTTTCTGAATCCTTTTTCTTAAGCCATAATAAAACCAGCATAAAAAGGAATGTTAGGCCTCCAATAATAAGGCCTATTTGTAAAAATAATAAAACAGTCATTGATACATCACATAGCTGAAATAATGTCGGGGATAGTAATTCAGATTAGTGAGAAAAACCAGATCCCCCTTATGCACTAAAGTTGCCGTCGATTTAATAGATAACAATAACTTCATTTCTTTTACATTTAATTGTTATAAAGTGGATTTATTTAATTTACAAACATAAATATCATCTTTAAATATTACATACTTATGTTTTTTTACTGTTACTTTTAAAGTAACTTGATTGATTTGTTTGCAAAACGATGTTTTTTTGTTAGTTAATTTGATAAATAAAAAGCAGTGATATTAAAAACAAATATTTTTATAATTGATACTAATTCTATCAACTATTTTTATCGATAATTACTTAAATTAGTATACTATCCAAAAACGAGTTCTAGCTCCCAGATTGGGAGAATGAAATTATTCAAAGTAGGCACCTTTAAATCTAAACTTCCTTCCCAGCAGTATGGTGAAGAACATCCTCTCTTCCCTTTTTTAAGGACAAACTATGCTTGATAAAAGCAACCCGATTGAACGCCGAATGCAGATCACTACATTAGCGTGGCCGATCCTAGTCGAAATTTTACTTCGTACAGCCATTAGTACCAGTGATGTATTCATGCTAAGTGGCTATTCTGATTTGGCAGTATCTGCTATTGGGGTTATCTCTCAAATCATTTTCTTTTTAATGATCATTTCGATGATGGTGAGTACTGGTACTGGCATTCTTATTGGTCAATACAATGGTTCTGGACGAACTCAACAATCAACCGATATTGCAGTAGCCAGTGTTGTGCTTGGTGGAATATTAGGACTTGGCCTCAGTTTATTTGCCTTTTTTGCCGCAAATCCTATTGTCATCATGTATGGACTAGAAAGTGACGTTGCAACTTTTGCACACGATTATTTAATCATTACTGGCTCTTTCACTTTAACGGTAACCCTTGGTATCGTATTTTCTACCATATTACGTAGTAATGGATACTCTCGTACTCCAATGATAGTGAACCTTCTCACTGGTGGACTTAATATTGTCGGTAACTATTGTGCGTTATATCAACCTTTTGGATTACCTGTTTATGGTGTGCAAGGTGTAGCCGTTGCGACTGCATTTAGCCAAGTCATTAATACGATTATTTTATGGATAATGATCCATAGAAAACACATCGCATTACCAATGCTGAATTTTAAGAAGATACCGCAAACGACTTATAAAAAAATAATGCACATTGGAGTAATGAACGCAGGTGAGATGCTCTCATATAACTTGTCACAAATGGTCATTGTTTACTTAGTAGTAAGAATGGGTACCGCTTCGTTAACCGCTTTTACTTACGCCCAAAATATTGCTCGCGTCTCTTTTGCTTTTGCATTAGCTGTTGGTCAAGCAAGCCAAATACAAACGAGCTACTACGTAGGAAAAAAATGGATTGAACAAATTCTTACTCGCGTACAACTCTATTTTTTGGTCTCTCTTGCCGTGTCTGTTACCCTTACTTGTATCGTCTTTTTCTTTCGCTATGAATTACTTAGCCTATTCACACAGGATCCAGAGGTTATAACCTTAACCGCAGGATTAATCGCAGGCTCTATTTTAGTGGAGGCGGGACGGGTATTTAACCTTGTCTTTATATCCGCTCTTAAAGGTGCTGGAGATATTAAGTTCCCAGTTCAAATGGGAATATTGAGCATGTGGGGAGTGGCCGTTAGCCTCACTTATCTGCTTGGTGTTCATTTTGGATTCGGTGTACTTGGTGCCTGGCTAGCATTTGCAGCAGATGAATGGGTCCGTGGGATCATTATGGCTCGCCGCTGGCGATCTAAAGTCTGGACCAAGTTCAATCTTATCTAATACCAATCGTAACAAATAAAAATGGGCAAAAGTAAATAAATACCTTTGCCCATTTTATTAGTAAGCTCGGTTATCCTGAGTAAATGACAAATCCATCGCTTGAGGTCGGATCCATGATTTAAATCCGCACTCTACTCTTAAAGAACTTACTATGTCTTTTGCATTTTCATAGGTAGTAAAATCAGTCACTAAATAATACGTATCTTCTATTTTATATAGCGTCAATATATTACTACTGCACACTTTATAATTTAGCTCTGGCATGGATGAAAAAGCATAAGCCTGAACTCGATATATCTCAGCTTCTTTTTCAAACAATTCATCACTAAAAGAAGTACTACTAAAAAGTACACCTACTAACAATAAATACTTAAACACCCTATTTATCCGATAACCGATTTAAAGTTGAATAATAAGGGAAATAATCATCTTATTCTATTCATAAAATAATAATATTTTAGAGCCTAACTAAGCATCTAAAAATTAAGATTTTTATATAAAACTAATCCATCAAACTTTTTGATTTTATCGCTTTTTTAGACAGTTCTTTGGCAAAACCAGCAATATCTGATTCAAACGCTTCAACACTTTGTCGAATATCATCCAGTTGAACGGTCTGCATCTGACGCTGTTCCATGATTACTTTGCCATTTACAATCGTTGTTTCTACGTTACTTGGGTTAGCTTGATAAACCAGCGTAGCGTAAGGATCATAACTTGGCATCATATTCGCTGATTGAGTTTCAACAATAATGATATCCGCTTTCTTCCCAACTTCTAAAGAGCCAATTTCATCTTCCATGTGCAAGGCTTTTGCACCACCAATAGTTGCCATCTCGATCACTTGTTCTGGGATCATAATGGTTCTATCTGAGTGTTTTAAACGCTGCATATTTGCGGCATAACTTAAGGTGCGCCATAAATCCACTTGGTTTGAACTCATTGGTCCATCCGTTCCTAAACCAACTCGCATATCCGCACGAAACATATCCCAAGCAGGAGCAATGCCTGTTGCCCCTTTCGCATTCGCCATTGGGTTATAAACCACTCCCGCATCCGCTTGTTTTAATAACGCTTGATCATGTTGAGATAAATGAATGCCATGAGCAATCACCATTCGCTCGTCCAGAACACCAATTTCTTCTAGATATTCAACTGGAGATTCCGCTTTGGTTGGATCTTTAATTCTTGTCTCTTCATTTGGAAATTCAGCCACATGAATTAAAACAGGCACATCATAATCTTCAGAAAGTTGATTGATCTCTTGAAGCTTTTCTTTACTTACCGTGTACACGGCATGAGGTGCATAAGCTGGCGTGATTAATGGATCATTTTGATATTCTTCAATAAATGACTGTGCATATTGAATACCACCGTACGGTTGTTTTGCGTCCACCACAGGGAACTTAATGACAGTTTCACCCAATACGGCTCTTAACCCAACCTCTTTGGTCGCTTTGGCCATTTCATCCATGTGATAATACATATCGGCATAAGTGGTAACGCCACTCTGTGCCAAATCGATAGCACCAAGTTTGGTTGCGTTATAAATCAGCTCACGACTTAACTTCTGCGCCTCTAATGGGAAGAAGTAAGCAAATAATCGATTAGAAATACCCTCTTCACCTAAACCACGAAATGCGATCATCGGAAGATGGTTGTGAGCATTAATCATTCCCGGCATTACAATACCGTCATTAGCATCAATATTTTTTGGTGCATAATATTGCTCTAGTAGTTTTTCGTCACCAACAGCAATAATTTTATCGTTTTTAACCACCACGACACCATCATTAATCACTTGCATATCGGCGTTTACGGTTAACACTTGTCCGTTATTAATGATCAAATCTGCATTATATTCTTGTTGTTTTGCCATTGTTCCACAACCAGATAGCAAGACAGCGCTAATACTCAATACCAAGCTTTTAAGCTTCATTCCTAAACCTTAATCATGCCCCCGAAAATAAAAAAAGAAGCATTGGGGAAAATACTTCTTCTTAATTAATTTAATTGATAAATATAACGATTACGAGATGATTCTGCCCACCAAAAGATAAGATTGTGGGATAGGTCTCTCTATCGACTACTCTTTTACTTGAGAGCGACGCTTTTGGATCTGTCCCATAATAAATTTAATGATAATTGGGAACAAACCAAGTAAAGCGAGTGAGCCTAAAATTTGTGGTGAAATTAACCCAGACAACGAAGTTATTTCTGAGAGTTGTGTACCCGCATTTAAGTACACCATTGTCCCCGGTAACATACCCAGCTGACTAAACAGATAGAAACGACCTACTGATATTTTGGTTAATCCCATAAGTAAGTTAATTAAGAAAAACGGAAACACAGGGATTAATCGCAACGTCAGTAAATAAAACGCTCCGTCTTTTTCCACACCTTCATTAATCGCTACCAACTTATCTTTAAACTTACTGTCTACCCACTCTCTTAATAAATAACGACTGCTTAAAAACGCAATGGTTGCCCCAATAGTGCTAGCAAACGACACCAGTAATAAACTCCACCAAAAACCAAACAATGCAGCGCCAAGCAAAGTAACAACTGCTGCACCAGGAATAGACAGAGCCGTAATAACAACGTAAGAGATAAAGTAAACGACACTGTATACAAACAAATTGGCTTGTATGTCATTTTGCACGTTTTGATGAAATGCTTTCACCTGCTCAAGTGTTAATAAATGCCCGAAATTAGCATAGACAGCAGCAAATGACGCAAGAAGAATAAGTAATAAAATCAGTTTTTTATTCATATTAATGCCCCGCATTCACATCAGTGTTCATCTGTTTTGATAAATCATCAAAACCACCAACGTATTTACCATCCAACCAAATTTGAGGCACTGTCACAGGCGTTTTCTCACCAATAATGGCTTTAACTTCTGGGATCATTCGATATAGAGCCGCACTGTCTTTCACCACATCGTGATAGGTATATTCAACACCTGCCTCATCCAATGCAGCTTTCGCTTTAATACAATAAGGACATGTTGCTTTACCAAACACTACATTGCCTTTGATATCATCACGCTTAGCAACTTGAGCAATAACAGCTTGAACCAAAACACCACGATTTAGCGCTTCACCTTGGCTTATCACTTTATCTTCAACAATGATAATCGGTGCGTGCCAAGCTTTGAGCTTTAAAGGCTCCCACCAGTAAGACAGCCAATCTTTCACTTCAAGCTCAATAGGAATACCATCAAGCTCGGTGTTAAATGTATCTTCCAGAATGTCTTTCGTTAAGGTGCATTCTCCACATGGAATGTTAACTTTAAATGGCCCCCAACTGCCAGCCCAACGATATAATGTGATTTTTATTGGTTTCATTGCGACTTCCCCTATCAGCAAACTGATTTATCAAAATTAAACTGAACCGTTTAGTTTAATTTAGTCGAATTTCAATTTAAGTCAACCTTTATGATCCGTTATTTACTACGATTGATTAGTGTTACACGATATAAGTATATGCTAAGAAAAATAGTTTTGAGGTGTTGTAATGCTTCTTGCTAATTTAAGAGTTACAAATAATTAGAGAGTTCAATTAAATTACCGTCAGGATCTCGCAAATAGACTGAGATTATCTTGCCCATCGCACCTGTTCGTTGAATTGGGCCATCAATAATAGCCACGCCTTGTGACTCAATATGACTTTGAACTTCATCGATGGGTGTATGAGTAATAAAACACAGATCCGCACTGCCGCTTTGAACCTCTACGGCTTTGGGTTCAAACTCATTTCCTAATTGATGAAGGTTTATCTTTTGCTCACCAAAAGTAAGAGCAACCCTGCCCTCACCAAAGGTAACAATATCCATTCCGAGTACGTTTGAATAAAACTGACTCGTCACTTCAATGTTGTTAACCGTTAAAACAAGATGATCTAAACGTGCAACTTTCATTATTCATTCCCTATGAAACAAAAACGTAAAACATTATTCAGATTTAAAGATGATCCCTAAAAACATTTGGTGAGCTAATTCAATAAGCTCTGCATCTTTTGTTAACTGTAACGATGCCAATAATCCGTTATAAACTAACCCTGCTTTTTTGGCCTTCAATTCTGCATCTTTAATATAGTGTCTTTTAAATAACTCGATTAATAGCTCTTGTGTGCGTTGTTTGTATTGTGCGCTTACCTCAGTAATACCTTTATCTTCACTGCTGTATTCACTGTATGCCAATTGAAAATAACAACCATTAAATGATTCGATATCAATACAGCCAGCAAGACCTTCAAAACGAAACGCAATTTTTTCTTCTAATGTTAGTTCTGTATTTTCAAACAAAGCTTGAACATGAGAAAGAGATTGTTGGCTAAACAACTCTAATGCGTTGGCAATTAAATTCTCTTTAGATTGAAAATACTTATATATGGTCGCTTTAGATAACCCCGTCGCTGCGGTAATTTTATCCATACTCGTACCATGAAAACCATGTAATGCGCACAGTTCTATCGTCTTTTTAAGTGCGTTTATTCTTTTTTCTTCTTTCATACATCACTCTCCATTAATGCTGTGATTTTAGCAAAATAAACTGTTTAGTTCAAAAACTGATTGACAGTATCAAAATAAACGCTAAATTAAACTAAACAGTTTAGTTTATTAATCAGGAGATAAAAATGAATACTCAAAATTATAAAGCCATCTCAGCAGAAACCTCGTTAGGTTATAAAATTGGGGTCTTTGGTGTCGTACTTACCCTACTTTGGATAGGTATTTTTAAATTTACCCCAACAGAAGCGGCAGCTATAGAGCCGTTAGTTGCAAATCACCCTTTAATGGGCTGGATATACGGATTTATGTCAGTACAAATGGTATCGAATATCATTGGATTGACTGAAATTGTAATTGCAATAGGACTTATCGCAGGCTTTTTTAATCCTAAAATTGGTTACTATTCAGGGATCCTTGCCTTACTTACATTTATTGCGACACTTAGCTTCTTAGCAACTACACCGAATACATGGAAAGTCGTTGATGGCGTATTAACAACCAACTTCTTTTTACTTAAAG
Organism: Aliivibrio sp. S4MY1; assembly: GCF_028765545.1. GTDB lineage: Bacteria > Pseudomonadota > Gammaproteobacteria > Enterobacterales > Vibrionaceae > Aliivibrio. The sequence continues at coordinate 15,824 of NZ_JARACP010000013.1, read as the reverse complement.
ACATTGTGTTTATCTCTATATCATTACTAGTGATTGAGCATAATAAAAAACACGCATAATTAATAAAAAACAGCCTGCTCAATCCTCATTGAGCAGGCTGTTATTTTTTTTGATATTAAATAGAGATCACCACTGCATGTGTAAGCTCTACTTAAGACCAATACCCATTAAGAGTGCTTTGGAATTGCGCGTGGTTTTCCGTTTGAATCAATTGCTACGTAATTAAAGGTTGCTTCACACACTTGGAAACGGTGACTTACTTCGTCCTCTTTAATTGGTTTAACCCAAATCTATCAATACTTTGTATTATCATTTTTCAATTACTTTTACATTCACCAAGTGAAGTAATTTATACCTAGCATTTACCTCGCTTATAAAATACTATTCACCAAAAGGCACTTATAAATAATAGCCTTAATGTAGCATGTCGATAATAACGCTGCTTGTTCACAATATGAACATATACTTATATAAATTAAAATAGAATTACATATTATGAAATATACCTTAACTGCTTTGCTTGCTTTATCTTTATTTGGGTGTGGTGGTGACAGCTCCTCCGACAATAAAACCGTAGTTAATCATGTAACAACGCCAGAAAAAACAGTAAATCTTGATGGCATCAGTTTAAAGTCAATTATTTATCCAGACAAAATAAATGATTACTCTAACCAAGACCATTTAAAAGTCGTATTTTCTACAGATAATATTACAGATGGTTCAGAAACCATATCTTGCAATTGGATGATAGATAACATTACTGTTTCAAATGATTGTGAATATCAGTTGAAAGAAAATGAACACCTTTCGCCTATTGTTGTATCAGCTCAACTTAATTATAAAGAACAAGTAACCGAGCCATTCATTAAAACATTTACTAAGGCATTTCCTATTCAACAAGTAGAAAATAGTTATAGTAAAGTGACTCTGCTTAATACTGGTCAAGTTATAGAATGGAACCATATTCTTGATGGAAAATACGCTTATCAAGCAGAAAGACGTTTTGAAAAAATCCCATCAATGGATAATCATCAGTTTATCGCCATCTATGCACATGCTAATGCCTTCTCTGGTATAAAAAATAATGGTGACTTCTACCTTTGGGGTCCAAAAATAAAAGATAATGTTGATTTAATTGATGCAATCAACGCTGAAGGCGTTAAACAAGTCACTGCAGCAACTAACTATTTTTCAATATTAACAAATACAGGTAATGTTTATATTATTGGTAATACTAAAGGCACAACTAAAAAGTTAACTATCGATAATGGTATTGATATGTTAACGAGTGAAAGCAGTACTATTATTCAAACAGAAGAAGACAAAGCTTGCTTAATTGAAGATAGCGGAAAAATATCATGCAGTGATATACAAGGCGATATAAAGAATCTTGTAGAGCTAAAATACGATTATAAAGGTAACTACGCGCTTTTAACTGAACAAGGTAATCTATATCGATGGGGAAAACTAGCAAAAGCACAAGGCGAATTAGTTAGCCAAAATGTAGCGAATATTATTGCAAATGATAGTGCTTTTGCTTTTCTTAGACTAGATGGAACCGTTGGTGCTTGGGGAAGCAGAACTCAAGGTGGTGAATTCATCTATGATTATTATAGTTTTGAGCAAACTTACTTTAAAGCCAGTAAGAAATGCGTACCTGTAAAAAATAATGAACCAGACTATGACTCAAGCGATATATATGATCCTGACTATGAACCAGCTTATGATCCGATATGTGGCCGAGGTTATGAGCAAGTGTCTATTCCTGCGTATTATTCACCAGAAAAAAAACACTCTGAGCATAAATTAGATACTGAACTGACCAATGTTAAAAAAATCGTTGGCGCGTCTGGTTCTTTTGCGGCCTTAACTCTTGATGGTGATGTTATTACATGGGGAACTATCTTCAGTGGAGGTAATATTTACTCAGATAAAGTTAACCATGCAAATGAATTAACCAATATCGTAGATATAAAAACAAACACAAGCGGGTATTCAACCATACGACAAGATGGTGATATTACTTCATGGCAAGGAATATGGGATATTGCAGCCGAGATACAATTTGGTGAATATATTAAATATTATTATTATGACCAAAATAGACCGAGTCATGTAGGGTTCTCTGATGCATTTATAAAAGCATCTCCAGATAATGTTACCTCTTTCACATCAAATGAAGGCGCTTATTTATTAACAGAAAAAGCAAAGCGAGAATCCTCTCCTCACTTTATCCTTAACTCATGGGGATTTAAAGAGCTTGGTGCTGGTTTAACAAATATAAAATTACCTGGAAAAGTTGATAAAGTATTCCCACATAAAACAGGGTTTACTATTTATACTGACCAAGGACATATTTATAACATTGATGTACCCAATGAGATCGCCGTGCTTAAAAAGATAGAGACGACGATTTAAGAGATAAAAAACAAATGCGTGGATATGGTCTTTGTATTGACCATATCCATTTTTACAATGACTTTTTTAAAACTGCAATGAATCACCTTGCTCAGGAAAAATAAAGTTTACACCTAGATTATTTGCTTCTGCTAACTGCTTTTTGATAATCACTTTAGGATCTTCACTATTCTTTAAGCTGTATTTGATGTGACTTATGACTACGTTTAGATCTTTTAAAGAGCCTTTACCATTAATTCCTTCAAGCACACTTAATTCTTTAACTAACCAGTTTGGCGTTAAATGTCCAAACAAAGATTTATCAGGAGTTTCGTTGGTAAAAGAAACTTCAATAATAATCCCCTTTAACTTCTCTTGTTTTACAAAAGGAGCTAAAGCAGACCACGCCGTTTTCATTGCCGAACTTTTCTCTACTTCATCAGGCCCTGTATCACCAAAATAAGCAAATACATCCCCTTCACTATCTTTTAGAATAAAGACCGTAGATTGCCCACCAGAATGAGACAAAGGCAATGACATCACACTCATTGTTGTTTCAGCTATCGGACTCCAAACACCCGGTTGAAGATCCACATAGTTGTATTTGTTCAGCTTAAAGCCTTCACCTTTGTTACCAAAATTAGGCCATGCTGACCAATTAAAGTAATTCTTCATGAGATCTTTATTTGTCGCCTCTAATCCATATATCGGTTTTTTACTGTCATCAGGAGAAGAGATAATTAGACCGGCAACATGATCTAAATGCGCATGACTAATAAAGTAACCCTTAATCTTATCCTTTAATAGGTAACCTACTTTGGTATAGGGTGAGTCATCTGGCACAGTAATATCTTTAAATGCTCCTTTCTGCTCTGACACAATTAACCCATTAACAACAGAGCCTGCATCAAGCATAACAAAATTAGAATCCACCTCACTTTTAATTAAAAAAGCCGTTAAATTGCCATCTTGAATCCCCCCTTTACTCCCTAACGTAACGGTATCAAAAACCGCTGATTGAGCCGAAAAAGAAAACACAGACAAACACGTAAATAACACTGCTAATTTATTTTTAAACATAGCTAACCTTAATAAAGTCGCACACCCTTGTGCTCAGTCAGATAATACAATGAGATAAATGAATGGAGTATTAAATATTTAATACTATTGATAAGAAAGTAATTATAAGCAACATGCTCCACAGAATTTGATACTCCTAACATCTTTACCGATAAATCCGCGCTACACTCCGGCTTAATGTTAACCACCTAAGTTGTAATCATGGCGACAATCAGTGACGTTGCAAAATTAGCAGGGGTTTCTACTGCTACCGTCTCCCGCGTAATCAATAACTCTGCTTATGTTGAGCCTGTCACTCTTGAACGAGTACAAAATGCTATTCGTGAACTCAATTACCAACGAGATGCACGAGCCAGTGCGCTAGCAAAAAAGACCAATAACACGCTTGGGTTATTAACGGGTAATCTTGCTGATCCTTTCTTTGCCCTAATAGCCAAAAACGTAGAAGAAGTCGCCCGTAAACATAAATGCCAATTAGTTGTAGTAAGCGGCGGCCATGACGCACAAAGAGAAAAAGAAGGATTGGATTTTTTAATCAGCCAAGGATGTGAAGCCATGGTGGTTCACGCCAAAATGCTAGACGATGCCACCCTACTTAGATACAGCGCCCAATTACCCTCAATGGTATTGCTTAATCGCACTATACCGCAAATATCCAACCGCTCTGTCTATATCGATAATAGAGCAGGAGCAAAAGAATCTGTAGTTCACTTAATTGAGCAAGGCCATCGAAAGATCGCCTGTGTCACCAGTGATCTCCCTATTGAAGACAGAACAGAGCGACTGAACGGTTATCGTGATGCGATGAAAGAGGCCAACATTACTATTGAGCCTAATTGGATTATTAATCAGAACTTTAGCGAACAAGGTGGAGAACTGGCTGGTGAACAATTATTGACTCAATGCCCCGAGATCACAGCGGTAGTTACCTTTAACGATGTAATGGCCGCCGGTTTAATGGCAAGCTTGCATGAAAATAATATCCGTGTTCCAGACGATATTTCTATTATTGGGTTTGACGATGTTTTATTGGCTCGATATCTCTATCCACGCTTAACCACCATGCACAATCCTATTGATGAAATGTCGAGCTATGCTGCTGATTTAGCATTAAAAATAAAAAACACAGGTTATATTCCACCACAAAAACATTGCTTTAATGCCACCTTAGTTCAGCGCCAGACTGCTGCACCTTATTCAACAAAGCAAGCCCTAAAAGTGTGATGAACATCTTAGGTAACAATCCCATGTAAGCGCTTACATGAGTGCGTTACCTATCTCTCATATTCTAATTAATAGAACTCTTATTATGACCTCATAAAAACAAAACAACCCTACATCTGTTTACGAGGAATACAACAATGACACAATCAAAGCCTCTACCATCATTTGCACTCGCAATAGCACCTATTGCAGTCATGTTTGGTCTACTAGCAATTGGATACGGCCTCTTTAGTCTACAAATTGAAGCGCTGCTACTTACTTCAGCAACCTTCACCGGTTTTATCGCTTATAAAATGGGATATAACTGGGATGAAATAATGAATGCCATTGTTGAGAAACTGGCGAAAGCAATGCCTGTTATCTTAATTTTAGTGTCGGTTGGTGGCCTAATCGCAAGTTGGATGGTCAGTGGTACCATTCCTTATATGGTTTATTGGGGATTAAAAGTCATCAGTCCTCAATATATTTTAATTGCCGCTTTCTTTGTTACCAGCGTAGTTTCTGTATGTACAGGTACATCATGGGGCTCAGCAGGCACGGTCGGTGTTGCTCTAATGGGTGTTGCCGCAGGTCTTGATGTATCAATGGCAGCCGCAGCTGGTGCAGTGGTTTCTGGTGCTTACTTTGGTGATAAAATCTCCCCTCTTTCTGATTCAACTAACTTTGCACCTATTGTTTCTGGCACAACCTTATATGAACATATTCAACACATGCTTTATACAACGCTACCGGGTTTTGTTATCGCTTCTGTTGTCTTCTTCTTTGCTGGCCAATACGGTGATGTGGCAAATGTAAGCGAACCTCAAAAAGTACTCGATATTCTTGCGGGATTAGAAAGTCTATATAACCTTAATATTCTATTAATTGTGCCACCAATGATGATCCTATGGGGTGCATTCACTAAAAAACCAGTACTTCCATTGATGCTTGCGGCTTCTGCTCTTGCCCTACTTATCGGTGTGTTTTTACAAGGCTTCAGCCTACAACAAGCACTTCAAGCGTTTGTTAATGGTTTCAATATCGATATGTTAAATGCAAATGGTCATGCAACCGACGGCTTGGTTCCTGATATTGCAAAACTGCTTAATCGTGGTGGCTTATTCTCTATGATGAGCACGATTCTTCTTGTGTTTTGTGCCTTCGCTTTCGCGGGTATCTTAAGTCTAACTGGCGCGCTAAATGTAGTATTAGGTCGCTTCTTACACCTGATCCACAGCACAGGCCAGTTAATTCTATCAACCGTGATTGCTACGATTACTGTGGTATTCACAACTTCTGATGGCAAACTTGCCCTATTAATCCCTGGTGAATTATTCCAAAACGCTTATCGTAAAATGGGATTAGACACAAAAAACCTTTCAAGAACGATTGAAGATGCCGGCACCATTATCGAACCACTGGTTCCATGGACTGCCGCAGGTATTTACATGGCAAGCACACTAGGCGTAGCAACGCTTGATTATCTACCATGGGCGATTCAGTGCTACACCGGTGTTATCTTCGCCATCATTTATGGTTTCACTGGCTTTGGTATTGCAAAAGCGCCAGTAACTCAAGACAACGACTCATTATCTCCAGTTGACGTAAAATAAGGCTATCTCATGACAACTTCTTTTGACTGCATTCACAACCGTTGTAACACCGGCTCATTAAAATGGGATTTCATGAAAGAAAAGCTCGGATTAGATGGCACTGACCGATTACCTATGTGGGTGTCTGATTACGACTTTCAAGCGCCACCACAAGTATTAGAAGCGCTTCATAACCGCATCGACCATGGTATTTTTGGCTACGCTGAACGTAATAATGACTACTACCAAGCCGTTATCAACTGGTATCAAGAGCAGCATAATATTGGTATTAAAAAAGAATGGATAACCACGGTACACGGTGTGTTACCAGGACTTTCAATGGCAATTCAATTGCTAACAGATACCAATGATAAAGTGGTAATGCAAACACCGGGTTATGGTTCGTTTCGTAAAATCGTAGAATTTAATGACCGCGTATTAGTTGAAAACCCATTAATTGAGCAACAAGGAAACTACACTATTGACCTTGCTAATTTAGAATCTTGCTTCCAACAAGGTGCTAAAGTGATGATCTTCTGTAATCCTCACAACCCTGTCGGTAAAGCATGGTCAAAAGAAGAGATAACTGCGGTAGCAGAGCTATGTCATCAATACGATGTGTGGTTGTTAAGTGATGAGATCTGGGGCGATTTAGCGATGGGAGATAACACTTACCATTCAGCATTGTCATTACCAGAAGATCTGCAACAAAAACTGATTGTAGCAACAGCAGCGAGTAAAACATTTGGTTTGTCTTCTGTGCGTATTTCTAATTTCATGATCCCAAATCAAGAATTAAAAGCACGTTTAGTTCGTCGTTTAGATGCTCATGGTATGGATGTTTATAATAGCTTGGCTATGTGTGCTGCCACTGCTGCTTACCAAACCTCTGCCCCGTGGTTAAACGAGCTAAAAACCTATCTACAAGAGAACATTACTACCCTAGAAACTTTTATTGAACGCGAACTGCCAGATCTGAGCTTTACGCCTCCAGAAGCTGGATATTTAGCATGGGTAGATTGCCGCTCTCTTGGATTAACGGACAAAGAGCTAGAATTGAAATTAGTCGAGGCTGGCATTGTTCCAAGTATGGGGATTGCATTTGGCAGTGAAGGCTCTGGGTTTATTCGTTTAAACCTAGGTTGTCCTCGTGAAGTGTTAGTTCAAGCGATGCTGCGAATTAACGTTGCGCTGAGTAGCTAATCGGCTTTAGATAAGTTAGTTTAAACAAAATACCCGGTGAACTTCATCGGGTATTTTTATAACTCCAGAGTAGTAATAAATACTACGACCGCAACTTATGTCTCACTTGGCTAAAGCGATAGAAAACCAAAGACAGAAGTAACAAGCCACAACCAATCAGTTTATTTAACGGCATCGATTCATCATATATCCAAACACTAAGTAGCATTGTCCAAATAGGTTCAAGCAACATTAGGATAGCTGCATTAGTCGGTGTTACCCATTTTTGCCCTACCGTTTGCAATAAATAGCGCAGACTCGTTGCAAGCAACACACTTAGTACGACCCACTTCCACGTAATTAGGCTCACCTCTTGTGGCCATGTTTCTAAAAACAGTGACAACACCACACCTAAGCAGCCAACTGTGAATAATTGTAGTGTCGTTAATAAAATCGTCGGTAAACTGGCCGAATACTTACTGTTAAAATTAAAATGCGTCGCAAGCCCTATTGCTGCACAGATAAACCATATTTGACTTGCCGATACATTCCAACCGTCGTTCCATGCTAATAAAAACAAACCAGAAATCGCAATGGGTAAAGATAACCAAAATGCTCTTGGAGGCCTAGAACCAAACAGTGGCCATGCAAGCAAAGGAACAAACAGCATAGAGAGGCTCATAATAAACGCCCCTTCACCCAAAGTGTCGCTGATTGATATTGCATGGATCCAACAAAATAAGGCTGAAGAAAGTAATACGCCAACCCCCATTGAACGAACACAGTCTTGCAATAATGCTTTTTTCAACGCGCCAAAGCAAAATGGTAATAAACACAATGATGCCAAAATAAAACGAATACCAATAAAAGCAAACGGAGGTAGCTCTTGGATTGCCTCTTTTGAGAACACCCATCCAGCGCCAGCCAAAAGAGTGGTTATAATTAAAACAGGCTCTGCACGAAGTTTAGTTAGCATAAAGACACTTAATAGTGATGAAGACAGAAAATGGTGGGTATTTTAATACGCATCAAGCGATACATACAGATTTATAAACTAATTTATCATTTACTCATAATAAAAAAAGAGCATATTGAAATTATCAACATACTCTTTAATACTCTACTATTCAAATAGGTTACGGTGTCACTAAATATTACCTAGTTTTGCCCTTCTGCCGTGATTTTTATAACCTCTACCACTACATTACTTGCCGCTTTTAATGAGTTAACAGGCAAATATTCATAAATAGAATGGAAGTTATGTGCACCTGTAAATATGTTCGGGCACGGCAATCCTTTCTGTGACAATACCGCCCCATCATAGCCACCCCGCATCGGTACGGCTTTCATTGTAATGCCATTTCTCTCATACGCTTCTTTGGCGATAGTAATAGGAAAACTTGCATCCCCTTCTAAACTGTTCGCTACGTTTTCATAACGATCACTTAGGTTGATAGAGATACTTGAATCACCCCATAATTTCGCAAAGCTGTCTGAAAGATTTTGTAAAAATGCCATACGATCACGATATCCATCTTTATAAAAATCACGGATATCCATTTTCAGTACTGTTTTAGCGCTGTTGCCAGATAACTCTTTCACCCAATAATAGCCTTCACGACCTTCGGTATATTGAGGCGCTTCACCACCAGGTAGCATACTAATGAATTGATGAGCCATTAATAGAGAGTTTTTTAATTTTCCTTTTGCAGACATTGGGTGTGCAGATTGCCCAGTAAACGTAATGATTGCATCACCGGCATTCCAGTTTTCATGAACAAACTCACCAATACCACAACAATCAAGCGTATAACCGAAATCAGCGCCGAAGCTTTCTACATCAAACGCCTTAGCACCTCGTAAACCCTGTTCTTCATCAGGAACAAAAGCGACTTTCACAGTGCCATGAGGAATACTTGGGTCGGCTTTCAATATCTGTAGTGCATTCATTATTGCAGCAATTGCCGCTTTATCATCTGCTCCTAATAAGCTCGTCCCATCGGTAACTATGATGTCATCACCGACGTAATTAACAAGCTCAGGAAACTCACTCTCTTTTAGAATGATGTCTAATGCTGGGTTCAAACAAATATCACCTCCTTGATAACTCACAATCTGCGCATTGGTATCGTTTGTCTGCTCTGCACTGGTATCAAGATGGGCAAAAAATGACACCGTTGGTATTGTCTGCTCACCCTTAATATTTGATGGTAGTGTTGCTGTTAAAATTGCCGTATCACGTAAAACAATCTCTTCCATCCCTAATACTTCTAGCTCTTTTGCTAATAACTTGGCAAGCTTCATCTGACCATCTGAAGAAGGCATTATTCCTGCTGCCCCTTTTTCTCGGCTAGTCGTTGTATTAATACGTGTATAACTTAAAAAGCGTTCAATAATATCCATAGTTAACTCCAATTCTTGGATCTAATTTATATTTAACTCCAACCCGAACAAGCATGTAAATAACAACTTATCCGAATTGGTATAACCGCAAACTACACTAAAATTTGAGAACAAATTAAAACAGTAATTAAACCACCAGACATTGGAATAATCGTTCGTTTAGCTAATTCAATTGGTGATACGTTTGCCACACCCGCACACGCAATAACAACACCCGCAACTGGCGATGCAGAGCGCATTAAACCTGCCGCTAATTGCATAGGAAGAGCAACATGAGCAGCAGCCGTACCTACTTGTGCTGCAACATCTGGTGCTAAGTTTGAGAAACTGAAGAACGAAGCATTACCAGAGCCAGATAACATAGTAACCAAAACAATAATCACAACAAGAACAAGAACCATAGCAATATAGCCCAATCCCATATTAGAAGCAGAATTAAGTAGTAGAGCGATAAAACCAATAGTGGTTAACCCGGTAACAAAAACTTGTGCCGAGATAATTAAGCTCACAACGCCCGTAAATACGTTCCCCATACCTTCTAAATACACTTTTAAAGAAGCCGCCACTTCCTTGCCATTACGGGTATAAAGATAATCACACACCATAGCGATAAATAAAGAGATAAACATTGCCGTTACTACATCCATGCGAACAGATGTCACCGCAAATTTACTGAAGGTTAATAACAGTAATAATGGTAGAACAGGTAAAATTGCAAACCATTTAGGCGCTTTACGTTGGTCTTTCGCATCAAGATTAAACTCATGAACAACGCCCTTCTCTTCATCTTTTTTATCAAAATAACGCTGACAAACAAAATGCAGAGCTGCAATAACAGCCATAGCAGCAATAGCTACAGGAAGTTGATAGCTAGCAAAATATGTCGCAACATCAATACCTGATACTTCCGCCGCTTTATTTGCCGCAGAAGAGGCAGGGCCTAAATCAAGACAACCTGTCGTCGCTACTACCGCCGCCGCTGCCGCAGGGTTACAACCAACCCCTACCAATACTGGGTACATAGCAACTAATAGCAATAATGCTAAGCCTGTAGCACTTGGAATAAAGATATTAATTAATTGACCAATTATGTACGCAAGCGCTAAGACTAAGTATGGGTTTTTGATGTATGAAAGCGGCTTAGTCGCAATTTGTACCATAGCGTTTGCAGCACCAATGTGGCCCATATATTTAGAGAAACCACCAACCGCCATGATGATCAGACCTAATTTCGCTAATGTAGATGACGAAATCACTTTAATCACTTCAAAGAAATCGACAATGATCGACCCTGTTGGAGTACCGCCCTTAGGTAGAAACTCCGTAGTTCCGTTTAAAACACCCAACGCAATCATTAATAAACCAGAAAGAAATAATACTGCCTGAGTATTATATTTTTTCACTATAAAATATCCGACACCCAATATTATTGGTAACGCTAAAAAAGTAATCATGACAACCTCAATATATTATAACTATAGATAGGTAAGTCCATTTAAAAATAAACAAACTTAAATTAATAAATATTATGAATATGCGGGTTCTTATCTGAATTTAAAATACCAGAGTTATTTAAAACAAAATTATTTTAAAATAGATACATTCCCTTATTTATGACACTGTATTTTTATTTATCAAAAATACTAAACTCTTCAAACAATCCTTCGATGCGATTAAATCGATTATTTCTTTCCTTCTGTTTTGATAACCCCTTAATAAATGCTTCAATTAATGCAAACCCTGATGCTCTATTATTAAAGAAGCCCTGACTGGCACTCTCTACTGAGAATTGAATATCGCAATATGCGACAAAAGGATTTACGGGTTGATCCGTCACTAAGATGATCCGACCACCAAATTGATGAAACCATTTCACTAACCGTATCGTTATAGTTGAGAACCTATGATAAGAAATGGCAAATAAAACATCGTCTTTACTTACGTCTACCAGTTGATGTGGCAGCGTGGATATATCGGCTTTTAACCAAACAACATCTTTACGTAAGTATCTAGCTAATAGGTAAAAATAATTCGCCAATGCCTCTGATGATGCGCTGCCAATAACATAGAGTTTCCCTTTCGGGTTTTGCATATATTCGATGGCTAATTCAAAATCACTCTCAGAGATTGTCGCAAAGGTTTTAGCCATATTCGACATCACTTCATCATAATGCGACTGCAAAACATTATCTTTTCTATCAGTAGGTTGAAGTGTTTCGTAACGCTCTACTGGCGTGGTAAGTGTTAATGCTAAATCATCTGCTACGTGCTTTTTAAACTCTAAAAATCCACTAAAACCCAAATGCTGTAAAAAACGACCTAACGTAGCCTTACCTACCCCTATTTGTTTGCATAACTCATCAATTTTGGCAAATGGCAGCATGGTGTAATGTTTCATGAAATATTCGGTAATACGCTGCTCTGCCGCCGTTAGCGCCCCTAATCCATTTACTGCATCGATGAAGTCTTTTTTATCCACGGGGATTATTTCCCAAATATTTAATCTATGGGATATATTTCCACTAATGCAATGATACTTTCAAGGGAATTAATTTTTCCCATACTTATTTTGTGACAAACACACATAAAAAGTAAGGATTCAACATATTGTTAAAATAATGCTAATAGAACACAAGTGAATAGTTAGGATACTTAATTTTATCGCAAAAAAAGGCCACTGCATTTAGTGGCCTTTATCATGATTTAGTATTAACTAAGCAAATATAATTATTTAATATTAAGGACATCGCCAATAAGCAAACGCTTAGGGTTAGCAATTTTAGGATTTAGTTGAAGTAAATCTTCTAATGCGATCCCTTGCTCTCTTGCAATACTATATAACGTATCATCTTGTTTAATTGTGTAGTACATCACCGCTTTGTCAGCTTGTTGCTGTGCTTGCGCCTTTAGTTCGCCTTGTGCTACATCTAACTTACGTACAGTTTGATAAATTTCACTGTCCGTTTCTTTTTGCTTTTGTAGCTCAGCTTCTAATGTACCAACCTGAGATTCTAACGTGCTAACTTTTGATTCTAATACATTCATTTGTTCTGTCTGATTCTTTTGCTGGGCAATAAGCTCATCATTTGAAGCACAACCAGTAAGAACTAATGAAGACATTAGCGACGCCAGTAGAATTATATTTTTTTTCTGTTTCATACTTTTCTCACAACTTCATCTAGTTGATAAATAACTACGACCATTGTCATAAAAATAGAATGTATGTACAAGCAATAAATAGCTTTATTGAGAAGTTTTGCTTATTTTTTTCTATTTAATCATTTGAATAATAAGGAAAGCCACTAGTTTCACTTGATGTAACCCAACATCTATACCTAACATGATAGAGAACACCATAAGTATAATATCTATATACTAGCACTCTTTTATTCATTGAATTTATATAGGGAGCATACTTTACTTATTAAGAAATAATCCAATCCACTAAACAATTTGAGTTATACATAAACCATGTGGCATCTACTGCCACATACCCCGCTAGGATGAAGGCCCATTATTTGTACATTTGAATTAATTAAAATGACGAAAAAAATAAAATCAAATACTCAAGAACATCTTTCGTTGATATTAGAGCTTTACTGCCGAATACCACAAGGACGGAAAACAACAGCACAATTACTTCAGAAGGAGTTAGCACTGGCAGGTATTGAGCGAGATATACGAACTATTCAACGAAATCTTGAGCTAATCAGTAATTACTTTGATGTAGACAAAGATACAAGAGATAAGCCATACGGATATAGCAGAAAGTTGCATCAAAAAATGGTTTTAGGCCTAAGAGAAAGCATCATACTTGGATTAGCCGAAGTATATTTGAGGGCAGCACTTCCTAATGAGCTTTCTTCCGTCATTGATTCTGCATTTATTCAAATAAAGAACTCATCAATATCAACACTTCCACCTTTATTATCAACCAGAAAGGTACATGCTGATATAGATATCTCATCACATTTACAAAGCGTTCAACTTTATAGTATTTTTGAGCGTATTTGCTTGGCTTTAACTTGCCAACGGTTAATCACAATAAAAAAACACAATCATAGTATTCACAAAAATGTAGAGCCTTTAGGTTTAATATTAACCAATACTGAATTGTATTTAATATATCGAACAGAGGATATTAAGCATATGCCAATTAGCCACATTCATACAATTGATGTGTCCACATTCTTATTCGATTACCCTGATGGTTTTAACCTTGAAAATTATAATTTATTATTTTCAAACAAATTAATCATAGGAAAATCATCAATTAAAACTTAGTACGACAACGTAAATCTGTTATTTTCATATCCCACCCTATAACAAAATATAGAAAAGTGAAATTATATAAAGAGGATTAACGCTATCCTCTTTATTCTAAAAAGTAAATACACGATTTCGACCATCTTCTTTCGCAATATAAAGAGCTTTATCGGCTATATTTAATGCACTTCTAATGTTTACAACATTAGAATATGAAGACACGCCTATACTTGTCGTTATTTCTAATTCTGTTTTACTAGTAGTGAATCGTTCTTTATATATAGCAAGCCTCAAACATTCGCATACCTCTTTTGCTCTTATTATATCCAAACCTGGCATTAATAGTATAAATTCATCCCCCCCACTCCTTGAAAGGATATATTCAGCAGGTAAATTCATCATGCAAACATTCGCAAATTTAACGAGAATTTCATCTCCAGCATCATGACCGTATTTATCATTGACTGCTTTGAAAAAGTCGATATCGAAAATAGCGATCGACCCATAAATTAATTCGTTATTCTTAAGTAATTTTAGTTTATATTCAAACCCTCGCCTATTTATCAACCCAGTTAAAAAATCTGTATGCGTTTCATTTTTTAGCAATTTATTTTCTTTTTTATTATTTTTAAAATATCTAAAAACCAGTACTGTTATAATAAAAACAATTGATACTAAAAAAAACATAAACATTCTAATACTAAGTTTTGGCGAATTTTTAGCAGTATAGAGTTCCCAACTAGTATTAAAAACATAAATTACACCTTTCAATGATTTATTACTAAAGTTTCCTTTAGAACTAATTAACTTCTCATTAAGACTTTGACCATCAGGATTATAACCAACAATAAGATAATCAACAAAGCCATGCTTTAAAAGTATATTGTCAATCATATTAATAATCGAGTCTAAGTATACGACCGAGGATGTAAACCCCCAAAAATCATTTCCGCTTAAAATAGTTTTTCTAATGATAAAAGCTTTCTTTCCATTTTGTACCAACTTAACAGGACCAATGATAGTTGTATCTTTCTTTAAAATGGACTCTAAGCTTCCTCGCTTTCGATTTTCATCATTTAGAACATCATGACCTATTGCATTTTTATTTTCGTCATAAGGGTACACATAGGAAACAACACCATTAGGGAGTAAAAGTATTGAATCGAGATCACTATAATCTGCTAGTAAAATTTCACTTACTCGATTAAATTCAGTCAATGCAATAGTACTATTTTTAGATGTTCTAACAATTTCTTTTAACACCTCAGAAGAAATCACTGCATCATTAAATACAAGACCAATAGATTGGTTAAGTTCATAAATAACATCATTAATACGTTTCTCGTTATCAACCCCATTTATTTTAACGACACATAACTCTGCCATAAACAATGAAGATAAAAACAAAACGAAAACAATTGTTTTTTTTAACATAACCACTACTCAATATCATACTTACAAAAATCAACATATATAATCAACGCTAAGAATAAAACGTTAAACCACATAAAAATTAAACAAATTATTACTTAGCACGTACAAATCCATGTCTACTTACATTAACAATACAAGTATGTCACATGTGACTCTTACTTTTAAAAAATAACACACGCCTGTAATATACATTACAGGTAATAATAAGAATAGCTTATAAAGTAACAATAAGGCATTAAATGTCGCTGTTAATATTATACTCCAAAG
>NZ_JARACP010000012.1 GCF_028765545.1 Aliivibrio sp. S4MY1 | reverse complement strand
GTTTATCTACGATAGCAAGGAGGCTATTCATGAAGATCTTATTAAAAACAATTACAGTAATATCAGCTTTATTTGTCGTAGGTTGCTCTATATATAGCGAACCTACAACGGGTGAAGTCGCACAACTTAAGTTAGTTGCTTTTAAAGACAATGTTGTGCCATTTGTGAATATTCATCCTAATGGAATGTGTAATCCAAGATTAGGTTATGGTGGCCTTGTTACAGAAGAACAAATAAACCAAGGCAAGAATGAGTTGAAAGCGGAGTTGTTAATACAAGCGAATCAGAAGCATAGTGTTAGTTTTCATGCTTTAGCGCCTGACGGCAAAGCATCTAGTTGTGATATTGCTGTATCGTTTACCCCATCCCCTAATGCTGAATATGAACTAAAATACTTTTTCGATCATGAAGAAGAGCAATGTGTTGTAGTAGGCACAGAAGTGATTGAAGTGAATGGTGAAGCCTCAAAGCAAAGAATTCAAGATATTGAAAAAGAAGAATCTGCAATCTGCTTTATATAACTACTGTGCCAATAAACTAACAAATAATTTAAGATTGATTCAGCACACTTGGCATTTTTGCTATGCGCTTCTTCTTTGGTATTGCAGTGTTTGCGTTCAAGCAAGAATTTGGTGTATGTGGTTGTTGTCTTCAGTGAAAGAACCTTGAGTTGCCTCTGAGTTTCGTCAACTCGGGCTAGAATTTTTGGACTGTTCAACTCTGTTGCGTCATGTTAGTCATTGGTTTTGAGGGAAGGGCGTTAAATGGCTTTCATTTTTTCACTATAAATAGGTTTTGATATGTATTTAAAAACAACAGCTGTAATGTTTAGTCTATTGGTTTCAGGTTGTGCTTCAACACCATTTGGTCAACTTGAAAAGCAGCATACGTTAACCAATGAATCTACCGCGGTAGTTAAAGTTTTTCCAAATAACTTTCAAATTGGCGTGTATGCAGGGATAGAAAAAGAAGGTTACTTTATACCTGAAAAATTAATATATGACGACCAACCCTCTGGTGACTTTGCAGTATTAAATGTTAAGGGAAATCAGCTAATTGCAATACTGGATGTTAAGCCTGCAACCAGTAAAAAACAGCGTCAAAAATTTTCAGCATGTTATGGGGGAGGGGATGTATATGTATTTGAGATTCCTTCGGAACCTGAACCTAAAGCGTATTATACCTATGCAATACATTATAGGTATAGTGGAGGGAGGTTAAGTATTAAATCATATGATGACTTTGTAACATCGAAAGATGAGTTTTCTGAACAATACCCAAATATCATTGAATTAGAAAAATTAGAAGTTAAGACTCTTAAGATTAAAGAAGGGTGCTAAGCTAATTTTATATAGTAGGGGTGGAGTCATTTTTGTTCGTTTCCCTGTCTACATTGGCTTAAATGCTGCGCGGTGATAATCGTGTTTACTTTCTCTCTTCCTCTGAGAGTGAAGCGGTTCATTTGTTTATTCACGGTGATGTTACCGAAAACAGGCTCAACACACCCAAGCCGCTTGCTGTTTTCCCAGAGGTTTTCTCATGCACTGAGGTTGATGAATACACTGTCTAACTGCTTCTTTGTTACTTGTGCAATATATTGTACATTTTGTTTTTATAAATTATACTTGTTCAATATTAGGTACAACTCAATAAAGAGGTAATTATGCGTATAGTTTCTTTTACTGAAGCCAGAAATGGTCTTAAATCTGTTCTTGATGGCGTGGTTAATGATGCGGACTGCACGGTTATCACTCGTCGAGATTCTGAAGATGCGGTTGTAATGTCTATGGACTATTACAATAGTTTAATGGAAACGATATATTTATCACGTTCTCCTGCGAATGCTGCTCATTTAAACAAATCAATTGCTCAATACAATGCAGGTCAAACTACGGAAAGAGGCTTGCTTGAATGAGTCGAATGTTAGCTTGGACTGATGAAGCGTGGGATGATTATTTATATTGGCAAGGGCAGGACAAGAAAACACTTAAACGTATTAATAAGTTAATCATAGATGCAAAGCATTCACCATTTGAAGGAATTGGCAAACCTGAGCCATTGAAAGAGAACTTAGCTGGTTTTTGGTCACGTAGGATTGACGATACAAATAGACTAGTTTATGCAGTAAATGATTTACATTTGACGATAATTTCTTGTCGTCATCACTACTAATTGAATTGCATACAAATGCATCAACACGATTTACTACACTTGGCGTTGTCAGTTTGCCTTTAGTCTCAGGGATTAAGGCGTTAAAATTCAGCTAGGTTTACATGGCAGTAAACGTGTTATTCAGGCGTTATGCCTTATGAAGAACAAGGAACGTTCGATGTTTAAAATCGAGACTAAGCGTCTGATAATTAGGGATATGACGCTAGGTGACGAGGCTGCTTTTGTTAGTATGTCTCAAGATCCGAAGTATCAGCGTTTTTACGATGAAAGTGACTGCAACCCTGATAAATACAGAGAATTAACTAACCTTTTTGTGGATCAAATATCGGAGATTCCTCGTCAATCGTATCAACTAGCTGTTGAAAGTAAGGTATCAGGAACATTTATTGGTATAGTTTGCCTGCGATTGGAGTCCAATAACCAGGCTTCAATGGGTTGTGCCTTTTCTAGGGAAGTTCAGGGTAGTGGTCTAAGTTTTGAAGCGTCAAAAGCACTTTTAAATTTTGGTTTTTCAGAGTTAGGTGTTCATCGTGTTTATGCAGAAACCATTAGTAAGAATCTACCTGCCATTAGGTTGTGTAAGTCATTGGGCATGAGACAAGAAGCTCACTTTAAGGAGCATCGCTTCTTTAAGACAAAATGGTGGGATACTATCGTTTTAGCAGTTTTACGCAGCGAATGGGCACAGGCATAACAAGCGTTTAAGGCAGATTCGTAATGCTCGGCGTTTTCAACTCGGTTTAGCTTAGTGATTTCGGTGATAAGTTTGAGTGTATTGGTAGTGTTGTCTGCTACTTGATTGGGCGTTAGTTTACCAGTCAGAATAGCACCCTAAACTAAACATACTTGGTGTGGTAATTATCGCAGATGGTTTTGCGGCAATTGCGATTGTCCAAGAACAGCAACGACCAAAATAAAACCGTTTTCTTTGGTAAAGTAAGCTGTGTGCTTGCCGACCGGGAAGTAAAAACCGTTTTTATATATATCATTGCAGTTTCTACCTACTGCCGGATTTTCAGCGAGCATCTGAAAACCAGTAAGAAGAGTGTCTTTATATGAGCTCCACTGCATCTGGGAAAAGTTTGTAACAGTATAATTTTTGATTTTGTGTAAATGAGCCTGTGCTAATTTACTGAGTTTATATTTACTCTTGTGCATACTTTGCTTACAACGCACTTAAGAAGTTCTCACCGTCAACTATATTACCTTGGACTAGGTCTGCTTTTGCAGCCTCAAAGCAATGTTTTATGTAATCGGCTTTCATAGCTTCAAGTTCTTCATAGTCTCTAATTGACATCACAACCACAGCATCTTTGTTGTTTTTACTAATTTTAACTGGCTCGCGTTGAGCGTTTAGAAGCAGTTCACCGAAATTACGTTTGGCATCATTTGCTGTTAATGTGTACATGGTTAAGCTCCAAGTCTGCAAGTACGGTATTATTATAGAGTATCACTCTAAATGTGCAATTTAATTAAATCGTGCGATTTGTGTGAAAAATAAATTAACAAGCATTTAAGATGGATTACTAATACATGGCATTTTTCATTCCATCGTTGGGTTTTGTGTTTAAAGTGGTATGGTTATGTTCAGTGGTGGCGGGCGAGGAATTGGAGCGGCTACGGATCAACTTTTTGCGAAAGAAGGCTACGCTGTATACATTAATTATAAATCCAATTCAGACTCAGTGAATAAATTAGCTCAATCAATAATGGCTGATGGTGGAAAGTGTATTACTGTTCAAGCTAATGTTTCTTGCGAAGATGAAGGGTGAGCCCTCTATTAAAGCTGAGTATTTGGATACAATAGATAACTCATTTGAGTATGTAAAAGTACAAAATTATATCTATCAAACTATTAGCATTGATTATCAAGATACTATTATCTCTTTACTTCCCAAAAAAACTTGTGGTGATCATTTAACCCAAGATGAGATTGAGAATATAACAAGCGTTTAAGGTAGGTTTACAACGCTTGGCAATTTCGGCTTTAAGCGTTCATCGTGAGGCTGACTTAGCTGGACAGTTAAACATAGAAACGAAGGCACCTTAAGTTACAACATTACAAGGCGTTATAGCGCAAATGGAGTTTATATATTGGAAATGGATATATTCATAGTTGATGCTTTTACAGATCAGCAGTTTAAAGGTAATTCAGCAGCTGTAATTCCTGTTGAAAATTGGCTGTCTGACGATCTAATGCAAAATATAGCGGCAGAAAATAATCTGTCAGAAACAGCTTATATAAAAAAGGTAGGAGTGAATCAATATGAGATCCGCTGGTTTTCTCCTTTAACTGAAATCGATTTTTGCGGCCATGCTACTTTGGCATCTGCTTTTGTATTGTTTACTGAGTTTGGTGTACAAAGCCAAGTTGAATTCATCACAAGAGAGGTTGGCAGCTTAAACATTATTCTCAATGCAGAGAATGAAATCGAAATGATTTTTCCAAACCAAAAGCCTGAGGTTGTTTTAACTGCTCCAGTGCAGTTGCTAAATGGCTTATCTAAAGAACCCATTCAAGTTCTCAAAAATCGGCAGGCTTACTTTGCAGTCTTTGACAGTGAACAAGATGTCCTTGAGGTTACTTATGTTTCAGAGGAATTGAAGCAACTTGCACCTTTGGATGTGGTGGTGACTTCAACATCTGAAAGTTATGACTTTATCTCTCGTTATTTTTGGCCTGCAAACGGCGGTGACGAAGATCCAGTTACTGGCTCTATTCACTCAGGACTAGCACCTTATTGGGCTGACAGCCTAGGTAAGTCAGATTTAGTCGCTTACCAAGCTTCAAAAAGAGGTGGTGTTTTGAAGTGCAATGTTTCAGAAGAAACGGTAGTTATCTGTGGGAAAGGTGTTTTATATCTGAAAGGCAAAGTTTACGTTTAGTGGAAATCTGCGTTATAAAAAGCGTTTAAGTCGATTATCAATGCTAGGCATTTTTAGCTTGCTTACCCAATAAGATTTGCTTGTATATTCGAACGAGTTCACGTTTTTATATCGGTTAAAAAACACCTATGTTGTAAAATAATTAGGTCATTGTTAGTAACGGTTTAGGTGATTTATATGTTTTTCCGGGTATTTTTTTTAGCTTTTATTTTTACGCTAACTAGTTGTGCAACAACCGATCCTGAACTTGAATCAAAAAATGCAATAGAGTCACCAGACGTGAATTTTATTATTGGTAATGTCACGAGCATTTATAACATTAAACTATCTATCGGTAACGTTAATTTTGAAAATGAAACATTTAAAGAAGACTGGTTTTCATCTTTATCATATGAATATACAAAGGATAAGCGCTATATAGTTGGAACAGCGAAAGCAGGAAGTTATATTGGAATTACTTCAACTAAAGTTCAAGATGCTAGCGGAACTCCATTAGGTATATTTACGCCTTGCAATAAAACATTGGTTTTTCGTGTACCTTATGGTGGAGCAGATGTATATGTGACTGATGTGAATTATGAATGGAATAATGTGTCTATTTCCCCAATATATTCAGACCAAATAGAACAAGCAAAAAAATCCTTTAATACTAATAATATTATACAAGCTAGATATCTTCAGCTAAATGCTGATTTGTACAATGGTTGCGAAACTCTAAATCCAAATCCCGTAATCATGACAAGACCTATTTAGAATGAACAATAAGTGCTTTAAGGAGAATTATCAATGCTTGGCTTTTTCGCTATGCGTTAAATATTAACTAGAGATAAATTTGTGAGGGAAATACGAAATGAAAACTTTTAATTTAATAATATTTACTAGCATGTTTTTAGTAGGATGTGCAGCCCCAATTACTTTTTATAGTAAGAGTCCGGACGAAAGCAAACCCGGTAAAGTTCACTTTATGTCTCAAGAAGGTGCGTATACTACTATCGCATTATATGAAGAGAGTAACACTTGTACCGGAATTCAACGCGTGTCATTCTTTCAGCCTATAGTTGATCAAGCTATATATGTTCCTTACAAAGAGCATTTAACTTTCAGTGTATATATCAATCTGCCAAATAATGCTGGATTTGAATATGCGAGTAGTATGTATTCAGTACCATTTGAATCCGGTGAAGTAAAAGTCAAAATATCATTTGATGAGCAGAAAATGTATACAGGGATTTATAAGCGCGATGAGAATGAAAGTTGGGTGCCTGTAACTAACTTCCTCGAACGAACACCAAAGCAACCATTTTTAGAGTCAGGCTCTTGGTGTGAAGATGAGTTAAGCACTAACAATACCTAATAAACGCTTCAAGACGGAGCTGCAAGTAGTGCTTTTTCTGTTGAACCTATTTATAGTGACTTCTTGGAAAAGTGATTAAAGACTACTTCTATAAAAGTCCCATGCATTAACAACTTCACCGGTTTTTAGTGTGCAATCGCTATTTTCTAGATGATAAGAACCTTCTTGCTCAATACAGTAAACAGCAGCAGGGTTTGCTTTTCCGACCGGCTTTGTCATTTCTTGTTTATGGTTACGATAGTATTCCCACGCATTAACCACATCACCATTTCCCAGAGTACAATTACCTGAGTCTAAATTATAAGTGCCGCGCTCTGCACAAAATTTAGCAGCAGGGTTTGCCATATCAGCTTTGGCTGATGGCTCTTTTTCGGAAGAACTACAAGCAGCAAGAGAAAGAAGTAAACTAAGGGTAATTGCTATTTTTTTTAACATAAAGAATCCTCTATTTAATCATTATTGGCAATCTTGACGATTATTTAATTTAAAATCAATTTAGTTTTTTTTTCTTCTAAAATCCAATCCATCTCGTATTCTTTTTATACATTCTTAATTTCAATGCATTTTCTCAGATGCTTTTCTGAAGACTTACTTATTGTGATTGGTATAATTGATTAGTTAAGTGAGATTAAGTACAACAAAAAAAGAGCAGTCACATAAATGGCTGCTCTTTTAGTTTTTGGTTCTAATTAATTACATTGGTCTGATTTAATAAACAATTGATTATAAATTACAGACTTTAGTCCAACTGCCGTCACTGCCAGGTGTAGACGCTGTCCACCAATTTGCTTGGTAAACACCATTACTGTGAACCACTTTATCACCTGTATTGGCGTGGCTAGGGTTACCTGCCCAATCTTTTTGTGGAAGATCTGGGTAAGTAACTAAACCTGTTGCATCACAACCGGCATCTGGTGTACCGCCATTATCTCCACCATTGTTACCGCCAGAGTTTAAATCTGCTAGTGGTAGGTCTGGTTGTTCAAACTTAAAGGCATAATCAACATTGTTGATGTTAACCGTATAGTTTGCAGGGCCAGAAATTGGTAGATAATAAACCATATCTAACTCATATACCCCGCCAGCAGGTAATGCTTTCCAAGCTGGAAGACTGAAAGCAACACGGTGCATTGTTCCATCGAAACCACCGATATTGTTTGCACGAGTATGACCAGAGGCGATTACTTGTAAACCACCGCCTGATTGATCTTTTGCATTATCAGGTGCCGATACTGGGATATCAAATTGGAACTCAGTGCCTCCTGGAATATCTTGGCCAGTGTTATTAGTAAAGTTGATTTTTGGATTAATAGGGTAGTTTTGAACACCTACTTTAAATCCACCCACACTTACTGCAATATCTACGGTTTCAGTTGGAATTGCTCCTGTCGCTACCGTATTGCCATATGGTGTTGCTGATTTAAATTTCTCATAAATCGCTTTTGTCATGGTGTTACCCATGTGGTATTCACCATTACCCGTTTGACAAGCTGCTTCAGTAGAGTCGACAGATGTACGATTACCATTTGCATCTAGTACATAACAGTTATAATCCCCTGCTAGTTCCCAGAACATGATGCCACCAATTTCTTGGTCAATAACGTAGTCTGCTTTGACGTTGATAGAGTCTTTATCTTCAGTCGACAAGAAGACTTTTTTCTCAGCATTCCATAACCATGGTGCCACAGCAACGCTGTCATAATGACGAGTATAAGTGCCGACTAATTGATCGGCAGGGTCATTTACAGGATCTAAACCATAGATGTTAGCATAAGACCCAAAGATACCTTCTTGAAGGTTTTTCGCATGCCACATAGGGTTAGAACCTGCGCCCATTTCTTGGCCGTATGAGTTCTTATCGTGCCACATGTTATCGATACCTAACGCACCGTAACCACAGTTATTTTTCTCACCTTCGCCAGTTCCTGCATCACATTTAGCTTGATCTGGTAATGGAGCACGGCCCCATAAGCCATTCTCACCGCCAGTGACACCCTGCCAACCACGAGTATAGTAAGGAACACCGATATTGATTCGACCAGCAGGCATTGAGCCGCGGAAGTAGTGATAAGCCCAATCCGTATTTAGATAGCCAATACCTCCATAAGCTGCAGTATCATAAACGTTCCACTGAGCTAATTCAGAATCCTTACCTGTATCATATAATGCCGCGTTGTGACCTACGTGATCATTCCACGCACCGTGTAAATCGTAAGACATGATGTTGACGTAATCTAGGTACTGAGTTACATCAAAGGTCTCCATCCCACGCAATAAATAACCTGATGATGGTGCAGCAATAGTCAGCATATAATGTTGTCCATCTTGAGCTGAAACCGCATCTAGTTTTTCACGAAGTGTTTTCATTAATACTTGGTATGATGCCCATAAATATTGACGACGAGGCTCCATGAATGCCTTATCATCTGGATTGCCGGCACCCGCCATAGAGGTAGGGTATTCGTAATCGATATCTAAGCCATCAAATTTGTATTTAAGCATCATTTCAACAGCAGATGTTGCAAATTTCTCAATTCCGGCATGGTTAATGCTGCCATCGGCATTAGTTGTCATGGTATAGAAGCCACCATCAGCGACTCGGTTACCATCAACACCAAAGTGACCACCCGTTTCAGCCCAACCACCAATAGAAATTAAGGTTTTAACGCCATGTTTTTCTTTAGCAGTAGCTAGCGCACCGAAGTGGCCTTTAAACCCAAGAGCAGGATCAATTTCAACACCAGCCCATTCTTTACCTGTCGCAGCGTTATTTGGATCCGTAACATCACCCACATTGACTTTGCCATCAGAACCAATACTCACAAACGCATAGTTAATGTGTGTTAATTGTTCCCAAGGAATGTCTTTTACTAGGTAACTATTCTGTTCGTCGCCACCATCACGCCAGCTTGTAAAGTAACCAATCACACGACGTGGGTGATCTGCTCCCATTAACTCACGACCTTCTTTGTCATAAGTCGTACAGTACGGAACATTAACGCCTTCCGTTTGATATAAGCCATCAGGGCGACAGTTATCAGCAACAGGAAGTGAGCTAGTGACTGTTAATGTAGATGCGGCTGAATTCGTTGAAGCGCCTAAGTTATCTGTTGCCTTTGCATAAACTGAGAGGGAACCTGCGGCAGTGGTTTTATATTGTAAAGTATAAGGTGCGGTCGCTGCTGTTCCAACAAGAGTGTTATCAACATAGAAGTCGACTTTATCGATTGTTCCATCTGAATCGCTAGCATCAGCGGTTAGCGTGACTGCTGCACCAAGCTCAACACTGGTTGCTGACAAACTTAATGTTGCAGTGGGTGCGGTATTATCAATAGGACTATTGGTTACGTTTACCGACACCGAGCTAATAGTACTTACCGCGCCTTTATCGTCGTAAGATTGAGTACTAAAGGTATGGGTGCCTTCAATGGCAGTCCAAGCGGCGCTGTAAGGGGAGGTCGTTGATGATGCTATTACTGAACCGTCAACAGAAAAATCGACGCGAGATACTGAGCCATCGCTGTCCGATGCTGATGCCGTTAATGTAACAATATCACCCGTTGTTATTTTATCCGTTGCACTAGGGGAGGTTAAATCAACGGTTGGTGCGACATTAACAGCTTCACCAGAACAAACACCTAAGTCTTGCCATGCGCCCCATTCACCAGCGGTTGCAGGGTCGTTATTTTGAGTCCAGTATTTGGCTTTGTAAGCATTAGACCCTTTCTTTACTTCCTCTCCACCATTATAAACTTTACCAGCATCCCAAGACTCAAGCGGTGCGCAATCCACAGCGGCTTGAGCATTGAATGCCATTAAACAAGAAAGGGTGAGTGTAGAGAGGGCAAATTTATAATTATTTTTTTTTCTAAACTTTGAATGTTCCATTTCATATCCTTAAAGGTAATTCAAAAACCATCAATCATCTTTATAATTGATGTGAAATAAGATTAGGATAAAAATAAAAATGTGCGAATTTGGTTTTATAAATTAAAGAATGACTCGCAATAAATGTAACCCTAATAAGAGCAATTACATTTATTTTTGTATCAATATTGCTTATTTATTCTGTTGCTGTGCGATTAACAGCCTGTATTAACAAATTCAAATACAGGTGGTGTATTTACGTTTATAGCTTCGCTATATTTGATATAGCAATTGTCTTTACTGTATTTTTTACTTTTATGCATAAACGTAATAAAAGGTTTACTGGTATCATTATGGAAATACCAGTCAGATGGCGTAGTATCGTTATATTGTGAATCAATGAATGTTTGATTCATTAATGAATTCCATGCTTTAGCAGCATCCGCTTTAGGGTAGCCATAGACGATTTGAATCGTATCGCCTTCAATGGTTATTGCGCCACTTGCTTGTGTTGCCATGCCAGCAAGAATGGTTTTAGGGTGAAGTTGATTTGCAGCACCAAGCATTTCTCCTTTTAGTCCTTTAAGTGCTGATATGCGTGCATCGCGTTGTAAATCGATGAATTTTACAGCGGCGGTTACCGATAGAATACCTAGAATAACAATGACAATAACTAATTCGATAAGAGTAAAACCTTTTTGCTTCATGATGTACTGTTCCTTTAGCGATGAAGGGATATTGTAAATATAGAACAGGTAACAGTAAAGTAATGGTTTACAAGATGAAGTGAGGGCGAGAGGTAAAGCGAGTTATACCATTCTGGATAAGTAGTTGTTCAGGTAATCGATTTTAACAAGCAAGAATTATCAAATACTTATGTAGATTGGTATTATTGGATTTGAAAAGTATTAGATAGCAAAACGCCGCTAATAAAAGCGGCGTTTTAAATAGGTGGAAGCCCCAGCCACATCCCGGCACACACGTCGCCCGCTGCGGCTGCTCCCTTCCAGGCCTGACCGAGTTCACGAGTTAGTGTTGCGGGAGGACCAGGGCCTCCATAGATTCTGTTGTTCCTTAAGAACGGAAGAGATTATTGTACATAGCTATAAATAATGCAAGCAGAATTCAATAAAAAGAAGTTAAGTGATTAATAAGTAAGCTGGTTTATGTCGTAATGATAAGACATATGATTTTATTTTCATGTCACTTAAATGGCGTCAATAAAAATTCAGTATAAATCAATGTATTAGTAGTGGTTATTGGACCGGGGTCACTTATATTTTTTTCTTATTTGATAGAATAAAATAAAAAAGTTGGCTGTTTTGAATAATCGTATATTTTACAAGCAAATCAAATATTTCGTTATTACTATTTTATTGATAGGAGTCACTCCTATTTTTTATCTTTGGGGGCAATATCAGACGGAGTCGAATGCGATTCAATTCCAAAGAGAAAGCGAAGCTAAACATCAGCTTAATTTTAGCCAAAAAGAGGTGTACTCTATTGCTTCAAAATTAGGTACTTCTTTAAAACTTCTATCAGATAATCGGGTACTATTAGAATTTATCCAAGATCCCTCGCTAAAAAATAGATCACTGCTTGAATCCCTTTGGACGCTTACAGCGACGAACTATTCTTATATTTCACAAGTACACTTTATTGGAGTTGATGGAAAAGAAATCTCTCGTATTAATGAGGAGGATGGAGCGATCATCATTGTTCCAGAAAGTGAACTTCAAGATAAATCACATAGAGATTACTTTATTTATGCACAAACATTAAAGGTCGATGCCTTTGGTTTTTTTGGTATTGATTTAGAAGTTGAACATGGAAAAGTAGTTACTCCTCTAAAACCGTCATTACGAATATTTACACCGATTGAAATAAATAATGAGCGTAAAGGCTATCTCTTTTTTAACTTAGATGTTTATGAAATGGTGGATAAAGTAGAGGCATCACTAGAGACTGGCTACCAATTAGAGTTTGTTAATGAAGAAGGCTATTATCTTGCGTCTCAAGATAAACGAAAAACATTAGGACACCTGATAGCAGAGCGAGAAAGCTATAATATTCTAATTGAGACGCCTGAATTATGGCAAAAAATGAGAGCTCAAAATACAGGGGAGTTTGTAGATAAGCAAATTTTTTACTCCTTTGCAAAGGTTACTCTTGGCGGTAACTTTGGTCGTAGCTCACTTTATTTAATATTGAGTAGTGAGAATAAGTTAGCTACGGAAAAGTTAGACCATAAATTAACATTTATTATTTATGAAGCCATTTTGGTAATATTATTTGTTACTTTCATTTCTATTCTAATTGCGCGGTATATAGCTAAACATAGAGCAACGAGTCTTGAAAGTCAGTTAGCATTAGCCGCACTGAATGGGATGTCGGCAATTGTTATTACCGATAAAACCAACCGTATTATTAAAGTAAACGAAGAATTTACGCGATTAAGTGGCTGGACAGAGAGAGAGGTCATTGGACGATCACCATCTATGTTTCAATCTGGGAAGCATAATAAAGATTTTTACTCAGCAATGTGGAAAACAATTCAATCTGAAGGATTATGGGAAGGGGAGGTTATCAATAAGCGAAAAGATGGGAATCTATTAACAGAGATATTACGTATTCAAGCGATTTGTGATAATGATTGTAAAAGAGAATATTTCATCGCCTCATTTGTTGATATTACAGAGAGAAAAGAGCTAGAAAATCGCCTTCGAGAGTTGAGTGAAAAAGATTCATTAACCCAGTGTTGGAATCGACGTAGATTTGAACGTGAATTTTCGAATATTATAACGAATGATTCATTTGCCAAAGGTATTGAGTCGTCATGTTTAGCAATTATCGATATTGATTATTTTAAGCGAATTAATGATAGATATGGTCATGACGTTGGTGACAAAGTGATTACTGAAGTGGGTAGGATTTTAGGCAAAGAAAGTCGGCGTAGTGATTTTGTTGCGCGTATTGGTGGAGAGGAATTTGCCGTTATTTTACCAAATACTCAATTACAAGAAGCAGAAATTATTTTAAATAGATTGAGAGTAGCAATAAATTTATATGACGACATTAAAGTAACCATTAGTGGTGGAGTTACTGATATCTGTAATAGCCGAGAATCTAGTTATAAACGTGCAGATCTTGCCTTATACGAATCAAAAACCTCAGGGCGGAATCAAATATCTTGTTTTAGTTCTGATGAAATGACACAAATTGCATAATTTTCTTACGTAGATACATTCTTATTTCTTGAAAAAACCGATGATACTTTTTGTAGCATCGGTATTTTTTTGTTTGTCGTTTGCTGCTTAAGGTTTTCTTTTATCAATATATTTAATGCTTTGAAATTAAGGTGCCGTTCAACTGAGATAGGGCTCATTGCCTGTCTTAGTAATTGATGTATTTTTTGTTGTTCTTTAGTTCTACTATCTAACGTTTCCTCTTTTTGTTGATAAGGGTGCGTATCGAGTAGCAGCTTGTAGAGCAAAATAGAGAGGGAGTAGAGGTCACTTTTTATGGTTGGTGCATTGCCTTGCTGTACTTCTGGTGCTGCATAATCACTGCTCCAAGCATGAACTTGATTGAAATTAATAGCAAAATTATTTTTTTGAGGATTGATGTTACGGCTGATACTAAAGTCAAATAGATACAGTTCATTAGTGTCTGAAATTAAGATATTACTGGGTTTTAAATCCCCATGAATAACACCGCGTTTATGGCAATGAATAACACAATTTATTAAAACAAAGGCGTATTTTAAACGGGCAGCAGTAGGTATGCTTTCAAATGGAGAATCAAGTAATAGCGAGAGTAATTCCCCCTTTATTATTGGCATAATTAAAAAAGGTTGTTGCGAGTCATTACATAAAGCGAGGTGCTGAATAGGGACTATGTTTGGATGATGTAACTCATTGGCTTGTTGGTATTCATTAACTAGAAGTAGCTCTGCATCATGGAAAGTAGTCGCTTCACTGCTGAGTACTTTAATGGCCATTTCACTTTGTTCAAGGCCAATACTTTTTAGTAATAGATCATCAACCTGATACACTACACCCATACCACCAACTCCTAAAACTCGTTTAATTTTATAACGGTCATTAATGATTTTTGGGATGGGTTTTATCTTTCTTTTTTCAACTATAGACTTATTCGCTTCGCATGGAGGTGCCGCCTCTAAGAATTGGTCAATATTCATCTCACTCATCGGCTTGCCTTAATTATAATTGCAGATAAATTGTCATTCGCTTCAGTTAGTAACACCTGCTCTTTTAAGTGGTAGCACCCTTTTAATGCACTAGGTAATGCCATGCATGCCTCTATCATGTTATGGGATAAATATTTATGTACGCCATCACTAGAAAGTAAAAAGGTATCTTGATGCTGTAAAGGAACGATACAGTGCTCAATATCAAGAGCGTTGCCCATTCCAATAGCTTGCGTTAATGCCTCTCTACCATTTTGCTCGCGGGTGTGATCTTTGGATATTTGATACAGCTTATTATGTCTAAATAAGTAACAACGTGAATCACCAGCCCAAATACAGGCAATATGCCCATCATGGGCGATAAGCATACAGACAGTACTTCCAATTACAGCGCTATGAGAAAGAGTTTTCTCTTGGCTTAAATGATGATTTACTTTAAAGAGCATGCGTTTTGCTTTTTCAATTTTTTGCTCTAATGAACCATATAATAGTTCAGAGTGAAACGCATCAATAATCATGTTACTGGCAATCTCTCCATACTCATAGCCACCCATGCCATCGGCTACAACCCAGATCCCTTGCTCAGTAAAGGATAAAATGGCGTCTTCATTTTTATCCCTTACTTTGCCTTCTTCTGAGAAATGAGCCGTTTTAAATTGTTGGCTCATCCATTGATCCTTTTAGGAAGATAAAAATTACTCAAAACCTTACGGTTAAATGGGTTAGGAGTACGATCGCTATAGATCAAGTATTTGGCTTCTAATCCTTTGTTTTCAAGATCCAATTTAATCACATCTTGACCACGGTATTTATTGACTTTAAATTTATCGAGTACTCTAAAGAAAGCCCAAGGTCCTGAGTTTTGCTGATTGACGACTTTGGTTCCACTGAGATCTTGAAGAACAAAGCTTACGTATTGACGTTGATTTGTGATTGGCCAAGTAAAACGTTTTTTCTGAATAGGCCCATGGCGGTAACTGAACTTATTTCTTCCATAATAGAAGGTCGACTGCAAGGCACTTGCATCAAGTTCAAATGGCGCAATACGAAAAGAGACCTTAGCTTCTTTTCCTTTAGAACCATAAAACATTTTCTGAATAGTAAGGCCATATTTATATTGATTCAAAAATGATTTTGATAGGCCTAAAGAATGGCCATGTAAGTTTTTTTGTTGGAATTTTCCTTTTTGATTAATAACGAATGAGGACAAATAAGCATCAAAGAAATCATCCAAGATACCGCCATTTTGGAAGAACTCATCAAAATCAGCAATGTTGACGTCATGACTACTGTTTTTAAATGGATAGCGGCCAGATAAAGTAATGTCGTAATGGTTAACCACTTTATCGTGATAGACCATTTGAATATGATCACTAGAGTGATTTAAAACGATACCCCAAGCATTGTTGGATATTTGATTCCACCATTGCTGTAATGGTTGAGGTAACGTCTCTGCCATGACTCGAATGTCATTTAACTCATTGGGTATTCCTTGCATTCGATCTCGAGCAATTTTAAAAGCTGATTGGTCCGGGTTAGGTGAAAATTTTACCATTGATAAACGGCCACTTAACTCATTAATAACCACTAGAGCATCTTCAAGAGGAATGGTGGCTTGAGCTTTATCGGTTAATAATAAATTCAGTGGTTCAAATTGGTTACTGACTGCTTTTCTTGCGCTTTGTGAGCGTTCTTCAACACTGTGCAAACCAAGAGAGGCAACTTTTTTGAGCTTTGTGTTAACCGGTAACTTATTTGTTGTTTTGGCTGCATTAGAAGCAAGCTGTGCTTGATCGACAAAAGTGGTGTTTTCTCGAATAAGATTAAGCAGTTTTAAGATGGGTTGACTCGAACCTGTCATGTTTGCAATTTGCAGTATTGCCTCATCTATATTTTTAGATGGCTTGATTTGTAATTGCTCAACGGCTTCTTTCCAGTAGCGAATATAATCATGAAAATAGAGATCTTCCACTTCAGCATAAAGGCCCCGAATTTCATTGGTGCTCAAGTCACTGGATAATCCAATAACCCAATTTTCATTAATCAGCTGTTTGACCTGATCTAACCCTTTACTTAAAAAGACCGTTTGATAGCCTTTTTGAGTATACAATCCAGGTATAATAGTGCTGGTATTATTAAAAAGGTTTTGGTTTGGCCCAAGGTGATCACTTAACTTTATATCTCGTAAGTTCATCTCTTTCGCATCTTGCTTTAATTGCTGATAGACAAGTGCTGAGGTATCAGATTCCCGGAGGAATTTACGAGATTTTGCTACTAAGTTATCGTTTAATTGCACTGGTTCAAAGCCAATGCTAAGTAAATTGGTTAAGTGTGTTTGTAAGGCATTTTGTTCTGTTGCTGAGCCACTGTATAGATAAGACCAATGTAATCCCATCCATTGCTTTAAATACTGAGTATCTAAGTGTTCGTGCATATTGAGCATTAGATACGCGCGCAAAGAAGGAGTAAGAAACTCACGATTATCTTGGTTATTGGTGACTTGGTATTCGAGCTCACTAGTGACTTTAGGCAACAATAACGCAATCAATTGTTGGTGATACGCCTTTTCTGCTGCTTGCCTTAATTTTTCTCCTTGTTGTAGTCCTGCCATGTTCTCTGGAAAGTTATTATCCTTCTTTTGATAAACCTGAGTTGCTTTTAATAAAGGGTCTAAAGTAGGCAATAGCTCGATAGAAGGCGCTAATGGAGACAAATGAACTATTTGTTGGTTGTAGCTGTCCGCAAGGGTTAAGAGTGTTTGCTGTTTGCCGTGATTATTTAAAAAGCTTGTGGCCCACAGTGATCCTAAACCAATAATCAAAGCAAATGAAGTCGCATAAATAGCCCCGTTTTTTAGCTTCACTTTTCGTTCATAATTTTCATCCAGCGTTGCGAGCTCACTGTTTGGAAAAATCACCTCATCAAGCAGTTTGCGGATAAAAAAACCACGTTGATGTTGGTAGGTTGGTAATACTCGAGAACTTATCCCTAAGTTTTGACCAATATTAGAGGTACTAGAATCCGCTTGAGCATTGGTTGGTGCTGGCACTGAGGTTAAATAAAGCCCACGTAAATGTGATGCTTGATGGTAACGTGTCTTGGTAAAAGCCAACTCAGAGAACAGAGCAAGGCGCTCTGCAAGAAAACTCAATTGCCTTGGAAATTGCAATAATTCGGCACGCTTCATTACATCACGCTCATCATGTAAACGTGACATTACTTGAGCGTCAATACGCAGAATAAGCTTTTCAAATTCTTTTTTGATTTTATCTGCTTGTTGTCCTTCCCCTTCATTAAAGGTAACACCGAAGACTTGATCCATTTCTTCGCGTGATAGTGAGGAGAAGAAGGGTTCAAAACCTTCTACTTTATCCATTTTAGTTAATAAAAAGTAGATAGGCATATCTGAACTCAGTTCATGCCTTAATTCTTGTAGACGCTCTCTGACATAACGAGCCTGTACTTCAATGCTGCTTTCATCAGGAGATTGCAGTGTCGTAATATCGATAGTTAAGATCACACCATTGAGAGGGCGACGACGGCGTTTATTACGCAGTGCTTTTAAAAAACGTCGCCATACCGGTTTATTCAGCTCA
The DNA here is from genome assembly GCF_028765545.1 of Aliivibrio sp. S4MY1. GTDB lineage: Bacteria > Pseudomonadota > Gammaproteobacteria > Enterobacterales > Vibrionaceae > Aliivibrio. The sequence goes on along the minus strand of NZ_JARACP010000012.1, from coordinate 115,777 downwards.
TTTTCGTGTTGATCAAAAAAACGGCCTGCGGCATCCAATAAAACTGCATGATTAGCAAAATACCATTCGCAGTGTTGGCTGTTTTGAATGTCTCTCGTGTAGTGGCCATCTGTTTGATTAAGAGGAAAATCCAAGCCAGAGCATTCTAATAGTGTGGTTTTCCCACTATTTTGAGGGCCAATAACCATGTACCAAGGCAGTTGATACTTAACATTATTATTTAACTTTCCATACAGGCCTGCTCGTTTAATCGTAGCGATGGCTGCATCAAGCTTTCCTTTTAATAGTGAGCTTTCTTCTTGGATGTAAGCCAGTTCAGATTGTGCTGCTTCATACGCTTCTTTGTTCTCTTCTTTTTGAGATTCTCGTTTTGCTAGCCACCATAGCGTTAGATTGAACGCTGCCCACAAAAGCAAACAAATAAAGACGGTCAGAACTTTACCTGTGGTGGTTTCAATAAGAGGGGTATTAGCAATGGCGATGTGTTTGCCAAATAGACACAGCAAAAGAGCGAGCAGTAAACTGCATAATAAGCTCCAGCACCATGTCTTTTTTAAGGTGTCTAATAGTGTGTTAAAAAATGATTTCATCCGTGAAAATCCTATAAATCAATTTGTTGAAACGCTTGAATTACGTGCTCTGATTGCTGATCCAAAACGTAGTAAAAGCCACTATAAATAGCGCAGAGAGAGAAAGTAACCACGCACACAATACCAATCCATGAGGTTTGTTTAGTCAACTTATGGCGTTGTACTTGTTTTGGCTCCCAATTGGGTGAGAGACTGGATTCTTGTTCAGGACGTAGAGAGCGGATCTGTCGATATAATGAATCCCGAATGGCCTCAAGCTCAATTAACCCTCTGGATAGAACTCGATATTTTCCTTCAAAGCCTAAGCTTAAGCATAAGTACATTAGCTCTAAGAGATCCAAATATTTCGCCGGGTTACGACTGAGCTTTTCGAGTAATAAGAAAAACTTTTCGCCTCCATAAGTCTCGTTATGAAAGCTGCTTAACATACTTTGTGAGGCCCAATGGCTTTCAGAGCCCCAAGGGGTGGTAACAATGATTTCATCGACAAACGAACATAAAAGATAGCGAGAAAGTGCAACATAGTTATTCTCAACTCCTGAGTTAAGGGCTTGAAACTCGAATGACTTCAACTCTTCAACTAATTTTGGTTTAAGTAGCTCAATATCTTGATAGCTTTCTTTTTTTAAATCACACGTAATGCACAGCAGAGAAGAAGCTGCACTGATGAGTGGATTGTTGCCTGAAAAATTATACTCTTCAGGTTTAATTCTAGCGGCATACACCATGCGATCTTGCAATTGATCGAATTTTGGCGCGCTGGTATTTTGCGTTAATGTTGGATTGATCTGATTTAGCTCTTGAGTAATGAGTACAGTGCGATCGTCCATGTTACTGCTGTTCATATTAACTGTTCCTTATTGCCCAGAAGAAGAGAGAAAGTTCAGGGAAATCACCTGCAATATGGAAGGCGAATCCACCCGATTGGGTCAGTTGTGAGCGATCATTCGCATTAAGATCTAAGGTGAAATAGCAATAATCGCCATGAAAAGGTACTTGTCTTGGTGCTACAGAAAGAGATCGGCAAGTGATCCCTGGAAGTTGCAAGTTCACTAAATTACGTATCTTTTCTACTGGGCCTACTTTGAGCTGTGGCGGTAACTGTTTACGGAGGGTTTCAGCGTCTGTGTGTGAGCGAGCAGCAAGAATAAAAGTTGCCTCTTGCAATAAGCTGTCGTCTGAAATTGGGGCGATAAGTACACCGTGATTGCGCTTTTGAAGAGGAATTTCAAAGGCATTTTGTTTCAGTGATTGATTTAGCTGTTTACGTAGCTGAAATAAAATACGCTCAAAAGATTCGCCCTGTTCTTTATGGTTATAGGCAAGGTCAAGATTACCTCTACGATGCGTTGAATCGTAAGCTGAAAGTTCGCCTTGCAACGAAGCCAGTAATAAGAAGAGTTCTTCAGGATGATAATGAGAGCATTTATTTAAATAATTAAGCTGCGGTTCATATCGATTAAGTAATTGAAGTAAAAGAAAGTCTCCAATCTCAGAGGTTGCATGGCCTGATTGGGTAATACGCTCTGCTAAGATATCAGCCTTATGAGTGACCAGTGTCAATACTTCCCGTAATGCTCTATGGACTAAAGAGGAGTGAAGACCATTAATAAAACTGGCTTCAAAATGAGTGTTAAGTTGAATCGCGCCTTCTGGAGTGACTTGTTTTACTTCACATAATTTGAGTTTTACCCAGTGGTTGTCAATTTCATCTTCAGTAATAATATGAAAATCAAGATCACCACAGCTAATGGTTTGTAGGTTTTGCACTTGCGCATTATTATCGGCAACCGTGAGATCATAAGAGACATAACGAGTATTAATGTCGACTTCTTTTTCTTCTCGAGCTTCAGGGCTATTTAGTGTGGATAGAGACACTGCCAAATACAAATTGAGATTGGTTGCAGGGGCATCCGATTCCCAAATGATAGGGTTAGTTTGATGCTGAATATCAAATAAAGAACCATCAGGAAGGATCCCAGAAGCTTGACTGATCACGATTTTTCCAACAGAGAGGTGATGACTATCAAAGCTAAGGGAGTGGAATCCCCAATTGTACCTGTGTTGTTGTTGAGTTCTTACTTGTAACTGATTGTGGTAATAACGGTCATTTTGCTGAAAATGTTGAGGCCGTAATAACATGCCTTCTTTCCATATAACTTTTTGCATAATTTTGTCCTCTAAATACGCGTATTGTTATTGGTAGGCGATGTTTTTTTCTTTACTCGCTCTAGCTTTACGATGGCGTTATTTGTAGCGATAAGCTCAATTTTTTGAGCCTTTTGTTGCTTCACGGTGTAGATATAATGCCAATTGGCATTATCAATATTTTGATAAGCGCCAATAACTGCTAAATATTGACCTTTAACATCAAGCTTCAATTTAATGGTTTTTTGATCTCCCGGTCGTAAGATAAGCTCTTCTTCAGCGATGAAATCCGACCCTAATGTTGATTTTGCGTTGTTGTATAAATCAAAAAATTCCGCATTTTCAAAACTGGTGACAGAGGATATTTCAATGACTTTAATGACTAATGGAGAAGGGCGATCAACATGGTCGGGGTTGAGTTCTGAAGATGCGTTCAAGGTTAACGCGACGTAAGTTGGGTCAGGTGTACTGCTGCACGCACTGAGAAACAGCAAAGTTATGAGGGTAATTAATTTTTTCATAATGATAACGTCCTTTTCATTTCACTATTTAATGGCTATACGCGAAGCGCTGCAGAGAGCATCTGTAATTGAGTTTCATATTGTTTAGCAAAATCTTGCTCTAATAAGGCATTTCTCCAATCGGGATCTTTACTAATTTGCTCGTGTAATTTGCTGTATGCCTGCCAATATTGCGCATCGGCTTTTCCAAATTTGCTTTGCACACCTTCTTGAACAAATCGGTATATCAAAGTTTGTGGCGATAATTTATCAATCAGCGCATCTAAGGTGTGCTGGCATGCGTCATGGATAGCCAGTTGATTAGCTTGAATGTCTTTACAGCTTTGACTTATTGCTTCAATACCTTGTAAATACCCCGGCTTGTGGTGAATGATGACATTAAGGGCATCATTTACATCGTGGCTAAATTTTATTGGGTTATTTCCTTGTGCTTGGATGGTTGTGGCATTTGCAGTTAGTTTATTTTTCAGTTCGGTACGGGTACGCAGAAGCTGTTGTATGCCATTGACTGAACTGCGTAGTGCTGCACCAATTTCAAATAAGGTTTGCTCTGGATCTTCCAAGTTATTCAGCTCTATTCCTAGACCTTTAGATAGTGCGGCTAAATAGGCATCATTATCTTCACCGATAGCCTCCGCTTGTGGTTGCGTACGTTGAGTTGTTTGTCTTTTCGTTGATGCGTGAGCTTTAGACGTAGGTTGAGTTTTGAATGCTTGAGTTTCCAATTCAATGTCTTCGCTAATAATGTCGTCATCAAGCACGGGAGAGATAAATTGCTCTTTAAGCAAAGCATCATCCATAATGGATTGAGAGGGAACGTTCTCTTCCACTTGCTTTAGAATGATCTCCTCATCGCTGTTTAAGAGCTCCTCAATGGGAGTATTACTTAAAAAGCTGTCGTCGGGGATCATATCAAATACCGATGGGTTCTGATCGGTACCATGATTAGCAAGAGGATCTAATGCGGCGTTATTTGTTGGCTCAGGGGATGCATAATTTGTTGGATCTTGAAGAATTCGCGCTCTTATTTTGATAAACCCTAACTCATAAACATCACCATGAGAAACAGGATGCAGTTCACCAGTATTTAAAGAGGCTTCTTGACCATCAAAATAGGTTCCATTGGTGCTGCTATCGGTAATGAAATATTGTTGGTCATCAAAACTGATCGATGCATGAATATTGGATAATTGACGTTTAGTATCCGCGATATACCAATCGGCATTTGGACTGCGGCCTATGGTTCCACCTGCTTTTTTGAAGGTGAAAGTAGGCAGAGTATCGATAGGAAGATCGTGTGATTTAATGATATCAAAGGCCAGTTCCATTTTATTCTTCCTCTGTAATTAATGTCGATTGCTCTTGCGGTTCAGGGTTGCCAACAGGGCGATAATCATCGTAATTACTGCATGCTGATAGCAGTAACAAGGTTGTGATTAATGAAAAGCGTAACAACATGCTTAGTATCTCCATTCCTTGGCGGATAAATTAAATTTTCGTAATCGATAATCGAGTGAGCCCTTTGATAGTTCGAGTCGATTAGCGACCGTTTGCAGGTGACCTTGATGCTTTTCTAGATATTGCATCAAAACGTTTTTTTCAAACTGCTCAATTTGTTCAGAAAGGCTACCCATTAACAGGGGCTCTTCTTGTTTCTTTGGTGCTATGATCATGATGCCGTTTAAGACTTGTGTAATGATTTCTTTGTCTAACTGTTTGCTATTTGGGGCTTCCATACAGCATCGTTCAATGATGTTTTTAAGCTCGCGCACATTGCCAGGAAATGCATAATTCGACAGGCATTCAATAAAGCCTTTGCTTAACGTTGGTGACGTTTGGTGTTGTTCTTTGGCGTAATGCTCTGCAAAAAAACGCCCTAAAAGTGCAATGTCCTCTTCTCTTTCTCTAAGTGGTGGAAGGGCGATGGGAAATTGCGCTAGACGGAAATAGAGATCTTGACGAAATTCCCCTTGTTCAATTTTGTTAAGCAGGATTTGATGGGTCGCCGAAATGACTTTTACATCAACATCATAGAGTGTTGTTGAGCCAAGAGGGCGTACTTTCTTCTCTTCTAACACGCGAAGTAATTTGGCCTGAAGAGAGCTTGGCATATCACCGATCTCATCTAAAAACAAAATACCTTTATCTGCTGAACGTATCAGTCCAATGTAATCTCTATCTGCTCCTGTGAAGGCGCCTTTTTGATAACCAAACAACTCACTCTCTAGTAAGTGTTCAGGAATGGAGGCACAGTTTTGAACCACATAGGGCTCATTTCTTCGGTTTCCAAATTGGTGAATGGCTTTGGCGATTAGCTCTTTACCACTGCCTGTTTCCCCAGTAACTAAAACGTTACGATTAATATGCAGGGCTTTTGAAATAGTTAATCGTACATTTTTAATCGCTTGGCTCTCTCCTATGATATTTAAATCGGAAGGAATATGAGCCGATTGGGATTGAGGAGACAGTTTTTCTTCCAGAGAATGATGTTGGTTTTTTAAGGCAAATGCTAAGCGATCAATCGCCAATGAATTAAGCGTATTAATCGTTTGTCTGTCGCTCTTTTGATAACAAGTAAAACGTGAAAAATAGAACATCAACACCCCTGAAACACGTCCTTGAGCATTCCTTAATGGCATGAATTCAACTTCACCATCAGTGAGTGAATAATGTTCAGTGTGATCAAATAGGGTATCTTTGATTTCATCACTACACTGACTGAAATGAAGGTTAAAGTTACGACCTTCACTCATGCACAGCGTTAAGGTATTAAACTCGCTATAGTCGGTATTAATGCGCTTATTTGTGTGTTGGTTCTGCTCGACAGCGGTAAGTTTGATTTTGCTATTACCATTGTCTTGAGTGAAGCCTTCCGCCATTTTAAACAGTTGAGTTCCTGAGGCTTGAGATAAAAAGCAAATGACTTTTTGAGCACCACTGTGCTTGAGAACACCAGATAACCAACATTGAGTAAACTCACCTTGATCTGACATAGTTACTCCCCAAACTCACAGCAAACTTGTCCATCAGAGTCGATAGCAAGAGTGATTTGGCGTAATGGCTCTTTTCGAGCAAGTGCCAATAATATTTGAGATGAAAACGCAGGTTTTAATTGATGATTAATAACGGCATCAATATTTCGAGCACCAGTTTCGGTTAAGGTGCAGCTTTGAGCTATGTGATGGGCAATGGCTTCATCAAAATCTAGCGTAATGTCTTGTTGTAGAAGCTGAGTTTGCAGTTGGTTTAGCCGAATAGTGACTAAGGCCTTCATGCTATCGAGCTCTAGTGGGAAGAAAGGAACTACATTCATTCGACCAACAAGAGCAGGTTTAAAGTATTGATTTAGCGTTGGGCGAATGGCTTTAGTTAGCTCGGCTGTGGTTGGCTTTGCTTCTTGGCTGCACAGGGCTTCAATTTGGTCTGATGCCAAGTTAGATGTCATGATAATAAGAGTTTGTCTGAAATTGATTTCTCGGCCTTCACCATCATTCGCCACGCCTTTATCAAAGATCTGATAAAAGAGGTTCATTACTTCTGGATCGGCTTTTTCAACTTCATCAAGTAGAACAACAGAATAAGGTCGTTGACGTACCGCTTCCGTTAATACGCCACCTTCACCATAACCAACATAACCTGGAGGGGAACCAATAAGGCGAGAAACCGTGTGTTTTTCTTGGAACTCAGACATATTGATGGTGGTAAGAAATTGCTCACCGCCATACATTAGATCTGCGATTGCTTGCGCGGTTTGGGTTTTTCCCACACCACTTGGACCGACAAACAGAAAAACACCTGTTGGGGCATTGGGATTATTAAGCCCTGCAGCCGTAGCTTGAATGGCTTTTTCTAATGCAATAACGGCTTGATCTTGACCTTTAATTTGTTCTTTAAGTTGGCGTTTTATGTTCAGCACTTGCGTTGCTTGACCGCGTTGTAAAGTGCTTAATGGTATTCCTGTCCAATGAGAAACCACTTCTGCAACAAGAGAAGGACAGGTTTCATAATTGACCAGAGAGCCCAAAGTCTGGGCATTAGTGAGTTGCTGATAAATTTCTTGTTGATTGCAAACTAAGCGTTCACGTTCAGCTTCTTCATCACATTGTGCAATATCGATTCTTGAAGTCAGTAAGGCTTCTGCTAACTCTTTTTGCTCGCACCATTGCTGTTCTAGTTCGTTCGCTTGCTGCTGCGTTTGTACTAATGTGTCTTCGAGACGAGTAATGAGGCTTTCTTCGATATTAATTCCGGCTTGTTTGTCCCTTATAACGCAATCTAATTCTCGTTGGGTAATTGCAATGGTATGCAAAAGCGCTTCTAACGATCCTGGTTTAGCTTTTAGGTTGATCTTTACTCGTGCACAAGCAGTATCAAGAAGGTCAATGGCTTTATCTGGTAATTGACGTCCACTAATGTAACGAGCGGACAATTCAGCGGCAGCAATAATGGCATCGTCTCGTACATAAACGCCGTGACTCTCTTCATAACGTTCAGCAAGTCCACGTAAGATGGTGATGGCTTGTTCTACGCTAGGTTCAAGAACTTTCACAGGTTGGAATCGACGAGCTAAAGCAGGATCTTTTTCAATGTATTTTTTATACTCAGACCACGTCGTCGCGCCAATGGTGCGTAATTCACCACGAGCGAGCGCCGGTTTTAATAAGTTCGCTGCATCGTTACTTCCAGCTTGTCCACCTGCACCAATTAAGGTATGGGCTTCATCAATGAAAAGAATGATAGGACTTGGACTTTCTTGAACGGCAGTAATAACGAGATTTAAACGGCGTTCAAACTCACCTTTAATGCTTGCGCCGGCTTGTAATAAGCCTAAATCTAACGAAAGAAGAGACACATTTTGTAAAAGATCAGGAACTTCACCGTGTGCTATCTTGATGGCTAAGCCTTCGACTAATGCGGTTTTACCGACTCCAGCTTCGCCAACAATCATCGGATTGTTTTTACGGCGGCGAGCTAAGATGTCGATCATTTGTCTGATCTCACTGTCTCGGCATAATACTGGGTCGATTTTATCTTCTTTAGCAAGTTGGGTGTAATTGGTGGTGTAGGCCTCTAGCGCACTTTGATGCTCATGATTAGTGTGTTCGTTTTGAGTTACAGAGTCGATAAGCCCTTCGACTTGCTGCTTAAGAGAAGATGGAGGGATAACGCTTAATTCACGATAATAAGGCGTGTGGCCATATTTATTTGGGTGTGAAAGTAGGGTTAATAACAAATTAGCGGCTAACACCTCTGCTAACTTCATTTCAAGCATGGAATATAAATAACTTTCTTGTAGCCATTCAATTAGAGCAGTAGAGAGGACGGGGTGATTGCTTTCAGATACTGTACTTTTTCGTCCGTGTTGTAGAGCTTCAATTAAACGTTCGCTTGATACTTGGTATTGCTGACATGCTTTATTCCAAAAACTTTGCGGGTTATTAAGCGCTGCTAGGATGAAATCCTCACACAGTACCTCGTTTCCTCCACGAGCCACACATAATTGAGCTGCTTGCTCTAGCGCTAAGTGGGATTCTTTGTCTAAGGTCTTAATTAATTGAGGTAATTCTACGTTAATCATAATGTCTTCCCTGAAAGTGTAATACGTCCTTCATTCGAACTTGAACCTAGCCAACTCGTCCAACCTAAGCAGCATTCATTGCTGTCTGATAGGGTCAATGGACGGGGTTCATCATTTTTTAAATGAAGTTGAATGTCGAAGTCGAGTGGATCTTTTACGGTAAATTGCACTAATCGATTTAGAGCAATCCAATTGGGTTTATCGGTTAAAAATGAATGAAAGTGTTCCCATGTCAGTTGAGTAATATGAATTCTAAATTTATTCGCACGGTCAGGTGCACAGTCTCCAAGCACAACATTACTAGAGAGTGAGGAATTCATTACGCCTAATGAGCACAGCTGTTTTTCTGGTATATGGCAGTGACGTAAAATACATTCTTCAATGTGAATATCAGAATGCTGAAAGTAATAACGCAATAAGGCTTCGATGGTATTTGCCGATCGAACACGTTGGCTTAATAATCCTAAATATGGAAACAAACGAGGCCAATTTATTGATTTGTCGTCACGTAACTCTTTGTTTTTTAGCCCGAGCAAGGCAAAAATATGTTGAGAGAATGGGTCATCTGCCCCTTCTCTAAATGCAGCGTTATAGCGGTATTTTTGCCATACATTTCGAATAAGGCGGTGAAGACGATGATGAAAAATATCGAGAAATGGCTTCAGGACATTGTGTTCATCTTGCAATAAATAGTCATTGTAATAATGAGGCAGAGGGGAGGATGCCCCAATCAGCGACAGCATATTTAAAGTCATGATGATTTTTGGTAACCCATCATTATTGCTTACAACCGACACGCTTTGGATTTCTCGCGGAGCAAAGCCCTGAGAAGGATTAGCAATAAATTGTATACGCTCATAAGCGTCATCGTGAGATAAATCATAATGAGAACAAAGTTGATAACACACATGATCAAGCGCTTTCATTAATGATAAATGACCAATATTCTCAACCGAGATATTTAGCGCAAGCGCAGATTCAACCGTTATTGATGGCAGAGGGTTGAAGACTATTGGTGCTGTTTCTTCAGTTAGATAAGAGGTTGCTGCCCCATTCGTGGTTGCCATGAATAGTCTCCTCCATCTGTACTTGTCACGTTAAGTTGATTAAATGAATTCATACTGGTGTAGAGAGACAGGAATTCATTAATGACGGTTGCGAAGAGATAAAGCTCACCTTCACATAAAAAATGCTTACTGTTGAGATGTAAATGGGTATTCATGGCACGAACAGGCGCCCCTTCATATAACATATCACTTGGTTTTGTGGTGATGTCCTCAATGCCATCAATTAAACGTTGATGTTTTTTTCCCTTAGCGTCGTCTTGCTGACCTGCAAAGTCGTAAGCTAACAAAATGCGTTTAAATGCTTCTGGTTTGGTTAATGAGAGATAATTAAGCGACATGTTTGAGATCAGTGACCACAATCCGTCTTTTTCAATCGGTGGCGTATAACAAGGCGTAACTGCACGTACATTAGTAAATGTCACCGAACCTGTGGTTTGGGATGTGGTTTCTGTAATGGAGCCTATTGCTAATCGTTGAGCTAATGGGCCATTACACGCAGTAACAGACAGTGACACGGTCACGTTATTAGTAAAGGTATATTGAGAGCGAAAGGATAAATAGGTATCAAAATGCCCATTCACAATGTTCTTTTCTTGTCGAATGCTGTAATAATTCGAGTGTTTATTTTTATCATTATGTTCAAATGATTCAAAGTGATAAAAATGGATTCGCCCTTTTTGACCAGGGTTCCATCCTTGTACCTCTTCAATAGATAAAATCGTGCTATTAGCATCAGTAAATGATGCAGGCGTAATTTTATATTGATCTTTACGGTGGGTAAGTAAGATCGGCTGCGTATCCGTTTGAAATGAATTAACAATTGGTGTGCAAAACAATTCGGGCTTTATACGGTTCGCATAAAATGGTTGCTGAGTAAGGCTAGCAATGGTGAAACGGAGATCTATGTATTTACACCCTTCACTAAACTGAGCTGGCCAAAGAGGAAGTTCAGTTAAGTCAATGTAGTAATACTTTTCTGGATAACAAAAAAATTCTTGAATATGTCGATAGCCCTCGAACGTATTAAGAGGATAATCAAACAGTGCTTGATCTGAAGAAAAACCAACAGATTGAATACTGTCTACTGAGAAAGTAGAACGATTAATAAGAGTATTATCTTTGTCTAATGCACAAAACTCAGCTTGAGTGGTGGTTGAGCAAAGCGCCATGATTAACGCAAGGCTGCTGGCTTTATCACCGTTAAAGTGAACTTTAAGCTGTTTCATATTAAGAGAATGCAGTGTAACCCCAGATGGAAGCTCTAACCGGAGCTGATATATCCCGCCATTCCCGTTTGCAGTAAATGATGATGAATGAATTGAAATTGGGTACACGTCGACGTCATAACAGGTCTTAAATTGACACTGAACCCCTTCAATGGGCTGGCTTAATACTTCGGTACCACGCTTAATTAAGGTTTTTTGTGTTAGTGCATCGGTTGGTGTGAATTTCAAGGTACTCATTGCGGGTAACGCTTGCACGTAATTGGGCCATAAGAGTCGCATCAATGAATGGGTTAGCTCTGGCAATTGATTATCTAAACGTTGATGTAAACGACCAACTAAAAAAGCAAATCCTTCAAACAGACGCTCAATATCTGGGTCTAAACCTTCTTGACCAAGAAAAGGAGCAAGGGCAGGATTCTCTTCAGAAAAAGATTTTCCTAGCTCGCGTAAGGCTACTAATTCAGAATGATAATACTGCTCAAAACTCATGCTGCACCTTGCATTGGATTATTCGTGGTAAATGAAATTGGGACTATTTGACCATTTAGAATTACGTCTCCTTGAATATCAAAATACAAATGCAGTGGACTGTGTATGTCCCCTAGGTAGCGTACTTGAATATTGCTAAGGCGAGACTCATAACAAGTGATGACACGTTCGATTTCTCGCTTCACATGCAAAATGGCATCGTGAGGAGTCATGTGGGACATATTAAGATCTGGTAGACCTAAATCAGGTCGAATAAGTGCCGCTCCTTGTCGTGTTGATAGCAGTTGTGCAACGTGAGCGCGAATAGACTCAGTAATCGCATGAGTTGTTGATGCTTGGTTATGTTGCGTTGTACCGGTTAATAGCCGTTCAAACAAACGTTGTGATGCCATGTGTCATTAATCCATTAATGCGTGATAGTTGGGTAAACTATCTATATTTATAAAGCTTTCTATACTTATAAAGTTTTCTGTACTTATAAAACTCTCTGTACCCATAAAAAACGAATGTATGAGCACAGAGAAATACGGTTACTCTTGATCCAGTTTGCCAACCAGTGACAACGTAAAATCAGAACCCATGTATTTAAAGTGAGGACGAACCGAAAGATTGACTTTGTACCAACCAGGGTTTCCTTCAACGTCCATAACTTCAATGTTTGCTGCGCGCAGCGGCCTACGACTACGAACTTCTGCTGGTGGGTTCTCTTGGTCTGCAATATATTGGCGTATCCAAGTATTTAACTCTTGCTCTAGATCGGTACGCTCTTTCCAACTACCAATTTGTTCGCGCTGTAATACTTTTATGTAATGAGCAAGGCGGCTAATAATGAAAAGATAAGGAAGCTGAGTACCTAAACGGTAATTTAACTCGGCGGTTTTACCTTCTTCGGTATTACCGAAAAATTTGGCTTTTTGCACTGAGTTTGCAGAGAAAAACGCCGCATTATCCGATCCTTTTCGCATGGTTAGTGCGATAAATCCTTCTTCTGCTAATTCGTATTCTCGGCGATCTGAAACCAGAACTTCGGTTGGGATTTTAGTTTCAATGTCACCCATGCTTTCAAAATGATGCAGAGGTAAATCTTCAACAGCCCCTCCAGATTGAGGGCCGATGATGTTTGGACACCAACGGAAATTTGCAAAGCTGTCAGTAATACGTGACGCCATCGTAAAGGCGGTATTGCCCCATAAATAATCTTCATGCGTGGCAGAGACATTTTCATGATAATTAAATGTTTTTACAGGGTTCTCTTCTGGGTCATATGGTTGACGTAATAAGAACCTTGGTAATGTTAAACCAACAAAACGTGAATCTTCTTGCTCGCGGAAGCTTTGCCATTTTGTGTATTGTGGGCTTTCAAAGTGATCACTCAGATCTTTAAGATCAGGAAGACCTTCAAATGACTCTAAACCAAAGAACTTAGGTCCAGCAGCAGAAATGAAAGGGGCATGAGCCATTGCTGCTACAGACGCCACATTTTGAAGATTTTTAATGTCAGGCGCAGAAGGGCCAAAGTCATAATTACCAATGATAGCACCAACAGGTTGCCCACCAAATGTGCCAAACTCATTAGTGTAGACGTGCTTATAAAGCCCTGATTGAGTGATTTCAGATGCATCTTCAAAGTCCTCTAATAAATCGTTTTTAGATACATTAATGACTTCAATTTTGATGTTTTCACGGAAGTCAGTGCGATCAACTAATAATTTTAAACCGCGCCATGCTGATTCGAGTTGCTGGAAAGCAGAATGGTGTAATATCTCATCAACTTGAGTTCCTAAGCGTTGATCAATTTCGGTGATCATCTTGTCAATTAATGCTTTTTTAACTGGTTCTGCTTGGTTGTGTGGCTTTAATAGTTCTTCAATAAAAGCACTAACACCACGTTTAGCAATACCATAGGTCTCGTCTTCTGGTGTTAAGTTTGTTTGAGCAACAATTTGGTCAAGAAGGCCAGCAGTCGTTTCATTTTGCGCCTCTTGCAATGTACTTGTTTCTGACATGAATTATTCCTTTTCTGTTGCTAAACCAAGTTCGTTTAAAAGCTTCTCGCGGGCAGTTTCATCCACTAAGGCGTCTTCAATCGCTTTTCTAAATGCAGGCACATTACCTAGCGGTCCTTTTAACGAAACAAGAGCTTCACGAAGGTCCATTAATCCTTTAAGTTCGGGTACTTGTTCTACAATACTTGCAGGATCAAAATCATTAATATGCTTAAAAGAGAGATTTACAGGGATCTCATCGCTACCTTCTTCGCCTTCCTGTAGCTGGTTTTTAACACCAAATTGAATATTCAGGTTTTGTTTTTCAATTACATCGTTAAAGTTGTTTTTATCAACACTAAATGGCTTTCTATCTTCGAGCTTTCGCTCATCTTCTTGTTGAGTAAAATCACCAAGTACCATCATCTTGAGTGGGAGTTCAAGTTCTTCGGTTGCATCACCAGTCGCTGGTTTGAATGTCACATTTACACGCTCTTTTGGCGCAACAGATCCATCTTTTGACATGGGGTCTCCTAGTTTTACATTGTATATCAGTAGGTTAGTGTTTTTGGTTTAGCTGAGAACTCGCATTGGATTTAGACAACAGAGTCGTTCACGTAATTGAGCCATTACGGCTTTATCTTGTTCTTTTACTGGCTGTTGGTTTTGGCATGATAACCAAAGCTCTAATAAACGTTCTTCAAGTACCGGATCCCAATCTCTCAATACTGATCCTGAAAATTGAGTATCGAGCCAGCGAAGTAATGGAATAGCTAAATCAAATTTTTTTGCATGAGATAACAGCTTGGCTTGAGAAAACTGCCAAAAGAAAGCTTCTCTTGCAGAGCGTGAATGATGATGGCCTAAGATAAGTGGGTGTAACGCTTCACTAAGAGAGGATTGATGTAATTGTTCTTGTGCGTCCCTGAGTGTTGAATCCCATTCACTTTTTGTGTTGCTTTCGATAAAAGAGGATTGAGAAGAAACTGATGTTGATTTGGCTTCAGAGCACTGCTGCTCTAACCATGCTTTGGTAGAAGCATTGGCAAATTCAGAACCGTCATCAAATTTAAGAGTAATAATATCGGGTGTTTTTTTGAGTAATAAAGTGAGCTGATCTATGACCGATTGTGCTGCGTCATCATGTTTTAATTCGGTAAGGATTTCCCATACCATGAAATGGCCATCGAGCCAAAAAGGGGATTTCGAGAGGCTCTCTTCTATTTCAATTAATAGCTTAGAATGGTTTGCTTCACTTTTTAGTTGCTGAAAATGCTGCTGTCTAGCTTGAGGGACCGGTTTTAACATGGTTACTTTACTATCATTACTTGCAGGAACCTGTGTAATAGTAAGCCAAGTCAGTGTTCGATTTAGTTGATAGACTTTTTCATCATTAATTCGCTGGTTTAGCCAATATTTAGACAATGAGCGAGCGACATCTTGTAGGTGACGAAGTGCCTTATTAGCATCTCTGTCATTAGTAATTTCTGTTTGTGCGAATGATAGAGATGCATCGCTTGCTACTGTTGTTTTTTTCTCAATTTGTTGAGAGGGAACTGGGGCATCTGGGATGTCTTTGAGTATCGATGATTTTAATCGTTTCTTATGTGTTTTTAATTGATTAATGATAGATGAAACATTATCAGTATTAGACTCAAAAATAGTGGAAATAGTAGTTTCTAAATCAGTAAATAAAACAACAAAGTTATCAATAGATTCTATTTTATCAATATGATTAATTAGTTCCTTTACCGTCTCATTTATTATATTAACACTTTGGTTAATAGATGAATATAAACGTTTCTTTCTACTTGGAAATACATCGGATTTATATTTAATAATAAAACTGTTAATTGTTGGGGTAAGTGTAATAAGTTCTTTAGTTAATCCTTCTTTTTGAATAGACAATAAAATCCAGTAAATTAATCGATAATCTTTGGTTTGTTTTTCAAGTAGATTCAATGAGTTATTGCGAACTAGTGACCAGTCCGTTTTTCTAGTAGCAAACAGATTGGTCGAATTACTTACCTCATTTTCGATGGCTTCAAATTCAGATTCATAAGATAGATCTGTGCCAAAGCGATTCTCTCCTGATATATCAGTGAGAATATTATTATAAGAATACATATTCACCCTAGCCAAATGATGTGATTCAAGAATATTATTAAGTTTTTTATTATTATATTTTTTATTTATAAACTAATGATAAATGGCTATGGGATATTAAGGAAGAGTAATAATTCGCGATGAAAATTAATTGAGAAATAGATCTAAGTTTTATGTAAATAAATTAAATACATCTATTTCACCTGGTTCACTATTGAGAGGCATGACTCATAAGTGAGATGGTTATTTATTTGTTTTTAAAATCATTAAGTACGATTTCTAACGCTTTTATTGCAATTTCTTTTTTTACTTTGTTACTTTCTAATAGGTAAATTAAATCGACAGCAAGTTTAATTTCATCTGGAGCATTATCGAGTGGGCTAGTTGGAGTTTCTTGTTCAATGCTAACGTTAGTTTCGATATCATCGTTAATTGCTTGTTCTTTAGTCATTTTGCTCTCGATAAGTAATTTGTTGTTCTAAACGTTTCATGGCTTCTTTACAGCGTTCTAATCGCTTTTCTGTGCTAAGAAGTGTTTTTTGTAAACCTTGCTGCTGAGAAAAAGAATGGCAGTTATTTATGGCGTGCTCTTGCTCTCTAACCATTTGAGTTAGTCGGCGTTCCCATTCTTGATGTTGAGCCAAGTCTTGATACATATCACTAATCGGCTTTTTGTAGCTGCCTTTTGGCCTTGGTTCATTTGAACGGATACGTTGAGTTGCCACCTCTCGTTGAATTGCTTCTATTTGTGCGACCAGCATTTGCGTTAAATATTCGGCACGTTGGGCTGTGAGGATACCTGCTTTTTCTTCTCGTTGAATTGACCCAAGCGTTGATTTTGTTTCGTTGATGCAAGGAACAAGGTAACGACTGCGGCAGCCAAATAATCGCTCATCAAATAAAGGTAAGCGTTGTTCACCACGGCGACGGTCAATTTCTGCAGCCGTTTTTCCTAGTTGTTCAAGCATGATTTCAATAGAACTGAAGTTTGTCATTGTATCCTCTCAATTTAGAACCATGCATCCAGCGCAAGTTTAGCCGCTAAGATACAGACAACAGTTACAAAAACAGGGCGAATAAATTTAGAACCAAATCGAATAGCTGAATGAGCACCAATAAAAGCGCCAACCATTAAACACCCCCCCATAGTTAATCCGAGGGCCCAATTAATATGCCCAAGGAAAGCAAACGTGATTAATGAGGTTATATTACTGGTAAAGTTCATTGCTTTGGCTAAACCAGAAGCAAGTAATATATTGAGACGATACATAGCCATGCTGCTGACTGTCCAAAATGCTCCAGTACCAGGGCCAGCAACGCCATCATAAAATCCAAGAGTTAAGCCTTGAATGATTTGTTGTTTTTTTAATGTGGGTGTTTTTTCAGGTAATTGGTTTTGTTCTGATGTGACGCTTTTAGGCCAAATAGTATATAAGGCGGCAGCTAAGATAATAAGAGGTAAGCCTTTTTCTAACCACTCTGTAGAAATATAGTTAACTAACAGGGTGCCAAAGGTTGCCCCAAATAGTGTGGCGATAAAAGAAGCCTTCCAAAAGTTGGGGTCAAATAATTTTTTTTTGAAATAGGTAAGTGCGGCTGTTGATGAGGCAAACGTAGCGGCCAGTTTGTTAGTACCTAAAGCAATGTGTGGTGGTAATCCAATGGATAATAACGCAGGTACGGTTAGCATTCCGCCACCGCCTGCAACCGCATCGATAAATCCAGCAATAAAAGCAACCAACCCTAAAATAAGCAGGGTACTTGGTTCAAGAAATTCCATATAAACTCTTAATTATAAGTATAGGTAGAGTCGCCGTTCAATTGGCGACAATCGTTAGCAGTAACAGGTAAAAATACAGTTTAAGTAAAAAGAAGAACCTTTACTCTATCACTCTCTTAAAAGGAGGTAATGCATCTAAAAGCGCTTTGCCATAACGTTTAGTTATAACGCGGCGATCAAACAGCACAACTCTACCAGAATCTTCTTCTTTACGCAGTAATCGTCCAACCGATTGGATCAATTTTTTACTCGCTTCTGGAACACTAATCTGCATAAATGGATTGCCACCTCGGCTTTCAATATATTCAGAATGTGCTTCTTCTACCGGTGAAGTAGGAACACCAAATGGGATCTTAGTTATGATTAAATTGGTTAGTAGGTCTCCGGGTAAATCTAAGCCTTCAGAAAAACTTCCTGTACCAAATAAGATGCTGATTTTATTTTCCTCACAAAGCTTTTTATGCTTTTTTAAGATCTCTTGACGAGACTCTTGCCCTTGAATCAATAAACTCCAACCGTGTTTTTTGGTTATTTTTTCAATGCCTTCTGCGACTTTGTTCATTTGCCAATAAGAAGAGAACAAAACTAAGCTTGAGGTTTGATCAGCAAGATAAAAAGGTAACTCTTCAATTAATAAATCCGTAAAACCGGGAGCAGAAGGCTCCATTGGCAGTTTTGGAATAACCAATTGTGCATTTTCTTGATAATTAAACGGAGAAGCTAAAGAGAGAAAACGAACGCCATCTTCTGGTCTCTCTGAAATCCCTGCTTGTTTACAGAAGAATGAATAACTATTAAGCGCGCGCATAGTTGCTGAAACAATAACAGCACCAGCAGCGCGACTCCAAAGATTTTGTTCCAATTGCCAACCGACTTCCAGCGGAGATACATTAATGACAGTGTCACTTTCTCTGTCTTTACTTTTCTCTAGCCAACGAGCGAGTGGTGCGCCTTTATCGCTGTTAGGCTTTGCCATTAAGAACCAGACTTGAGCTAAGTTTTCTAACCGTTGTAGATAAAACCCCATCTCTGCTAATGCAGGCTCTGCCATTCTTGGTGCTAGTTCTCCGTCTTTCATTCGTTCGGATATTAAATCACTGATCTTGGCTAATGCTTGATTTGCTTTGGTTGACACCTCTTTTAACTCTTTTGCCTGTTCAGCGAGCCAAGTTGGAATTTCACCGTGCTCGAAACGATAAATACCATCATCATTAAAGAGTGTTGGATCAAACTGTTTACTTAGCTGATTTAAAGAGGGGATAAGTTCTTGTAGATTTTCATGCAAAGTATTTTGAAAGCGATTCACTCGCTTCTGATCGGCAAGATTACAAAATTTACTGACCGATTTATTTAATGACTCTAGCCAAGAAGCTGTGCCTTTTAAACTTGCAGCAGCAGAAGAGTGTTCACGTGCTACGTTAGGCAAGTGATGGGCTTCATCGAATATATAGATGGTTTGCTCTGGCTCAGAAAGTACCACTCCACCACCCAAGTCGATATCGGCCATCACAAGACTGTGATTTGCGATCACTACATCCGCTTTATCCAGATGCTCTCGTGCTTTCTGAAAAGGGCACTCTCGATGCATTGGTAAACCGTTATGGCAGCTGTATTTATCAGAGACAACATTTTGCCAGATAGAAGAAGGTATTGTTGTTGGCCAACTGTCGATGTCACCATCCCATTTACCTTCAGAATGTGCTTTATACATTCTTCTCAAAAGATCTAAATCTTTCTTTTTAGGTTTTTCTGTAAACAAAGTTGTCTGTTTATCTTCTTCGTGATTCGTTTCTACCAATAGAGCCAGTTTATGGCTACAGCAGTAACGCTGTCTTCCTTTTGCAATAATAAAAGAGAAGGGAAGTGGTGAGATACGGCGATAAAAAGGCAAGTCTTTATGAGCGAGTTGTTCCTGTAAGGCAACGGTTGCCGTAGAAATGACCACTTTCTTATTGTTCAGTTTGGCAAAGGGAATTGCACTTAGTAGGTAAGCTAAGGATTTGCCAATGCCTGTCCCTGCTTCTGCCACAATCATGCGATGTGTATCACTGTATTCACCTGCAAGTGATTTAGCGATTTCTGCTACTAAATAGTTCTGTGCACGGCGAGGTATGAAACTTGGTAATTGATCTTGTAGTGTTTTATAGCTTTCGCGAATGCAATCAGTAACAGCTTTGTTCAGCATGATGAGCTCTAGTGAAGATAAAAAACTATTGTAGCACGCGTTATCTAATGTGATCTCCTGCAAAGAATGCATTCTTATGTATTTAAATCGAGATACACGTCACGAAAATAAGATGAACTTATATTAACGCTCTAAATGTTAATTTTTAGATTTGTGATTATTGTTGTTTATCTTCATTTGTTAGTTTTTTACTCTGCATACCCACTAATTATTCCTATATTTAAGAATTAAATTCTTTTACGATAAGAAATAAATATTTACTTAAACTTTCATTTTAATGTGTGTTGTGTGTCTAAAATACTCGTCAATTAGTGTAACTTATTGTTTTCATTTGATTTATATTTTTTGAGTTAAATTTACATGCATCGTTGACATGGAAGGAAAGATTTTGCAAAGTAGCACTCGACATTCAGAAGCGCTGATTAATCACACAGTTAGATGTGCTGGTCAGTGAAGAATAAAATTACATAAATACATGGAACCGGAAATCGGATTTCCAAATCTTTAAGAAAAGGCAGTGGATTATTATGAAAAAGACTCTAGTAGCATTATCAGTTCTAGCAGCATCAGCTGGTTCAGCACAAGCATTTGAAATTTATAGCCAAGATGGCGTAACTGTTGACATGGGCGGCGACATTGAAGTTGTTTATAAGCAAGGCACTAGTGATGGCGATGAGTTTCAACAAGAAATTCAAGATGCTGACGTAAAATTTGATGTTCGTTATGCTATTAACGACAGCCTACAATTCGGTGGTTTCTTTGAGCTTCAAGATACTGGTACGAATGAAGGTGATGCATACGTAGCGCTTTACTCTGATACTATTGGTTCAATTAAAGTCGGCCGTACTTGTACTGTTCTTGATGATGCTGGCATCGGTTCGGATTACCAATTTGGTATTAAAACATTCTTCGATGGCGAAGACATGTACTGTGTAGATGAAGCAGTTCGTTGGGATATTGATAAAGAAAATTTTTATGCAGCAGCAGCAATTGCTCAAGATAAAAATGGTAATACAGGCCTAAATAATGATTCAACTTACTTTGATGGTAAAGTAGGTTACCGTGTGGCTGACTTTGACTTTACAGCTCTGGTTGGTTTAGGCGAAGTAGGCGGTGATGTTGTTGGTAGCACTAAGCATGATGAGACTCTTTGGTCTGTACAAGCAGCTTATAACGGTGTAGAAAACCTAGGTTTAGCAGCAGCATATTACTCAATGGATAACGAATCAGTTGTTACTTCGACTATTGCTCTAGCTGCAACTTATCAATTAGATGTTGTTGCATTAGCGGCTGGTTTTAGTAATTCAAGCTTTGATGTATCAGGTGAAGATGATTTCAGCACTTGGTATGTAAATGCTGGTTACCCAATTGCACCGAACACAACTGCTTATGCAGAAGTAGGTGGAGATAATGCAGATAATAACCAAACTGGCTTTGCTATCGGCGTTAAAGCTGCATTCTAATCTTAGTTAAGTAAGATATACTTTGAACCACTCTTTCTAGGGTGGTTTTTTTATGGATAAAATAATTGGAGCTTATATGAAAATAAAATTAGTACTTTTAAGTTTAGTGCTTGCGTCTTCTACTCAAGCAGCAACGTTGACTCCAAAAAAAGGAGTAGAGATCTTATTTGTTAACGGAGTTAAAACGGAAGAAAAACGAGAAACAATAGAAGTCGATGCTATTAATACACAATTAGTACTTCGCTATAATCAAAAGGTTGGAAAAGGAAATTCAGCAAAAGTATTTGATTCTGCGCCATTTATTGTATCGTTAAATATACCTGAATCAGGTCTTGTAGTTAAAAGTCCTAAAACTTATAGCTATGAACAAGCAAAAAAAGAATTTAAATCACAACCTAAGTGGATAATCTTAGACTCAAGAAACGAAGAGATCCCATACAAACAAGAAATACTAAAGCCAGCTGAAGGTTTTATGCCATATTATGATCTTGAAACTATGCTTCAAAAATATAATAAAGAAAAAGGCATTGTTTTTGGTTCTGCTGCAACATTAGTAGCAAGTGCAGAAACAATAGAAAGTAATCGAAACACAGTAAATAATAAGGTTTCAAACCTTGAACAGCTTCAAGCGTGGTACACAAAAGCGTCTAAGGAAGAGCGCAAGGCCTTCCAAAAATGGATCATTGATCACAATTAATTTTTAGTCTTTCTTACAAAATCTGTCTTTTTATTCCGCTAATTGAAAAAAATTAGTGGAATAAGCACTTTTTTTTACCTCACATCTTGTCTCTATTTCTATTTATAAATGTTAAAACTCAGTCTTGCACAGTTACTGTTCGTTTAGTTTTATTTATATTTTACACCCTTTAGTTACATGCACTTAACTCTGGTGTTTGTGTTTTTGTTTGTGTGAGTATTTATGTAAATTTATGTTTTCCAATTTGAACTCGATCACGCTTTTATGTTTTTATTGATAACTTACTGTATTTCATCTCTTTATTATTTTTTACTTTCCTTGACTTTGCGCGTTGACACAATGAGGAATCTTTAGCAAAGTAGCGTCCAGAAACAGAGACGCTAACAAGTCGCACGTTAGATGCAGCTGTAGCGTTTCTAAAATAAAAGGAACCGGAAATCGGATTTCCAAATCTTTCTAAGAAAAGGCAGTGGACTTAATATTATGAAAAAGACTCTTTTAGCACTATCAGTACTTGCTGCAGCTGGTTCAGCTCAAGCGTTTGAACTTTACAACCAAGATGGCGTAACTGTAGACATGGGTGGTGACATCGAAGTTGTTTACATGCAAGGTCTAGAAAAAGACAGTGAGTTCCAACAAGAAATCCAAGACGCAGACGTTAAGTTTGACGTTCGTTATGCGATGACTGACAGTGTTCAATTTGGTGCATTCTTCCAAATCGAAGATACAGGCCAAAATGTAGGTGATACATACGTAGCTCTATACACAGAGACTATGGGTTCTCTTAAAGTTGGTAAACTATGTACTTCTCTTGATGATGCTGGTATCGGTGCTGATTACCAATACGGTATTACAACATTCTTCCAAGGTGCTAGTGATGGTAATTTCTGTCTACCTGAAGCGGTTCGTTACGATATCGATACTGGCAGCTTCTACGCAACAGTAGCAATGGCTCAAGACAAAGCGGGCACAAATACAGCTATTGGTACAAATTCAGTTTTCCTAGACACACGTATTGGTTACCGCGTAGCTGATTTCGATTTCACGGTTCTTGGTGGAACAACAGAAACTGATACTAAAGAAACTGAAACTCTTTTAGGTGCAGAAGTTCGTTATGCTGGTGTTGAAAATCTAAACCTAGCAGCTGCTTACTACTCTATGGATTTCGACAAAGAAACAGCTAATACAGTAGCTCTTGCTGCTGAATACCAATTAGATGTTATTGCTCTAGCAGCTGGTTACAGCTTCTCATCTTCTGATGATAAAACTGTTGAAGACTTAAATACTTGGTACGTGAATGCTGGTTACCCACTTGCACCAAACACAACTGCGTATGTTGAAGTTGGTGGCAACGATGTTAAAGACAGCGAGACAGGTCTAGCTATCGGTGTTAAAGCTGAATTCTAATCTTAGTTAATTAAGATATAATAAAACCACTCTACTTGTAGGGTGGTTTTTTTTTAGGTAAGAAAAGGAATAAAAATGAAAACCAAAGTAATGATAGTAAGTTCTTTTTTTGTATCGGCAGTACAAGCTGCAACCTTGATTCCATCGACTGGAATAGAGGTATTATTCATTAATGGTGTTAAGAATGAAGAAAAAAGAGAAATCGTTAATGTAGAAGCAACAACCGTACAATTATTACTGAGATATAATGAAAAAGTAGGAACGGGAAACAGTAAAAAGGTATTTGATTCAGCTCCTTATGTTGTAACTTTTAATGTTAATGAATCAGACATTACAATAAAGGCGCCTAAAGTTTACAGTTATGAGCAGGCAAGACTAGAGTTTAAAAGTAATCCAATGTGGGCAATTACTAACTCAGAAGGTTCAGTAGTTTCTTATACACAAGCGAAGTTGCCACCAGAAGAGGGCTTTATGCCTTATTATGATCTGGAGACAATGCTAACAAAGTACAATAAAGCTCAAAATGTATCTTTTGCAGTAGGTGAGAGTGACGTAAATCAAGTTAATTCAACAAAGCTTAAAGATGGTAAAATTATACCGAGTTTAGAGCAATTAAAAAAAGACTACTTACTAATAAATAAAACAGACCGCAAAGCTTTCCAGAAATGGATTATTGATCAAGACTAAATTTAATCACGTCGATTGATCTGTACAAATGGTATTTTAACCGAATCTAACTTTCTTTAAAAAATATGATCTTTTTTGTTGAAATAAAACCACAGTTTGATAATGTGTTTACAAGGTTAAAAACAAAGTCAATTTGTTACTAAAGGTTTATAATTATGCGTATTCAAGGTCTGAACATTCATCATCACCATCATCCTGAGTAGTCTTTCGGGAGGATATGCATATCCGGGAAGGCAATTAGAATTTCCTTCCGATGAATACAATTTCAAACCCTCGGAAGGTAAATCTTCTGAGGGTTTTTTCGTTTTATGACCAAAGAATTGAGCAATTGATTGTTAACAAAAAATTTAGAATTACATTTTTACAAGGAAGAAATTATGTCATCACAACGTTTACGCATCGCGATTCAAAAGAAAGGTCGTTTATCTAAAGAGTGCCAAGAGCTATTTAAACGCTGTGGCATGAAATTTAATATCTCAGGCGAACGCTTAGTGGTTCATTCTGAAAACATGCCAATTGATTTATTGTTAGTTCGTGATGACGATATTCCAAGCCTAATCATGGATGGTGTCGTTGATTTAGGTGTAATTGGTGAAAATGAATTAGAAGAAGTACGTCTAGAGCGTAAAGCGCTTGATGAGCCTTCAGCATTTACTACTCTACGTCGCTTAGACTTTGGTGGTTGTCGTTTATCTATCGCTATCGATAAAGATGAAACGTACAACGGCCCACAAGATCTCGCTGGTAAGCGTATTGCAACGACTTACCCTCGACTGCTTAAAAGCTATATGGACGAACAAGGCATTCCATTCTCTACCTGTATTCTAAACGGCTCTGTTGAAGTAGCTCCTCGCGCAGGTCTTTCTGATGCGATTGCTGATTTAGTTTCAACTGGCGCAACGCTAGAAGCCAATGGCTTAAAAGAAGCTGAAGTGATTTTCCGCTCTAAAGCAACGCTAATTCAACGTCAAGGTGAGTTCGATGCAGATAAAGCAGCATTAATCGAGAAGTTACTGACACGCATGCAAGGTTGTATTCAAGCAAAAGAATCTAAGTACATCATGCTACACGCACCAACAGATAAATTAGAAGCGATTAAATCACTACTTCCGGGAGCAGAAGATCCAACAGTACTTCCTCTATCAAGTGATGGTGCAAAAGTAGCGGTTCACCTAGTAAGTACTGAAAATCTATTCTGGGAAACAATGGAACAGCTAAAAGCACTGGGTGCGAGTTCTATTCTTGTTCTGCCAATTGAGAAGATGATGGAGTAACCATTATGAAAACTCTAGTTTGGCAATCACTCAGTGACTCACAACAAAATACAGTACTACAACGCCCTGCGATTACTGAGGGGGCAAATATTACTGCTGCGGTAACCAGTGTCATTAATACGGTTAAACAAGAGGGCGATGCTGGCGTATTGGCCTTAACCGAAAAGTTTGATGGTGTAAAACCTGATTCGATTCGAGTCTCTAAATCAGAGATTGATGCGGCAAGTGAACGTTTATCTGAAGAGATGAAAGCGGCGCTACAACAAGCGTATAGTAATATCTCTAAGTTTCACAAAGCACAAAAGCCACAACCAATAAAAGTAGAAACTCAACCAGGCGTGGTGTGTGAACAAATCACCATGCCGATCAACAAAGTGGGTCTTTATATCCCTGGCGGCAGTGCGCCATTACCATCAACGGTATTAATGTTAGGCATCCCTGCACAAATTGCCGGATGCCAAAAAGTGGTGTTGTGTTCACCACCGCCAATCGCCGATGAAATTTTGTATGTCGCTAAACTGTGTAAGATTGATGAGGTGTACAACATTGGTGGGGCACAAGCGGTTGCCGCCATGGCGTATGGCACAAAATCGGTGTCTAAAGTGGATAAGATTTTTGGCCCAGGTAACGCATACGTAACGGAAGCTAAGCGTCAGGTATCCAATGATTTCCGTGGTGCTGCGATAGATATGCCTGCGGGCCCATCAGAGGTTTTGGTTATTGCTGATGAAACAGCAGATCCTGATTTTATTGCTGCCGATCTCCTTAGCCAAGCTGAGCACGGTCCGGATTCACAAGTGGTTCTTGTTACGCCATCTCCGATCATTGCCGATCAAGTTGCTGATGCAATAGAGAGACAATTGAAAGTGCTGACACGTTCAGATATTGCTCGTCAAGCACTCGCTTCTAGTTTGTTGATTATTGCTGATTCACTAACGCAATGTGTTTCAATCTCAAACTTTTATGGTCCTGAGCACTTAATTGTTCAAACTAAAAATCCTCGTGAGTTATTGCCACTGCTAGATAATGCCGGTTCTATTTTCTTAGGAGACTATTCTCCAGAATCAGCTGGGGATTACGCATCAGGGACCAACCATGTATTGCCTACTTACGGTTATACGAGAACCTATTCAAGCCTAGGTCTTGCGGATTTCTCTAAACGTATGACAGTGCAAGAATTAACAGCAGATGGTTTAAAAGGGTTAGCTTCAACGGTAGTCACAATGGCAGAAGCTGAAGGGCTTGATGCTCACAAACGAGCGGTTACAATCAGAATTGAAAAATTAGCTAAATTAGAAGCCAATCAACAAGAAGCAAATCAATAGGAATTCATGATGGAAAAGTTAGCCAGAAAACAAGTACAAGCATTAACGCCTTATCTCTCAGCCCGCCGCATTGGTGGTACAGGGGATGTGTGGTTAAACGCCAATGAATCTCCATTTGATAATGAATACAAATTCAATTTTGCACGCCTTAATCGTTACAGCGAATGTCAACCACCAGAGCTAATTAATGTTTATGCGGCTTACGCAAATGTAAGGTCAGAGCAAGTGCTAACGTCACGCGGTGCTGATGAAGGCATTGAGTTATTAGTTCGTGCGTTCTGTGAGCCAAATGAAGATGCGATTTTATATTGTCCACCAACTTATGGCATGTACTCAATCAGTGCAGAAACGATTGGTGTAGAGACTAAAACGGTGCCACTTACTTCTGATTGGCAGTTAGATCTTTCTGCAATAGAAGCAAGCTTAGAAAATGTTAAAGTTGTATTTGTGTGTAGTCCAAATAACCCAACGGGCAACATCGTTAATCGTAAAGACATTCTTTCATTGCTTGAGATGACAAAAGATCGCGCCATTGTTGTTATGGATGAAGCTTACATCGATTTTTGTATGGAGAAATCTACAGTCGATTTACTGGCTGATTATCCACATCTTGCTATCTTACGTACGTTGTCTAAAGCCTTTGCATTAGCGGGGTTACGCTGTGGTTTTACATTAGCAAATGAAGAACTGATTAATGTATTACTTAAAGTAATTGCGCCATACCCAGTGCCAGTTCCTGTGGCTGAAATCGCGACTCAGGCCTTATCTGAAGTCGGTTTAGCTCGCATGAAATACCAAATGCTTGATTTAAGTGCAAATCGTGCTTATTTACAAGCAGGGCTAATGGTATTACCTGGAGTTACAGTGTTTGATGGTTGGGGTAATTACTTGTTAGTGAAGTTTACAGATGGTGATGCCGTATTTAAAGCCGCATGGGATCACGGCATTATTTTACGTAATTCGCCAATTAAAGATTGTGTACGTATTAGTGTGGGTAACCGCGAAGAATGTGAAAAAACATTGGGCTTTATTCGCAACCAATTACTGTGATGTTATCCCCAAGCTTAGGAATAAGGCGTTGGGGATAAAATTAAAAAAAGAAAAATTAAAAGGACGTTCCTGTGAGCAAACAACAAAAGATTTTATTTATCGATCGTGATGGCACCTTAATTGTTGAGCCGCCGGTGGATTTTCAAGTAGACCGTTTAGATAAGCTAAAGTTTGAACCTTTGGTTATTCCTTCTCTACTTTCTCTTCAAGATGCCGGTTACCGTTTAGTGATGGTAACCAACCAAGACGGTTTAGGTACAGATAGCTACCCACAAGATGAGTTTGATGCGCCACACAATATGATGATGGAGTTTTTTGAATCTCAAGGCGTGAAGTTTGATGATGTACTGATCTGTCCTCACTTTGAAGAAGACAACTGCTCATGCCGCAAACCAAAGTTAGGCATGGTAAAAGAATATCTTCAAGGTGGAAAAGTGGATTTTCAACACTCAGTCGTGATTGGTGATCGTCAAACGGATCTTCAACTAGCAGAGAACATGGCGATCCGTGGTATTCAATATAACCCTGAGACAATGAATTGGCCTGCGATCTTAAAAGATCTGACCGTAAATGCACGAACTGCAGAAGTAATACGTACAACCAAAGAAACGGACATTAAAGTGTTTGTTAATTTGGATGAGCAAGGTGGAAATGAGATCAGTACTGGCCTTGGCTTCTTTGATCACATGCTTGATCAAATCGCTACGCACGGCGGTTTCCAAATGAAGATCAATGTAGAGGGTGACTTACACATTGATGATCACCACACTATTGAAGATACGGCTCTTGCACTAGGTGAAGCGTTAAAAGAAGCCTTGGGTGACAAACGAGGCATTGGTCGCTTTGGTTTTAGCTTACCAATGGATGAGTGTTTAGCCCAATGTGCGTTAGATTTATCAGGTCGCCCATATCTGAAATTTGATGCGGAATTTAGCCGTGATCAAGTAGGGGATTTATCAACAGAAATGGTGGTTCACTTCTTCCGCTCGTTAACGGATACCCTTGCTTGTACGTTACACCTTTCTTCTGCTGGTCATAATGATCACCACATTATTGAAAGCCTATTTAAAGCGTTTGGTCGTACGTTACGCCAAGCGATTAAAGTGGAAGGAAATGAACTGCCAAGCTCAAAAGGTGTACTGTAGGAGTGACTATGACAAAACAAAATGTCGTTATTATTGATACGGGCTGTTCTAACGTATCGTCAGTGAGATTTGCGATTGAGCGTTTGGGTTATGACGTTACGATAAGCAAAGATCCACAAGTGGTTTTAGCTGCGGATAAGTTATTTTTACCGGGTGTTGGTACAGCAAGTGAAGCAATGAAAAACTTGGCTGAACGTGACCTTATTGAGTTGGTTAAACAAGTTAAAAAGCCGCTATTGGGTATCTGTTTAGGTATGCAACTGCTAGGTAAACTCTCTGAAGAGAAAGGCCAAAAAGCAGATCAAATTGTGGATTGCTTAGGTTTATGTGATGGTGAAGTTCGTAAGCTTCAAACAGGAGATTTACCACTGCCCCATATGGGGTGGAATACCATTAAGTCAGTGGAAGGTAATCCGCTGTTTAAAGACATTCCAGAGAAAAGTTATTTTTATTTTGTACACAGCTTTGGCATGCAAGTGGGTGATTACACCATTGCATCGTGTGACTATGGACAGCCGTTTACTGCAGCATTACAAGCGGGTAATTATTATGGTGTTCAGTTTCACCCAGAGCGCTCAAGTAAAGTAGGTTCAAAGCTTATTCAGAACTTTTTGGAGTTGTAAAAGAAAGGGGCAGAATAGAAAGAGTTCAGATCGGTCGTAAGCTCCCTTGCAGAGTTCAGAGGAAGGTGAGGTGATAATCAATGTTATAGCGGCTTTTCTGAATTCTTCAAGCTAAGCGATCTGAACTCTATTACTCTGAAAGTACAGTATTTGATAGCGTAAATAAAAATTAGGAACTCACAGTAAAGTGAGGCGTAAAAGGATATTTATGATCATTCCAGCATTAGATTTAATTGAAGGCCAAGTGGTTCGTCTGTTTCAAGGCGATTACGGGCAAGTAACAGAATACAAAGTTGATCCAGCTGAGCAGTTCAATCTGTACCACCAAGCGGGTGCAAATTGGCTACACCTTGTAGATTTAACGGGTGCAAAAGACACAACAGCGCGTCAACTGGACTTAATTGCACGCTTATTAGCAAGTACGCCTGCCAATATTCAAATTGGTGGTGGTGTTCGTAATGAAGCAGATGTTCAAGATCTATTAAACGCCGGAGCACAACGTGTGGTTGTTGGCTCAACAGCAGTTAAGCAGCCAGAATTAGTCAAAGGTTGGATGGAAAAATACGGTGCTGAAAAAATCGTGTTAGCGCTAGATATTAACATTGATGAAAACGGAACTCGCAACGTTGCTATTTCAGGTTGGCAAGAAGATTCAGGCGTGACTATTGAAGCGCTGCTTGAAGATTACCTAACGGTTGGCCTTAAGCACGTATTATGTACTGACATCTCACGCGATGGCACGCTGCAAGGCTCGAATGTAGAACTCTACGTAGACCTATGTAAACAGTACCCACAAGTTCAATTTCAATCATCCGGTGGCATTGGCTCATTAGATGATATCGCTGCGCTGAAAGGCTCTGGTGTTGCTGGTGTGATTGTTGGTCGAGCATTGCTTGATGGTAAGTTTACCGCAGAGGAGGCATTCCAATGTTGGCAAAGCGAATAGTTCCTTGTCTTGATGTAAAAGATGGGCAAGTGGTTAAAGGCGTTCAATTTCGTAATCACGAGATTATTGGTGATATCGTTCCGTTAGCTCAGCGTTACGCAGAAGAGGGTGCCGATGAATTGGTATTTTATGATATTACCGCATCAAGTGATGGACGCGTTGTCGATAAAAGCTGGGTTGCACGCGTAGCTGAAGTGATTGATATTCCATTCTGTGTGGCTGGTGGAATTAAAACGGCAGAAGATGCGGCGAAGATTTTAGAGTTTGGTGCGGATAAAGTATCAATTAACTCTCCTGCATTAGCGAACCCAGAACTTATCACAGAGCTTGCAGATAAATTTGGCGTTCAGTGTATTGTGGTTGGTATTGACTCATACTTCGATAAAGAAACGGGTAAATACCAAGTTTATCAATTTACTGGTGATGAAGAGCGTACCAAAGCAACCAAATGGGAAACCAAAGATTGGGTGCAAGAAGCTCAAAAACGCGGAGCAGGCGAAATCGTATTAAATATGATGAACCAAGATGGTGTGCGTAACGGTTACGATTTAAAACAGTTGAAAATGGTACGAGAAGTGTGCCATGTGCCATTAATTGCATCAGGTGGTGCCGGTGAAATGGTTCACTTTGCGGATGCTTATAAGAAAACCAATGTTGATGGTGCTTTAGCAGCGTCAGTATTTCACAAACAAATCATCAATATTGGTGAGTTGAAAGAATATTTAGCCGAACAGGATGTAGAGGTACGCCGATGAGCCAACAAGAATTAGCAACACGAATTGATTGGGAAAAAGTTGATGGGTTAGTGCCTGCTATTATTCAAGATTTTGGTTCAAGCCAAGTATTGATGATGGGTTACATGAACCAAGAAGCACTGTCGAAAACATTAGAAACAGAGAAGATTACATTTTTCTCTCGAACTAAAAATCGTTTATGGACCAAAGGCGAAGAGTCTGGCAATAGCTTGAATCTAGTTAATATTTCTCTAGATTGCGATAACGATACTTTGCTTATTAAAGTTAATCCAGTAGGCCCAACGTGCCACACAGGAACAACCACTTGTTGGGATGGCGATAAAACCGAAGAAACGCAATTGGTGTGGCTTCATCAGTTGGAACAGCTACTTGCCGAGCGTAAGAATGCTGATCCTGACTCATCTTACACAGCAAGTCTCTATGCCCGTGGCACCAAACGTATATCGCAGAAAGTTGGCGAAGAAGGCGTTGAAGTCGCGCTTGCAGCGACGTCGGGTGACAAGGCGGAGTTAGTGTGTGAATCAGCAGATTTAATGTACCACTTGTTTGTTCTGCTTCAAGATCAAGGTCTATCGTTCGATGATGTTATTAATAAACTGAAAGAACGTCATAAGTAAGACTCTTTAATTACAAATAATAACTCAACGCCGATCATCTGATCGGCGTTTTTATTGGAATTGAGATACCATCCTCGCTATACTCTGCGCTCAATTTTAGGAGCGCCAATGTTCGATATCCTTTATCAAAATTCAGATTTTCTTGTTATAAATAAGCACCCAAACATCAGTGTTCATAAAGACGACGGTGAAACCTCATTATTGATTGAGTTAGCTAAAGTTAGTGGAGATAAGCAGCTTTATTTAATTCATCGTTTAGACAAGATGACATCAGGGCTATTGCTTATTGGGAGAAACCAATCAGCAGCCAGTGAATTATCACAGCTATTTGCAAAGCGTTTAGTTGAAAAATACTATCTTGCGATTGGTGATAAAAAGCCTAAGAAAAAACAAGGTCTGGTTATTGGCGATATGGAGCGTTCACGTAGAGCATCATGGAAGCTGATCAACAGTAAAGAAAACCCTGCAATTACTCAGTTTTTCTCAACGGCTGCACATAATGGCAATCGTCTATTTTTATGTAAGCCTCATACTGGTAAAACTCATCAAATTCGAGTCGCATTAAAGAGTGTCGGTTCGGGTATTTTGGGTGATTCAATTTATAGCTCATCTAAAGCAGATCGCGGTTATCTTCATGCGTATGCTTTACGCTTTACTTATCAAGAACAAGCGTTTGAATTTGTAGAAGTCCCAAAACAAGGCGAAGAGTGGCAAGATGACACCATTCAAGTAGGATTAGCGCAGTGGCAAACACCGTGGACATTAACTTGGCCAGAGATTAAGAAGAAATCATGAAGATAGAAGCATTAGATACGTTATTTACCCATTTAGAAGCACAGTTAGCAACATCACAGAATGAGCTTCGTCGTTTATTCCATGGTCGTGGACAATGTTTTGAAGGTTTAGAACAGCTCACCGTTGATTGGCTTCAAGGTCAACTAGTCGTGGCGCTATTTAAAGAGCAAGATCCTGCTTTTGTTGAAGCTCTAGAATCAAAGTTGAACGCCTTTGCCGGATCAGATGCATGGAAAAATGCTAAAGGCCAAGCTATTTTATTACAACACCGTTATCAAGAATTAGCACCTACTCAAGTCGTGTGGGGCAGTGAAGATTCTTTCCCTGTTGCTGTAGAAAATGGTTTGAAATATCAGCTAGAGCTTAAAAAGAATCAGAACATGGGGCTATTTTTAGATATGCGCTATGGTCGTAAATGGGTTCAAGCGCACAGTGAAGGTAAATCGGTATTAAACTTGTTTGCATATACGTGTGGCTTTTCTGTTGCTGCGATTGCGGGTGGCGCAACTCAAGTGGTTAATTTAGATATGGCGAAAGGTCCGCTGAGCCGTGGTCGTGATAACCACCGTTTAAACGAACACGATTTATCAAAAGTAAAATTCTTAGGTCATGATATCTTTAAGTCTTGGGGCAAGATTAAGAAACTGGGTTTGTATGATTTGATCATTATTGATCCGCCAAGTTTTCAAAAAGGCAGTTTTGCATTAACTAAAGATTATCAAAAGATCTTACGTCGTTTACCTAGTTTATTGAGTGAAACGGGTGAAGTGCTAGCTTGTGTGAATTCACCGGCGGTATCTACTGATTTCTTAATTGATGGAATGGCAGAGGAAGCGCCAGAGCTGAAGTTTGTAGAGCGTTTAGATAACCCGCCAGAGTTTGCAGATATTAACCCTGAAAGCGGCTTAAAAGTGATGCGTTTTACCCGTTAGTTTATAAGCGGTATAAATTTAGAAAAGCCCTCTCATTATTATTAGTGAGAGGGCTTTTTATTCTCTGTCGGTATGAACTTTATTTTTCTTCGTTCATTTGTTCACGATCTAAACACGACTGTTCATTAACAAAAATATCGTTTTGTTTTTGGCCACGAGAGTTACGAATTAGGTAACGATAAGAAACGCCTTTTTCTAGTACAGGGCGGATTTCCTTATCTTTACAGTAAGTTGTGATGCTGTTTTCAATGATTTGATTAGTACTCATTTCACCAGCGCCACTGTCTAAAAAGATCATTTCAACGACACCTTGCTTCTCTTTTACTTGAATTAAGGTGAGTTGTCCCATCTCTAGTGGAAGGGTACTGGCAAGAATACTAGCCCGATAGTCTGCCAACATTTCTATTTTTTGTTGTTGTTCGTTAGAAGCACAACCTGAAAGTAGAATAGCGCTTAACGCAGTAAGAATAAGTTTTTTCATTGTGATTCTTTTTTAGTTAAATACAAGTGAGTTATGAACATGAATAAAGTAATAGGTCATGTTTAAACAAGAAATTAAGCGGGCAGTACTTTTTTAAATGGTTTAACGATGACATTCGCATAAACCCCGGCATCAATATATGGATCATTGTTAGCCCACTCTTGAGCTGCTTCTAATGAAGTAAAGTCAGCTATTACCGTTGAACCAGTAAAGCCTGCTTCTCCTGGGTTTTCTGAGTCGATTGCAGGCATTGGCCCTGCTACCAATAAACGACCTTCATTTTGTAGCAGGGTAAGGCGCTCTAGATGTTTTTCACGAACACTTAAACGACGCTCTAGGCTGTTTTCAACATCTTGAGAAAAAATTACATACCACATGGTTGAGTCCTTTTATGTTGTATCGTCATTGATATAGCCATCATAAAAAAAGCTCTAGCCATAAACCAGAGCTTTTTATGAATTAATCAGAAAAATTCTAATAACTACGCAGTTTTAGGGATTGGACGCGGTTTTCCACTCGAATCAATCGCAACATAGTTAAAAGTGGCATCACAAACCATAAAGCGATCTCCAACACCGTGTTCTTTAATTGGCTTAACCCATACCTCAAGATTAACTGACATTGAAGTATGGCCAATTTTCACACATTCACCGTAGCAGCAAACCACATCGCCTACTTTTACAGGTTTTTTAAAGGTAATACTTGATACTGAAACCGTAACAATGCGTCCCCCTGAAATCTCTTTCGCTAAAATACCACCAGCTAAATCAAGCTGTGACATAATCCAACCACCAAAAATATCACCATTCGCGTTGGTGTCAGCGGGCATAGAGAGAGTACGAAGAAGCAGTTGGCCTTTAGGGGCTTGTCCAAAGTGATCTGGGGTTGTCAAAGTGGTTTCCAATACAACTAAAATGAAGTTAAGCCAATTTTAGCACATAAAAAAGCCGTATTGTATACACGGCTTAATCATTATCGTTTTAGCTATTCTTGTTCTTCTTTTTTTTCTTTTGGCATGTGTTTGTAGACGTACATGCCTGTAAATAGAGTATATAAGAAGGTTAAGCCTAATAAACCAAAGACTTTAAAGTTAACCCACACATCAAGTGGCATTTCGAATGCAACGTACAAGTTAGCAATCGCGCAAACCGTAAAGAACAGCACCCATGCGTGATTAATCTTTGCCCATTTATCATCAGGTAAGGTAACTTCTTTGCCTAACATGCTTTTAATCACTGGTTTACCAAGAATGTGGGTAACGATTAAACCTGCTGCAAACACACAATAAACAATGGTAACTTTCCATTTAATAAAGTTGTCATCATGCAAGAATATTGTCATGCCACCAAAGACTGTCACCATAATAAAGGTGATCAGTTGCATCTTTTCAACTTTCTTATATAGAGCATAAGTTACAATTAGCTGCACTGCAGTTGCAATGATTAGTGCTCCTGTTGCGGTGTAGATATCGTACATCTTGTATAGAGTGAAGAAGATGATCAGTGGAATAAAATCTAAAATTTGTTTCATATATATAGGTTGAGCCAATAATTAATTATGTAGCGAGTGTATCGAAAATTTACAGGGGAGGGAATCGCTAAAAATTGCTTGTTACATTTTTGCGGAAATAGATAGAAAAAGAAAAGGCCAATTCATACGGATTGACCTAATTATCTTTATTAAAGAGAATGAATCTTATGCTTATTTATTTTCAATAGGTGTATCTATTGTGTCTGTTGTTTCAACCATTGAATCAACAATCACAGCACACGCTGCATCACCAGTGATGTTAAGCGCGGTACGGATCATATCGAAGATACGGTCTAAAGCGAATAGAAGCGGTAGGCCTTCAATAGGAATACCTGCGGCAAGTAAAACCGCAACCACTAAGAATGATGGGCCAGGAACACCTGCTTGACCAACAGCCCCAAGTGTTGATGTAACAATAATTGCTAGATAAGCGCCAATTGATAAATCAATGTTGAATAGCTGAGCAAAGAAGATAGCAACTAAGCCGTAGTAAATTGCGTTACCAGACATATTGATGGTTGCGCCTAATGGCAGAACAAACGAGGCGGTAGAGTTGCGAACACCTAGGTCTTTCTCAACAGTTTCCATTGTTACTGGCAGTGTAGCCATTGAAGAGGCTGTAGATAGAGCAACGGCTTGTGGCTTTTTCATTGCAAGAAGGAATTTCTTGGCTGAAGTTTTAGTTAATAGACCTACCATTAATGGGTAAGCGATAAAACCGAACACAAAAATAGCGGCAACATAAACCATAAACAGCTTAAATACGACCATTAACGCGCCAAAACCAAAAGTACCAACGGCTTCCGCCATTAGACCAAAAACGCCGATAGGGGCGATAATCATTACTTTGTTAATAGTAAAAAGAAGATTATAGCGGTATTATGTTCGAAACAATGAAACATTTAGGTCAGTTTAAATATGAGACTCAATGATTTAGCAGTAGTGGTATCGAACGTTAAACCCGTAGTGATCACTTACACACGATTTTCTACAAGCATACAAAAAGAAGGTTTATCAGAGTATCGACAAGATGAATTGACCCAAAGGTATGTAATTGATTTTTGTGAAACACATGGTGTTCCACTCAACGATATAATATCTCTGAAAGATCGTGGTGTGTCAGCATACCGTGGCAAAAACATGACGCAAGGTTCGTTATCAGAACTGATAAACCTGTTTAAAGGTGGTGAACTTCCAAAAGTGTATAACGAGAAGGGCGAGATAAACACATTCTTTTTCATAGAATCCCTTGACCGATTAACACGTTCAGATCTGCATACTGCAAACAAGCTTTTCTTAGATTTGGTTGAATACTGCAACATCGTAGTTGTGGCTGAAAATGAACAAAAAATCTATTCCTTGAACTCACTCAAATCAGATATGGGAATGTTGGACTTGTTTTCTGCGCTTCTCACGCTTTCTCGATCACATAATGAGAGCCGAATGAAAGAAATGCGACATCGTGAAAACTGGTCGAAAAAACGCCAAGAAGTCATTGATTATTTCGATTTGACTGAGGATCAAAGAGGTGGTCTGAATTATCCTTTAAACCCGACAAAAACTTGTCCTTGGTGGCTTAAACCGAAGCCAGATAATCGAGGTTTTGAATTTATAGAAGAAAATAGAAAAGCAATGAAGTTTTTCTTAGAAAGAATGCTTGATGGATACGGTCTAACTTCGTCAATCAGACGTTTAAATGATGCTATAACTAAGGGCGAATTCAAAGTCGAGTTTTCAAAGAAACAAGATACAAAAAAAGGTTTTCAAACACACACTTTTTATCAGGTTCTTACAGATGATAGTAATGAATCATTGATTGGAAATCTGATCTTTCATAAAGACTATTACCCAACAGAAAAGGATGTTCAGCAAGGGCTGTATGATAGAAAAAAATTAGGGAAAAAGGTGCGTATCCCTGTTTATACGGCAAAAGGATTTTACCCTGCATTGTTGACAGAGATTGAGTTTCTTATGTTAAGAAAGATGATGGGTGAAAGAAAGCAATCAAATACAAAACCAAATAAGCGAGTAGCAAACATTGCGCAAGGGATTTTAAAGTGTCCTAAATGTGGATATAGCTATGTAGTAAATGATGATAAACGTTCAGGCAGACACGCAAACTTAGTTTGTAGTTATTCTCGATCAGGTAAATGTGATGCGTATACGTACCGTGTTGAGTTTTTTGAACATAATCTATTGAGTTATTGCAGAAACATTAACATTGGACGAGTGCTTGGGTATCAAGTTGACGATAGTGCTGTCATGGAAGAACTGACAAGACTACGGCACGATCAATATCAAATAAATCTACTAAAATCACAAGTACAAGTCGAAATTGAACAGTTGGTTAACAATATATCTAATATTACGATTCCATCATTGCTTGAAAAAGTTCAACACGATTACTCCAAAAAAGAACTACGAATTCAAATGTATGAAGATCAGATGAAAGCTATTGAAAGCGATATATTAGCTATCAATATGCGACACAAGAATAGCATAGATACCAATGATTCGATTTACGAACTGATAGATGTTGTGTCTGAAAAAAGAGATGTTGAAAAAAGGGAAAAACTAAATATAGAATTGAAAAAGATAATCAAATCTATGAACTTGATCAATAAAAAAGACGCAGACAATCCATTTGGAAGAAATCTTTTGAAAGTTGACTTTTTTGATGGTTATTCAAGATTTATTCCTGTTGATCGCAAGCTTGAAAACGAAGAATTGTTTGATATTTTACCTGTGATAGAAACAGAGACAGTTAAAGATTCGATTGATTATACAACTACAATAATTTTACCAATAGACTATCTGGAAGGATTAGAGAGCAAAAAATACCCGCCAGTTGAAAAAATGGCACAATTCTATCAAGAAAATCCAGCGAAATACCTAAAAATAAAAAGGCAAATCGAACAGTCAGATCAAATCTTTGTTTGATAATTTAAAGGCACTTTCATAAGTGCCTTTTTTATACCTGTTATTTTTTTTAGAATTTTGCCACTCTATAAAAAATCTCATTCATCAAAACCACGCAACAAAAGCATTCTTGCTGTCCCTCTGTGATATCTCATTCAATGTATATTGAAAAAAGCATAAAAAATGATACATAAATCATATATGCAGAAGGAAATTTAGAATGAAAAAACAAAGAAAAGAGTTGCTTTCTAAAATCGAAAGTGAACAAAAAATCATAAATGATTACATTCTTCAAAATCAAAAACTGAAAGACAAAGTTGATCTGTTTGAAGAGCAAGAGAGTGTTTCAAGCTTTGAAGCTGACAAGATTCATAACTACTATCAACACTATTACTTAATCAAATCAAAAATCAACGAAGTGAATGATTTAGAAAGATTAGTTAAAGATTTGGGTATAAGAAACATAGTGTCTAAAACAAAATCGTTGATAGATGATAAAGAAGCTGAACTTGATATTTTAATGAATAGAAGAGTTGAAGTTGAACAGTTGTTAGAGTCTTTAAGCAAAGAGTTATCTAATGAGATTGAAGCTGAAAGTTATGATTGTGATACTGCCTTTTCTTATGCAAATTTCGATAATGAACAAGAGTATTTGAAAAGAGAAATTGAACGTGTTGAAAAGCAAATTGAAACATTGAAAATCAACAAACTAAGTAAGTTAAAAAAAGCATTAGTGATGCTGTGTGTAGTTGTCGTTATTGCAGAGTTATTTTTATAAAACAATAAATTAAAAGAGAGGAATAGAAAAATGAGTATAAAAAGTATTTTATTAAACCTAATGGCAGTATCAATATCTATCTACACAGTAGCAAGTAAAAGTTCAATTGAATGGCTTGCTGTGCAAGAACCAATCTTAGCCATAGCTTTGATGATTCTTATGTTTATGTATATCTTAACCAGTGTCTTTATGACGCTTCAAGCTATGGAGTATAAGCAAAAAGGTAAGGAGTTTTATCAAGCTGTATGCGCTAACGCTTTGATGCTGATA
Source organism: Aliivibrio sp. S4MY1 (assembly GCF_028765545.1). GTDB lineage: Bacteria > Pseudomonadota > Gammaproteobacteria > Enterobacterales > Vibrionaceae > Aliivibrio. The sequence continues at coordinate 76,408 of NZ_JARACP010000012.1, read as the reverse complement.
ACGGGGATTATAACGATGTTTAGTGCTGAACTTATCACGACAGCTATATATAAGCCATTTATCTTAGTTTACTGCTACTTCGGTCTTTGTTTAGTAGTGTTATTGTTAAAACAAAATTCAGTGAAAAGTGAGTAATTCTATGAGCGAAAGTATGAAAATATTTTTTAATTCTGATTTATCGAAAGATTGTTTAACTTCTCTGCTGCCAGTTTTTTTGATGTTAGTTTGTATATATATTACACAAAATATGTTTTTCAATATTTCAGTTAGTAGCTCTTACGTAGAATCAAAGCACAATGTCTTTGAAGTAAGTCATAACTTACCAAACGCAAAAAAGTTGAGCGATGAAGAAAAGAAAATGATTTATGAAAATGCTGATTTGGCACTCAATGCTTTTATGAATGTATCTGCAAATCAAAGTTCAAACAATGACAATGAATAAAACAAAGTGATAAGCAAAAGCTTATCATTTTTTATGAATAACCCACATCAAACCCACAACAACAACCCTCGCAATCTTAAATAATCCAGAAGACACGCTCATAAGAGCGTGAAGAATCACAATAATATAATTATTATTGTTCTATGTTTGATTTTTCCCTTCATTCCGTTGTTTCTAATGTTTGTTGTAAAGTTATGCGTATCTTTCTGCGTAGGACAAACGCCAGCTTGAATATTGTTGAGTAAAGACAAGGTTCAAAAAATTAGATTTAATCTCACGTTTATAGAAAATAGCATTAAAATATTTTTTCGTTTTACTCTTGCATTTTTCTTTTAATATGTTTTATTGAATACATGACAAGGAAGTTATTACTATGAAAGACATAAATAATAAAGAGATAAAATTTAATCACGAAGATTTAAAATTTATCAATGAAAAGAAAGAAATGACACTTGATGATCTTGCCGATGGGGTTAAGTTTGAGAATCAAGAAATGAAGTTTAAGTCAAAGTTGCCAAAAGCAAGGAATAGCTTTAAACCAAGACGATAACTTTTAAACAAGAAATATTGAAAAAACTCCTTTTTGATATTTCCAAAGAAAGAAGCTTAATTGCTTCTTTTTTTGTATCTGGATTTGCAAAATCTTATTTTTTTGATATCACATATAGTATAACTAAGGAGAAATATTTATATGATTAACAGTAAGGTTTTTAACAAAGATTACGACATTTTTATTGACGTTATTGACTACGATTTAGACTATGAAGAGTTTCATTTTATAGTTGATGAAGAGACTTTTGTATTGAGTCTAACAATGCTTAACGGCTATGAGTTAATGACGAAAGATAATTCAATGATTGAACACGATTCAGATTATGAATTGATTGATCAAGAAGAGTTGCACCAACTTCACCAGAACTTAAAAGCAACAAGCTTTTACAGGAAGGTGAAACAAAGAGCTATCGAACAGGTGATTAAAGCTGATTCTGAAATGGCTTCAATCGACTGGAATGAGCAAGAGCTTTATGAGACTGAACTAATATTGGACGATTTACAATAGCACTTTTGCAAAAATTGGAAATGTGCTTAACAACTGAAAAACAAGGAATTTTTAAATGAATAGAGAAGAATACACAAAAACCAAAATCCAAAAGACAGAAGAATCTTTGAAGCAAAGACCTTCTGATTTGAACTCATTGAGAGTGAATATGAACCAACAAAACTTTGAATCTAATGAAGAGTTTGTTGATGAGCTTTTCAACCAATGTTCAAAATACGATATTAGACCTGAGATATTTTTAGACCAAGAACAGAACTATCTTCAAATGCCAGCAGAAGCAAATGAGCTTTTACAAGACAAAGTGATTGACTTTCAAGACGCTGAACAAAAGGCTTTTGTAGCTCAAAATGACCAAGACGTTTTAGATCAAGATAAGACGTTGATGAAGTTTAACCCTGCAAAAATTAACGACTTTAAAGCAACTGATGAAGCTACGAATGATGAACAAAATGATCTGGTTATTGGTAATTCTGATGAAGAGCAATTTGTTGATTATTCTGGTGTTAATGATGTAAACCCTCTTAAAAAAGCTGAACCAGAGAATCAGAGTGATAGTGAAATTCAACAGCAAATAAAAAAATACGATGAGTGGGAAAAAGAGTATCGTGAGAAGCTGAAAGAGTCTTTGTCTTTTGAAAAGCAAGGTGTGCTTAAAGAGCGTGTTTTTGATCCAGATTCAAACACCTTTGCGACTTACACAAAAGCCATTGGGGGCGGTTATAAAAATGCGAGTGCTGGTGCTGACGCTTCGGTTAAACAGATTAAATCAATGTTCGCCAATGTAAAACCACCTGTATTAAACAACGCTCCAAAAGATGAAGAGACGCTTAAAAATGTCGTTGAAGCGTGGAAAGAGTTAAAAGCTGATGGATATGATATTTCAAAAATTAGTTGTGGCTTTGGAGTGCCAAAAGCATACAAAGAAGCTCTAAAAGAACTACAAAAACAAGATTTAGTAGTTAATCAAGAGTTAGAACTTGATAACTCTCTACAAATCGGAAAACCGATTGATGTTCCTGTTGAAGCTATTGAAAATGAGTCTAAACAAACAGAAAAGAACGTTGTAGAAGAGCCAAAATCTGAACCAACAAGCGACACTGAATCACCAGAATTTCAACCAGAACAAACATCGCAAGGCGATGTAGAGCAAGAGAATGAAGTTGTTTCGCAAGAGATGAGTGATTTTGCTAATGAGCTAAACGAAAAAGCTGCAATACCAGTTCAAGATTCATCCAACGCTTATGAAGAACCGCCTGAATTTGATGATGGTTTTGATTTCACGAGTGAACCAGTTAATGAAGATTCTGACGTTCAGCAAGAACAAACATTCGAGAACCAAGAGACTGATTTTGACGAATTGCCAGTGCAAGAAAATGCACCATCACCGACATACAGTGATGAAGGTGAGCTTGCTTATTATGAGCGTCTAAATGTTGAAAAACAGCAAATTGATGATGATCAGTCAGACGTTAAAAATGATGAGGTTGAGCCAGAGCAAACCGTTGAACAAGCACAAGAAGAAGTGCTTGAAGTAGCGCAAGTAGTGGATCACGATGCTGAATTACTGAAAGAGCTTGAAAATGATGTAGATAATGCACTTGAACAGCAACAACAAAAAAACGACTCTCAAAAACAAGATCGTAGAAGTCGAAATCGACAACGTAGATAAATGAAAAGAACAGGTTTCAAACCTGTTCTTTTTTTATACTGTAACTTTGTTCAATGCTTGGCTCATACACGCTTTTATCAACATCACTTCGGGTATGTAGTAAAGCTGTCTAAGATTGAAATTCTCTTCAACGTTTCTGAACTGATTTAACTGAATCAAATTCTCTACAAGACTATCTAATCGCATTTTACAGCTACCCCTTTCAAGCACCGACACTTCTTCATAGTGTCTTTGCAATTGCTCTTCTAAGACCAAGTAAGCTTGCTTATATGCTTCTGAACATTGTGGCTTGTCGTCAATCGTCAGAGCGTTAATAAGCGCAACGACTGAACGAGGCTTCAAGCCAACGTTTCTGAATTCATTCATTAACTCGTTTTTAAGCTCATCGTGTTCTAAAAAAAACGTCAAGGATTGATGAATCTCTTCAAAAAAGACTCTTTTAATCACTACTGAGCGACTGTGCTTCTTCTGTAATGCTTTCCAAATTTCTTCAATTGTCAGATCTTCGCTTTTAGTTAAATCAATGCCAAAAGATTTAATGAACATATCGACCATTTTATTATAGAAATTGTCTCTTTTCTCTAATGCTTTTTTTGTCGATTCTGAATATTTATCAGCAGCATAAGCTTGTAAGTATTGTTTGTTTAACAGTGAAAAATTAGCAGTAATTTTAAGCAAGCTTTGATATTTAAAGCCAGAAGCTAAGCAGATAAATTGATTTAAGCGATCATTTTCTTCTTTTGTTGCAGGTTGCTTGATATGTATGTATTGCACTAAGTTTGATAGTTGTTGTTTATTCATATAGATACTCCATTATAGTTTTTGTGATTGCTATAATATCTATACCATTTTTAATATAACTTTCAATTTTCTAAAAGAGTTATGCTTTTTTTGCTATACATTTTTTCATCAAAAATGGAAAAAGTTCAAAAGTAAAAGACCTTGTTTAAAGTGATATTTGTTAGTCTAAAAAATATTTAATAAATCTCTATTGAATAAAAAATATTTGTTGTAAATAAATATTATAAGAAACAATAATTAAAAATGGAGAATAAGAATGAGATTAAATCTTTTAACACTATCACTGCTTTCAGTAGTTTCGCTAAATGCGAATGCTGCGTTTGTTGCTGTTGTTCATAGCACAATAAGTAATCAAGAATTAGAAACACCAACGGCTTGTGTTTCAAGAACAGATCTGGTTGAAATGATAAAAAATAATGAAGATGTGACAAAAGTAAATACAAGTTGCATAACAGATTTTTCATTACTTTTTGACTACAACACTACATTTAATCAAGATATAAGCAATTGGGATGTGTCGAATGGAATAAATTTTACATCTACATTTATCGATGCATCGGCATTCAATCAAGATATAAGTGGTTGGAATGTATCAAAAGGAACGAGTTTTACGGGTATGTTTCGCAATGCAGTATCATTTAATCAAGATTTAAGTAAGTGGGACGTATCAAAAGGAACAAGATTTACATATATGTTTAATAATGCAACATCATTCAATCAAAATATAAGTGGCTGGAATGTATCAAAAGGGGAAGAGTTCAGTTTTATGTTTTCTGGTGCTACTTCATTCAATCAAAAATTAAACAATTGGAACGTATCCAATGGTGTTCGATTTAGTTCAATGTTTGCAGGTGCATCATCATTCAACCAAGATCTAAGTAGTTGGAATGTATCAAAGGTAAGAAAGTTTGATTCTATATTTAGTGATGCAACCGCATTTGATCAGGATATAAGTAGTTGGGCAATCTCTGAATATGCAACGAAAACTAATGCTGATATAAATTCTCCGATCCACAACACAGCGAAATCACCATTTTCTGCGCCAAAAAATGCTTGTGATACACAAACAGAGCTTACAAGAGTCGAATTAGATGCAATGATTGCGAATGGTGATGATGTGACGAACGTCTGCACAAAGGGTATTACTGATTTTAGCAATATGTTCTTAGATACATCTTTTAATCAAGATATAAGCAACTGGAATGTAGAGAATGGAGTGAATTTTTCTCGAATGTTTTACAGAACAAGCTCTTTTAATCAAGATTTGTCAAAATGGGATATGTCGAATGCTGAAAATTTATTAGATATGTTTTACGCAGCAGAACGCTTCAATGGAAATATAAACAATTGGAATGTAGAGAATGTATCAAATTTCAGGGGTATGTTCAGTCAAGCAGTGAAATTCAATCAAAATATAAGTGGCTGGAATGTAGGGAATGGTACAGTTTTTGCGAGTATGTTTTTCAAAGCATATGACTTTAATCAAGACATTAGTAAATGGAATGTTTCAAAAGGAACGAATTTTTGGTCTATTTTCAGTAGTGCAAGCTCTTTTAATCAAGACATAAGTGGTTGGACAATCGCAAATGGAGCTAATGTTGAATATGCTGATTTTAATTCTCCAATTCATAACACCGCTAAATCACCATTTTAAAATCATTATTAAACTAAAAAAGCACATTATTTGTGCTTTTTTTGTGTCTGATAGTATTAAAATAAAAAAGTTGAATTTATTTTCATGACCTAAAAACGTGATGCAAATCACATTGCAAAAAATTGGTTTTAACCTGTTTTTGGCTGTGTTTATGCTTTGTTCGGTATAAAAGCAATAAAATGTTCTTAAAACTCAATAACTTAAAAAATATTGAATTTTTATTTTAAATCACACCTTGGGTTTAATGTCAAGTTTTTTCTATTGACTTTTTCAAAAATTCCAGGCATTATTCTCAGCACAAATCGGAACAGAACAAAAACTAAATGGAAAACTTTTAACAGAAACTTTTATAGATAGTCAATTGGTATATAGATTACTAAAAAACACGTATAAAGTATTAACTTAACCAACAGGAACTTTTGTTCTTTCCCTGCATAAAACAGGAGAAAGAAAATGCAAAACAAAAAACTACAACAAGCTCTACAAAACATTACTGATTCCTTGAATGAAGAAATCAGAGAGCTGAATCATCTTTACTATGTAATGAATTCTGATGATTTAATGTTGAACTACAATCCTTTCGTCAACGGCTCAAAAGTCGTTAGAAACGCTGTCTCACAATCTTTGACTTTATCGAGCAAAGATCAGCTAATTGATTTTGTTCTTGGTATGCTTAACAAAGCTTATGCTGAGAATAACGTTTATCAAAAAATCCTCTTTAATGGTTTCAAATCGACAGTAAACGACTACTCGCTTACTGAGCATTGCTACGCTCAAATGATCGTAGAAATGTGCTCAAATCGTCCAGCTTGCAGACCTGATCCATTGCTATACACAACCCTTGCGGTAATCGTGAATCATTATGCTGATTACTTCCAAGACAGACACTCGCAACTGATAGAAGAAGCAAAGCTTGTTTGTTTAGCAAAGATGTTTGTGTCTATTCGAGCGAAAAAAGTTGAGTTGCAGTTAGCAAGCTAAAAAATACTTAAACAACGTCCCTTTTGTATGTCTGAAAAACTGGCAGGGGCAAGCTACATCTAAACAAAACTTAAAGAGGAATAAATACAATGAATTTAAAAATAAAAGATCTATCTGGATTTCGAGAAACATTAGAATATTTTGAAGAACTTAAATGTCTTGAAAGTGAGCAAAGAGCTGTTGTTAATCATTTTATCAAATTAGTTGATGATAAAGAAATCATATCTAAATCAGATTTAAATGAACTGCACAATGTTGTAAGCGTTGTTTATAACGCTTTTGATATTGATTCAAAACAATTGCTGATGGGTGTAATTATAAGGTCAAAACTTCTAAATATTTTAGAAGAATTGCTTGATATTGAAATAACAAAAATGGCAGTCAGAAGGTGGAAAAAACAGTCAAAAAAAGATCAGGTTAGCGAATGGTTCGAAGCTATGCAAAATGAGCATAAACAAAGATTAAAACAAATAGAGGATAAATAATATGAAAATTAAACTAACAGACAAAAATGACAATATTGAGATTGTCGATTATGAAGAGTTTAAAGAGTCCCAACAACTTTTTTATAACTATGTTGTTGAGTTAGCGATATCGAGTGTAAGACTACAAGATGTTGATTTTGACTTTGAATTTGAATCATATTCCGAAGAAATTATGTCAGCTTATGATTATGACGATGAAGATTTTGAAGTTGAAGAGTATGTGAGTTCAATTTATGAAAATTACATCGAAGACATTCAGCGTTTAATCAATAAATACTCTGATATTGAGATTATCTAACAAACAACAAACAACAAACAATAGAGAAATATAATATGAATACACAAATTGAACAATACAACGCAATCTTTAACGAAAATAGAGAATTAGAATCTCTAATGAATCTACTAATCGATCAAGATGAGCTTAAATACTATCTGAAAAAAGCATCAACAGATAAGTATTGCTGGACGCATACTGAAATTAACAATGGGTTTTATTTTGTCAAAAAGAATCAAGCTAAAAGCTTTTGCAAACAGCATAATGCTAAACAGATTGATACTGACATATTTTTGTTAATTGGGATTGTCGAACTGTCTGCAATATCTGATTCAGAAGTATCAAGCAAGATTATCAGGTCGATAAAAGATAAAGATTTACAACATATAGCTGAATGCATAAAAGATGAGATTTGGTTTTCAAAACAGATAGAACAAATGAAAAATAACGGTGTTGATATTGTTTATTTGTAATGCTCCAACTTAACCGCCAGTGGTTAAGTTTAAGAGTTATCAATGATAGCTTTTAAACATAACCACTTAAAAAGGATATTCTATGAGAAAAGTATTAAAAGTTATAGATGAAGAAGCACATCAACACGATATCAAGCAACAAAGAATGTTTGAAATTTTCGTAGAAATGCAATATGTGTTCGTCAATGCTTGGGTAGTTGAGTCTAAATATTCTGAGTATTCAGAGTCAGTATCAAAGATCACCACTGCATATCTAAATGAGCTAAAAAAGCACCCTTACCGTGATGTTTTAGGTGAAGTGATGGGTAAAATCTACGCTCTTAAAAACAGCAGTAAGTCTAAGTATTGCCAGCACTTAACGCCAACTTCAATAGCAGATTCAGTCGCTCAAATGCTATGTGTTGAAAAAGGTGAGTATTATGTTGGTGATATAGCTTCTGGCACTGGTGCAACAACCCTCGCTTTGCAAAAAGAACTATCTAACCAGAGTAATGATAAACACATAAAAATCTTGATGAATGACTTAGATTCTTACGTTAGTAAAGTTGCAGTGATACAGCAAGAATACACTCAAATGTTTCACAACAAATTCTCTACTTTCTATCTGAATTATAACCACGATGTGATTAAAGAATGGAATGATTTTGCGACACAAGGCATAACCAATAAAACGAAAATCATAGGTTGTACTGAGCGTAGTTTGATCACTAACGATGTTGTAAAACGTGCATTATCTTCCCCTGAGCACATTGAAGGAAAGTTGCTTATGAACTCTTTTCAATCCGTTCGAGCATTTAATCACTACCTTTCGACAGGTGAAGTTTAAAGCTTCTAAAAAATCAGATAAATAAAAAAGTATTACTTTTTTATGATTGATTAAATCCCTTTAAATGTGGATTTTGAAAATTATATTAAAAAAAGTGCTACAAAATTATTGACAAAGTGAAAATGTATGGAATAACAAATAATAAGAAAACAATAATTTAAAGAGGTAATGAATATGAAAATTATAGAGATAAAAGAAATAAACAAAAGAATTAATACAAATGGAAATGCATCATTTGAGGTTGTTGAGTTTCGTGTTGACTATACAATTGATGAACTTTCAGGTTATGAATACATCACTATTGAGTTAAATGAGAATAATGAATTAGTTTCTAATATAGATGATAATTCAATATTTTCAGACGAACAGAAAGAAGTGATTTTAAAAGCGGTGATGAATTTTCACGGAAAACCACTTGTAAGATACACTCTATTACCATTTTTAAAGCTAAATCAGAGACAAAAAAACATAGTCAATAAAGTATACGAAATGCTTAAAAATAGTGAGGTTTACCCTTCTGGTATGACAAAAGCAAATAAATTTTATGCTGATAATTCACACCTAATCAGTTGTAGAGCACCATCAAGAGCTTTTCCATATTCTGAATTGAATGCTTGTCGAACTAAAAAATACGTTGCAAAAGTATTGCAGTATTACAACTGCAAATCAGTGAAGACTTTACTTAAACATATCTAATAAAAAAGGGAATACGTTCCCTTTTTTTCCATAAAAACTATAACAAAGAGGAGTTTTCAAAATGACTAAACAAGTAAAAACTAAACATTCAGTAAGCGTTAACAAAAATCTATTAAACAATGCGTCTGTGCTGTTTCAAGCGAAAAATCAGAATGATGTGAAGTTATCGCAAGCGATTGATATTATGTCTCAATCTCTGCTTTTAGTAGCAAGTGAAGCTCTACCAGATGACTATACACAAGAGCTAAAAGATCAATTCTACACGGCTTACAACGGCTATTGCATAAATCATAAAATCGCAAAAGATGGATTGATTCAAACAATCAACAATATGTCTTCTGAGTTTTATCAAAGTTTCATATATGAGTCGAGCTACACTATTACTGATATTGATGATGCTATGAGAGTGATTGACGCTTGGACAAATATCCAAAAATTAGCAGTTTTGTATGATGTTTTGATGTTCTGGACACCGCTTTCATCAAGCGATAAGCAACAAATGTTTATAAATTAGAGCTTCTTCGACTATCGATAGCAAAATTACATATTTATAAAGACTGTTTTAGTTCTGGTTTATCAATTAAAAATTATGAAATTTTGATAAATAGTATCATTGAGCCAATAAGAGAATAATACTAAAAAGAAGGGTTTTCTAACTCTTCTTTTTTACGAACTCGAACAAAATTTAAATCATTTGTTTGACAAGTATTATTAAAATGTTATATCTAAAAGAGTATAGATTTAGTTGTTTTATACGCAATGAAGTTCTAAAAATAGTTATGTATTTCAACAGAGAATAGCCATGTTCATCATGGAAGTTGTAAGTATCGATTCTTACTATAACAAACAACTATATTTTTAGAGTTAAAACAAACGAGCTGAGGCGCTGATCACGCATCGGCTTTTTTGACACTAAAAAACACTCTAACGAGTGCTTTTCATTTATGGTCTTCTATTCCTTCTGCGAGTTGGCTTCTCTGCCTCTTCTACAACGGCTTCAACGGCTTCTGGCTGCTTTTCTTTGACAACTTCAAGCCTTAGCTTGTCTTCTTGTTCAAAACGCTCTCGTAGCTCTTTGCGAAGCTCTTGTGTGTTGTATTTCTCATAAGCTTTAAAAACGATTGGGTAAACCGTATCAGCCTTTTTAGCCATTTTTTGAAGTTGTGTTAGATCATTATTTGATAAGTATTTTAAAAGTCCTGCGTGTTTGTTGATATTGTCATAACCAAGCTTTTTCATAATCATAGTCGCTGATAATTCAGTTAGAATTTCTTCTTTAATAGCTAAACCATCTACACGTTTAGAATCTAACTTGCGCTTATCGATACTTTGAGTTGCATGAACAAATTCGTGTAGCATTGTAGAGCAATAGTGAATATCAGACATATACTTGCTTCTTTCTGCCATAAAGACAGTCGAACGGCTTCTATCTTGGGCTGTTACGCAATGTGCTGTATTTAAGTCTTTTTCAACAAAGTCGATTTGCTCATATTCAGTAGTCATAGCAATTTTAACAATTTCAGCGTCAATCCTCGCTTCAAGGTTTACACGCTCTGGTGTCATTTGTTTAGATTTTAACTTTTCATACGCTGCAAACTCTGGAATCGAATCAATAATTCGTTCTGGCAGAATGTCTTTAAAATCTTCAATAGCAAAGTATTGCCATTGACGGGTTTTAGTCTGAAAGTTAGTCAGAATCTCGTGCATTTCTTCTCTTGATAATCCACGCTTTTGAAGCTCATCTATACGCTTGTAAAGATCTTTACCAGTTAGTGATTTTTTCTCTTCTGTGTCCCAAGCAGTAGCAAAAGAAGAGATAACTGCAGCTTTGGCTATTTTGCCTTTCATCGGTTTATCTGGATCAAAACCTTGTGGCGCATTGTCTAAACGAAACTCATCTTTACAGCTCGTTAGAAGCTCGTTTAAGTGCTTGAACGTTGCAAATACTGGCACGTTAACTTCTATTTTTCCTTCGTGCATATCAGCTTCAACCTGAGCGAACTGGATTACATTGAACTGTTCTACTTGATGTTCGCCAGCTTCCATTACAAGCTTTCTTGGTGGCACATTTAGCTCGGTTGAATGAATATAACTTTCCCAATCGGGTTTTTCCGTTGCATCTGATCCGATGAATTTAGCTAATTGAGTTTCAATCAGTTCTAATGCTTCTGAGTTTTTCTTTTTAGCGTCTTCTTTGCTATATGTGCGCTTACCACTTTTATTTCTATATGTTTTTCTTGCCATATAATTGTTTCTCCATTTTTTAATGACCATACTTTTGTCATATCATGAAAATGAAAAAATTGAATAGAATGAAAAATGGTAAGGATTTTTTGTTGTTTAAGTAAAAGAAAAATGATTTGATAATCTTGAAAAATAGACGTAAAAAAACTGACTAAAAATTATAGTCAGCTTAGTATTTTAATACTCTTTAAAGTCTTCTGGTTTGAAATATAGATATTCAGTCTCATCAAAATACTTTTCTTCATCAACAATTCTAAGAAAAACATCAAAACCACTTGATAGATAATCAGTAAGATTATCTGTGTATGTTTCTAAATCCTCAAAATCAAACTCATCACTACCTTCAAAAGCAGTATTACCATTTGATACACCATTAAATCTGTAAACGTGATAGCCACAATCAAGAGTAAATGTGCAGTCTGTTATGACATTCTCATCAAATCGTAGAATTGCGATTCCTGATTTATAGTGTTCTTTATACTTGGTGTAGAATCTATCTCTAAAATCTTGATAGCTGTATTCGTCTTTGAAGTCTTCATAGACTTTTTTAAACAATGTCTCTGACGATTCTACGAATTTGTATCTTTCAATTTTTAACTCATATTCATTATTCATCTTTTCACCTCTATGTTTAAATCTTCTTTAATTTCCCAAATAATTTTATGGCACTCTTCAATAGTTATAACTTTCGGGTTATTCATATAGCAACTTTCAAGTACATCTACTAAGTATCTCCAAGCGTCAAAATCAGGATTGTTATTCAAACTGTTAATCACAACTTTGCGACTATTTTTCAATCTATCAATTAACTGCTTTTTTGTTTTTGTGTTGTATTCTTTTTCGTAAATCATTTTTAATCTCCTTATTTATTAATAGATATACTACAAAATAGTTTTTATTCAATTTTTCGTAAGATTATGCACTTTTGCAAAAATTGGAAAAATGACATTAGCTATATTAAACAAGGTTTTTTTTGGACTTTGAAGGGTTAAAACTTGCTGTTTTTGATTTGACATATTTTTAAAATATGGATTAATAAAGGTATGGCAAAACAACAACTTGTCATATAAAAAATAAAACAATTAAAAAAGGAAATAGAAATTATGTTTAAAGAAATTTATAGAAAAATCACGGCAAGAAAAACAAAGACTGAAACTTTAAGAGATACTATGTATTACTATTCGAGTATTGTGAATCAACCCGATTTTAAAAATACAACTATCACTTTTATTACTGACGATAAACAAGCTTTTGCGCTTGAAGAGATTAAAGCGGCTCTATTATCTCAAAAAGAATATGCGTTAATGAAAAGAGAAGCAGATCAAAGACATGTTAATCTTATCGCGCAGGGGTTCACATATAAAGCAATTGAAACGCACGTAAAAACGCTGGAAATGCACGTTAAAAAAGTAATCGCTATGAATGGCAATGACACTGTTTATTTTGGTCTTACTGCTGATAATGAACTGATTATCAAAGCTAATAAACATTCAAGAGATGGGGTTTTAGCTACTATCAACAACATCAAGTTAACTACTCTTAAAATCAAAACGATGTAAATAATAATGATAAATAGACAGAATAAAATGACATAAGAAAAGCCAGCTTGACACTGGCTTTTTTTATTCTGTGAGTTTTATTTTTTATGCTTTTAATTGACTTATTTTTTAATTGTTATATTCGTGTCTGTATAACAAGGAGAATAGAAATGAGAAATAAAATCAATAATTACTACAAGTTTTCAACAACAATCAAAGAGGCAGAAAAGCAGGTTTTAAAGTATAAAATCAAAGAGCTAAAACGTATTGAATCTAAGTTCAAGAAAATAAAAGTTAATCAGATCCAGTTATGTAATTTCATCAACGGTAAACAGCCACATTTGAGTAAAATGATAAATCATTCAAGGAATGATATATCGAAATTTTCATTCAGCAATGTGTTGAGATACAAAATTTCTGTTTTTCATTACAAAACTATGACTCTTACTGATAGTCAAAATGCAATTGATATGTATAAAATTATTCTTGGTAATCGCATTGTAGAAAAGATCAGAAGCTTAAATGTATCTCAACAATACATAGCGAATCATTTTAATACGACACAATCAAGAATCGGTTGTCTATGCACTTCAAAAACCTTTGATTCTTTTTCTCTTGCTATGCTGATGAAATACGCAATTGTATTGAATGTTAAACACAAAGATTATCCCACAAAATAAAGAAAAATAAGCAATGTTGTAAAACATTGCTTATTCTTTTTATGGTATAACTATTGTCTATTTTTTCTTTGATGATATTAGTAAAGTATCAAAGGAGAAAAAAGGAATGAAACAATTAATACTAATATTTTTAAGCATAATAATGCTATCTGGTTGTCAAGAACCAAGCGATGAAGCTTGTATTGAGTTGGACGGAGGAATGAAAACTATTGAGAAAATGTCTTTTTCAGAACATTTTTCTATATGCAAATCAAAAGACAAAACAATCAGTCTAATCGATACTTTTCACGATACTAACGATAATCCGCTTAACAAATATTTTGAAGAGAATGAGCATATAGACGCTGATCAAGCTGCTTCAAAAAATGTTCTTCAATCAAAACTAAATGACACTACAAAGTTCAGTCATAAGCTTTACAAGAGCTTTGCTGTGTTTCTGACAGTATTTTCAACGCTTGCAGTGTTGTCGATTCTGACAGTCGTTGTTAGACGTTTAGCTAATGCCGAAAATCAACAGAAGTTTAGTCTTAAAAAGTCTGTGTTTTGCTTAACCATTGCGACACTGATTGCTGGACTTCACTATGCTTCGCCACAATTTCAGATTAAACAAAATCAATATGCTGTGAGTTATGCAAATGGTCTATCTAAGAACTTGATGAGTTTCTTGATTGATGAAGCTCAATCTAATCATAACTACCAAGTGAAGAACTCTCGAACACAAGCAGAGTTAGAGCTTGTCGCTCTTTTTGATACTAACACTTGTCTATCAAACAACCGTAAATACGAAATCGGTGCAAGAGATTTAGCTTCTCGTGAATTTGAAGATCAGAAAGCAGCAATCGAGTATTACAACAAAAAAAATGATGCTTACTTCCCGATGCTTGAAGACAAGAAGCATAGAGGTTTCAAGCTTTATTACCACGATAGAGCGTCATTCCCGTCTTTAAGTATGGTTAACGCTGATGGTTGTAGCTCTCTTGTTTACAGCCAAAATGAATATTCTCACGAGTTAGGTGAGTTAATGCGTGAAGTGAAGTTTAGTGAAACAGTGTTTAAAGCTGTTGCTTCAAAGGATTATAAAAGCGGTTGGGATACGCTAAATGCTGCTTTTGATTCTATCTACAAGACTAAATCAGAATTGACTAAGAACAGAAAATCACAACTTCTTATCGCTTATCGCAATGAGTATCAAAAAGGTTTGTTGGTGGGTTATGTGCAGTTTAACGATAATGGTAAACCAGTAGCGTTTGAGCGTAGTAGTCTTGATCACTGGTTATCACTTGCAGATAAACACTATGAATTTTCAAACAAGAAAATGTGTGCTTTGAATAGTCAAATCGTTCAAAAAGCAAAGAATGATTTTGATGAGTATTTACAGACTAACGTGATGTTTGATTATCACTGTTTAACTTTCAACAAGGGCGATTCAGTTCAGTTAATTTCAGATAAGGTCTATCAAATTGATGGTTCTGATAAAGAAGTGATGTTAAATGATATTGAGTATTACGAAAACCAAGCACAAGCGATTTTTAACAGTGCTGTTGATGAACTGGCAAATCAATATGATGTAGTTAACCAAGCTTTCTATGAGCAAATCCACGAGATTTACGATGTTGAAGAGCGTTTAGTTGAGTTATACAACGAAGGTTTTAAGAGCTTCAACAAGTTCTGGAAAGTCCTTAAAACAGGTAATGGTGAATATCAACATTTGTTCAGTAGTAGCGCATCTTTGAATATTTTCGATACGTCAAAGTCATTACCATATTTTCAAACAAGATCTGATTTAGAGAGTGAGCCACACTATAATCTTTATACTGTTGATAAAATGGCTGATATGTATTCATTCGATCTGAGTAAAGCTGTGGAGCTTGTCGCTAAGTCTAATAGCTTCGGTAGTGTCTTATTAAAAGATAAGTATCAGGTTGATTCTGTTGATGTTGAGCAAAGTGGAACAGCGTTAGAATCTGCTGAATCGAACATTCTTGATGAAATTCAAGGTCTGAATAACGAAATGATGAAGCTTTACTGTGTTAAAGACTCTACAACCACTTCACAAGAGCTTTTAGATTGTCAGATTAACGCAAGCAAAGGACAAGGGAATCAGACTTATCACGATGTTCAAAATGCGCTTCTGATAAATGGTGGTAAAGCCGTTGTAGGTGGTTTAACTACAATAGCTTCATCAAGCATTACGTCTGCGATTGCAAAAGCGATGCTTGATCAAAACACTGGCAAGAAAAAAATCAAAACGGGTAAGAAAAATAAAGCTGCTGTGCTTAAAAATATCACTGCTAAAACGTTAGACGCTACAAGCACAACGGCTAACTTCTTAGGTGGTTTATCGATGAAAGCTGGATTTGTATTTTTCATATTTGGCTTGCTAATGCAACTACCAGAATTATTTGCTCAAAGCGTAAATCACATTACTCAATTGTCTATTGTGTTTGAGTTAAAGCTATACCCGTTCTTGATCGCTTACGTAGTAGCTCAAATGTATTTTTTAAGCACTGATTCTACTCATCACGTAAAAGCGTTGGGTAAAATTGCATTGATTTTGGCCTCTCCGTATATGCTTGCTACGACTGGATTTTTAGCACTTGCAACACTGTTGTATGTTACTGATTTGGTGATTAACTTTTTACCAGTTGTGTTTGACTTTTTATCGTTGAATTTCACTGCTACATCGGGACACGATAGCTTTTTTGAACAGTTTATTGGACTATTTTTAGACAATATGACAGGGCTGATTTTGCTTGGTGGAACTATCTATTATTTGATTAATATTGGTTCTCACATGATGAGATTGACTGATGCGCTTGATGATGTCTCTTTGAAGAAAACAACTGCTGACGATGCGTATGAGCAAAACAAAAGAACTTTTGATATAGCGATAGTCGGTGGAACAGCTCAATTCAATAGATTCACTAAATCGTTGAATGAAAAACTAAGAAAATAACTACTGATTATTTTTCACTAAAAAGATCTCTTTGGAGGTCTTTTTTTTGCCCTTTTTAAAGTGATTTTGAAAATCATAACTTGTTGAAAACTTTTCTTTTTTCTAATCCGTGTTATACAGATTATGAGATAAAAAGGAAATTTTACATGAAACAATTAAAAACAAAAAACAAAAGGAGTTTAAAGTTAAAAATCAGCTACTTAATCATCTTAGTTATGATTCTGTTTGTTGGATTTTCTAACGCAAATGGCAACTTCGTAGACGATTCAACAAAGCACATTTTCAATTTGTTTACTGAGTTAAAAGGCGGTGAATCTGCTGGAACTACGTTCTTGCCAACAAACGCACAAAACAGTTATGGAATGAATATAACTTTTGCTCAATACATTGCAATTGCGATTATACCTCTGTTTTTAGGCACTTTTTTAATCAAAGGGCTGTTAGCCTACGCATTTAATGACAGAGATAGAATCGGTGATGGGTTTCAGTTCGTTAGCTTGCTTATCGTTTTAGCGTTGATTACGCCTAAGTTTGGGATTTATGTAGCTGGTAAGAATGGCAGCCCAGGTTATCAAAAACCTATCGTGGTGTTTGTAGGTGAGCAAATTGCCTTAAAATTCTTCTACTTCGTAGATTCCATAGGTGAACAAGATTTTGATAAACCCGTTGATATACCTGACTTTAAATTAGCTGATCCAGTTGCGTTTTACGATGACTATTACGCTATCACAAACCTAATGCTACAAGCTGATTTTGATAAAGAGTCAGAGAAAATAACGGTTGTTAAAGACCAAGGATTTTATAAAACAAACGTTATGATTGGGGGTGAAATTGTTAGCTTGTCGCTTCAATCAAACGAGATTTTAAACAACCAAGTTTCTGAGATTGGCATTGATTTACAAGCCAAAGAAGAAGCTTATGCAATAGCGCATTTTACTGACTTATTTGAACACGCTGCGAAGGTGAAAAAAGCTCTTGAAGGTGTTGATGTGGGTAAGCATAGACAATCAACAGCAAGTATCTTTGACACGATTTTGAGTGATGTTGAAGTTGCTTACAGTAGGGATTATACGACTTACTGTGGTTCGATCTATAAAGACTTACCTGACGCTATGGACACCATAACGTTCAATAACTTTCTTGATGTGGCCGCTTTGTGTGGCTCAAAGAACTTCATAGCGAAGCACTATCAGAATCCTTTCTATGACTATGAAACGCAAGTCTTCTCAAACACTGAGCTAAACAAGGGTTTTGCTCTGTATTTCGGGACTGAAATTGAAAATTACTCTTACAGTGTTGATCAGATAATCGATAAAGCAAAATCAACTTGTGAAGGTGGTTATTACGCTTGCGCACAAGCTGCTAACTTTGCTGCACACAAAGACTTTGTAAGGAATATAAAGGCTGGTGCTGTGTCTCCTATTGCAAGGACAATAGGCGATAATTTTGACGCAAGTGATAAGACTTTCAAACTAATCACAACAAGGGGCTATGATTCGTCTTCTGCTAAAACCAGAAGCTTCAAAGATCTAAATCTTGGAAAATCATCGATTGGAGAGTTTGAATTTGCTACAACTTCAACAAATTACTCTGAGCATATCAATGCACTGGTAAGCAACCTTGTTTCACTTACCAAGGTTGATATTGATACTGATTTTGAAAAAGTTGTAAGCTCGTATGTAGCAGACGACATATCTACACCATTTAAGCGTTTAGCGACTTGTGCTCTTCACTCATCACAAGTAAAAAATGGTTTTCGCTGCACTTCAATAACGTCTGAATTGCTTAAAGCTGGAAGTGGGTTTTTGCAAGGTGGTTCAAAGCTTGTCTTATTGAGTGAAATGACTAATTTATCGCATAGCAAAGGCAAAAAAGATGGTCTTGAAGTTGGTAAAAATAGCAAATTTACGAAGTCGATGAATACTGCAAAAGTGTTAAGTGCTGGATCTGTTATGTATCTGACTGACAAGCCATTTTTAAACACTCCGTATCAGTTCGATGGAACTGTTGAAGCTTTAATTAGTTCAAAAATCATTATCAGTTTAATGATCAGCGATCCGCAATTGAACAGCGATTTGAATAACATAATCTCTGACATTGGTTGGAAGATGATTTGGTTTGGAATTGCGTTGTTTGTGATTGTTTTAGCAATCCCATTCATCTTAATCACTCGCTTACTTGCTACTGTCGTGAAAATCATAACGATGATTCAAATTTCATCATTGACAATTGTGATAGCTGCAATCAATGAATATGGTTCAGTGAGAAGTCTTGTTATCGCATTTTTTAAGCAGTTGTCATTATTAGTTATCTATACAATAACTATGCTGATGAGTTTTGATTTCTTAGACATTTTGATTATGAGTTTTGTTGATGACTTGATGTATAACTACTCGTTTGAGTTTGTGTCAATCGAGAATTTCTTCTTAAACATTTTTCAGTTTTTGATGTATGCAATCTTTTCGATATTCGTTGTTGTTAAGTTCTTGAAACAGAATCAAGTTGAGATAGAAAAAGCAGTGAATAAGCTGTAAGGGGTTGTTATGCAAAGAGAATTAAACGACTCGCAACAAGCTACATTAAGCTTCTTTCATCACTTGTTTTTAGAGAAGTTTGATAGTCCACAGCACTATAATACTTATGATGGTTTTATAGCAGAGCTTAAACAGTCTGATTCTTTTCAGACTGCTCTATCACAAGCCTTAACCGCTTGCGCTAATGATCTGACGGTGTTTATTGATGAAACTTGCAACAGAGAAATGGGCGAAGAAATTCACTCACGACTTATGCAGTTGCAAAAGCCTGTGATTTTAACTTTATACAAAGAAAGTCTTGTCAAAAGGTCATACAAACTTTGCTTAATCAATGCTGTTTATGATCAGCGTGATTTGACAGAAATTGAAAAGAATGATGTGAAGCAACTCTTGATAAGAATAAATGAAAAAGAACATGTTTTAGAGCTGTTTGAGCTTTGTGTAAGAATCGTTGAAGAACTTGTGGAGTTCAAACATAAAGTTAAGAGAAGAAAACTTAAAGGAAAAAAACCGAAGTGAAAAACTTTGGTTTTTCTTTGCTTGTATGATTGTGAATGTTGTAGGTCCTGATAAAATAATACTATAAATTAAGCGATTGGGATTATAAGAATGAAAGTATCAAAAACAACGATTAACTACGCTGAAAGAAGAAATATTGAACTTGTCATTGATGATGAATCAATCTCGTTTTTCCCACTAAATGATGATAGTGGTGAACCTGCTTTTGTCTACTCTATTCAAGAGTCAGGATTGTTTTTTAAAGCCAATATTTGGCTTAAATCTGCTGTTAAAGAAGAGCTTCCTCGCTGGATTATGAATGAACAAATGCTAAGAAATGTCCTTTCTTTTGTCAGTCCATCATTCAACGACTAACACCAGTCAAAATCACCAGATCGAAGACGTTGAGATAACTCAACGTTGTTCACGACTACTCTATGTAAGTCTCTTAAATATCTGATATTTTTATCATAAACACTCAAATCAGGTATGATCTGCAACTGTCTGTATTGCTTTGTTTTTATCACTGACAATAGCTGCCTGTGATGTGCGAAATGCTCTTCAAAATCAGACAATGTAAAGCCTCTCTCTTTTATCTCTGACTCAAAACAAAACTTATACTCTTCATCTTTCAAGTTCTTGAAAATTGTATATGTTAGTTTTATTTGTTTTTTTCTTAAATCTTCACTCATAAAAAATCTCCATTCCATAACTATTAAATACCATGAAATAGAGTTTCTACAAGCTGACTGCTTGAACTTATTTAATAAAATGTTATGTCTATAATTGTATAACATTTAAAAATAAGGAATAAAAATGATAAGGACAGTACAAGAATTTTTAGATTTTGTAGAAAATGACTCTGCTTTAACTAATATTAAAGATGTCGAATTGGTTGATAAAGGTGATGTGGTTGTTGTGAAAAAACTACCTGTGGCTTTTGATAACTATGAACATAATGAAAAGGAAGAAAAGAAAAACAATTTCAAGAGGTTTTTACATCAAAGTCTTGGTAAAGAAATTGTTTTTGAAGATGAGAAACAATTCAACACTAATGATTTCCCTGTGAGTGAAATTGATGTGTCATTTGAAGAGTCATTAGATGATTTTGAATCAGACGAAACACCAAGCTTTGGTGTTAGCAAGCCTAATGAAAAAGATGAAGTTGATCCGCTAACCATCATAACCTTTAATCCAGCAGATACAGAAACTAAGAAGCGCATAACGCCTTTTAAAATAATACTGAAAGTTGATGAGGTGTTGTTTAATGCACTTTATCGCTCTGGGATTATCTCAAACACTGATTTAGTTCGTGTTAGAGATATGCTGAAACCAGTCTATGACAAGCGATTAGTTCTGTCTCACTCTAAACGAGATGGATTGATAGACACTGTGCATTTGACGTTTAAAAATACGCTTGTCGAGACTGACACTGTTGAAATTGAAGAAGAGGCTTTACTATTCATCATCTTGTTCATAAACAAGCTCTACGGTAAAGCTTACAGAAGCTCTTATATGCCTGTATTTGAGCATTTTAATGAGTTTTTAGCCAATGGCTTAACGCTATCTTCTGGAAGTCGCATAGAGCCGTTGAGCAACGAATTTGCATTACAGAAATTCATATCAAATAGAATTCGTGAAAAGATTCAAAACAAAGACGCTTTTACTTTCATCAATCAGTGCATAGTCGATCATCTGAAACCGCTTCAAAGCGTTCTCTTTAATCACGAAGATGAGTTAATGCAGAAAGCTGATCAGAATAAGAAGCTTGTATTGACAGCAATCGATCACGGTTTTCTTGACTACAATGATGACATTAAGTTCTATTTGAATGTTGTAGATGTGAATAAATTGGCTGTGCTGTATTCTGCTTTTATCACTAAGTTTTACGTGCAAGCTATCTACTACGGGATTGATGAGCATTTCAAACTAAACAAGGCAAAATAGCACTTTTGCAAAAATTGGAAATGTGCATAAATCAAATAAAAACAACGCTTTAATGCGTTGTTTTTGTTTATATAGACAATGATGGTGATTGTCTGTTGTTGAGTTTGCGCTTTGGCTGTTGAGTTTCTGGCTCTTTGATGAAGCTTGAAACAGGCTTTCGGTCTATCGTGATATTTTCGATACCTTTACTTCTTAGCTTAGATACAGACTTCTCTAAAAACTCTTCAATTCGTTTCTTAGAAGCAGTGTCTAAATGCTTGCTGTCGAGTAAGTAAACCAAGTGCGTATCTGTGAAATTGAATTTGGTTTGATTAGGCTTGTTAGCTGCTTTGTCTATCGCTTGTTCTGCACGATCTAACATCTGTTCTAATCGCTCATTCAACATCTGCTGAGTCTTCGAGTCAAAACCTTCAACCTCAATTTTATTTCTGATGTTAGGATCTTTGTTCAGTGCCACTTCGACAAACAACCACCTGTGAAAATCATCGATCTGACCTGACTCTGGTTTGTAGCTAAGGGTCTTAATATCAGGGTCATTTCTTAACAGCTCTTTATCTATCAGTAGAGCGTCTAACGCTGATTCTCTTGGACGAAAAGCGTTGTATTCAACAATGTCAGTTAAGTCATTCTTTTTGAAGATCTGAATGGTTGGCTCTGACGTATTTTTGTTAAGAACGATAAGCTTATTATTGAATGAAACGATTTCACGGTTTCTACGTTCAAGCTCCTTTTCAATACCAGATAAAAGAAACGCTTCTTTGTCTGTGCCTATCAAGATTCTATCAGTGATAGAGCTGGCGTTGATGTGTGCAACGTTGTAGCGCATAAAACGATTGTTCGGGAAAGCATTCATTATATAGTTGCTTTGTAGCTCTAAGATTGACTCATCATCAAGATCAAAAGCTTCTGCTATCGACTTACCTTGCAACTCTTCATCAGCAAAGATACTCGACTTGTATTTAATCGCTTTAAAGTCGAAATTCCCTTTCTGATTCTCAACAATCTTGTGATACGTCAAATGCTTTTGCTTGTTGATATTAACGATAATCCCAACGCTCAAACAGTTGTTGAAGAACTCGAAGAACTGTTGTTGTTTAAGCTTAGTTAGTTCTTCTGTTGGTTCTGAACCAATTACAAGCTGTTGATTAAGCTTGTTCATAGCCCTGTCATACTTGTCTCTAATCACTCGCTCAACTGCGTCTATTCTGAAATTTTTGTCTTTGGTCAAAATCTTTTCAAACGTCTGTTTAGTGATTAGATTTTTAGCGTATTTCTTTAAGATTTTACGAGTGTTGTGAGTAAAGCTATCGTTTACGAAACTAATACCAGATTGTTGATCTGTGATGGTAAAAATCTGTTCAGCGTCTTTGTGCTTTGAAGCATAGTGCTTAGATTCTGTTTTGTTTTTTATTTCACGTTTATCGATAAGCAAACCACGTTTTAAAAGCTCTTCTTGCAGCTTCTCGAACGTCATTCCGCTTTGCGAAAGTAGTTCATCAAGTTGGTTTGAAACAAAGGCTTTACGGTCGTCATAATAGCTCTCGGCATTATCACCAAGCTTAGGTTTTAGCTTCTCAACTTCATCAGCTTTCAAGTCATTCGCTTCTTTTTTGTGTAGACCTTGCGCCACACCTTGAAGTAAGTATTTGCTGTATTTTTTTTCTAACTTAGTTGATACAGCACGATAAGCCTCAACATAATTTCTTGGGTTTAAAAACAGTCCTGTTGTTGGATCAAATGGAAAGTCGATATAGTGAATGTGTGCGCCACTTTTCCAGTCTGGTGAAACGTGAATATTCATCAGCAATTGAACATCACCGATCTTAGTTTTTGTTTTATATTTCTTTGTTTTATGGGTCTGTTCATCTTTACAGTAATTAGCAAATTCTTTTGAAAACTCCTTAGCATAAAGCGTTAAAAAGTCTGCTACGCAATATCTTGCGTAGTCTTCTGCTGTATCAATACCATATTCAACTTTAAACTCATCTGAGATAGTGTTGTAGTTGTTGTAAGCGTCTTCTCTAATCAAAGCCAATTCAGAATCATCAAGCCTGTGGTGTCCTAAACGAACTGGCACTTCTGGAATGTTCTTAGTAGTTGTTTGTTTAGTATGTTCATCAATAGTAGTAATTTGACGATTTGATAAAGCTTTTACATTTCCATTTTCATCAATGTTTTTCCATTTTTTTGATGATTTATAGTTGTTATGAACATTAGACATAACTGATTTTATGTATTGTTCACACTTATCATCAAAAGCTTGATTTGGTGCGTTTTTAGCTCTTAACTTAAACCAGCTTTTGATATCAACATCACTGTCTATGTTAGATACATCAAGTGATCTTTCAACACTATAACCTTTGCCTTTCTTTTGTTTGTTCCAATATTTGAAGTGAGTAGAAATTGCATTCAATTCAAACTTTTCTAATCT
This sequence comes from Aliivibrio sp. S4MY1, assembly GCF_028765545.1. Lineage (GTDB taxonomy): Bacteria > Pseudomonadota > Gammaproteobacteria > Enterobacterales > Vibrionaceae > Aliivibrio. The sequence goes on along the minus strand of NZ_JARACP010000012.1, from coordinate 52,216 downwards.
ATATACTTTTGAAATCATTGTTTTTCTCCTTTTTCTTATTTCATAACACGTATAAGAAAACTTACAATGCACAAACAAAAATTATTCTTTTTTCAATATGATTAAGCATTTTTGCAAAAACTTGCAAAAGTGCTATTACTTTAAAATAAACCTTATTTCTATATGCCCACTTTCACATTTGCAAAAGTTGCAAAAGTGCTATTGACAAAAGAAATGGTCCTGATAATTTAAATTATAAGAAACAATTTTAAGGAAAATAATTATGTATAATTCGTGGAAACAAAAGTTCATTAAAACTTTCAAAAGAAAAGAGTTTAGTAAAACAATCGTAGTAAAAGTGCATACAGATAAAGGTGGCATTGGTAAATCAACAATCGCTACTCAAATAGCACAAGCGTTTAGTTTAAGAGATAAAGAAACCACTGTCGTTATCGTTACTGCTGATGTGAATGAATGTTTGTTGAAGTATCTGAATGAGGAGTTTTGTCAAAAGCAACTTGGTAGAAAGTTAAATCTAAAACTTATCGCTATTGAAAACGCTGATAAGAAATCAAAGAACCAAATCAACCAAGAGATTAAATCTAAACTATTGGCTGATGAGCGATTAGAAAGTTTTCTTGAAAAGAATGAAGAATCTTTAACAGAAGATGAGTTGGAGAACACATTTTTCTTAGAAGACAAAGGTGAAATCAAACCTGTCGATATGATCATTTATGACATTGCAGGTGGTATCGATCAGATTGAGACTGATGAAGTGAAGCAGGATTCAATTGACCACTTTATCACTGTTGCCAATGCAAACAGCGCAAAATCAAAGCAACGTGCTTTTGTTTCAATTCTAAAAACAATCAAAGCAGAAGATGAAGCGTTAAAAGCTGCTATTGCTGAATCTGGTGATGATTATGCTGATTATAGTGCTGACGAAATCGCTGAAATAAAACAAGAGCAAGGGATTACATACAAATACGCTTACATTCATAGAGATACAAGAGGCTGTAAAAAAGACTTTTCTAAAACTAAGCAAGAACTTCGTGAAGTAGAAAAGGAATACAACGTTAAGATTCAACTAATCTACGTTCCAAGGATGAATTTTGAAGTGTTTGAAGAAGCTGGCGTTAGCTACTTTATAACTCGATACGAGTTAGAACAGAAAGGTATTTGTTTCCACACAATGAAACTAATTGAAGAACGTCAAGATATGACTGTTGCAGTCAAACAACTATTAAAAAATATTGCGTAAGAAAAAGGAGATTAGAACAATGGCATTTAAGATTAAAAGTAAAAAAAGTAAAGTAGAAGTGCAACAACAAGAAGTTATTGCTACTGAAAAAGATTCAGTCTCTTTTGATAAAATCGTAGAGAAGAATCAAAGCACAAAATCAGGTTATACGTTCATTAGATTGAATGAAGAGATTGTGCAAAGAATCTATGAGAATGATTGTTTTGATACTGATATTGCTAAAACAACATCTAACATCATTACGACTGCACATAGTAGCGATAAAAGATTTATTGTAGATAATGATAAAAAACAATCGAAAGGTAAGTTAGTAAATGTAAAACTTAATGATGATTTTTTCAAAATGTTTAATGATAAAAAGCGAGAGCAACTTTTCACTGTTAGTTTAAATAACTATGTAAATCAGCTTATCGAATGGGAGTTAAACGGCAATCCAGAAGTTGAAAAAGTATCAGAGGTTTTGAGCTATGAAGAGCAGTTAAACAGAGTGGCAGTCCACGCAACAAGTTTAGTTTTAGCGACGAAAGGCTTAAAAAAATCAGATTTAGTGAAGATGTTAGAAATGCCAATTTCAACAATTTCACGCTTAAAAACATTCAAGATTAATGCAACTTTAAAATACATCGAGAAGCTAAATTTTGTATTTGATGATCTAACAATTGATTTAGTAAAGAATAGAGTAATTTTAATTAATGATGGTGCAGAAAGTATCTATAACTTTAACAAGTTTTTGAACTACAAACCATCGCATAACGCATAAATAGATTGACTTTTCAAGTAAAAATCTGTATAATTTTAAACAAAGATAAAATAAATAATTTAATAAGAGAGGTATGATATGACTACAAGTTTTCAATGGTATTTTGGTGTTTTTTGCGCTGTTTTCTTTGGTATATTTCGTTATACTGGCATATTTATCGGAATGGTTTACAACGCAATTCGTGATACGATGTGTCAAAGTGCATTGCATTTTTACGGTGGACTAATCACATTAACTATCGCTGGATTCAATATCTATGAATATGTTAATAGCTTTTTAGCTGGATTTTAAAGAAGCACTACGTTTGTAGTGTTTTCTTATACATAAACTTTAACCAGACAACTAAAAATAAAACAATTCTTTTCTACGCTTTTATCAAAGCGATTTTCTGATTTTTATTCTTCTTAAATGACTAACTTATCAGATACTATCAAACTTTCTAAAACATCATAATCACTCACTAACTTTGAAATTCTAATAGATTCATTTCTATCACGTAAAACAAAACCAGATTCATTCTTATAGATACAAAGTTCATCTACATTCAACAAACCTTCATACATTGATTGAGAATCCATTTCAGACATAAAGCAATGCTTATCAAAGTCGATTACTCTTACTGCGTCTTGCTTGTTTAAATCAAAGTTAATCAATACATTTAAAGCCTTTTCAAGATCACCAGTTCGATTGTAAAACTCAACTATTTCATCAGATAAAATTGGGTGAACCTCATACAGAAAATGAGTGAATTGCCCTGCGTCAAGAGGCTCTAAAACTTGCTGTGCCAAACGGTCTACTTCACTTGAAATTGTCTGAGGTGGGTAAAGGACATTATCTTGTTTTAAGGTGCTGACATACTCATTGATTAGAGTGTCTTTCTTGTCTTTATACTCTAACGGTTTGAAGAGTCTACGATAGACTAAATCAGCTAATCGACCTTCGATTGGCAAGCTATCGCAAATCGTGATTTGTGGGTCAAGATGTTCAATGATTCGATAGAACTGAGAGTCAGTGTTTGTGAAGCTTGTGAGAGCTGCAAAGTCTACGTGAATAAAACCGCAAACTATCTGATTGTATTCAGTTTTTAAAGCAAGAAAACGAGTAAAAAGACTGCCACGATTTCTCATAGCAGTTTCAATAATTTCATAGAAAGTTTTGGTTTCGTTTTCCATAGCTCTAACTCTTGAACGTTAAAGCATAACAATAGTTAAAATAAAAACTTTAGTCAAATCAAAAAGATAGACTTACCAACCATTTTTAGACAGCCAGATTTCATCAACGTTTACATAAGTAAGATTAACTATTTCGATAGTATTTTTATGTAGATGTTCCAGCAACTTAGTTCTTGCGTGAACACATCTTGCAGGATCATCACCATTCTTTTTTACATACTCATTTACTTGCGTTAAAGCTGTATTGATTTTGTCTGTGTAGACCTTAATTTCGTCGATCAGATTGTTATTTTTATCATCAGCTACAAGTTCTTGAATCTTGATTGATGATAGTAGCTTAATGACTATCTCATATCGTGTTAATGAGTCTTGCTGTGTCGCTGTTTCGTTTTTCAAAAATGCTGATACATCGAAGCTGTTCAAAGCGTAAAGCTCTGACAGTTTTGACAGGATTAAGATAGTATCTTCATCTACCATTTCAGCCGTTGTTTTGTTCTTTGCAAGATAGTTTGACAACTGCGTAAATCTCTCACTCATCTTTGAATTGTGTAGAGCTTTTTCATCACTGATTTTTATCTGCTCTATACGCTCGTTTAACTGCTTCACTGACTTGATTGAAGTGGTAGCAGTCTTGGTTGATTTAAGACGTTTTAAGTTGTTAACAGAAGCGATAATTTGAGTGTAATACTCGTCATCTTCTGCAAGAGGTTGAGCTTTAAATTTTGGCTTTGAAAAATCGTCAATGATAGAGAAACAAGTCTCTAAAAAATAAAACAACATCTCTGTAAAACTACCATCATTATAAAGACATAAATACTCTGATTTGAAGTCGATGTTTTCGAGAAAAGTTTTAGCTTGATCTAAGTTCAATCCCTCATACGACTTACTGATCATTTGAGGTAGAACAACACCACTTTGAAGCTGCTTTACGTGTGCTGTGATTTGTTGTTTGTTAGGTTGAAAAGTTTTAGCAAAACCTTTCTGTTTTTCTTCACTTTCAGTAGTTGAAAGTTTTGTCAAAGGCTTATGTTTGATAAGCGAATCAAACAGCTCAACCTTGCTTAAAAGCTTCTTTGAATCGTGAGCAAATTCACTTCTCAATTTTAAAATTAGGTTCTCCATTTCTGTGTTTGATTTATATGACCAGTTCATTGTATTTCTCTCCATTTTTTAAAGCGAGTTTGTAGCTCGCTTATGCTTGTTCCTTCTGTGATTTTTTAGTTGTGATTTTCTTTTTATTTTGCTGTGAAATGAACTGCTTCAAATTCATTTTTACAAGAGATTCGAAAAGAGTTATTGCTGTTTCATTTGATAACTCTTCCAGTTCAATTTTCTGAGTTAAAAGTGATAGAGCTTCACTCTTCAAAGTTTGTAATTTTTGATCTGTTTGTGAAGTATCAGTAAGGCGTTGAGCTTTGCTTTTGGCTCTGTTCAAAAACTCTAAAACTTGTTCTCTGTTTTCAAAGTGTTTGATTGATTTAGACGCTCTGTATTCTTTTAACACATTCTTAATGAAATCAGATTTGTCATTGACAATTAGTTCAATGACATAGACCTGTGAAGCTGTGTTTTGTTGGTCTTGAATCATAGCGTTAAGATTTGGTTGTAGAATCTTTTCAAGCTGTTCAACTTCTTTCAGAAACTTAGAAGAATCTTTTGATTTTTCTAATGATGATTTTAGTTCTTTACACTCTCTTGAATGTTTGTTGATAGATTCATTCAGTAGTTGTTTTGGCGACTTCTCTTTTTTCATTTCTGTGTTGTCGTTTGTAATGATTTTTTCTTGTTCATTGTTGTGCATTGTATGAGTCCTCTCTTTAATAATTTATGCTCTCATTTATATTTATTATCATCTTAAAAAGATTCGTCAAACACATCATCAAACGACTGACAAGGAGTACATTTAGCTTTCAGTAAATGTTTTGGTTTTCTTTATCATTACCAATTTTGGTAATGTAATGAATACCTTTCGTCTTGCTAAAAGATAATATTCCCTTATCTAAGGTATTTCGTTTTTTCATTACAAAGTTCATTACCTAACGTGGTAATGAGATTTTGGAAGTGATCTAAAAGTCGTTTTTTGATTGAAAAAGTATCTGATAATTTTTTAAAAAAACTTACAGAAAAGTATAAAAATATTTTGACGATTTACTGAGATATCATTAACTCAATTTTCTTCGGTAAAACTACAAGTCGATTAAAATTATAAAGTAGTTAATAGAATAACTCTGTGTTGCTTGTGTCTTTGCAACTTCGAGACAGGCTCTTGTTGCTTTTTCTGTAAAAGAATTATGCAAATAATAATATTGACTTTCTTTGTTTTTATGGATTAATAAAATCATAAAAGGAGAGAAATTTTATGGAGAAACAATTATTAAAAATTAAACAAATGTTGTTAATCATTTTTGCAATGACACTATCAATAAATGTTTACGCAAATGATGAAACAAACTGTTTATCACCAGAAGCTTTTGCAAAGCAGATAGGTGATGTAGATGGAGGTAAGTTTTTAAAGCCGTGTGATGAACAATTGATCGGTTATGATCATCGCTTCATCAGTTGGAGCAAGACAACACTTACTCAAAGTGATGTTGAAAGTCAGAGGGAGTTTTTAACTAAGAAAGGTTTGAAAGTTGATGAGGTAAAACCACATCTAACAGAACAACTTTTCCTGTGGGGATTTACAGCTATTGAACTCAGTGTTTTTGTCGTTTTGCTTTTATCTGTTTTAGCATTTTCATCAATAGCCGTTTTAAGTCAAAACAACAAAAATAAAACAGCTTTTACATCAGCTATGGTTTCGATTTGTTTTGCATTAGTTTTACTAACTGCTGCTTCATCTTCAAGTATAAGAGTAAGAGCAGTTTACTACCCAACAGCATTAGTGAATAAGTTTCTAATCGATCAGCACGAAGTTGAGTATCTGAATAGTCTTAACGATAATTTTTTAAGCACTTTGACAAGTTCCACTGCTACATCAACAAACAAGAAATTGAGTAAAGCTTTTCATCAGCAAATGCTTGAAAGAAAAGTATTCGAAAATTGGGTCTACAAAAATCAATTTGGATCACGAAATCGCTACGATAATAATGCGTGGACAGAAGTCGGAAAGATAAAACCAAGTGGCCAACAAGCCCTTGATATTTCGTCTGAATGTTTATCAACGAATCAAGCTGTGATGGATTACAACACAGAGATCAATCTAACAGGGATTTTTGAGTTAGATGTTTCAACGCAATTGCCAGAAGCAATGGCAATTAGATCAGGAGGCACTACGGCTAACTATGAGTGTGAAAAAGAATACTTTGGTAAAAAGCACGACACTCTATCTATTCGAGCAGATTTTGCAAACATACTGACAAGATTTTTTGAGCAAAAATTTCAGTCTGATATGAGTGAGAGCACAAGCCTTACTACTGACTTTAAATCAATGTTCAACGCAAGCTTGGGTGATGCTCAAAAGATATTTGAGAAGGTGTCAGAGAACGGTTCAAATGCCAACCTTCAAGCAGAAGGTTTATTGATGCAAAGCTATGCTGCGGTTAAGTCGTCTAACGAGTCGAGAACGAACATTCAGCAAACAGCTCAATATGAGAAAGTCGTTAAACAAATTGAGGGATTGTTAGGAGATGAAATTCTATTCAAAGACGCTGATTTCTCTGTTGCCGAAGCTCTTACTTCAATGCGTAATGCAGGAGAAGCTTTTAAGTTTAGTTTTTTAGGTGGTTACTGCCACGATGAAGATGAAACAACTGGTGAGTGTATCTCAGGCTATCAGGCTATTGAAAGTTGGATTGGCGACACCGCAACACTGTTCTTGAATCAACAATCAGCGTTGAAAACTTCTGATCACGAATATGCATTGATGATTCAACACGCTACTACATTTAATCAGTTTGATTTAAGTAAACCAAACTCAAAGTATTCAACAATAACAAATGCATTTCATTTAGATGATTTTGAGTTAAAAAATGTAATCGGAAAACACTCCGTCTTAACAGCAAAAGCTGACAATTCAAAAGCAGAAGAAATGAGGCTTGATGTAATTGATAGAGAGTTAGCCTTTGAATTCTTGTTAAACGCAATTGATGAAGCTGTATATCGTAAAGCAGCACAAAATCATTCTGCATTTGTTGAAGATCTTGTAAGTGAAATTATGAACGACATTAGACCAACAATTCATTCAGTCTTATCTTTTGATCAAAAGATGATTGAAGTGAACAAAGAGATGAGTCAGATACTAAATGCTTATCAAGACATTTACAGTATTGAACAAAAGACTTGGGATGTGTCAAAACCTCAGACTTACTTCCCTTATGAGCTAATGATTGAAGACTTGGACGAAAGCAACATTAAGCTTTTTAATCAGTCGCACAACTTGAAATACTATGACGCTTCATACTTACTTGATGAGATCCCTGTTGCAGAGAGAACGCAAACACAAAGTGATGAATCGACACTTGATGATCTGATTGGTGCAATTGGTATAAGTGAAAAACTAAAAGAATCACTAATGTTTGGTCAATGTCCTTTACGAACTACTGACAACCGTTGTGATATGAACTTGATACAACAAGTGAATCAGAACAAAGATCCTGCTACGACTTGGACTGTCATATTTGGTTCATTTGGATTAGGTCTTGAAGCTTTTCAAACTATCAAAAGTGGTGCTTCGAGTATATTAAGCGTTGGGAAAGGTGGCGGAATTATAGGAGATGCAATAGCTCTGTTAAGTGGTGCTGTAAACGCTGGTTTAGATACAATGATAGATGCGCTTCAAGGACCGATAGGTTTTGCTTTTGCAGTGATGTTGATTATCACTATTGCTCTATATGCAATAAGCTACATTGGTTTGCTACTTGGTATCAAGTATCTGATTTACCCTATAAAAGAAGTGTTTGTTAGGCTCTTAATACTGATATGGACATTCGTTGTAGAAGTGATTAGCAACATTGTTAAATTGTGTGCTGGCGAAAATGCAGGGTTTGATAAAACAACAACAGCGTTAAAAGACTTGTTCTTTGTGTTTGCATTTTTCCCGATTGAGATAGTCTATATCACGACAATTTTAACAAGCTCTTCAATTGGTGGTGCGATACACGAATTGGTTTTTGCTACTGCAAGTGATGATTTAATGAGTCAAGCTTTCCACGGATTCTTATTCGTTTGTATTTTGATAGGTGTTGTTGTTTATGCAGTCTCTTCGATAGACCACATTAGAAACACTGGTAGAACGGCTTTGAACCTTAGAAGCACACCTGATGATAATGATCTGAATTTTGCAACGGCTTACTTAGGTGCGCAATCATTTAGCAACGTGAAAAATGGTTTGGGTAGTTTCTCAAAGAGTATAACCAGAAGGTTTAATAAAGAAGAAGTGCAAGGACAAAAACCTAAAACTTCAACTAAATCAAAGAATACAGAAAAAACAATAGAAAAATAATTTCAAAAGCAATCTCAATGAGGTTGCTTTTTTTTGCTGTTATAAAAGCTTTTACTTCATAGCTGAATCTTATTGAGTCTCGTTTTATTGAATTATGCTTTTTTTATGATAATCGTATTAGTAAGAAACAATTATAAAAAGGCTTAAAAATGAAAAGAATAATATTAATGATTATGTTGCTTTTTGCCAGTCAACTGAGCTTTGCAACAAACAGTAAGATTGATGATTGTCCTACCTTGTCAGGGTATGGAAGCACAATGATGAATCAATTTGAAGAAGTAAGTAAATGTATAGATGAGCAGCGTCAAAACAATAACGCTGATAAAACTAAAAATGCTTATGAAAATTTAACTGATACAACGATTAGAGAAATTGATCCGCTTTGGTCATACGCATCAAAATTATCAATCATAATGATAATCTTCACCTTCTTCATATCAATATTAAAGTATTTCGGGAAGATTGAGCTAAAAACCAAAGCTGATATGAGTCTGAATATCGCTACTGGTGTTTTTCTTGGGATCTTCGCTGTGTCGCCTCATAGAGTATCTTTGCTTAATACGTTTATGATTGACCAGATCCAAAATCCAGCTCTTGAAGCGTTTACTGTTGCAAACAAGATTCAGCAATTATCGAGTAGTGATACAAGAGAAGTGCTTGATTACAACATCATACCAATCAATGAAAAGGCTCAAATCGTCAGCTACTCCATCTTAGAAAATGAGCTATGCGCAGCGGAATACGAGCAAAACGAGATGATTCAACACGACTTTAATGACCAAAATACCTGGGCTAATAGTGATGTGTCTGAGTGTCTTGAAGAACAGAAAAAAATCGGCGAAAAGGTTGGTTTCATGGAAGCTGGCGGTCGTTCTCCGCTTAACTACGCTGTGAAAATGTGTAGTCAAAAAGTAAGGGGTGAGATTTACGACTGTGGATCTATCAGGAACTACTCTAATAGTTCAATAAACAGCGTCTTTGATGAATTTGCAGTGAAATACATTGAACTGGCTAAACAATATCAGGGCATCATCTGTAATCAAGAATCTCAAACAAAAACAAGCTATGAGCAAGCCAAGCATCTATGTAGAACGTGGGACTCTGAGAGCTTTATTTTGAAGAGTTCTAATCTTGATGTAGCGAAAGCAAATGAATCAGTGATTTTGCTTACAGCAGCGTTAACAGAGGCTTTAAAAGAGTCAATCGGGTATGAGATCAGCAAAGATTTAAAAACTGATATAGATACGTTTAGCTTTTATAGTCAAATCAAGGGGATTTTAAGCGCACCATTCGATGAAACTGAGGTGATTGAGGCAACAAGCAAAGCATTGTCTGGTATAGAGGTTCAAGAGCCATTCATAATCAATCAAGCGTTTGGTAATGAGACTGATAGACAGCAAGAGACTGTATCAACACGCATTGAATCAGTTGAAGACTTCTACGCTTACATCATTAAAGAGGTTGATTCAGTCTATGCCAGTGATGAGATAAACAGTGTCATAACTAACGAGTTTATGGACGCTATTCGAGATCCGAAACGCTTTATTGGCACTTACGAAAAGAAAGGCTTTACGGTTGATGAAGTTCCTTTAAAGAGTGTTCAAGAAAATGCGATTCCACTTGCAACAATTAGTCTGGGTTTGAATTTTACTGGCAAGGCGTTGGTTAACTCAAAAAATGCTTCTCTTAAAGTTGCTGGTAAGAAAGCTCAAAAGCTTGGTTCGTTAGTGCAGAACGTGTTGATTTTAAGCTTTTGTGTGTCGCTTGTGCTTTTTGCTTACATTGTTGGGAACGTCTTTCAAAAAACGTTTTTAGTGTTGATTGACGTTGTAGTTAAGCTGACTACTAACTTGATTGGTAAGAAGAGTTTCATAGCTGTAATTCTGGCTATTGCAGAAGCGTTTTTGAGTGTGTCGAGGTTCGTGTTTGGTGTGTTTCTATCGATCTTAGCGTCAACATTTTTAAGCTCTTTGCTTTTCGTGTTGATGAATGAAGCAAATCTACTGGTTGTGGGAACTGATTCAATATCATTGGATATTATATCACCAATAATTTTTTGGACTGTTTACGTGCTATCGACAATGATTATCTTTCTTTTCTGTTTTAGAAATGTGTTTGAAGTGTTAGAGCAGCAAACAACATTTAATGGTTCAATCTTTAAAGCTGAATCGAAAGGCTTAGAACAAAACACAAGAAAAGTTGCTGGTATAGCAAATGTGATAAAATAATTTTTTAAAAGAAAGTGCTTTAAACACTTTCTTTTTTTGTCTGTGATTTGATTATTATTCTTTTATTGGTATAACAATATTTATACAGTAAGGAGAATAATTATGATTAAAAAAATATTAACACTAACAACAGTTTTAGTTTCAACATCAAGTTTTGCTATGACTTGTGAACAAATTGAATTTAACAAAGAAAAATACGGAGTGTCTGAACTGAATGGTTTAACACTTGTAGCAAAAGACGACCTTGATCGAAGCGTCATAGAAAATATGAGTTTTGCAGTTGGAGCTAATTCAACAGTATCGTTAAACAGTGCAAAAGCGTTCACTATGTATAACTATAAAGAAAATGGTGGGGTAATGAGCTTTGAGACTGAGGTTAAAAAAGATGGGGTTGGTAGATACAAGAATAAGCTTAATGCTTTTAAGTTCGTCATTGAGCGTATAAAACCATACACATACGATATAACAGTGCTTAAACCACGTTATGAGGGCGGTTTAAGAGATAAAACAGTTGTTTGGGATACTCCATCAACCAAGTTCGTGCAAGGTGCTGATATTGCTACTGCGGTAAGGTATGCAGCGATAGAAGATTCAATCGAGTATCGCAATAACTTCAAATGTGTAAGTGAATAATAAAGTGAGGGATTTTTGCAAAGCTGTTTAATCTATGCACTTTTGCAAAAATTGGAAATGTGCATAAATCCAATAAAAAGAGAGAGTTAAAAAATCTCTTTCTTTTATTTCTTTCTATTTAGTAAACTCGACACAAATGACTTTGCTTCTGGTTTATCGTCCAGTTCATCAAAATCTACGTCTAAATCGTCAAGATCATCATCAAGTTCTAAGTCATCGTCCAAATCATCATCGTCTAATAAATCAAGTTCAACATCTTCAAGTTCAGAAGCACTAAAACCATCAATATCTTCATCTAACTCATCAAAGTCTAAATCAAGATCATCAAATCCATTTTTATTTGATTTCGGGGTTGATTGTATAGAATTTCTGTCAATAATTTTTATCAGTAAGTCTTTTGAATCTTGGTCTTCACATAAGTCTAAAAATACTTCAAACAGATCTTCAATTGTATCGATTAACTTTTCAGCGTTAACAAGTTTATCTTTTACTGATGATAGTTCTTTGCTATGTTTGTCTCTTATCTCTGTTATTTCATCTGATAATTTATTTCTATCATATTGAAAACAATCTTTTAAACCTTGTTGCAATGATAATTCTTTGTATAGTTGTTTTATCTGCTCATCTTTATCAGCATTTTGCTTTAAAATGATTTTTCTCATTTCAGCTTCTTCTTTGTAGATAAAATCAGCAAAAGACCTTTGCTCTAATAACTCAATCAAATCTTGCTTTAATAGTTTTGAATAATCCATATGTTCTTTCTCCTTAATTATACTATTGAACATATAGACAGTGATCCACATTTTAGAGAAAATGCAAATTGAAAAAGCATATCGAAAAACCACAAGTGGTTTTTTATTCTGGTGAAATGAATTGACAAGACAATCAGTTGTTAACCATAAACAACCTCTGAATATTTTACTTACAGAAAAAGGAGCAAAGCGACAAATAACTTTCTTTTAAAAATCGTAAACTTGGCAAAGTTTACTTATTATATTAAATATAGTTATAAATTTAATTATCTTAATTAGCGATCACGACTTGCCTGAGCTAAAACGATCACGCCTTGCCTTTTTTTGAGTTTTGTAGATTATTGAAATTAGTATTTTAATACTGATTTAAAAGAATGGAATAAAGAAAAGAAAAATAATTGTGTATTTATTGGATTTCTTAGCGATTTATTGAATAAAATTGCTGATCTGATATTGACTTAAAATAAAGAAATGATACAACTTTTATTAAGACGAAAAAAAAGCACCTTGGAGAAGGCACTCAATTAACATATCTAAGTCTGCGAAACTTATAGATATTGTAAAAAATCTAATCGATTTGTCAATAGAAACTCCATAAATAATTAAAAATTATTTTAATGCTTTTAACTAAGAGTCTTAAAATTTAATTATTATGGAGTATTTTTATGTCAATCAACAATTCTTATCAAAGCAAGTTCAAATCAAACTTTTTCTCTATTACAAGAGAACATTTACTAAACAAAGAAGTTAAATCAAGATTCATTAACTCTTCATTATCTGAATCACAAGTTAAGTTCAGAAACTATCTATTTTCACGAACTCAAATGCAGTTTAACAAACAAAGCACGTTCTTTGTGTCTTTAAATACGAGAAAATCAGTGAGCTGTGATTACCCTTTTACAGACAGTTTTTCAATAAAATCAATAGTTAAAGACTGGAATGATGAGTATTTCACACTATCTTACGAATATGATTACAGAACAGAACGCCAAGCGATTAAAGTTCAAGTAAATGCTGTTTATTACAGTGATTTTGCTAATGCTAACTTACGTGTGAATCTGACTGAACTAAACACAAAATCAATGTCAGTTTTCGCAAGAGAGTTAAAGCACAAGTTCATAAGTGCTGATAAAGAGAATTTCGTTTATCTGAACGATTTTGCTAATGAAGCTGGCAAGTTCTCTACTACTACAATCGAATGCAAAAAGGTTAGACACCAGACGTTTAAAGCAGCTTGCAAAAAGGCGTTAAAAGCTTGTTCTACTGTTGATTCAAGCACTATCAGATGGTGCAAAAACACTTTCAGATTCTTTTATGAACTTACAGAAGTGACAATGCTTGATAAAGCAGCAAGAGCAGCGAAAAGAGTAGTTAAAACTGCTGTTAATGTTCTTGATTCATTAGCAGAAAAAGCAAGTAAATTAGCTGATAAAGCCTCAACCAAAGCGATTAAAGAACAGTTGAGTAAGGTTTTTACAGCGACAAAACCGAAGCAGTATGCTTCAAACACACAATCAAAAGTTAAGAATAATGTTGTTAAAACTAAAACAACAAGCGAAGCTGTGTCTGATGTAGATGATTTTGATTGTTTCATTGATAACTTTTCGTTCTAAACTTGATAAAAGCATCGAATTGATTTAATTTTGCATAGTAAATTATTTATAAGGTGATAATAGCTATGGCGATGAATGCAATCGATAAAAAGATTAGTGTGGTTAAACTTATCTTTAAAGTAGAAAAGTTTGATGATAAAAATGAAACTCATAATGAACTAACAAGTTTTGGAGAAGGTGAAAATAAAAAGGTTTTCTCTAATCTTGATCAATTCAAAGAAGCATACTCGTTTAAAGCTCTACAACAACTTCAAGAGAGTCTTACAACTTACATTGAAGCTAACATTGAAGCAGAAGAAAAACGTAAGGCTGAGGAAGCTGAAAAAGCTCGTCTTGCGGAAGAAGAAGCAAAAGCTAAGTATGAAGAGAAGTTTAAGCTGTTTAAAGAAGTTGCAAAACTTGAACTCCCAGCAGATAAGCAAGATGATGAATCGATTGAAGCAAAAGCAAAAGAATTGCTTGCTGCACTTTCACAACCTCAATCTGTTGAAAAGTCTGAGTCTAAAACAGTTAATGAAAAAACCGCAAAGCCAGTTTATAAGTTTTACACTATTGGCGGTACTGTTGAACGTACTAAATCAAATCCAGATCAAGCCTTTAAAGCTGCACTAACAGCAATGGCTCTATCATCAAAAGAACAATGGCAACTTCTTCACGAAGATTCTATTGAAGCATTTATCGATGATGAGTCTCCAAAGCCACAAGTAAGTAAAAAGCTAATTCAGTCTTACAGAGACTTTTTTGCTGCTCGAAATGTCGAAGAATTACTTGCTAAACTAAAATAAAAATTAGTTTAAATTCTATTGTTTAAGCCACTTTTCATAGTGGCTTTTTTTATATCTGTAATCGTATATTGAAATATTCTTTTTTTATGATAACTGTGTAGTTATAGACATAAAAAAGGAGAAGCAATTTATGATAAGACAATCACTTTTAATCGCAACAATGTTAATCAGCACTAATGCTTTCGCTGATAAGTATAATTTCACTATTTCAGAATATTTTTCAGCAGATAAAACAACACTTACTACTACTCAAAAATTAATGAAAAAGCGAGGTATTTGGTATTTAGAACGTAAAGTTTATTCAAAAGATCGTAGAGGTCGCAAATCTCCAACAAAAATCTTTTACGAGTGTTTAAATGGTTTCCCTTACGATCCTTATAAAGTGAACTCGTGGCAGCATACAGATAAGAATCTTAGTGGTTGTCCTGATAAAATTGGGAAGTGATATGAATATTTTTAACTGTCTTTTAAAGACCATTATTACAGCAGTTTTAGTGTCATCTTGTAGCGCTTTTGCTATCGAATACGACACAACTTTTTATACTCGAAATGAAAAAGGTGTAGTTGTTGCGAAAGTAGTTCAAACGATTCATTTTAAAGACAAGATTTGGTATTTGAAACAAGTGTTTGATTATGTTGAATCTAATAGAAAAACAATATCTTATCAATGCTTCAATGGCTATCCATACTCACCTTATATTAACAAAAACAAATCTTGGACTGGCACTGATTCGAAATTAACAGGTTGCAAGCGAGTTAGACAAGAATTACTAAAAAAATAGAAGCTGATAGCTTCTGTTTTTGTTTATAGACTGAGCACTTGAATTTTACCCTCTTGATCGATCTGCTGTCTTAAGTCATACTAACTGTATATATATACAGCTTAGTTGTCTTATGAAAGTTATTCCTGTTCCTGCAAGTGCGGGTATCACAGGGTTTGAAAGCCCTGCTGCTGAGTATAATCAGCTTGATCTATCTCTTGATCAGCTTCTTGTCGAACGACCGTCTTCAACGTTCCTTGGGTTTGCAAATGGGGATAGTATGACTGAACTTGGCATTTTTGATGGTGATTTGCTGATTGTTGACCGATTTCCAATAGCTAAACATAACGATGTAATCGTAGCTAATCTAAATGGTGAATTTATCTGTAAAGTGCTTGATATGCACAAACGTCAGCTTCTATCTGCTAACTCAAAATACAGCTCTGTTACTATCAATGACCACGACACATTTACGATTGAGGGGGTTGTTGTTGCATCTATTCGTATGTTCCGTAAAAGCTATCTGTTGAGTGCTTGAACGTGTTTGCATTAGTTGATGCTAATTCTTTCTATTGCAGTGCTGAACAAGTGTTTAGACCTGATTTGCGTGGTAAACCTATCGTTGTTTTATCAAATAATGATGGTTGTATCGTAGCAGCGAACCGCCAAGCAAAAGAGCTTGGCATTCCAAAATTTTCTCCTTACTTCAAAATTCAAGCTGAATGTGAGTTTAAAGGTGTCTATGCATTCTCATCAAATTACGAACTGTATAGCGATCTAAGCTCCAAAATGATGAATGTAATTGGACGTTTTGCGCCAGAGCAATTTATCTACTCTATCGATGAGTCATTTTTGTCGTTTGAACGAACATCATCAGCAATACCGTGTTTGATAGAACACGGTCAGACACTTCGTAAAGCCGTTTGGAAAGAGTGCCGTTTGCCTGTATGCGTTGGGCTTGGTACTACTCTTACACTGGCAAAGTTAGCTAATCATCTTGCAAAGAAAAATGGTGATTTGAATGGTGTTTGCTTACTTGAAGATAAATACACTATCGAACAACTGTTGAAAAGTGTTGATGTTGGAGATGTTTGGGGTATCGGTAAACGTTTGTCAAATCGTATGCAGTTCATGGGTATCAATACAGCTTATGATCTAATGAAACGTCCTCCTGCGCTTTTGCGTAAAGATTTTAACGTTGAAGTTGAACGGACTTGCAGAGAGTTGAATGGTGAAATTTGTAAGAAGTGGGACTTTGTTAAAGCAGATAAGCAGCAAATCTTTTCGACACGTTCTGTTGGTGAAAGAATCACTGATATTGATAGTTTACGACAAGCGTTGGTTAAACACGCTTGTATTGCTTCTCGTAAAGCCAGAGAGCAACATTCACTTACACGAGTGATGATGTGCTTTGCTTCTTCTTCTCCGTTTGATGATAACCCTGCAAGCTTCAAAATCACTCATCGTTTTGCTTACCCTACGTCTGACATTACACAATTATCAAAAGTCGCTGGCGATGCTGTAAATCAGCTTTTTAGAGATGGTGTGCGTTATTACAAGATAGGCGTAGGTCTTCTCGATCTTTCGGATGGTAGACACGAACAATTTGACCTGCTGAATGAAAAGCCAACTAATGACAAGCTAAACACTGTCTTTGATTTTCTGAATAAAAAATATGGTACAGATTCAGTTTTTATAGCTGGACAAGGTATCAATCAAAAGTGGTCTATGAAACGACAACTTTTATCAAAGCAATACACAACAAAATGGTCAGACTTACCTAAGATTTCTTGTCGATAGCACTTTTGCAAGTTTTGCAAATGTGCTTAATTTTCTATTATTCCTTTCAATTATCTTATCAAATCAACATTTTTAAAAATTATTTTCATTGAAATAATCCCTTAAAATGCGCCTTTCTTTATTTTGATTAAAAAAACTTTTGCAATTGCTCTTGAACTTTTATTTTTTAATGATAAAACAATTGTAGAAACAACAAAAATTTAAACAAAATAATTAAGGAAATAAGATAATGAAACACAAACTATTAAACACGAAACAAACTATCGAATACATTACAAGTAGAGAAATCGAGTTCAAATCATTTATGCATGAGCAAGATTTAGAAAAGATGCTTTTTCAAATGATAAATGAAGAATATACAACTTCGTCAGTTATAAAGAAAAATACAGTGAAAGGTGGTTCTTTGGAACTAATTAATGAATTATTTGTTAATGAAAACTCAAATTTTAGATTTTGTGTTGATTTGAATTTACTTTCAGAAGATAAATACCCGATAGTTAATGATGGCTATTTAAAAGGTGATTATTTAATTACTCTAAGAGATATAGCTAATGGTATGGCTTCTTCAAAATCTTCAAAGTATTTTTGTAAAAATTATACAGAAGAATTTCAAGATGCTCTTATCGATAAGATGTCAAACATTATTAATAAGATTTGTTATTATCAAATTCACTTTGTAGAAGAGTAAAAAGAAGCGAGAGCTTCTTTTTTTACTTTAAATCAACCAATAAGCAATTTTGTAAGTTTTGCAAATGTGCTTAATCTTCTATTATTCCTTTCAATTATCTTATCAAATCAACATTTTTAAAAATTATTTTCATTGAAATAACCCCTTAAAATGCGCCTTTCTTTATTTTGATTAAAAAAACTTTTGCAATTGCTCTTGAACTTTTATTTTTTAATGATAAAACAATATTAGAAACAACAAAATAATTAAGGAAATAAGATAATGAAACACAAACTATTAAACACGAAACAAACTATCGAATACATTACAAGTAGAGAAATCGAGTTCAAATCATTTATGCATGAGCAAGATTTGGAAAAGATGATTTTTCAAATGATAAATGAAGAATATTCAACTTCGTCAGTTATAAAGAAAAATACTGTGAAAGGTGGTTCTTTGGAACTAATTAATGAGTTATTTGTTAATGAAAACTCAAATTTTAGATTTTGTGTTGATTTGAATTTACTTTCAGAAGATAAATACCCTATAGTTAATGATGGCTATTTAAAAGGTGATTATTTAATTACTCTAAGAGATATAGCTAATGGTATAGCTTCTTCAAAATCTTCAAAGTATTTTTGTAAAAATTATACAGAAGAATTTCAAGATGCTCTTATCGATAAGATGTCAAACATTATTAATAAGATTTGTTATTATCAAATTCACTTTGTAGAAGAGTAAAAAGAAGCGAGAGCTTCTTTTTTTACTTTAAATCAACCAATAAGCAATTTTGTAAGTTTTGCAAATGTGCTTAATCTTCTATTATTCCTTTCAATTATCTTATCAAATCAACATTTTTAAAAATTATTTTCATTGAAATAATCCCTTAAAATGCGCCTTTCTTTATTTTGATTAAAAAAACTTTTGCAACTGCTCTTGAACTTTTATTTTTTAATGATAAAACATAATTAGAAACAAAAACAATTAATTAAAAAAGGGTAAACAATGAAACATATTTCATCAAACACACAACAAACAATTGAATACATTTCAAGTAAAGATATCGAATTTAAGTCATTTGTTCACGAACATCATATAGAGAAACTAATTGAGGCAATGATACAAGAAAAATACATACCTTCATCAGTGATAAAAGACAATGCTGTTAAAGGTGGTTCGTTAGAATTGTTCAATGAATTATTTATCAATGAAAATTCAAACAATAGATTTTGTGTTGATTTAAAACTACTTGCTGATAACAAGTATCCAATCGTTAATTCAAGACTAAAAGGAGATCATTTAATACCTGTAAGAGATGTGGTTAGCGGCAAAGGTTTTATCCCAACATCAGAGTTTTACAGCGAAAACTATGCAAGAGAATTTCAAGGGGAGCTTATGACTAACATAACAAACTTGACCAACAAGCTTAGAGATTATCAGATTCATTTTGTGGTGGAGTAATTGAATGAAAGATATGACAAGGAGAATGATAGATGCTGTTGAGTTCGTAGAAGCACACTCAACACTTATCAAAGTCAAAGATAGTGAGCTTAGATACGTTTCTAAGCTACTGATTGAACATAGCTTAGTTATTCGTGTTGCTGATGATAGAAACGTCTACATTGCAAAAAATCACTATAAACTAATCTATGATTCAATTGCCGAAATGCCAGAGTTTCAAGAACTGGTTGAGAATGACTTGCAGAATCAAATCAGAAATGAAGTGGTTGCTTGGAAAAAGGGAAAGCGAATTAGGTTTGATACACGTTTAGCTGATACCAAACTGATGAAGTTCTCTAAGATTCTGCGTAAACAGAAAGGCACGTTGAAGAAGGTATACATAAAAATAGATGGTGAGCTTAAAGAATCGGTGTTGATTGACAAAAGGCTTGCAGATCATCTACAAGAAATATTTAAAGAAAAATTACAATACAAAAATTAAGGAAAAGGTAATGATAGAAACAAGATATTTAGATTTTGAAGGTTTAAAAACAACAAATGAAGTGGCATATGAATTCGCTGAATTTTATGACTTAACTACTTACGATAATGAATTTTTAGACACAGATAATGATGAAGATGTTGAAGATTTTCTACGTCTTTATGATTACAAATTTAACTCATATATTAGAAGTAGCCCCATCAATAAAATAGAGGTTGATATTGATGAGAATGGATTTGGAAAAAGATTATCTCTTAGTCAATTCAAATCTAATTTACTTGAAGTAGATGAAGACAAGGAAGGTACATTCATTTTTAATGCAATTCAATCTGATTTAATTAAAGTTATGGACATTGAAGTAAACAATGATGATTACGATTGTAAAAATTACCAAATCGTCATATTTTATGAAGATGATAAATTCTCATACTACATTTTTGACTCAAATGAGTCGGATTTAATTAGTTATGAACTAAATTCGATTAATGAAGTTGAGCAAACTATAAAGAATCACTTCGAAAGTGAAGATTTAGATTTAAATATTACATTAGGTCTTGAAGAAGTTCAGATTAAAGATTCGTTAGAACTTGATATGTTAAAAATGAGTTTTATTGATCAAGGATTCCCAAAAAACCATTTCTTAAAAACTACTGGTAAATATGGTTCTGATTTTTTCACATCCAAATGTGAGGAGGTTTATCCATCAACACTGTCATTAGATGAAGTTGATGTAGACTTATTAACTTTACTAAAACGTGATAGTGAAGCATATCAAAAGAAAGATAAAGCAATTGATTTAAAGCAAGATGAAAAGAAAACTAATAGAAGTCGCAATCGACCACGTTAATGAAGAGAGAAGCTATTTGCTTCTCTTTTTGTTTTAAAATAATGGTTAAGCACATTTGCAAGTTTTGCAAAAGTGCATAAATCTATGAACAACATTCCAATCATTTCTTTTCCAGAAAAGCAGTAGCAAAGCTGCTGCAATCATAGTTCTAAATGTTTTTATTAAAACTCTATTGACTTTTATTTTATCTATGTATTAATTGCTTATAGAAAGATTGTTTTTTCTTTAATGAAATTACTATCACAAAGTTTTCTATTTATTTTTTTATTAATTGTTTCGCCACTCAATAGAGTGGCTTTTTTATTTCTGTTGTTATGCTTTTTTTGCTATACATTTTTCACCTTTTAAAAAACTTTTTTCATTAAGTTTTTCTTTTAAGTAAAGCATTTTCAGTCTTACAAATCTTTTCATAAATTGAATGATTTTTATTCTGTGGTTCAATGTTTATATAAACAAGGAACTTAAAAATTATGAAAGGAAAAATTTTATTTATAACAACAATGTTTGGTTTTAGCTTTGCTGCTGAAACATCAAGCTATGATCAGTTAGTCGCAAGTGCATACTCTGTTGCGACTTGGGTCGCTGTTTTGATCGGTTTGTCATCAATATTTTTTGGGCTTAAAAAGCTGAAAGACTATGGAGATAATCAAAACCAAAGCAGAGTCGGCTCAACGCCATTTGTATTTCTGTTTGTAGGTTCAGTTTTGATGAGCTATTCACAAATGATTGCATCATTCAGTCTGTCATTCATTGGAGATGACGCTGGTTTTTGTTTCGGGTTAGAAGAGAGTGTTGATAGTGCAACGGAAATTTCATCAAATTGCTGGAAAGGTGAGGGAGCTGACTTTTTATCACCAGAACTTAAAGCAAAACTTGATTCTGAGGAACAAAAATCTGTTTCAAAGTGGATAGAATCTGCGTTCTATACGCTTCAATTGCTCGGATTCATCTGGTTCATCAACATTATGGTTTACATGAAGAAAAGTAGCGAATCACATAATCAGAAAACTGACGCATTCAAAGTGATTCTTGGTTTGATTGGCTGTGCTGCACTCTTTAATGCAAATGCAACAATTGAGATTTTAAAAGGGACATTTGAAAGTTTCACATAAAAGAAAGCGAGTGATCATTATCACTCGTTTTCTTTTCAAATATACTTACAGATCAATTCCTCAATAAACCATAGTTTTTGGTACGGTGTAAGTATCACCACCAACTTTTTATTGGTTCCTATATTCAAGCTCTTCAAGCATTACTACGCTGGTTTCAATTGAATTAGCAAGTTCATTGCTGGTAAGAAAAGATCGGCTCTAAAAATCCGACGTTGCATATCTTTATGTATAGCTATGTTTTGATTACATGATGAATTTTTAAACGGTTTACGAGCAATTTTCTATTTCTTATCAATCGAAAAACTTCATAGAGACGATAAATAAATTTCCGCTTAAAGCTCATGTAAATAATGTAAAATAATAAAGCGTATTTGTTGTGGAAATTAAATGTCAAATAACTTTTACATGGTATATCAGCCATTATTTCAAAATGATAGAATCGTAGCAGTAGAGGCATTACTACGTCCAGTCGATAGCTCTTTAAGTATTATATCTTTTATCGGATCTTACATTAGCACATTACAGCTGGACAAAGACGTGATACAAGCTGTAATTTCAGATGTTCAATCCCATTCATATATTAAAGAGGTTCATATCAATGTCCACCCAAGTAGTTTAAATCATTATGATTTTATCCATTTATGCGTAATGCTCAGGATGAAAACCAGTACGAGAATAGTTCTTGAAATCATAGAGTATGAATCTTATCAATTTGACTCGTTAACATTTTTTTATATGCGCTATTTAAGAACTTTTGGAATTCAAATTGCGATAGATGATTTTGGACAACAGTTTTCCAACAGTGAAAGTTTAGTTCATGTTCCAGTAGATAAAGTGAAAATAGACGGAGCATTAATCAAAGGTATAGAATCCAAGGAGTTAAAACTCAAACTGCTTAATCATATCAACTCTATGATTGTAGATCTTTTAGATGCATTAGTCGTTTTTGAGCAAGTAGAAAACATCAAGCAATTTGAATTGATAAAATTGATTAATCCTAACGCTATAATTCAAGGTTACTATTTAGAAAAGCCAATGAAATTATCGGAATTAAAAATCAAATATAAAAACAAGTTTAGTGAAACGGTAATATTAGGTGTTGAGAGAGAAGTTGAGGAACTGTATAAACATGTTTTTAATTTTATGAGTAATAACATATCATCAGAAGGTAGTATTTATAGTTCAGAATTGAATTGTTTTGTTAAAAATAATGATGTTAACAAACTAATTTATGATGACGATGTTGCTATTACTATAGGTAATTTGGCAAAAAAGATTTTTCAAAAAAAGTGATTTTTGATGATGAGTTTTTCAAATAATGTGTTTAAAAATTATTGTAGGTTGATTTATGTTTAATGAATCTGATGCGGATTTTTGTGGTTTGTATGATCTTTTTATGACGTCTTTTCCTGGGTTCTTATCTATCAGAGATGAAGAACATAGGTTAGTCTATCTGAATGAAACGTTTAAAACATGGATTAGAAAATTTACAGACATTGATGTTATTGGACTGACAAATGAAGAAATTGCAAAGGACTTAGACCCTAATGTAGCTGAAGTTTTTCAAGAATGTCATGATTTAACTATAAGCTATATGTATGATATCAATACCAATAACAAAATTATCAAATTTATTGAAGATGATGTTGTTTTATACTTTGATATTATGAAGTTCAAATGTGAGTATCAGGGAAAAGTGTATATATTCACTCAAGGAAAAGATATCACAAAGCTATACAATGAAACCAAAAATTATGAAATACAAGCAGTTACAGATGAGTTGACTGGGTTACATAATAGAAAGATATTTACACGTTTAGATTTTAAAAATTCAGATGTATTTATTTACATCGATCTAAATAATTTTAAAATAATAAATGATGTTTATGGTCATTTAGTAGGTGATCAAATTTTAGTGAACTTTTCAAATATATTGAAAGATTCATTCAGGAAGAACCAAGATCATATCATCAGATTAGGAGGGGACGAATTTTTAGTTATAGTAGATACTCATGACAATCAGATTAACTTCGATGAAAAGGTCGAAGTCATAAGAAATAAATTCACTGACTTTTTTAGCCATTATGTTGATTTAGGATTTTCTTACGGATACCATCGATACTCTATAAATCTTGAAAATACGCTAAATATTGTTGATAAGTTGATGTATCAAGATAAAAAAAGAAAACGTACCATATGAGTTTATTTATCAAGTACGTTTTAATCTTAATTAAAAATTAACAGCCATCATCGAGAACATAAAAATACCCATCAGTTCTCGAATTAGATGATATGTCATTATTATGAAATTTATCTGGTGCGTATGAAATAAAACAGCGGCTATCACTGAAATCAGTTATCCCATAGTGAAGAATAATTCCTCCATTATGGTCCCATGTATAAATTAGTCCATCACTTTTGTCATCCAGACTCACATCTAAATTTACAATTGATAATAATGGTTCTAAACTTTTTATTGATGGAAATATAGGTAGAATTGGATAAAAGTCATCCGTAAGTCCAAATTCAAATCCATTTAATGTAAGTATTTTCTCTCCTTTGTCATTCAATTTAATATCAGCGGATGGAACTTGGGCTTTAGCTGAAAAAATCTGAAATGCACTTTCCAATGTACCTTTGGTAGCAGCAAGAGTTGCTTTTCTGCTGTCACTTTGTAGATTTAAAAATCTCGGCATTGCAGTAACGGCGAGAATTCCAAGGACGACAATTACGACCACTAATTCGATAAGTGTAAAGCCTTTGTTTTTCATATGTTGCCTTAAAAAACCTTAGCGAAGTAGGGACTAAGGTTTTTGATTAATAATAATACGATCTATAATAACTTTAGTTGAGATGACTTGTCAATGCGCTGTTTTGAATTTCATTAACATTTCATTCAGTTGGGTCATTTCGTTGTTGATATCGATAATTTGAATTGTTAAATCATTAGATACTTCATAACTTGATGATGTGATATCGCTGATGTTTACCGCATTTACGTTTATTTCATTAATGACACATGTCTGTTCTTCGGCAGCAGTTGCGACCTGTACTTCCATTTCATTCAATTTTGAAATATTAGAGCTTACTTCTTCCATGTTTTTTAACGCTTCTGTTGATGAATCTATACAAGAATCCATCAATTCAAAACAACTATGTACTTCTGATTTTACAGCGTTTGCTCTATTTTGTAATTGAGTTATTATTTCTTCAATGTTTGAAGTAGATTCTTGAGTTTTCTGAGCCAACATTCTTACTTCATCCGCAACGACAGCAAATCCTCTACCTTGTTCTCCTGCTCTTGCTGCTTCAATTGCCGCATTTAGAGCGAGTAAATTTGTTTGATCTGCAATGGTGCTTATCATTTCTAATACTGATGAAATTCGTTCTGAATCATCTTGTAATTGCTGAACTACTTGATTTGAAGCTTCAAGTTTGTTATTCGTATTTAAAATGTTGCTTGAAGTTTTTTCTACGAACGATTGAGTGATTTCTGATGTGGCAAGAGAATTATTTGTTAATTCTGATGACATTGAAATATTATTAGACGTTTCTTCTGCTGTTGCAGCAATTTCATTTATCGCTGTAACCAATTGATTCATGTTATCTTGTGCGACTTGCATTGATTTAGCATTGTTATTCACCTGATTGTTGAAGGTTTGTAGTTTTTCAGACGTTGCATTGCAAGTAGTTTTAGTTAGCTCTATTAAGCCACAAATTTCAATCCTAAAATCCTTTAACAAATTCATTAAAGTTCCTATTTCATCTTTTTTGAATTTATCGCTGCGAATAAAGTCACATAATTCACCTTCAGCAATGTTTAAGTTAGTAAACTCTTTTACTGAACTATTAATTATATTTAGTCGAGTAACAATACTTCTTATAGACTGAATTATTAGGAATGAAACTAAAATTATAATCAAAAAATAAATTAACAATGAAAGATATTCATAATATTGAATGTCATTTTCAAATTTTTTGTTAAAATCGGTAATGTAAATTTCATTGATTTCTTTCAATCTATCAGTGCTTTTGAAAATTGTAGTGAGTGAGGTCAACGAATCTTTATATCCCTCCTCAGTATAAGTCTGTAATAAGTTTTTAATCTTGTTGTCGTATTCTAATACTTGATTTTTCAGTGAATTTAATGTGCGAATGTCTTCATCGTTAGCATCATATTTTTCGTAAACGTTGAATTCTAATTTTAATGAATTGGTTAATTCATTAGCAACATTTGAGTTTGTGGTTTTATTTATATTGTTTATAGCCAATAGTTCATATCTTCTTTTTTCATTTAATAAGTTTTCTATATTACTAATTGAACGATAAGAACCAATTATTTGGTCTATTAGATAATCTTTGTTTTCTTTCGTTTTTTCCAATGAAAAATATAGTACTGAAAAAGAAACAAGCAAAGAAATAACCGTAATGGAAAGTATCAAGTATAATTTATTTTTTATGTTCATTTTATCTCTCATATAAGCTTAATAGTAGCAAGTACTCTTTTTTTAAATTTCTTATGTGTTCAAGTTTTTCTTCATCAACACCATCGAATTCTATATATAAGTTTAGTATCTGTGGTTTTATGTCATTTATCAATTCATCAATTACTTTTTTGTCTTTAATATTCAATAGGTCAGTTCTGATTTCATTGATTTTATTCTCCATAATGTAAATTAAATTTTCTGCAGCATCATTAATCATTGAAATAACTCTTTAACTATTTTAACTCTAAAGTTAAATTTGCATTAGTAGACTGAACGTGAATTCTATGTCAATCTTCTTTGAACAAACGTTTTTCGATATACATTGATTGGTCAGCTATTTTTATTGCATTATCAACGTTATTTTTTAAGTTAATGGACAAACCATAAGAGAATGATAATCTAAACCCTTTTTTATCAAAGTGATTTTTTACATATTGATTTATTTGTTTTAGTTTAATATTTATTTGTTCCAAATCGTTCGTGTTGAAAAAAATTATAAACTCATCACCACCATATCGAACAATGATATCTTCTTGTGTATCTGATCTTATATGACTTTGCATTATCTCACTAAATTCAACAAGAACACTATCACCTATATCATGACCATAACCATCATTGATTTTTTTAAATCCATTTAAGTCAATGAATGCTAAAACTTTATTTTCGTAGAAAAAGCTTTTTTCTATACCTTTTATACAGTCTCTGCTTCTACATCCAGTTAGATTATCTTTTCCAATAAATAAGCCTTTGTTTTCTTCATAAACAGTAACAGAAATATACACTTTGTTTTCTAATAAAACTTTTTGTCTAATGGTAAAGTATAGTTGATTATTAACTATTTCTTTTTTTACTGAAAACATTTCAGCAGAATTTAGTAAATGTTTGTCATCATCTATGCAAAGAGAATAATCGGGGACAATACTAATAACGTCTTTTACAGGTACTCCTATCAAAGAACGACCAAAGAAATTTTCATGACTTTTGTTTTCAAATAGTACTACACCATCTGAATTTCTTAGAGCGAATATTCGTTCACTATTTTTTAAAACATTAAAAATAAAAAACTGTATCTCGGTCTTGTCTGCATGATGGTATGTCATCAAGTTTTTCAGTATTTTTTGCTCATTGCCATTTATATTATAAGCAGGCAATAATGGTATTATATTATTTAAAACTTTAGACTGATGGTTGGATTTTATGTAATTGTAAATCAACCATTCAGAGTCGTTATTGTTGTTCGAATCTATTTCTTTAGAACTCGGCGTGTAATTATCAATTATTGAGTGTAAGCTATTGCTATTTTTATAAATTGAACCTTGAACGCTACTGTTTTCGTTGATTAAAAGAGTTAATTCACGCAACTTTTGAGTGTTGACACCATTAAACGTTATTTTTTTTATTCCAAATGATATTGCAATATCATTTAAATATTTTAAGTACTTGTATTTGAAATATTTTTGGTCGATTTCATCAATGAGGTTTGAGGCGAAATTAATTTGGTCGAGACTCAATGAAGAGATTAGCTCAATCTGTAAACGATTGTACTCTGAGTAATGTAATGATGAAAAAATACCAATATCTTTCATTCTTTTAATATTTACATCTATTTGTTCTAATAAAATCTTATTAATGTTATTAGGAATTTCAAATTCTAAATAGATTGGGTTAGAGTAGTTTTTCTTGGATAATGAAGAAATAAAGTCACTATCTAACATCATCGACAAGTCAACCTTGATTGTTATACTTACTTTTTCTTCTTGTGCATTTAATTCATCTAAAATTGAATTAAATGAGGTGACATCGATATTGTTCCCTTCGTTAAGCGAACTTATATATACCCCAGTAAGTTTTTTGTCGTTTATTTGAGGGGTGAATGTTAATTTTGAAGTTGTCATTGAGCCGTTACTTGTGATGTTTTATAATTGTTTTATGGTCTCGATATGTATGAGTATTGGCGTAATTTTATACTTGGAATTATTAAATGTCATTATAAATCTTACATGTATTAAGTAGTTAACTATAAGTTTCGAGAATGAAACTTTGTCTTCATCATATAATAATACGCTATTATCGGTTATTTAAGTTAGTCTCTGAGAAAGGGTTTGTGATGGTTTAATTACGAAGTATGCCAAGGTAACGGCAGATCAATTTCAGAAGCCGTAAATGACTGTATGGAAGTTAAAAGACAGTGGTGATGAAAGTCTGAGGTTCTTTTGTATTCACTATTTTGTTATTAGTTAAAGTTATCAATTACACTTTCTGAAAACATGTTTACTCTCACAGTTTATTGGCTACTAAATCGGTAAATTTATACGTGGATTTGCTTCCTCAATAGGTTATTCAATGAATAGATATGTATTTTTAATGTTGTTTTCTTCATTCTTGGTAGGTTGTTCTTATTCAGTCGATACATGGGTTTCAAGTGAAGATGAACCAATAATCACTGAACAACATACAGAAGAATACTGGAATAAAGAAGGTTATTTTGACGGACCTTGTGGGTGGATGAAACAGGAGAAAGTTTCAACATTACCAAGCTTAAATTCAAATGGCTTTCTGAAGGGTACGGATGTTGTCGTTGAGTTTGCAGATGATGACAAGATTCTAAAAGAGATTTCTGTCCCAGCGAACAGTATGGTTATTGGTGCAGATGAGAATAGTATATACACAAATAATGGGTTAAAGATTGGGTCAGATGGGTCATTGTCAAAAGCCTCGTTAGAGTTAACTTCTGCAAAACCAATAGAATGCCCTGTTGCAATGATTGAGTATTTTGGCGGTTCAGATTACTTGATTTGTTCAGAATTTGAACTTGATAATCAAACATCACGTTTATTCGCTTTCCAAGGTCCTTGCACTTAATAAGCATCAACTGTTAAGGAATATGGCATTTATAAAATCATTGTATAGAGGTTGGTTATGAAAGATTTAGATGAGCATAAAAAGATTGCAGTGTTAATAGATGCTGATAACACCCAGCATTCAAAACTACATATGATTCTTGATGAAATATCAGCACATGGTCATATGGCTATTAAACGGGCATATGGGGATTGGTCGAGTGATTACTTAAAAAATTGGAAAAAACCGCTCAACGAACTTGCTATCCAACCAATTCAACAGTTTGCCTACACTCAGGGAAAAAATTCCACAGATGCATATCTGATCATAGATGCAATGGATTTGCTATATTCTGATAAATTTGATGCGTTTGCTATTGTATCAAGTGATAGTGATTTCACAAAGTTGGCCTCTCGCCTACGAGAATCTGATATTTTTGTTTTTGGAGTAGGGGAAAGCAAGACACCAATCTCTTTCAGAAATGCTTGTGATGATTTTATTTTTATAGAAAATTTAGGATGTGAATCTGAGGTAAAAGATACTAATACAAATGATGAAAATCAGGAACAACTTGTGTCATTGATTTCTTTATTAAACAAAGCATGGGAACGATTTCAAGATGATACTGGTTGGGCAAACGTAGCTTCAACAGGGGGATTTGTAAAAAGAACAAAACCTGATTTTGATCCACGTAGCTATGGAGTATCAAAATTGCCAGAGGTAATAGCACTCCTTAAAGATGAGTTTGATATGAAAAAATATAAAGGTAAAGGGACTGTGAATATTATCGCTTATCGACCAAAGGTTTAAAAACTTACTTTGTTGTTGGTGCTATCAACGAAAAAGAGCATTTAAATGATGCGAAGATTAATAATAATCTTGTTTTGTTTTACAGCAGGTTGTGAAACAATACTTTCGCTCTTGTGATTGTCCGACTTACCTGTTTGTCTGAGGGCAAGTGTCATTGGCAGGATAGCCATAAATTACGTGTAGGGAACACTGTAAGCATTAAAAAATTGGTAATGCACCGTTTAAGGTCAAAAGAGGTTATTCTCTATGAGTAAGGTGCAATACAAGCTTCCGATCTTTCTGAATATTAACGGTAAGAAAGTATGCCATTTGGTTGATTATCATTTGGCTATACAGTTCCGAAAAGAGGGTTCATCTGAACAACTCTTGAAAGAGTTAGTTCAAAAAGCAGCTTAGTATGTCGGCAACCAAGAGCAACTGAATCATATCAAAACCACTCAGACGAGTGGTTTTTTGCTTTCTGGGTTGGGGTTAATTGAATCTTGAAAGGGGGCTTTACAAACACAAAAAGAGAAGAGTTTTCATATTAAAACCCTTTTGTTTTTCCATTTATAACAATGGGTTGACTTCAAATTTTCATATGCGGTGTTTTTCTTTTGATTATATTAATCATCCAAACCATTACATCAACAATAGCATTAACACCATTGATCATTGGCTCGCGACGTGTTTTTTCTAATTTAGAAAGACCAATACCAAAAAATAAGCAAAAAACGAGGATTTGAAGAATGTTTGCTTCATTTAATGATTGGAAAACGTTGGTTGGGATCATACCAGTAATGGTCGCCCAGAAAGTAGGTAACTCACCTTTCGCGGCGTACGCTGATGAGAACATACCTTCAACGCCAGAAACATCAATGCCTTTACCGGGTTCAAAAATCTCACCCATGAACAGTGCCAGTGCAACAGCGAGTGCTGAAGTGATACCAAAGTAGCCTAAAGTTGTTAAACCAACTTTACCAGCATTACTGCTATTACCTAGTCCAGCAGCACCAGATATTAGAGCAACTGCAACCAGTGGGATCACTAGCATTTTTATTAGGTTAATAAAGATTGTACCTAAAGGAGCAAACATAGCGGCAGATTGCCCCATTGTTGCACCAACCATGGTACCTACGATCATTGCAATAACGACTTGAACGCCAATATTGTTGAGAAGTCCTTTTTGTTGTAACACTTTACTTACCTCTGCGCTGTTTTTTTAACAAGATAAAGTTCGTATAACTTGTTAAATATGTGGTTATTGGTTAAATATATTGAGAGGTGTTTTACATGTAATATTTACATCTATCAATATTTTTATCAAATAGATCTCATTTTATGTAGGTTATGTGATTTTATGTAGGGTGTTTGTTTCTTTTTTGTACTCTACGATGTTTGTTATTACTTATGTAGTAAGTTGGATCTAATTAACATTTAACGTAATAAAGCGAGCATAGAAAAGGGATAGATAAAAAAAGAGCTCGTGATGAGCTCTTTTAGGGTGCAATAACGTGTTAAATGTTATTTTTGTGTTGCAGCTTTCATCTGGGAAGTAAATGATGAAAGAGCATTAAGTAAAGCGGCTGGATTATTTTGATTTTGTTCAATGAGTTTTACTGTCGCAGAGCCTGAAATAGCCCCAGCAGCACCGGCTTTAATAGCTTCTTCTACTTGAGCTGGTTCTGAAATACCAAAGCCTAAGATAGCCGGGGGCGCATCAAATTGATTTAAGCGCTCTAATAGTTGAGCTACTGGCATACCTGCTTTAGTTTCTGCGCCTGTAACACCAGCACGAGAAAGAAGGTAAGTGTAGCCGCCACCTAATTTAGCAACGGTTTCTAACGTTTCATCTGATGCTGATGGTGGAGCAATGAAGATAGGGTGAACATTATGCTTAATTGCACTTGCTCTGAATTCTGCTGATTCATTGGTTGGTACATCAGCAATTAACACTGAATCTACACCGGCCTGTTGGCATTTAGTATAAAAAGTGTCAATGCCATTTGCGAACACTAGGTTAGCGTAAACTAATAGACCAATTGGTGTTTCAGGGTATTTAGCACGGATTCTTGCGATTAAATCAAAACATACAACAGGCGTTGTTTTGCTGTTTAATGCACGAATGTTTGCGCCTTGAATTGTTGGACCATCCGCAAGGGGGTCAGAGAATGGAAGTCCTAGTTCAAGGGCATCCGCACCTGATTCAATTAGGGTTTCCATGATCTGATAAGAAAGCTCAGGGTTTGGATCGCCAATGGTTACAAAAGGAACAAAGGCACCTTGGTTTTTGTCTGCTAATTTAGCAAATAGGTCTTGATAACGATCCATTAGATTTCTCCCTTTTCTTTTAGAATGTCATGAACGGTGAAAATATCTTTATCACCACGGCCTGATAGGTTCACAACCAATAGCTGCTCTTTTTCTGGTTCAGCGTGTGCTAGCTGAAGTGCATAAGCCAGAGCGTGAGAAGATTCTAATGCAGGAATAATACCTTCGCCTTTTGCTAAGGTTTGGAATGCTTCTAGCGCTTCATCATCAGTTACTGAACCATATTCAGCACGGCCAATAGCGTTTAAATGTGCGTGCTGTGGGCCAACCGATGGGAAATCAAGACCGGCAGAGACTGAGTATGATTCTTCGATCTGGCCATGTTCATCTTGCATCAATGGTGCTTTCATACCAAAGAAGATGCCAGTTTTACCATGTTTAAGTGGAGCGCCGTGCTGATCAGTATCAATACCTTTACCGGCTGGCTCAACACCAATCAGTTTCACATTTTCTTCTTCAATGAAGTCAGCAAACATACCAATGGCGTTTGAACCGCCACCAACACAAGCAATAACGGCATCAGGAAGACGACCTTCACGTGCAAGGATCTGCATTTTTGTTTCTTCACCAATCATTCGTTGGAAATCACGAACAATCGTTGGGAATGGGTGAGGGCCAGCGGCTGTACCTAATAGGTAGTGCGCAGTTTCATAAGTGGCAGACCAGTCACGTAGTGCTTCATTACAGGCATCTTTTAGTGTTGATGAACCTGAATGAACAGGGATCACTGTTGCGCCCATTAATTCCATACGGAATACATTTGGGCTTTGACGTTCAATATCTTTAGCGCCCATGTAAACACGGCACTTTAAGCCAAGCAGAGCACAAGCAAGTGCTGTTGCAACGCCGTGTTGGCCTGCGCCAGTCTCTGCAATAATTTCGTTTTTACCCATGCGTTTTGCAAGTAGTGCTTGACCTAATACTTGGTTAGTTTTGTGAGCGCCACCGTGCAGTAAATCTTCACGCTTTAGGTACAATTTAGTTTTAGTACCCTTGGTTAGATTACGACAAAGCGTAAGGGCAGTAGGACGACCGGCGTACTCTTGCAGTAACGTCATAAACTCAGCGCGGAAATCGTCATCTGCTTGAGCGTCAATGAAAGCTTGCTCAAGTTGATCAAGTGCTGGAACTAAGATTTGTGGAACGTATTGACCACCATATTCGCCGAAGTAGGCATCTAATTTTGCCATGATATTTTCCTTAATAATCTCGTAATGCGCTAAATACGGCGCGTAATTTTTTGTGATCTTTTTTACCAGGAGCCGATTCGACACCAGAGTTGAAATCTAATCCATAACAGCCAAGTTGCGCAGCTTGTTTGGTATTTTCTAGCGATAAACCACCGGCTAGCATAATGTTGTTATGTGGCAGTTTACTCCAATCAAAACTGACACCAGTGCCACCTGCTTGAGTGCCAACTTTACAATCTACCAACACTTTATCAGCAAGGCTTTGAGGAAGGGAAATGCTTTGTGCGTCATCTGACACAGAAATAACATTCCACACTTGGCAACCCGCTGGCAGTTGTTGTTTTAGCTCCGCAATGTAGTCTTCACTCTCTGTGCCATGTAATTGAACCACCGCAAGAGATAGCTCATTTGCTCGTTGCGCAACAGTAGAGATTGTCTCATTTTGGAAAACGCCCACATAATTTAATGTGGTTGCTTGAGTGATGGCTTTTGCTGTCTCTAGTGAAACAGATCGAGGTGATTTTTCTACAAAGATCAATCCGCCATACACAGCACCTGAGTCATAGACCGCTTTCGCATCTTCAATAGAAGTTAACCCACAGACTTTGTTTTCACCTAGAATCACTTTTCGAGCTGCCAGCTCTAGATTTTTTTCTGCCATTAACGAGCTACCAATTAAAAAACCTGTTGCGTGTTTCGCTAGATCTTTCACTTGCTGATGGTTATAGATACCAGACTCAGAAATGATCGTTGTGCCTTTTGGTAGCAGTGGTGCAAGTTCTTTCGTGCGGTTCAAATCGGTAGATAAATCACGTAGATTACGGTTATTAATACCAATCACTTGTGCTTTTAATGCGACCGCTCGGTGTAATTCTTCTTCATTACTGACTTCAGTGAGTACACCCATGCCAAATGAATGAGCAACTTCTGCAAGTTCTCTGTACTCTTCATCGTTAAGCACAGAAAGCATTAGTAGAATCGCATCAGCACCGTAGTGACGAGCTAAATACACTTGGTATGCATCAATCATAAAATCTTTGCATAGAATAGGCTGATTAACTTGGTCTCGAATAATTGGTAAGAAATCAAAACTGCCTTGGAAATACTTTTCGTCCGTTAACACAGAAATTGCACTGGCATGTCTGTTGTAGACTGAAGCTATGTAGTTAAGATCAAAATCTTGGCGAATTAATCCTTTCGATGGCGATGCTTTTTTACACTCAAGAATAAACTCGGTTTTGCCTGTTTTTAATGCATCATAAAAACTGCGATCAGAATTTGTTAGGCCATTCTTAAAGGTATCTAGAGGCTGACTTTCTTTACGTTCACTTATCCAAATCGCTTTGTCTTTGACAATTTTAACTAGCACTTCAGCCATTTGGGTATTTTCTACTGAGATGTGCTCAGATAATTGTTGTGTCATCTTTCTTATCCTCGTGCAGCCAGTTGTTGAACTAGCTCAAATGCTTTACCTGAGTTCATCGCATCAATGGCTTTTTGCGCATTGGCTTTTAAATCTTCATGTCCAAACAGGCGCATTAATAGAGCAACGTTAACCGCAATCGCGCCCAGTTGAGCGTCAGTCCCTTTACCTGTCAGAATATTAGTAATAATGGCTCTGTTTTCTTCTGGTTCTCCGCCTTTAATTGCTTCAAGCGGATGAGTGTCTAAACCAAAATCTTCAGGCGTTAATGTGTATTCTTTGATTTCGCCATCAATAATTTCAGCGACGGTTGTTGGGCCATGAATGGCAACCTCATCTAAGCCTGAACCAAATACAACCGCTGCGCGTTTCATTCCCATGTTCACCATGGTTTCTGCGATAGGGCGAACCAGTGACTCATCGTACACACCCATTAACTCAATGTTTGGACGGGCAGGGTTGATCAACGGACCAAGGATATTAAAGATGGTGCGTGTTTTCATGGTTTGACGAATTGGCATCGCATGACGAACACCGCCGTGATAGTGAGGTGCAAATAAGAAAGCTACACCTAAGTCATCGACCGCTTTACGTGTATCTTCTGCTGACATGGATAAATTAATACCAAATGAATCTAATAAGTCAGAAGAACCTGATTTACTTGATACACCACGGTTGCCGTGTTTTGCGATTTTAAGACCACATGCTGCAGCAACAAATGCGGCAGTGGTGGAGATATTGATGGTGTTTGAACCGTCACCACCTGTACCAACAATGTCTGCGAAATCGTAATCAGGGCGAGGAAAATCATTGGCATTATCAAGCAGAGCTTTTGCAGCGCCAGCAATCTCGTTAGGCGTTTCGCCTTTTATTTTTAAACAAGTCAGTGCTGCGGTAAGTAGAATAGGATCTAACTCACCTTTAATTATGGCATCAAAAAGAACTTGGCTTTCTGTTTCTGAAAGCGAAGTTTGGTCATACAGTTTAGTAAAAATAGCTTCAATTTGAGTCATGAGAATATCCTTATTCTTTATTATCTGAATGGCTTGAATCCAAATTTAAAGCCCAGTTTAATGTATTAATTAGTAGTTCAGCACCTTGCGTTGTTAAAATGGACTCAGGGTGAAATTGGAACCCACAAACCTTATCTTCTTCCTGAATAACAGCCATGACTAAATCATTAACAGTAGCGGTAACAGTGAGTTGCTTTGTCACTTTTGTTGCGACTAAAGAGTGATAACGAGCAATAGAGAGTGGATTTGGTAACCCACTAAAAATTGCGTGCTGGTTATGCCTCATCATCGCAGATTTACCATGAACGATTTCACCAGCACCAGCAACCGTCCCATCATACGCTTCTACAATCGCTTGATGGCCAAGACAAATGCCAATCATAGGTACTTTGCCTTTTAAGCGTTGAATGACTTCAGGCATACAGCCGGCTTCTGATGGCGCCCCCGGTCCTGGAGATAGTACAACTATCGGGTTATCTAATTTGTTTACCGCTTCTTCAAAAGCACTTGCCGATAAGCTATTACGGTAAATAGTAACTGGATAGCCAAGAGAGCGAAATTGGTCAACCAAGTTGTAAGTAAAGGAGTCAAAGTTATCGAGCAATACAATATGAGCCATTAGTTATTCTCCTTCA
Organism: Aliivibrio sp. S4MY1; assembly: GCF_028765545.1. Classification (GTDB taxonomy): domain Bacteria; phylum Pseudomonadota; class Gammaproteobacteria; order Enterobacterales; family Vibrionaceae; genus Aliivibrio. Next base: position 15,749 of record NZ_JARACP010000012.1, on the reverse strand, counting down.
CGTTTATTGGTTGAGCTAAGTGTGCTTTTTGAATCGCAGAGATCACCGCTTGTGCTTTTCCACGAGTTTCATCAGTTTCAGCTTGTGGGTTGGAATCATAAACCACACCAGCTCCAGCTTGAACTTGAGCGATACCGTCTTCAACATAGGCTGAACGAATAACAATACAAGTATCCATGTTGCCATCCCCCGTTAAGTAACCAACAGCGCCACCATAAGTGCCTCTACGTGTTTTTTCTACATCACGAATAAGCTGCATAGCACGGATCTTTGGTGCACCCGTTAAGGTTCCCATATTCATGCACGCTTGATAAGCATGAAGGGCATCAAGATCCCCTCTAAGTTGGCCAACAACACGAGAAACAAGGTGCATGACATGGCTGTAGCGATCAACTTTTAGAAGATCGGCAACATAGCGGGTGCCAGCTTCAGAAATACGAGCAACATCATTACGAGCCAAGTCAACTAACATCATGTGCTCTGCGTTTTCTTTGGTATCACAACGCAGTTCTAATTCAATGCGGCTGTCTAAATCATGGTTGATAGAGCCATTGCTATTTTTACCACGTTGACGAGTGCCTGCGATTGGGTAAATTTCAACTTGGTTTGTTTCTTTGCCATATTTCAATGCAGATTCTGGCGAAGCCCCAAACAAGGTGAAATCACGATCTTGCAGATAAAACATGTATGGACTTGGGTTACCGATTTTAAGTTCACGATAAGCCGCCAATGGAGCAGGACAAGGAAGAGTGAATCTACGAGAAGGAACAACTTGGAAAATATCGCCTTTAATAACAAATTCTTTTAAATCTAATACGGTTTGACAGAAATCTTCATCGGAGACGCTTGGAATTGCTTCACAGCTTTCTAGCGTTGGTGCTTCGGGTACGGTATGTGGCTCTGAGCAAAACGCTTTAATTTCAGTAAGTCGAGCAGAAAGGTTTGTTTTGATTGTTGCATCAGCATTAAACAGTGAGCCTTGAAGTACTGACGTTTCTGTTTGATGATCGATAACTAACAGTGTTTCGGCTACATAAAATACATAATCAGGGCATTTGTTTGTAGTCTCTTCCTCACCAAGGTTTTCAAAGTTAGCGACTAAGTCATAAGCAAATAGTCCACCTAAAAAGAGTGCATTAGAGGGTAAACCAGTTACATTGAATTGATTTTGAATAAACCGTAACGCATCAAAAGAGGAGAGTTCTCGTAAACGGCTGTCCTCATCCAGATCTTGGTTAATCTCTGGAAAGTGCAGCGTGAGTAGAGTTTGAGAAGAAAGAGTAATCAAAGAAGAAGGCAGAGATAGCGCTAAGGTCTGTAATAAACGTTCTCCATTTAGTGTTAGGGCTTCTAAGGTAACGTCTTTATCAAAACAATGAATTCGTACCGCCGCATCAATCAGCATTAAGCTTATAATGTTTTGCTTAGAGTTTACTTCAGCCCCTTCGAGCAACAAGCTCATCTCTTTATTTTCACACAAGGTAGAGTAAAGTTGGGTTGGATCGGAAACGTATGGAACGTCAAGGGAAAGAACTTCTAGCTGACCATCATTGGATATTACTGACTGCATTCCAGCCTCCCTGCTAATGCGTTGAATTGATGTTACATTTTTATTAGTTTTCATAGTCGCATATTTCACTTTTGTTGCCACTCTTTTCTTAAAACTTGTGAGGGCTGAATGACTGACTGTTTAGATTTTCATCTATTATTAGTTTTACTGATTGGTTGTGCTTAAGGCATAAAAAAACCCGCTAGATGGCGGGCAAGGTTTCTATGTCAAATTAACTAAGCACAAAAACACTACCCGAAGTAGTGCCACCAACGTTGAGTCATCACGCTAGTTTTTAAGAACGCTTGTTGTTTGCTAAGCTGTGACATAAAGTACCTACTATTAAAACAAAGATAATATCAATTATTCATTGAGAAAGTGTTTAACTGCGTACCAGTAAACTAGTACGCGAGGTGAAAGTCAAGAATTATTATGAAAATAGACCTACATAGTCACACAACTGCGTCAGATGGACGCATGTCTCCTGCTGAATTAGTAGAAAGAGCGGTTACTTTTGATGTGAAAGTACTTGCTATTACTGATCATGATACCGTTGCAGGATTAGCTGAAGCGCATCAAACGATTAAAGAAAAAGCATTACCAGTGCATTTAATTGAAGGTATTGAAATTTCAACATTATGGAGCAACAAGGATATTCATGTTGTTGGCCTTAATATTGATGTAAATCACCCTGAATTAATTGCATTGATAGAAGAACAAGCGCAACGTAGAGATGCTCGGGCTCGAAAAATGGCAGAACGTCTTGAAAAAGCGGGTTATGTCGGGGCGTTAGAAGGCGCAATGGCACTGGCTGATGGGGGTTCATTAACTCGAGCGCACTTTGGTAAGTGGTTAGTTGACCAAGGCCACGCGAAAACGATGCAAGCAGTATTCAAAAAGTTTTTAACACGCAATAACATAGGCTATGTTCCACCAGAATGGTGTTCAATTGAAGAAGCCGTTAAGGTAATTCATAATGCGGGAGGAACCGCTATACTTGCTCATCCTGGTCGTTATAAGTTGACCGCAAAATGGGTGAAGCGATTATTAGCTGCATTTGTTGAAGCGAAAGGGGATGCAATGGAAGTTGCTCTACCTCAGCAAGGTGTGCAAGAGCGTCGAGTCCTTGCAGATTATGCAATTCAATATGAACTTGCGGCATCACAAGGGTCTGATTTTCATTATCCGTCGCCTTGGACAGAGTTAGGAAGAAATTTATGGCTACCTGAAGGGGTAGTTCCAGTATGGCAAGAATGGGATTTACCAACATTTGAGTAGGGCTTAATCCTTAAATAATAACAACGACCTGCTCGTCAGGAGGAATAATGAGCCAATTTTTTTACGTACATCCAGAAAACCCACAAGCACGCTTAATTAGTCAAGCTGTTACCATCATTAGAGATGGTGGTGTCGTTATTTATCCAACCGACTCGGGTTATGCTTTAGGTTGTCAGCTTGAGAATAAACAAGCATTAGAGCGAATTTGCCAGATCCGTCGTTTAGACGATAAGCATAACTTTACTTTGTTATGTCGCGATCTTTCTGAGTTATCAATTTATGCTCGTGTTGATAATAGCGTATTCCGCTTATTAAAAAATAATACACCGGGCGCATACACATTTATCTTTAAGGGAACAAAAGAAGTACCACGTCGTTTGATGAATCCGAAACGTAAAACAATAGGCATGCGTGTACCGGATAATAAGATCGCTCTTGATCTGTTAGAAGCATTAGGTGAACCGTTAATGTCTACAACGCTGATTTTACCAGGTAATGAAATGGCAGAGTCAGATCCAGAAGCGATCCGAGATCAGCTTGAACACGCTGTAGATTTAATTATGAATGGTGGTTATTTAGGTGAACAGCCAACAACCGTGGTTGATTTTAGTGACGATGAAATCAATGTGGTTCGTATTGGCGCTGGTGATCCAAGCCCATTTCAATAATTAAAAAGACAATTAAGTATAAATAGCCAGTATTGACTGGCTATTTTTATATCCATTTTTCGAGCATTTGTAATAGTTGAGGCTTGGAGATTGGCTTAGTTAAGTATGCATCCATTACTGTTGTTATATTTATTATTTCTTCATGGCACGATTCGCCAGTAAGCGCAATGATAGGAAGCAATGGATGGCATGCTTTAATTTGTGCAGCAGCCTCCGCTCCATTCATTACTGGCATACGTGAATCCATAAAGATCAAATCGATGTGTATTTCGTTAACTATTTTAAGTGCTTCAGCCCCATTTTCAGCTTGGATAATGGTAAGATTATCATTCGTAATAAATGTCTGAATTAGCATTCGTTGTACTTTTTTATCATCAACAATAAGAACTGTTTTTTTTGAATTACTGTTTTTAATCTTAGTTCTTTCAAAGGTTTCTTGCTGCGTTGGCGTTGGTTCAATAGTAATTGGTTGATGGCCAGCACTTATTTTAGGAAAACTCAGAACAAATTCAGTAAACTCTCCTTGTTTTGAGTAGCATGCAATATTGCCGTTAAAAGAATGCATTACTCTTAAGCAATAAGAAAGACCTAAACCTGTGCCACCTTGCTTATTATGAGTGAAAAAGTCATCAAAGATATTAGGTAGAATATTTGCATCAATACCAGGGCCAGTATCTCTAAATATCAAAGAATTGGTTGTATTTCCTTTTACTAATTGTATTGATATAGAGCAATTAGGATATTCAAAGTAATGAATGGCATTACGTAATAAATTAAATAAGATAAAGCCGAATAAAGTATCATTAACATTAATAAGAAACTCATTATTGAGATCTAAATGGATTCGTTTTTTAATATCTTCAGATTCAAAAGAATATTCATTAATAAACTGCTCTGTTAACACTGAAATAGAATAAGTCTTAAATAGAGATTGATTAATATCAACGCCTTTACTCTCGTTAAGAATGATATCAATTAACTGTGAACCTCGCTGAATAGCTAATTTTCCCTGTTCTAATTCTTTACTAATACCATTTTTATCTGATTGAAGTCCAATACGTTCAAAGTGATACATTAACTGTGACAGTGGATTTCTCATTTCGTGAGCAATAGAGTTTGCAAGTGCTTGAGACTGGCGCACTTTACGTTCACTCTCAATATAGCCCTGAACTTTAGTCAATACCCATTGAAGCGCTGAAATTTCTTCATTTGAAAATGTTGAGCCATTCCGTTTTTTTGCCGAAACAAGCAAGTGTGAAATCAGCTTGTTTTTCCCAAAAATAGGAAGAATTAAGGCTGTTTTATGAGAGTCCATCTCTTTTTGAACTTGATGTAACTCAGAATGGTTAGAGTCTGGAGCGTAATGGATTTGATAATCTAATTCATCTTTGACTAAGGCTGAATTAGACTGCTCTAAATGGGGAATAAAGATATTGTAGTTGGTATTTTTTCCAACCAAGAGTAGGTCATCTCGTGGTGTATCGAGCAATAAAGCCAGTTTAGTAATTGCGTGCTGACTTGAATATTTAAATTCATCAGCTAATTCATATATTTTATCAACAGGTGTCTTTTTGTCTTTATATATCATAAGGCTAGCAATGCTTTTTGATTTTAAAAGGGTTTTATTCCAAAATATACCGGTAAAAATAATGAAAATAATACTGATAGGAAAATCTGCTCCTGAGTTGGTGTTGTGAAAATATAAGAATGGGACTAAAAAGATGATTAAATTCATCACATAAGAAGAGAGCCAGAATGAGATATAGCGAAAGCTGTATAAGCGATGATAAAGCAATGTATAGCCAATTAAGACGGCTTCAGTCACAGATAATGCTGGTGGAACCCAAGCGAATGAAAAGTCCTGCCATATTATAGGGATAATAATTTGAGAGATGATGGTTGAAGACATAAAGACTAATATACCAAATAACAAGTAGATGGATTTCTCTTTATTGAGTTTGAGCTTACTTTTTCTTAGCTTTGTAAAATTATAAATGATGATACCTATAAATACGAAAGCATTTAGGAAAAACAATGTAGCAAATGGACCGAAATGAATAGTGAATACCCCTTTATCAACAACTGTAATACCGGTTACCGTCAAATTTGGTATTAAGTTGATAATTAGAGCAAAAGTGGTTTCGATAAAGAAAAGTATAACCTGCCAAACTTTTAATTTTTTGTCTTCAGAGCTGAGTCTGCAAGAGAATAGGAAAGCGAAGCCAAAAGCGAAATAAGAACTTAAATTAGCAATAATTGCCATATTTACAGAAGTCTGCTCACTGAATCTAAGCAATAAATTGGATTGGAAGTAGTAGTTAGTTAAAATCCAAATAACTATAAAAATAGAATATGCAATATAAGGATGGTAAATCTTTGGGTCTACTTCCATCCGATCTTTAAATAAAGACCGGATGAAAAAAGCCACCCATAATAAGACAAATACGGCGATGAATAACAACAAGTTATCTTTAGGGGGGCTAATTAGCATTTATAGTAAACTCATCGTTGTTTTAATTCTCTTCTTTTTTCGATTATTTTAGCATTGTATTCTCTAAAATTATATCGATTGAAAGCGCTACTTGCATTTTTTGTAAAGCAAATGCCCTTATGTGTCACTAAACCGGACTGATTGATATCTTGGTTACCAGTAAAAACGAAAGGTACGTCATCGTTTTCAATACAAGCCATAGATTGATAGAAAAGTACCATTGCAGGTTGCTCTATAATTGAAAAAATTAATGTTCTTTTCGAATGAAAAAGAGCCATTGCTAATCCTTTCTGTGCAAGATACATATGGTAATTCATTTTAGGTTTTGCTCCATTGACGGTAAAGCGAATTACACCGCAGACAGTTGATTTTTCTACTATAGAAGAAAAAATTTCGTTTTCTAGTTCTGAGCAAGTTAATTGTTCTAAAGTTTGATCTTGTTGGGTAGATAAGGAGGTCATATTGGGAAATAATTGTGCAACGGTATGTATATTTTGTGTTTTTTCCCATTTATCAGATTGAAAGAAATTATCAAAAAATAACCAGTTGACTTTGTCATGATAAGGTTCAATTAGTGCAGATGAAATGATAGTAGGGTAGGGATTATCATTATCAAATTGGTACAGAATAAAGTGCTCTCCTTTAGATGAAATATCTAGAATACTAAGCATTTCATACCATTTATGTTGCTTGATGAATGTCGCAATATTGATGAGGACAATGGCATCTGAAAGTAATAATGGTTGTTCACAAAAGTCGGTATAGAAAACGCGTTTATCTAGCGCTATATCAGTAACAATCTCATAGTGATAGTCATCATTTATTTTTTTTGATGTGTATGTTTTGTCTGGTGTATTGAGAGAATGCTGATTGATAGCCATTGAGCTTTGAATGGTGCGAAATATTTCTAACTCCGTCCAGAAAGATAATAAACAACCAAAAAGTCGATGAGCGATTTGCTCAATAAGAAAGTAATCTTCAGGAAGAATTGGACTTGCTTGTTTTCCAATAATATTTTTAGCCGTTTGGGTTGAAAATATATCCGCTAGGTTACCAATATTTGAATCATGCAGTTGGTTTAGAATCGTAGTTTTTCTATTTTCTATTATCTCTTTTAAAAGTGTTGGTTTTCCGGTTTCGTTGCAGTGAGAGTCAACAAGTTTGATAAACTGATCTTGCAGGTTTTTTTTGTGTAATCGAATCAGTGGATTCAGAAGGTAGAGCATTAAAAAAACGAATTAACTTTTCCATTTGATTTTCCTTTTAGTATGAATAAATGCTGCTTTAGACACAGCAGTTTTAATCATACGGAAAAACACTTCATGGTATAAAATTTTGTTTAATTTTTTACTATTCATCACAACCTTATTGTATAATCATCATCTATAGAATTCTAAAATGATTGAGAAATACTATCTGAACTTGGTAGGTTCTTGATTAATAAAAGTTAATTGACGCCTGTGAAGGCGACATCATAAGGTAAAAAATGAGCGAAAAATTACAGAAAGTATTAGCACGAGCAGGTCTTGGTTCTCGTCGTGAATTAGAAACGATGATTCAGTCTAATCGTGTTAGTGTTGATGGTCAGATAGCAAAGCTAGGTGATCGCCTAGAAAATGTCGATGCAAAAATTCGTATTGATGGCCATGTTGTATCAGTAAAAGAGTCTACTGATGTGATTTGTCGTGTGCTTGCTTACCATAAACCAGAAGGTGAACTATGTACTCGTCATGACCCAGAAGGTCGTCGTACTGTTTTTGATCGCCTACCAAAAATTAAAGACTCTCGTTGGGTATCTGTTGGTCGTCTTGATGCCAATACCGCAGGTCTATTGTTGTTCACCACTGATGGTGAGTTAGCAAACCGTCTTATGCACCCTAGTCGTAAAGTTGAACGTGAATACATGTGTCGTGTATTTGGTGAGGTTAACGACAAAATGGTTAAAAACCTAGTTTCTGGTGTAAAACTGGAAGATGGTGAAGCACGTTTCGAAGACGTTATGTATGCTGGTGGTGAAGGTATGAACCATACTTTCTATGTAGTAATTAACGAAGGTCGTAATCGTGAAGTTCGTCGCCTATGGGATTCTCAAGGTGTAACGGTTAGTCGTCTAAAGCGTGTTCGCTATGGTGATATCTTCTTAGAAAAAGCTCTGCCTCGTGGTGGTTGGATGGAACTTGAATTGAAGGAAGTAAATTACCTTCGTGAAATGGTTGAGCTTCCACATGAAAAAGAAAGCCTATTGGATGTAGATAAAGAATCTCGCAAGCGCGCGAAGTCTAAATCTCAAAAAATCCGTCGTGCAGTGAAGCGTCATGATGAACGTACCGTTGAAGATCGTAATACTTCAGGCGGTCGCCGTGGTCGTAATAATAAAAAACCAGTAGGCGGTTCATTACCATCAACTAAGCGCAGTTCAAATGGTGATGCTAAACCAACAGGTAAACCAAGCGGTAAAGGTAAGAAGCCGGCAGCGGGTTCTAAGCCTGTGAGAAGTAAATTTTCACCAAATGGTAAAGCACCAAAATCAGCACCAAGACAACGTTAAGTTAACGTGTTGAATTGAGCTAAAACAAAAAGGGTTGAATCCATATGGTTTCAACCCTTTTTTATTCTTTCTATCAATATCAGTAATTATACCAATGAAACTAATTAGATCTGATAATTAATGGAGTTGGTATTATTTTGGTTGTGCATCAATACACTGACCATTTATGTTAATGCTTTCAGGTGACATTAAATAGACATACAACGGCATTAAATCTTTTGGTGTTTTAAGTAAGCTAATGTCTTCAGCAGGGAAGGCTTGAGCACGCATACGTGTATGAGTTCCACCTGGATTAATGGCATTTACTTTAACCTGAGTACCTTCCATTTCATGTGCTAATGTTTGCATCATGCCTTCAGTAGCAAATTTTGAGATAGCATAAGCCCCCCAAAAAGCACGACCTTGGTGACCTACAGTAGAGGTGGTAAAGACAATTCGAGCATCATCAGATTGTTGTAAAACAGGCAGTAGTGCTTGAGTCATTAAGAACTGCGCTTTAACGTTAATTTGCATGACTTCGTCGAAAATAGCTTCTTCAAATTGCTCGAATGGACTCAACATACCAAGCAAACCCGCGTTATGCAGTAAGCCGTCGAGTTTACCAAATTGACTTTGAATGGTTTCCGCCATGTCGATATAATGCTGCTTTATTGCGCCTTTTAAATCTAAAGGAACAATCGCTGGTGTTGGGTAGCCTGCTGCTTCAATTTCATCATAGACCGCTTCTAATTTAGCGACGGTGCGTCCTAAAAGAATAACCGTAGCACCATGTTGAGCATAATGTAATGCAGCTTGTTTACCAATGCCATCTCCTGCACCAGTTACGAGAATTGTTTTGTTTTTTAATGCGTCAGCAGAAACCTGATAGTCCACTCTGTAATCCTTGTATTTCAACGTTCATCTTAAGTCTTTCTATTCTTTTTTGCGATTTATCGCCGTAAAAATAGACATTTAGTACGAATTTCTATCATTAGATGAATTAACTTTGGGTTAAGTTAGGTACAATACACGAAACATACTTAAGAGGGTATTACATTGGAATTTTTGTTTGATTACGGTCTCTTTTTAGCAAAGATAGCAACAGTGGTTGTTTCTATTATCGCCATTTTGATTGCAGCTAAAGCTGTGGGTGGTAATTCTTCAGCATCAAAAGGTGAGTTAGAAGTTACGAATTTGACTGAACAATATAAGTCAACGGTTGAAGAACTAGAGCACCATTTATTTGATGATACTGAGTTAAAAGCACGCGCAAAAGCAGAGAAAAAAGCTGCGAAAGAAGCCGAAAAAGCAAAACAAAAGGCAGTGAAGCTGGCTGCAAAATCAGGTGTTTTAGAGTTAAAACGCGATGCTCGTCTATTCGTTTTAGATTTTAAAGGTAGCATTGATGCAAAAGAAGTTGCAAGCCTTCGTGAAGAAGTATCGGCTATTTTAGCGGTTGCGGCAGAAGGTGATGAAGTACTTGTTCGTCTTGAGAGTGGAGGCGGTATGGTTCATGGCTATGGACTGGCTTCATCTCAACTTGATCGCTTGCGTGACGCGCAAATTAAACTGACCATTTCTGTTGATAAAGTGGCGGCTTCTGGCGGCTATATGATGGCATGTATAGGTGAGAAAATTATCGCAGCACCATTTGCTATTGTTGGTTCAATTGGTGTGGTTGCGCAATTGCCAAACTTTAATAAGTTATTGAAAAAGAACGATATTGAATTTGAGCAGCTGACGGCAGGTGAATACAAACGAACGCTAACTATGTTTGGTGAAAACAGTGATAAAGCACGTGAAAAATTTCAATTAGAGTTGGAAGAAACGCACGTATTATTTAAAGATTTCATTCACGAACATCGCGCTGATTTGGATCTTGAAAAAGTAGCAACGGGTGAGCATTGGTTTGGTAAACAAGCGCTAGAGTTAGGCTTAATTGATGCGATTCAAACATCTGACGATTACTTAACAAAAGCGTGTAAGGATCGTGAAGTATTAGTGATTCATTACGTACAGAAGAAAAAGCTAGGCGCTAAAATAGCAGGTATCGCTGGTCAATCAGCAGAGAATGTATTTATGCGTTTAATCAGTAAAGGGCAACGTCCAATCGTTTAATTTTGGTGAAGTATTTTATATTTAAAAAGGCTGATTATTTCAGCCCTTTTTGGTGAGATTAACTATTTGATTTTTAGTTGAATAATTAAAATTACCGCCACAAATTGACCACATACCGTTAGAAATAATGAAAGCCGCCACATAATGTAGCGGCTTTTTCTTTGTATTAGCTCTTTATAAACTAGCAAATCGCGGTATCATCAATGGTATGCAATTAGGTGTGCATACACATTATGAGGAGAGGTATTTATGAATAAGAGAGTTGAGGCTTATGGTGTTGGTGCTGTCGAACGACCAAAAATAAAAGCCACCAAGCATCTTGATTTGTCAGGCGCTCATGGGCAGCAGATTGTAAAGTCCGAGACCAAACTAGCATTAAGAACCCATCGAAAAACATTTGAAAAACTGGCTGACATGTAATGAATATTATTTGCTTTCCATTCGAGCGGGTTATCGAGATTAATTCATTTATCTTAGAGACCGAACCCGGCATGAAAGGTGGCCGTATCGATATAGCAAAATTACAAGGGGCTTTAGGTCGAATCGATAACGCCATTGTGTATGAGGGGTTGGATGATATTTTTGAGATTGCAGCCAAATATACAGCAAGTATTGCTATATCACACTCGCTTCCTGATGCAAATAAGCGAACGGGGTTAATAGTTGCCCTGGAGTACCTATCGTTAAACGATTATGAATTAGTTAGCGATAATGATTTATTGGCAAATGCTGTTAGAGATCTGGTTATAGGTGAGATTTCTGAACATGATTTTGCTGATATATTATATGCACAATACATTCAGGAAAATAGCTAGCATATTTTAAATGTTAGAGTGGCGGATTCCAAATCCGCGTGTTGGGAGTTCGAATCTCTCCACCCCTGCCATACAATTGCATAGTTATGCAGAACAAAAAAGCCCGCTAAATTATTAGCGGGCTTTTCTTGTAATTGATTTTACAAAAAAATAAATGAAATCACCTTACTATCTATTTAGACATAGAATTCTTCTATGCTTCCATTTATAGAGACTAGGTATTAAAGGGATTATTGATAAAACCATTAATACGTATGGTGTTCTATTCTTTGGGCCAGTTTTCATTTATAATTAAATTTCATGAATTAGATAAACCTGATTCGTATCATAAATGCTGTGTATTTGAGAGAGTGTTATATGGGGTATGAAATTGATATTTTAGCTGTAGGTGAAAAATCAAATAGTGGCGATGCTATTGCACTAAGATATGGCAACTTACATGGAAATAGAGAAGAGCAAACTGTGGTTATTATAGATGGTGGCTATAAAGATGATGGTTTAAAGCTTGTTGAACATGTAAAAAAATATTATTTAACTGAAAAGGTAGATTTGGTTATATCTACACATCCAGATCAAGACCATATTAATGGTTTATCTAAAGTTATCGAGGAACTGCAAGTTTCTGAGCTTTGGATACACCAAGCCTGGGAGCATAATGAAGGGCTTTCTAGTAAGTTTAGAGATGGTCGAATTACAGATAATAGTATTGGCGAGCGATTAAAGGATAATCTTGAATCCGCTTATAACCTTGTAGAGCAAGCAAAAGCAAAAAATATCATTATTAATGAACCCTTCACTGGCAGAGCTGCTGGTTCTATAAAGGTATTAGGCCCTAGCAAAGAGTATTACGAAGAGCTATTGGTGCAATTTGATGGTATGCCAGCAACAAAATCTGTAACGGACACTAGTTCAGTGTTAGGTTTTTTTGAAAGCGCCATGAATAAAGCAGTTAAAACGATGAAAAGACTCTTTGCCATTTGGGGGGAAGATCAACTTGATAATGAAGATACAACATCTGCAAAAAATAACTCCAGTGTCATCACGCAAATTATTGTTGATGGTAAGCGATTGCTGTTTACAGGAGATGCTGGAATAACAGCTTTAGATAACGCTGCGAACGAGATTGATGCTTGTACAAGTGGAGCTAGTTTAAAATTTATTCAAATTCCACACCATGGCAGTAAGCGCAATGTTGGACCAGATGTATTGAATCGAATTATTGGAAAACCTGTGGCAAACGGTGAAACTCGTCCAATTTCAGCCATCGCGTCATCGGCAAAAGAAGGTGAACCTAAGCATCCTCATCCTGCTGTTATGAATGCTTTTAAGCATCGAGGTATTTCAGGAGCAAGAGCTACGCAAGGCTTAGGAATACGACATAGCTTGGACGCGCCAAATCGTCCTGATTGGAACTCGTTATCTCAACAGCCGTATCAATATCATTATGATGTGGAAGCTTAATAGCAATGAAAAATTTAAAAGATAAAAATAAATTATTGCTTGCTATGTTAATGGGATCTCCTTTACTTTTGATCTTAGTCTTACAAATTGGTTTAGATAATGCTAAGGCTACTGTTGATTACTTTGTTGCAGCTGCAGGGCTAATAGCTGTGTCTTCAGCCGTTTTAGTTATGTTGTCCGATATTATTCCGCAGTCACTTAAACATAAATTAGTTTTTTTAAGACTATGGAATGAGCTTCCAGGTCATCGTTGCGATAAACTTTGCTTTTCCGACCCAAGACTTGCTGAAGATGAGCTGAAGGCAACATGGCAAAATGTATTTGGGGATCACGTATCAAAAAAACAGAGAAATGGGCTTTGGTATAAACATATTTACAAACCTGTAATGGATAGCCCTCAAGTTCAGTCAGCTCATCAGAAGTTTTTATTGTATCGAGATGCGACCGCAGGCTCTTTAGTTATAATTATTCTCTTGGCTGCTTGGGCGTGGTGTGAAGTGAGTATTCCACACCTTGGAGAATTGCACCCTTGGGCTATCACAATCCAAGGCTTATTCATTATTACAATGCTGTTTTGTGCGCAATCTAATGGTAATCGTATGGTGGTCAATGCTACTGTAGTTAAAACTTCAGGCGATTAAAATACTCTGTTAAATAAATATAGGGTTATTCTGGCTATTGTGAATTAGAGCAAAATATCAAGCTGATTTATGTCAAAAAGCATACTTACACAATTTGGTAATTAGCACTTTAGTTTGTATTTATTACACTCGGTATTCTTCGTTTGCCGAGTGTTTTTTTATTTTATAAAGGTTAGCTACTGAGTTTGTTTACTGTTGCACTGTAAGTATATTCTTCCATCTCAATCCCAATGAATTGTCGGTTTAACGTTAGGCACGCCTTACCTGTTGAACCTGAGCCCATAAACGCATCAAGTACCACTGCATTTTCACGACTACTGCTTTTAATGATGTGCTCGAGTAAATCCGCAGGCTTTTCGCATGGGTGTTTACCTTGATAATATTGTACCGGCGCGAACGTCCATACATCGGTATATGGCACTTCCGCAGTAACCCGAAAAGGACGCCTTAGCGTTTCATATTCCGCTTTTAGTTCGTCATACTCTTTGACGAGGTTTCCATATTCACTGTGCAATGCTTGGTATTCATTGGTGAGCTCTGTGTGCGTTTTGGATAGTTGACCACTCTTTGATGCGAACAATTCTTGCAACTGCTTGTACTGCGCTTCCGTTGGCAGTTTCCACTGACTCGATGAGAACCAATGCGAGCACATTTGCGTTCTGGTGGCTTGATTGATTTCTTTTGCTGAAATATTGAGTGCATCTTTCGCGTTCTTGAAGTAATCCATTAATGGTTTAAACACGGTCTTTTTCAATTCCGTGCATTTAGTCGCGTATTGACTGCATCCTTTCGCAAACCCCTCCGAATCATAATGGCCTGCAAAGATAATGCGCTCAGTTGAGGGAAAGAACGAGCGTAAGTGAGGCTTGTGTGCTCGTCGCCATACACCGGATGGTTTAGCCCATACGATATGATTAAACACATCAAACCGCGCACGGATAAGCAATTCTGTATCAGCCGCTAACTTTGAACCACAAAACAGATATAAATTACCAGAGGGTTTTAGTACGCGCCATAACTCCAGGAGTATTTCATCAAGCCACGCCAGAAAAGTTTCGACGTTTGGCCACTGGTTATCCCATGCGTTTTTCTTCACTTGAAAGTAGGGTGGGTCAGTTAAAATTAAATCAATGGAATTATCAGGTAAGGTGTTAAGGTAGTGCAAACAGTCAGCGTGAATAAGTTGCAGCTGTCCGTTGTGCAGGGTGGTTGTGTGCATTTTATACTCCAATAAAATAGAGCCTTGAATGCAAAGAAGCACAGCCACAGGAAGTGGCTGTGTAGGTTGATATGCTTCCTCTCCAAATATTCATCTGGGTCTCAGGTACTCAAGGCATAAAAACTGAAGGTATTATATCAATGTTATTCTACGCTGTATATTTATACAGTTAAATTTTTATGTTCGAGTGTATTTGCCATTCTCTAATTGTTGAAGATAACCAAAAAAAGCGAGTTGCTCAAAGATAAGGGTTATATGATTGTGGCTTTGATTGGGAAGCTTGATATTTTCAGGGGTGATTGGGCCGCGAGAGGCGGCTAATATAATGTGTTCAACCGTGGCTTCTTGACCTTTCTTAATCGGTAGCATGCTATGCCTCCCCATTGTAAATGTTATCTAGGCAAGTAAGGCGACCATGTAACTCTGAGGCGGTGCGAATGCTTGGAACTATCATTTCACTGAGTAACATTTCTTCGGTTGCGGGTAGGTTGTCTTTTTCTTTTATTATTTGGGTTGTCATGGCTTTTGCTCTGTGAATTGGTGTGCAAGGACAGTAGCTCTGCACACCAATAGCAGCGAGGGGTGTTTTTTCAATAAGAGACATTGAGTGCACTCTTTAATGTTGCCTAAAAATAAGACTAGCCTTTTGTTTCACCCTAGGGTCGACTTGTCTTATTAAAAATGAACACTGCAGGTTACCATTAATAACTCAAGGCCATATTGCCCAGATCTACACTCAAATCCAGTCCTTTATCGTGGGCGATGTTATCTACCGTGATGGGTTTTTCTGATTTAATCGTTAATGCCACTTGCGCCTGACTTTTGACCACCTGAGTGGTCAGCGGTGCTATTTTTTGTGCTTGAATGGCCCTTTGATTTTCTCGGTCGGTCACGTTGGTATTCGCGTGTGCGGCATTCTCTTGTTTGTTGACCGTGTCATTGGTGGTGATCCCAAGCGCGAGATTTTTATCTTTCAGATCGC
>NZ_JARACP010000011.1 GCF_028765545.1 Aliivibrio sp. S4MY1 | reverse complement strand
GGTTAGATATAAAAACAGAGGAAATATCAGAGTTCATGGTTACGCTTTTAGCATTGCCTTCTGATAAATTTTCAACCTCTTGAGAAAAAACAAAATTCGAAAATAATGCACTCAATACGACCAGGATTTTAGTTAAATTACTCACCTTTATTACCCTCTTAACTCTTGTATTGCCTTCGTAATACGATGGCTTTTAGAGGACGGAATTGAAATAACATCACTTGAGTCAGCATGTAACTCACTTGAATATTTATCTCCAATTGATTTATAAACTTCAATCTCTGATATTCTTTGTGCAATAATTATTTTTGCTAATTCTCTATGTGTTAATTGAAGAACAATTTTCACTTCTGACTTATATTTATTTTTCGTTAAATTAATAACTTTTTCTTCTCGTATTATATCAAGAACGCGAACATTGGTAAGAAGTGGCTTCATTCTTAATGTTGTAATATCATCAATTCCACTGCTGTCTGCTAGATTTTGCTTTAGCGATGATATAGAGACTACATCTACATTATCTTCAGTAGAAATAATCCCACCAAGCATATCAGCACGATCAATTGTTAGATTAAATGGAACATAACCCTCTTCAACAATAAGACTATAATATCCTTCATCCCCTGGAAACAAGGCGTCTTCAGACGTCACGAAGTCACCTGATAATATATCTTTATTAATAAGTAATTTATTTTTAAAATCAAATTCTGTATTACTTAGCAATCCAATACGATCGGCTTGAATTTGACTAATCCTTTGTATCTCAAGATCTTCTCTTTTTAATCTTGACCCCAAAGGCAAATCATTTTTAGCAACCCACACCACAACACTTGGTACCAGTTTCTCACTATTACCTTCTTGGGCTAATGAGTGAGTAGGAGCTATTTTGGGTGTATTAAGTATTCCATAAAGGCCAATTGACATCGTAATTATTGCCAATACTAATATTACTTTTGATTTCATAACTAACCTATATTGATGCAAGAATACCAAATACACTACCAGTACAGATAGCAAGACCGTAAGGTACGCCCCTACTTACCCATTTTTCATTATTTGTTAATTTGTAGATGCTGAATTGGCAATATGCTTGTATCCCACCAATAAACAAAAAAATACAAATAACTAATAAAATATATTCTTGCTTGATCATTAATGCCAACGCAGAGAATAATTTGATATCACCTGCCGCTATCAAATTAATTTTAAATAAAACAATTCCGACAATTAAGATTATTAAAGGTGAAATAAAATAACTTAAATCACCTTTAATAAAAATAGAAAAAAATCCAGACAACACGATTAAAACAATGACATTATTAGATATTTTTCTATTCTTAACATCATGAAAAACAATATAGACATTGGTAATTAAAATAAAAAAAAATAACCAAGTTTGTATTTTCATCAGTTCTAATTATTTATCATTCAGTGCTACCTGACGCTGTGTTTGCCGCTTCGATGTTGCTAGAAATAGTGCTCATTGCACCTTCTAGTGCATCACGTAGTGTACCGTTAAATACAACAAGAACGATTGCAGAAATACAAACACCAATGATTGCATATTCAATTGCAGTTACGCCACGCTCATCATTTTTAAAAGATTGTAGAACAAGTTGAGACTTTACGAATAATTTAGTTAACATAATAAATCCTTAATTGATTAATATCTGTTCGAAGCGAACAAGGTGAATATTATTCGTACAGCTCATCATCGTCAATTTAATGACACACCCTATGACAATTCCATGACATTAATGTAGACCTCATTCAGATTCCATTCAGATACGTGATAAAGATCACACAAAAAATTGAGTTAAGTCTTTGAGGGAGGTAATAATGCACAAAATTAACGTAATTCAGGTAATATAGATGTTAAAAGCAGAAGTAATAGACCAAATAAAAACACCATTATATAAAGACCGTTGGATCTATTTACTTTGCAGTGCGTTAACCTTGATTGTGTCAATAATTACTTAATTAATGGCGGCAATGATTACTTTCAACCATTTATGAATTTACTTAATGAGCAAAATCAGCAATTAATCGATAATGGTAGTGACATTACAATATGGGCACTAAAGACCCAAGTTACGTTGTGGGAAAGCTACCTTAAAAGGAGCGGTTTATTTAGGCAGCGGCATTTCAGCTTGTCCTAGTATGCACGCATCGATGGCAACCTTGATGGCGATAAGTATGACGAAAAAAAATAAATGGTGGGGGATATGCTTAGCTCGAAAAATAAAATACTCATTCCATCAACGTTAAGCTAGCCTAATCAACTATAAAGGGACTCTAACTGTCATTTAGAGTCCATTTATTCCTTCTTTTTTAATTAATATTACCAGCTCAATTTTTTATTCAGTAATAAAGACACTGACAATATACAAGCGACTCCACCTAAATCAGCATGACGAACCGCCGTTTGAGCTTTTTGCTGAACTTTAGGTTTCGCATGATAAGCAATACCAAGACCCGCAGCTTCCATCATCACCAGATCATTAGCACCATCGCCAACGGCAACGGTATTGCTTATCTCAATATCATATTTATCTGCTAACTCGACTAAAATCTCAGCTTTAGTTTCAGCACTTACAATGTCACCTAACACTTTTCCCGTGAGCTTGCCGTCTACGATTTCTAGTTGATTTGATTGCGCGTGTACTAAACTTAATTCGTCTTTAAGATAATCAGAAAAATAAGTAAAACCACCAGAAGCAATAGCAGGTTTCCAACCGTATTTATGCATGGTAGCAACCAGTTCTCTGACTTCTGGCATGAAGGGTAACTCTGATTTCACTTTAGCTAAAATCGCTTCATCAGCTCCGGCTAGGGTTCCTACTCGTTGAATTAAGCTCTCTTTAAAATCAAGCTCTCCTTGCATTGCGCGCTCGGTTACTTCTGAAACTTGTTTTCCAACACCTGCTAATTTAGCGATTTCATCAATACACTCAATCTCTATTGCTGTTGAATCCATATCAAATAAGATAATTCCAGGTTTTGATAAATCAGGAATGTCTTTAACTTCAGCGTAATCTAACTCTAGTGCATCAAGAATCGTTTTATGTTCAGGCGTCATTTCACCTGCTATCGCAGCGACATCATAATGCCCAACCTTCCAAGTCGCGAGAATTATACTTTGCTCACCAATAAAGAAGTCAATATCTTGAAAGTGATGTTGAGACAAATGAGCGCTATATACAATCCACCCAGTCTGCTTTAGATCCAACTGGGTGGTTTCTCGGGTTGATGAGAAACGCTTTAATAGGGGTATATTTTTCTTAATTGAGAATGGGTTTATCATATCCATGATTCGTATCCTTACTAATCCTATCTCAAAAATACCGATTGCAGAGCAGATGAGCAAGACCCAAACGACATAAACTGCTATTTTTCTGTAAATTGAGTATAATTCCCTCATTCTAATTTGCGTGATGATCTCGATGCTTTCTCAAAATTTTATTGTAAAAAGCCTAATGCTAATTTCCCTTCTTGCATTCAGTTACTTTATCTTAATCAACAGTACAGTTATCAGTGACAATAACCAAATTATACAAAATAAGCAGCTGCAAGATCTTAGTCGTACTATGGTACGCCAAGCTGCTCTCTTTTCTGTTGAGAATATAAAACAAGATAATCACGAAGGCTTACTGCAATTGGCTAATAACTTAGCCACAGAATCTCTCGTATTTGATGCAACCATATATGATGCAGAAGGCGGGATCTTAGCCAAAAGTGATAATGCACTGACCGCTTCACAAATTACAGGGTTAAATACACCACTCTCTATAGATGGTATTGGACGCCAGCAATTAATCGAACCGATAATCAAAGAAGATCGTTTACTTGGCTTTCTTCGAGTCACCTTTGAGAAGTCGACACTGACAGGGTTTGCTAATCACCATTACCGTAAAAGCGATCGCTTAATGTTTGGTATGTTAGTAATCAGTTTAGTTTCAGGGATGATGATTATGGCTTTATTACGAAAAAGAGAGCGTTCGAGTAAACCAGTTACCACATTATTTGGTGGTAAAGCATAAAAAGAAAGGCGATGAAGTTAACCTCATCGCCTTTTTTATTTCTAAATATTTTTTGTTACGCGTATTACTACTTGTCGCCAAGCAGTACTGAATCAAGTGCAATTAGCATCATTTCATCAAAGGTCGTTGCACGCTCGTCAGATGTGGTTTGCTCGCCAGTCTTAATATGATCCGATACGGTACAAATCGCTAATGCTTTTGCGCCGTACTCCGCAGCCACGCCGTACATGCCCGCAGCTTCCATCTCAACACCAACGATGCCGTATTTATCCATTAGATCAAACATGCTTGGATCTGGTGTGTAGAACAACTCAGCAGAGAAAAGATTACCCACTTTTACATCGATACCACGAGCTTGCGCTGCTAGCTCTGCATTACGAACCATTTCATAATCAGCAATCGCTGCAAAGTCATGATCTTTAAAACGGATGCGGTTCACTTTTGAATCAGTACATGCGCCCATGCCGATAACAACATCACGTAGTTTGATGCCATCATTCACAGCACCACAGCTGCCTACACGGATCACTTTTTTAACGCCAAAATCTTTTACTAATTCTGTCATGTAGATTGAGCATGATGGAATACCCATACCGTGACCCATAACAGAAATCTTACGACCTTTATAAGTACCCGTAAAACCATACATATTACGAACATCACATACTTGAACTACATTATCAAGGAATGTCTCAGCAATGTATTTTGCGCGGATCGGGTCACCAGGCATCAGTACTACGTCTGCAAAATCACCCATTTCAGCATTAATATGTGGAGTAGCCATAATTTATATCCTTGCTTATTTAACTTTAAATAGAAAAAAGCAGTAGAGAGGGCCCTACTGCTTATCATTTTTTATAGGAAAGATTTTCCATATTCCATATCAGAGGTTTCAAAGTACTCTGCTAAGGTTTGACCAATATCGGCAAATGTATCACGACGCCCTAATGAGCCAGCAGGTACTTTATGACCATAAACAATAACAGGGATATGTTCACGTGTATGATCGGTTCCTGGCCATGTTGGATCACAACCGTGATCTGCCGTTAGAATCAGAATATCATCTTCTTTTAGCATATCCATGATCTCAGGAAGACGACCATCAAAATATTCTAATGCTGCAGCATAACCTGCCACATCGCGACGGTGACCATACGCTGAATCGAAATCGACAAAGTTAGTAAATACAATGGTGTTATCACCTGCCGTTTCAATCGCGTCTTTAGTCGCATCAAACAGCGCAGGAATACCGGTAGCTTTGGTTTTCTTAGTAATGCCGCAGCCAGCATAGATATCAGAGATCTTACCAATTGAGTGAACTTGTCCGCCTTTTTCATCCACTAATTTTTGTAAAATAGTTGCTGCTGGTGGTTCAAGAGATAAATCACGACGGTTCCCCGTACGTTCAAACTGACCTTTACCTGGGCCAATAAATGGACGAGCGATCACTCGGCCAATATTGTAATCTTCAAGTTCTTCACGTGCGATTTGGCACAGTGTTAATAGATTATCTAAACCAAATGTTTCTTCATGGCAGGCAATTTGGAATACAGAATCAGCAGATGTATAGAAAATAGGCATGCCTGTTTTCATGTGCTCTTCACCTAAATCATCAAGCACTTGTGTTCCTGATGCATGGCAGTTACCTAGGTAACCTGAAAGATTTGCACGAGCAAGAATACGATCTGTCAGTTCTTTAGGGAAGCTGTTTGTTTTATCAGAAAAGTAACCCCAATCAAACAATACTGGAACACCAGCGATTTCCCAGTGGCCTGAAGGCGTATCTTTACCTGAAGACAGTTCAGCCGCGTGACCGTAAGCACCAATGATCTCTGCATTTGCATCTAAACCTGCTGCAAATTGACCTGTTGATTCTTTACCCGCCATTGCTAAACCAAGCTTAGAAAGGTTTGGAAGCGTTAAAGGTCCTTGACGATTACTGTTGTCAGCTAGGCCTTTATCACACTGTTCTGCAATATGCCCCATCGTATCAGAACCTACGTCGCCAAACTTCTCAGCGTCGCCTGCGGCACCAATACCAAATGAATCAAGTACTAAAATTATTGCACGTTTCATGTTTTCTTCCTTACACGTCTTCAGGGCGAATTTTGCGATAAACTTCCGGAGTCATTTCTGGTTGTTCTTCACTAATCACAACGGCTGCTTTTACCGCATCCGCTGCTTGTTGCCATTGTTCTTCATTACGAGCATGAATCATTGCTAATGGTTGTTCTGCATCGGCAGTTTGGCCTAGGCAGATCATATCACTTAAACCAACCGCATAATCAATAGTATCCGTTGCAACACGACGACCGCCGCCCATGCCCACTACAGCCATACCTAAGTCACGAGTATCCATCGCATTAACAATACCCGCGTTATCAGCAAATACAGGTTTAATGATTTGAGCGCTTTCTAAATGATTATCGTAATTTTCAATAATGTCACTTGGGCCACCAAGACCAAACACCATTTTACCAAAGCATTCTGCCGCTTTACCATTATCTAGTACAGATTGTAGTTTAGTACGTGCTTCTTGCTCATCTTTTGCTAAGTTAGCAATGACTAACATTTCAGCGCACAACGCCATCGTAACTTCGTATAAGCGAGGATTACGGTATTCACCCGTTAAGAAACGAATCGCTTCACGTACTTCTAATGCGTTACCAGCTGTCGAGGCAAGCACTTGGTTCATATCTGTTAATAATGCCGTTGTCTTGGTTCCAGCCCCATTAGCTACTGCTACAATTGATTTTGCTAGTTCTTCTGACGCTTCGTAAGTTGGCATAAATGCACCAGAACCCACTTTAACATCCATAACTAACGAATCTAAACCCGCGGCTAATTTCTTAGACAAGATAGAGGCTGTAATTAATGAAATATTATCAACCGTTGCCGTTACATCACGAGTCGCATATACACGCTTATCAGCCGGAGCTAAATCACCCGTTTGACCAATAATTGCTACACCCGCTTCTTTAGTCACTTTACCAAAAATCTCATTGCTTGGCA
The DNA here is from genome assembly GCF_028765545.1 of Aliivibrio sp. S4MY1. Lineage (GTDB taxonomy): Bacteria > Pseudomonadota > Gammaproteobacteria > Enterobacterales > Vibrionaceae > Aliivibrio. The sequence goes on along the minus strand of NZ_JARACP010000011.1, from coordinate 172,323 downwards.
TAATGTTGTAGCCAGCAATTGACTCTAGTTTATCTAGCGTACCACCAGTATGACCTAAACCACGGCCAGAGATCATAGGAACATAACCGCCACACGCTGCCACCATTGGGCCAAGCATCAATGAGGTTACATCACCTACACCACCAGTAGAATGCTTATCAACGATTGGCCCATCAAAGTTCATGTAGCTCCAATCAATCACCATTCCTGAATCACGCATAGCACACGTTAATGCGATACGTTCAGGCATTGTCATTTCATTAAAGTAAACCGCCATTGCAAATGCGGCTATTTGACCTTCAGATACCGTATTTTTTGCAACACCTTGAATGAAAAAGTTAATTTCTTCTGTTGTTAGTACTTTATTGTCACGCTTTCTGCGAATAATCTCTTGTGGTAGATACATTAGTGCCTCCCCAATCTTGGTTGGGTAATTAATATAGGTAGGGTTGAGGTAGGTGAGGCGGTAATGCCTCACCTAAGTCGATTTATTTTTTAGCTATAAATCAAATAACGAGAAACTAGTAAGCTGATGGATCAGCTGTTTCTTCTGTTACTTCTAATGTGTTTAGTAGATTAGTCAGAAGGCTTGAAGCACCAAAACGGTAGTGCATGTTATCAGCCCAATCGCCACCTAAGATATCATCAGCCATTGCTAGGTATGCTTGTGCATCTTCAGCAGTACGAACGCCGCCCGCAGGCTTAAAGCCAACTGTTTTCGCTACGCCCATATCACGAATAACTTCTAGCATCATGCGAGCATATTCTGGTGTTGCATTAACAGGCACTTTACCTGTTGATGTTTTAATAAAGTTAGCGCCAGCTTCAATACAGATTTGAGATGCTTTCTTAATTAACGCTTCTTCTTTTAGCTCACCCGTTTCAATGATCACTTTAAGAAGAACATCACCACACGCTTCTTTACACTGCTTAACCAGTTCAAAACCAACCGTTTCATCACCTGCGATAAGTGCACGGTATGGGAATACCACGTCAACTTCATCAGCACCATAAGCTACAGCAGCTTTAGTTTCTGCAACTGCGATAGCGATATCGTCATTACCGTGTGGGAAGTTAGTTACTGTTGCGATACGCACTTCTGGTGTGCCTTGCTCGCGCAGCGTTTTCTTAGCGATAGGAACGAAACGTGGGTAAATACAAACTGCTGCGGTATTGCCTACTGCTGTTTTTGCATTTTTACAAAGTGCAATTACTGCTTCGTCTGTATCATTATCGTTAAGCGTCGTTAAATCCATTAATTGTAATGCACGTAGTGCCGCTGCTTTTAAATCGCTCATTGTTATCTCCAAAATAGAATAAATTCTTTGATAGTTTTGCTGTTCATATATTAAGTTCAACAGCAAATGAGCGGACTTGATTCCTTGAAGACTTGAGCGCATAACGCTCAATCAATATCCATTTTGCCGCCAGTACTTACTTCAATAGTATGAATGAGTACCGCTCTAACGTCTCATCATGAGACACCGTTGAAACATGGTTCATTTTACCAATACTTGTTCAGTGGCACTAGTGAAACCATGTTTCCATAGAAAGACACTGAGATTATGAAAAGAAACGTTCAACAATCCATTGGTAGCCGACAGCACCAGCGTAAACACCGACGATTCCCATCACTCCAGAAAGAACTGGTGGAGCTGGAATAGGCAGCTTAATTGCAGAGAAAACAACTCCAACAATCAAACCTGCGAACATAGATAGTAAAACTTCATTCATAATTGACTCTCATTTTTTAGGTTGTGTGTGCATTAACTATAGTTTAGACCATAGCTTATTTTTTTAACCTAGCAGTTCTTCTCTCTTTTATTATGGATTCATTATATCAATATAATTTAGCTTGATTGTTTTTGTGTGGTAACGCAATCGGTTTGCATCTCAATCTTTTTACACAAAATATGTGAAATAACATCATATTTTCATCACACTTCTTACTTAAATAACAAACATAAAAAAACCCGCAATAAGTGCGGGTTTTTGTGATTATCTGTTCTGCTCTATAAGATTATAGAGATAGGAATAGACCTGCGATTGTTGCTGACATTAGGTTTGATAATGTACCAGCAGCAACTGCTTTCATACCCATCTTTGCGATGTCATGACGACGTGCTGGTGCAAGGCTACCAAGACCACCAAGTAGAATAGCTACAGAAGAAAGGTTTGCGAAGCCACATAGTGCGAATGAAATGATTGCTTTCGTTTTCTCAGAAAGAACAATTTCAGCGCCTTCAGCTAAGTACGGTGCAAAGTTTAGGTATGCAACGAATTCGTTAACTACCAATTTTTGACCAAGGAATGAACCTGCGATTATCGCTTCTTCCCACGGCACACCGATAAGGAATGCAAGTGGAGCAAAGATATAACCAAGAATAAGCTCTAGTGTGATTTCTGGCATACCGAACCAACCACCAACGCCACCTAAGATACCGTTGATAAGCGCGATAAGACCAATGAAAGCAAGAAGCATTGCACCTACGTTTAACGCAAGTTGCATACCTGTTGCAGCACCTGCCGCAGCAGCATCGATTACGTTAGCTGGCTTATCTTCGCCTTCGTTATCAAGTGCGTCAAGTTGATCAATTGGTGTTTCAGTCTCTGGTTTGATGATTTTAGCAAACAGAAGACCACCAGGTGCAGCCATGAATGATGCTGCGATTAGGTATTCTAGAGGCACGCCCATAGAAGCATAACCAGCAAGTACACCACCAGCAACAGATGCTAGACCACCACACATTACTGCAAATAGCTCAGATTGAGTCATTTTTGGAACAAACGGACGCACAACTAGAGGCGCTTCAGTTTGACCAACAAAGATGTTAGCTGTAGCAGATAGTGATTCCGCACGAGATGTGCCAAGCGCTTTCTGTAGAGCACCACCTAGGAAGTTAATCACGATTTGCATGATACCTAGGTAGTAAAGAACCGCTGTTAATGAAGCGAAAAATACGATTACAGGAAGTACGCGTAGTGCGAATACAAAACCGCCGCCACCAAATACTTCAAACATTTTACCTGATACTAAACCACCGAATAAGAATTCGATACCTTGGTTACCATAGTTGATTACGTTCGCAACGGCTTCAGATGCACCGTAAAGTACATCACGACCCACAGGTACATAAAGTACAAATGCGCCTAGGAAGAATTGGATAGCAAATGCACCACCCACAGTACGTAAATTAATTGCTTTGCGGTTGTCAGAAAGAAGTACAGCTATACCTAGCAGTACCACGATCCCAACCAAACTCATTAGCAGGCTCATAGTTAAAGTTTTCCCTAAATTTATTGTTGGCGTGTTTCAAATTAGCGGGGGCGATTATACTCATTGAACCACCAATAAAGTAATGCTGTTGTCACATAATCGCGGCTGATACATGCTTTGTTCATTCATAATTGTGATCATTATCACTAAGAGGTTTCTAAATAATCATCAATTACACCTAAAGAAATGACTAATAACTCAAATCCCAAACAAAGAGGTGGTATTTTTATAAACAGTTTCCGAAATCGTTTGCATTGACTCTTTTCTAATCAAAGCCAAGTGTTCGCATACTTTTTGTACTTTATCTGGCGTATTTTTTTGCCCTTGAAAGCCAAACAATGGCATGTCTGGTGCGTCGGTTTCTAATAAAATTTTATCTAAAGGCAATTGTGAAACCACCATTTTGGTCTTCTTAGCTCTTTCGTAACTGATCACGCCACCGACACCAATATAGAAACCTAATTCAATAAATTGATTCGCTTGCTGCAAACTACCACTGAAACCATGAATAACCCCGCCTCTCTCTGGTCTAATTTCTCTCAACAGTTTTACTACCACATCGTGGCTTTTACGGCTGTGAATAATTAAAGGAAGTTGATGCTTTTTTGCCAATAAACACTGCTGACGAAAAACAGAGATCTGTATTTCTTTATCACTTTCTTGATGCCAAAAATCTAATCCACATTCACCAATCGCTACACACTTATTATTTTCTGCATCAAGCAACTTAACTAAATTTTCTAATTCCTTTTCATAGTTTGATGTAATAAATAATGGGTGAATGCCTAATGCACAGTAAATGTCATCAAACTGTTGAGATAAGCCATTCACTTGCTCCCAGTTTGATTGATTCACACTAGGGACAATGAATGTTGTTACTCCTCTGTCTTTTGCCATTTGTAAATACAAGGCTTCGTTACCTTTAAAAGGAGCAAAATCAAAATGACAGTGTGAATCAATGAATCGGAAAGTCATTACTCTTCTTCTTTTTTATAAGGGACACAACTGCGTTTATTTTCAGGCGTTAACCCTAGCGACTTACACCAATCATCGTATTTCTTAATCCATAACTTAATCAGTTTCAGCACCCTCGCCTTCCTTATCATTAATTACAGTCATTATCTCTATACTATAGATACAAAAACGGAGTCCGTTAAGACTCCGTTTCTATTTATTTGATTGCAACTAGATTAGTGCTCACGAGTCGCTCTGAATTGAACCTCAGGGAAACGCTCAGACGCTAAATTCAAATTAACCATCGTTGGAGCAATATACGTTAAGTTATTGCCACCATCTAACGCTAGGTTACTTTGGTTTTTACGCTGGAAGTCATCCATGATTTTGCCATCAGTACATTCAACCCAACGAGCAGTTGCTACACTGATGCCTTCATAAATAGCTTCAACGTTATATTCAGATTTTAAACGAGATACGACCACATCAAATTGAAGTACACCAACCGCACCAACGATCAAATCATTGTTTTGAAGTGGACGGAATACTTGTACCGCGCCTTCTTCAGAAAGTTGAACAAGACCTTTAAGCAGTTGCTTCTGCTTTAGTGGATCTTTTAGGCGAATACGACGGAACAATTCAGGGGCAAAGTTTGGAATACCTGAGAATTTTAAGCTCTCTCCTTGCGTGAACGTATCGCCGATTTGAATGGTACCGTGGTTATGTAAACCAATGATATCACCCGCATACGCCGTCTCAGCACGAGAACGATCGCCCGCCATGAAAGTTACCGCATCAGAAATACTGACACTCTTACCTGTACGCACGTGATTCATTTTCATGCTTTGAGTATAAGTACCCGACACAATACGCATGAAAGCGATACGGTCACGGTGCTTAGGATCCATGTTTGCTTGGATCTTAAATACAAAGCCTGAGAACTTATCTTCTGTTGCTTCAACTGGACGTTCTACTGCTTCACGTGTTTGTGGTGCAGGAGCCCAATCCGTTAAGCCTTCTAGCATGTGGTCAACACCAAAGTTACCTAATGCGGTACCAAAGTATACTGGCGTTAATTCACCGGCAAGGAAAAGCTCAAGATCAAATTCAGGGCAAGCACCCATAACTAACTCTAGCTCTTCACGAACATTCGCAGCTAACTCAGCACCAACGGCTACATCTAACTCTGGGTTATCTAAACCTTTAATGGTACGAACTTCTTGAATTTCATGACCATGGCCTGATGCGTATAAGATCGTTTCATCGCGATGGATGTGGTAAACGCCTTTAAATTCTTTACCACAACCAATCGGCCATGAAATAGGTGCACAAGCCATTCCTAGCTCGCTTTCTACTTCATCAAGCACTTCCATTGGGTCACGTACTTCACGGTCTAATTTGTTCATAAACGTAACGATAGGTGTATCACGTAGGCGTGTTACTTCCATCAATTTACGAGTACGATCTTCGACACCTTTAGCGGCATCGATAACCATTAGACATGAATCTACTGCCGTTAGTGTACGGTAAGTATCTTCAGAGAAATCTTCGTGTCCAGGAGTATCAAGAAGGTTAACAAGACAACCATTAAATGGAAATTGCATTACCGACGTAGTTACCGAGATACCACGTTCTTTTTCCATTTCCATCCAGTCTGATTTTGCGTGCTGGTTTGAACCACGACCTTTTACGGTACCCGCTTTTTGAATCGCGTTTCCGAATAATAATACTTTTTCAGTAATGGTTGTTTTACCCGCATCCGGGTGAGAAATGATGGCAAACGTTCTGCGTTTACCCACTTCTTGTAAAAAAGACATAAGCGTTGATAATCCTGTAAGATTTCAGAAAGGATGTAATTAGGCGAGATTATACTCAAAGACGGCCATTATCTAAAGCACCGAATTAAAATAACCTCAGCATTAAATAAGAGGTATTTAAAAGAAAATATAACTCATGATAATAGCGTCTTCTTTACCAGTGGCTGTTGGATAGTAATCATGACGTCGAGTAACTTCATTAAACCCTTCAGATTCATATAAAGAAATCGCTTTTACGTTACTTTCACGAACTTCAAGCCAAGCAGATTCAGCGCTTTGTTCCATACACATATCAATAAAAAACTCAGTCAACTTACGACCAAACCCTTTTCTTTGATGCGCAGGATCAATAGCAATATTCAGTAAGGTCACTTCGCCTACCACGTTTTGAGCATAGAAGTAGCCCACAACCTGATCATTTTCTAGCATCACTCGATGTTGCGCACAGCGACTGTTCAGTTCTCGGAGCATAGACTCTGCCCAAGGATGTGAATGTGCTGCGTTTTCGATTCTCCAAATATCATCTAAATGAGAATCAGAGATCGGTTGAATATTAATGGTCATAAGAACAAATTTGTCGCCATAAATCACGTCGTGATTGAGTATTAGTATGCATTTCTGAAAGCAGTGGAGAGCTTAATGCCTTCACCCCTTCCAACTCAGTAATAGGTACACCCGAAAACCAAGACCATGCTAGCTTGTGCTCAGCTAAATACTCTAACGCGCTAGAAGGAAGAAATAACGCCTGCTCTGGTAGTAATTTCATGCTCGCAAGTACCTTTCCAAAAAGAAAAGCATCACGCTCAGTAGGAACTGCAGGAGCCACAAAAAGTAACTGACAAGTTTCCGGTAACGATATGGTATTGGCTTCTAATGTTGGGAAATATTCAGGTTGTCGGACTTGCCAAACTGAAATATTCATTTCATTTAAAAACTGTAACGCTTGCTGTGGCATATCAATTCACTTGTCAATCTAGGGAGAAGAATATTATCAATATTCCTCAACTGATGCCACTTGTTGTCGGAGGGATTAAAACGATAAGTAAAAATGCTCATTAATCATAATGAGCATTCTATTATTGGATTATAGCAAATCAAACTCTGGGCAATATTCAATTAAGCCCGCTTTCCCTTCTAGAAACTCAGGAGAGCACGCCTTAATCATAAATGCCTCTTCTGGCACTTCCCATTTACACTTCATATTATATGTTTTTGCAGATTCAAAACCGAAACGTTGATAATAAGCGGGATCACCCAATACCACTGAAACCGGGTAACCCAACTCAGCTAAGGTTTCTAACCCCTCTTTCACTAAGGCTTGAGCAATACCTTGCTTTTGGCATTCTTTTTTAACGCACAATGGCGCTAAACCTTGCCAATTAAAATCTTCACCATCAAGTGTTACAGGGCTAAATAAACAGTGTCCAATCACCTCTCCTTCATCAGAGCAAGCGACCAGTGATAGCGTTAAGTGACTGTTTTCACGTAAAGACATCACAAGCTTTGCTTCTGCTTCTGTTTCAAAGGTTTCACGAACTAATCGTTCTATCGTTAAAATATCCGCTGGCGCTTCAGTTCTAATAAGCATTTATCGTCTCTTTTACTTCAGGTTCTTGTAAACCTTGTTGGACAAAATTAGCCAACGTCATCAATGCTTGGTTTAAAGGTTTTGGAAGTGAATCAAGATCAACACTGTCCATTAAGTTTTTCACTTCAAGCCCAAGCTCTGTATCCCCTTCAATTTTAAGGCGACGTTGGAAAAATAGAGTGTCAGGATCTTCTTTACGGCCTGCAATTAAAATCAAATCATTTAATTGGCCACTAAAACTCACATCATCACTCTCTTCTTTGTTTGAGACTATCAGTTTTTCATCTTGATAACTGATAAACCAATGTAATTCGAGATCAAGAATGGAAACTTTTAACCATTTATCCTCTAGAAACTCAAAATCCCCATCGTCAAGCGCTTCATGAAATACTTGTTTCAAGCCTTCGAGTAAAGCCTTCTGTTGAACTGAAACAGGTACTAACTTTGCAGGAACTTTTAAGATCGATGCCGCATTTTTTACTAGTTTTGAACGAATTTGATTAATCACGCTTAATTTCCATTACATTTAGTCGATAACTGTAAGCAAGTATAAATTGATTGTCCGATATCTAACCTGTTTCTTATCAAAAAAAGTACTTATTACAATTTAGGGTAGAAAATAGGGATTCATTCAATGTATATTTTATCGTTCGACTTATAAATACTAATAATTATTATTAATTCTGGAAGTTATTTGTCTTCTTTTACTAAAAGCGGTAACACTATGTCTCTTTCTCAAATACAACACTGGCTTCCTTTGCTTACAGATAATAGTCCATTTCTGTTTGCTATTTTGGACACGGATCATAACTACGTTACCGTTAATAATCGTTACTGTGAAATCAGTGGGTTAAGTAGGGAAGCGTTATGTGGTCGTTCTGATACCGATATCTTAGGTGCTCATTTCTATTCCTCACTTAAAGCTTATTATGATAGAGCCTTAAGTGGTGAAAAAATTGAAGCTGAAATTACATTAGACGATCATCGTTTCGATACCAGCCTTCACTTTAGCTTATTCCCCATAGAACAAGACGATAACACCTACATTGTCTTTCACGCTGTTGATACTTCAGAACGACAACAACTGCTCAATTCTTTAAAAGAAAGTGAAAACAAATATCATAAGCTTACCGAGCTACTGAATGACTCCGTTTTGCTGATTGAAGGAGATATTATTGTTTCAGCAAATACCGCTTCAGCCAAAATGCTTGGGTTTAATAAAGCCTCTGAATTTGTAGGCGAAAATATTGAGCAGTTATTAGCCTCAGCAAACAAAACTCAATCACTTTCCGAAACCATTATTGAATTGGCATCAGAGCAATCTCTCATTGTAAGAACTACCGTTAATTGTGGCACCCGAGCTGAACTCATATTAACCGTTGAAAAAACACATATCCTAGGTAGCCCCGCTCATTTAGTTATTTTAAAAGAGCACAAAAAACAAACCAAAAATGAAAATCAAATCGCGGTTTCTCAAGTCGACCTATTAACCGGGATCTATAATCGACATGGCTTCACTCATGTTATTGAAAAAATGATTAAAGAAGATATTCCTTTTTTCATGCTTTACCTAGACATCGATAACTTCAAGAATATAAATGACTCTTTAGGCCACCACATTGGTGATAGAGTGTTAAAAGAAATTTCCACTCGCTTACAAAAATTACTTCCTAAGCACGCTATTGTTGGCCATTTAGGTGGTGATGAATTTGGTATTCTTTTTCCAAAGCCTGAACATAATCAGATCCTTGACCAATTATCTGAAAAGATCATATCCCTTATTAACCAACCTTTTGATCTTGTTCAATTGGTAGTGTTCAATACCCTGCCGATGGCACTGATGCGCGCAGCTTATTACAAAATGCTGACACCGCAATGTATGAAGCAAAAGATCGCGGCCGTAATCGTTTAATCAAATTCCATGACCAAATGAACAAAGAAGCGCGTATGCGCTTATGGCTAGAGATTGAACTTCAAAAAGCGCTACAAAATAATGGGCTCGAAGTCTGGTATCAACCAAAAGTCAGCGCTCGTGATTTTAGAATTAATGGCGCTGAAGCTCTTGTTCGTTGGAAGCATCCTGTTGAAGGTTATATTAGCCCTGCTCGTTTTATTCCTGTAGCTGAACGCTCTGGATTGATTGAGACTCTTGGAAAAGTGGTTATGCGTGAGGTATTCCAAACCGTTAAAGAATGGCGTAATCAAGGTATTTTACCTGGCCGTATTGCGATTAATTTATCACCTGAGCAATTTGGTAATCCTCAGTTAATTGAATACATGGAACGTTTGCTTAAAACCACACAAGTTGACCCGAACTGCATCACTTTAGAACTGACAGAAAGTGCTGTAATGAGTGATGGAGAACACGCCATTCAAATGCTAGATGCGATTAAAAAACTTGGCTTTACCTTATCTATTGATGACTTTGGTACAGGTTACTCTTCTTTGGCTTATCTTGCGCGCTTCCCTCTTGATGAACTAAAAATTGACCGTGGCTTTATCAGTGAAATCGACACATTACCTAAACAAATCACCATCATTGAAAATGTGATTAATTTAGGCAAAAACTTAAATATGGATATCGTGGCTGAAGGGGTTGAAACAAGACAACAAGCGATGCTGTTATCCAGTTTAAACTGTGACTCGATCCAAGGCTTTCACTTCCACAAACCTCAACCAAAACATGAGATTGAAGCGCTATTAGTACAAAACAAACGTTCTAGATAATCAAATACTAGATAACTTAATACCTAGGAAGTACCTGCCACTTTCTAGGTATTACAACCGATTATGAAAAATTAAATCAAAAAAAGTCACCTTTCATACCATTCTATTTCAAAGCTGTATTTCAACAACAAAAGAACCAAAAACCTGCCTTAAATCAAGTTTAAAAATTATCTTATCATTATCATAGAGCATCAGATTCTCGTAACTAGGTATTCTAATGGAACTCCTCTGCCCTGCCGGTAATTTACCTGCCCTGAAAACCGCAATCGATTGTGGTGCTGATGCGGTTTATATCGGTTTTAAAGACGATACTAACGCTCGCCATTTTGCAGGCTTAAATTTCACAGGTAAAAAACTTGAGAAAGCGGTGCAATACGTTCACGACAATAATAAGCATATTCATGTCGCTTTAAATACATTTGCTCACCCAGATGGATTTAACCGTTGGACAAAAGCCGTTGATAACGCGGCAGCAATGGGGATCGATGCGCTCATTATCTCGGATATCGGGGTTCTAGAATACGCGGCAACCACTTACCCAGATTTAGAGCTACACTTATCCGTTCAAGCTTCGGCTACCAACGTTGCTGCGATTGATTTCTATAAGAAAAATTTCAATATTAAACGTGTAGTTTTGCCACGAGTTCTTTCAATCCATCAGGTAAAGCAACTATCACGTAACTTAACTTCTGATGTTGATTTAGAGGTGTTTGCGTTTGGTAGTTTATGCATCATGTCTGAAGGTCGTTGTTACTTATCTTCATACATGACAGGCGAATCACCAAATACGGTTGGTGCCTGCTCTCCAGCAAAATACGTTCGCTGGCAAGAAACAGAAAATGGTCTAGAATCTCGTTTAAACAACATCCTTATTGACCGCTACGGCGAAGGTGAGAATGCGGGTTATCCTACCCTTTGTAAGGGGCGTTTTGACGTAGAGGGAAAAACCTTCCATGCGCTTGAGGAACCAACAAGTTTAAATACCTTATCTCTTGTGCCTGAACTTTTTGCTGCCAATGTCGCTTCAGTTAAAATTGAAGGTCGTCAGCGTAGCCCTGCTTATGTAGAACAAGTGACTCGAACTTGGCGTGCAGCCATTGATCACTATAAAGCAAACCCTGAAGGCTACTCGGTTGAACCTAAGTGGGATGCAACATTAGCTAATGTATCAGAAGGGACTCAAACAACCCTTGGTGCATATCACAAGAAGTGGCAATAGGAGAACATTATGAAATACGCACTAGGTCCACTTCTGTACTTTTGGTCAAAAGAAAATATTGAAGACTTTTATCAAAAATCGATCAACAGTGAAGCTGATATTATTTATTTAGGCGAAAGTGTTTGCTCAAAGCGCCGAGAAATGAAACCTAAAGATTGGTTTGCTATCGCTAAAGAGATTTCAGATTCTGGCAAGCAGGTCGTTTTATCAACCATGGCACTGTTAGAAGCACCAAGTGAAGTCAATGTAATGAAAAAGTACATTGATAACGGTGACTTCATTATTGAAGCTAACGATGTTTCTGCAATTCAATTAGCTTCAGATAGCAAGGTTCCGTTTGTGGTTGGCCCTGCCGTTAACTGTTATAACGCACAAACGTTAAATTTATTTTTAAAACAAGGTATGACTCGTTGGTGTATGCCCGTTGAATTATCACGCGAATGGCTACAAAACGTATTAATTCAATGCGATGAATTGGGCATTCGCGATAAGTTTGAAACTGAAGTATTCAGCTACGGTTACTTACCACTGGCTTATTCAGCTCGCTGCTTTACCGCAAGAGCTGAAAACAAACCAAAAGATGAGTGTGAGACTTGTTGTATCAAGTACCCAAATGGCATCACTGTAAATAGCCAAGAAGGGCAAGAAGTCTTTACTTTAAATGGTATTCAAACCCAATCAGGCTACTGCTATAACCTTATCAATGACTTACCAAGTATGGAAAAGTTGGTTGATGTGGTGCGATTAAGCCCATTAAGTGTAGAAACCTTTAGCGAAGTATCTAAATTTAAAACTAATGAAGCAGGTATTGAAAAGTTTGCGCTAAAAGATGCTCGTCAATGCAATGGTTATTGGCACAATATCGCAGGACTAGATGTCCAAATCTAATTAATTAGATAGTCCTTCATAAACAAAAAGCCCTTACTTCACTTAGAAATAAGGGCTTTCATAAATACTAAATACAGAGTTATTCCGCTAACGCTTCTTCTTTTAACACTTCTTTTTCTGTACTTTCAACAACAGGTGCTTCTTTCGATTCTAATGCTTGCTGTTCTTTTATCTTCTGCTCTTGTAACTCGCGTAATGATTGATAGATTTTACCAAGCTCAACAAAAGAGTAACGATGCTCAACATATTCATACACATTGCCTGCCATTGCTAATTTATACAGAGCAATCGCATTAGAGTAATCGCCTTCATGTTGATAACGCTTAGCTAAGTAAAAATACCCTTCCGTTAGTTTTTCTGCCAATGCAACGTTATTACGAGTGGTAGTCAGAAGCTTTTTATAAAACTCATCTTCTGAGGTTTCTTTTAAAATAAGTCCGACAAGATCCCATCCAAAATCTTCATCCGCTCTTTGTTGATATTGTTTTTGGAAAGTTTCTGTTGCTACTTTCGCATCCACTTCTAATCCAATCCAATATAACCAAATAGCACGATATGGATCTCGTGGTGCATCGTTATAATGTTTTGTGGCAATTTCATAAGCTTGATCGTAACGCTCGCCATAATAAAGGGCGATGGCTAGATTGCGCTCTGCAAATTGATTCGATGGATCTAGCTCTAATGCAGAGTCTAATGCTTCATAAGCACCATCAAAGTCAGTATTTTGCGTGTAATACACACCTAAAATATTAAAAACATCACTTTGATCTGGTTTTAAATTAAGAGATTGGGTGAAGTCTACACGAGCTAAATCACGTAAACCTAAACTGTCATTAATTAAACCACGCTCATAAAACATTTTAGCACGAGTAATATCATCAACATCTGGTCGTAGTAATAATTGGTCTAAACGAGACAATTGAATCTCTTGCTGGATGCTTGGTTGCAAAGGAACCGCCATTGGTGGGTAACCCCAACCAGAGGAGTTTGATGCACACCCTGATAATACTAATACTGCGCCTACTAACGCAACTCGAATCCAATTCACTCATTTTCTCCTATGATAAGCCAATTTCTTTTAACGACACTTAAAAGAAAAGGGAGCACTTCTGCTCCCTTTATAACACGCTTTAAATCAAAAGACTGTAATCAATAAGATTATTCTGCGTCTTTTGCTTCAGCAGCAGGTGCTGGGTTTAGCTCAGCACTTGCTTCTTTAATACTTAGACGAATACGGCCTTGACGGTCGATTTCTAGTACTTTAGTTTTCACTTCTTGACCAACTTGTAGGTGATCAGCCACTTTCTCGATGCGCTCTTCAGCGATTTGAGAAATGTGTACTAGACCTTCTTTAGGACCAAGAACCGTTACGAACGCACCGAAATCTACGATACGCATAACTTTACCTGTATAGATCTTACCCACTTCAACTTCAGCAGTAATTTCTTCGATACGACGGATAGCTTCTTTAGCAGCAGCACCTTCAGTCGCAGCGATTTTGATAGTACCGTCGTCTTCGATTTCGATAGTTGTACCAGTCTCTTCACAAAGAGCACGGATAACTGCACCACCTTTACCGATAACATCTTTGATCTTATCAGAGCTGATTTTCATTGTGTGGATACGTGGAGCGAATTCAGAGATATCTTCACGAGCACCAGAGATTGCTTCATCCATAACAGTAAGGATGTGCTTACGCGCACCTTGTGCTTGGTTTAGAGCGATCTGCATGATCTCTTTAGTGATACCTTCGATTTTGATGTCCATTTGAAGAGCAGTAATACCTTCGTTAGTACCCGCTACTTTAAAGTCCATGTCACCTAGGTGATCTTCGTCGCCAAGGATGTCAGAAAGAACAACGAAATCGTCGCCTTCTTTAACAAGACCCATTGCGATACCAGCAACAGATGCTTTAATTGGAACACCCGCATCCATAAGTGCTAGAGATGTACCACATACAGAAGCCATTGAAGATGAACCGTTAGATTCAGTGATTTCCGATACTACACGTACTGTGTATGGGAATTCTTCAACAGAAGGCATAACCGCTTGGATACCGCGCTTAGCTAGTTTACCGTGACCAATTTCACGACGCTTAGGTGAACCAACAAAACCAGTTTCACCTACACAGTATGGAGGGAAGTTGTAGTGTAGAAGGAAGTGATCTTTCTTCTCACCCATTAGGCTGTCGATAATTTGTGCATCACGTTGTGTACCAAGCGTTGCAGTAACAAGTGCTTGAGTTTCACCACGAGTGAATAGAGAAGAACCGTGTGTACGTGGAAGAACACCAGTACGTACGTCTAGCGCACGAACCATGTCTTTTTCACGACCATCGATACGTGGATGACCAGCAATAATGCGGCTACGTACTACTTTTTTCTCTAAAGAACCAAGCATGCCACGGATTTCGCGCTCGTCTAGTTCTTCGTTTTGAGCTAGAAGTGCTTCAACAGCTTCGTTTTTAATTACGCCAACTTGCTCGTAACGCGCCATTTTTTCAGTGATTTGGTACGCTTCAGAAAGACGAGTTTCTGCAAGCTCAGCAACTTGTGCTTTAAGCTCTGTGTTTACTTCTGGAGCAGTCCAATCCCAAGCAGGAGTAGCAACTTCAGCAGCAAACTCGTTGATAGCTTTGATTACTACTTGTTGTTGTTCGTGACCAAACACAACAGCAGAAAGCATTTCTTCTTCAGATAGGTTGTCAGCTTCTGACTCAACCATTAATACTGCGCCTTCTGTACCAGACACAACTAGGTCTAGTTTAGAGTTTTCAAGCTCAGTGTTTGATGGGTTAAGAACTAGCTCACCATTGATGTGACCAACACGTGCAGCACCGATAGGACCATTGAATGGTACACCAGCAATAGAAAGCGCTGCAGACGTTGCAATCATAGTGATCATGTCTGGGTTTACATCAGGGTTGATAGAAACAACCGTAGCGATAACCTGAACTTCGTTTTTAAACGCACTTGGGAAAAGTGGACGAATTGG
Organism: Aliivibrio sp. S4MY1; assembly: GCF_028765545.1. Lineage (GTDB taxonomy): Bacteria > Pseudomonadota > Gammaproteobacteria > Enterobacterales > Vibrionaceae > Aliivibrio. The sequence continues at coordinate 156,859 of NZ_JARACP010000011.1, read as the reverse complement.
ACGGTCGATTAGACGTGCCGTTAGTGTTTCGCCTTCAGAAGGACGACCTTCACGCTTGAAGAAACCACCAGGGATTTTACCAGCTGCGTATGTACGCTCTTGGTAGTTCACTGTTAGTGGGAAGAAATCTTGACCTGGTACTGCATCTTTCTTAGCAACAACAGAAACGAATACTGATGTATCGTCCATGCTTGCCATTACAGCTGCAGTTGCTTGACGTGCCATTACGCCCGTCTCTAGAGTTACGGTATGGTTACCGTACTGAAATGATTTTACGACTGGATTCGCGAACATTATTTTTCCTTTATTCTTAACTGCTGGATCATTACTGATCTGAATTAAGAAAATTTAAGTGTTAACTCAATCTATTACCAATCGCGACTAGTACAAGTTTACTGACTAAAAGATAACTTGTAATAGTCGCGACCTAGTGGCCGACTTCGGTGACTGTAATAGTTGAATAAAATGATAACGTTAAAAACGCACACTGCGATTTCAACGGCCATAGTATACCCCAATTGAGGCAATATGCGAGGTTCAGAAATGAAAAAGGAGAGTTATACCAAGGGACATAATATTGCAGGTATAAAAAAAGGAGCGATAAACGCTCCTTTTCGTCAAACTGTCTTTACAGACATCGCAAATTAGCGACGTAGGCCTAGACGTTTGATTAGATCTTGGTAACGAGCAAGGTTTTTGCCTTTCAGGTAATCAAGAAGCTTACGACGGCTAGAAACCATACGTAATAGACCACGACGGCTGTGGTGATCGTGCTTGTGATTAGCAAAGTGACCTTGTAGGTGGTTGATAGAAGCAGTAAGTAGTGCTACTTGTACTTCTGGTGAACCTGTATCGTTTTCACATTGTGCGTATTCTGCAACGATTGCTGCTTTAGTTTCTGCATTCAGAGACATAATTCTCTCCTGATAAGAGTTGTTTAATATTTGCAGCAGCCAATCTCTGATTCAGCCACTACGCGAAGGGCGAATTATACGGATGAACAATAATAAAGCAATAAAAAAAGAGCAAAAACCACAAGGCTTTTGCTCTTTCTTGAATTATGCAATTTACGTAGGCTTACTTATCTTCTTCGACTTCGTCTCTAAAAACAACCAAACGCTTAGGTGCCACACGACCATCATCATCAATATGACCAACACCGATAAATAAACGTTCTTCACCCGATGTCATGCGTACGATACCTTCTTGAGGAGCACCAAACACTTGAACCGGTTGACCATGAAGAACATGATCTGCCAATTCTGGGATCATATTAACTTCAGGCAAATCTTGAACCGCTGAGTCCATAGGCATAAGCAATGGATCAAGTAATTCACGTGGCGCACGATCTTCACGGTGTGCTTGCTCAAGCAATGCTTCTAAGTGCTCAATCGTTACCATATTTTCATATGGGTAGTTTGATACACCTGTACGACGTAAATACGTTACGTGCGCACCACAACCCAGCATTTCACCTAGATCATCGGTAATAGTACGGATGTAAGTTCCTTTTGAACAGTGAACTTCCATCTCAACTTCTTGACCCTCAAATCGGATCAATTCAATTGAGTAAACCGTGATCTTGCGTGATTCACGCGGTACCTCAATGCCTTCACGTGCGTACTCATACAAAGGGCGACCTTGGTATTTTAATGCAGAGAACATTGATGGAATTTGATCTGTTGTACCACGAAATTTCGCAATACAGCGCTCAAGTTGGCCACGGTCGACTTTCACTTCACGAGTTTGAACTACTTCACCATCGGAATCCGAGGTATTAGTACGTTCACCAAGTTTAGCGACAACACGATAACGTTTATCAGAATCTAACAGAAACTGAGAAAACTTAGTCGCTTCACCAAAACATAATGGAAGCATACCTGTTGCAAGTGGATCAAGTGCGCCTGTATGGCCTGCTTTTTCAGCAAAGTAAATACGCTTTACTTTTTGCAGTGTATCGTTCGATGTAATTCCAGTTGGTTTATCAATTAAGATAACGCCATTAACTGGACGACCCTTACGACGGCGAGCCATTACTCTTCACCTTCATCTGATTCAGAACGACCAGATTCAGCCATCTTACGCTTATCGGTATTCATCACATCCGTAACTAAGTTTGACATACGCATACCTTCAACAAGCGTGTTGTCATAAGTAAAACGAACTTCAGGCGTTAGACGGTGACGGATACGCTTACCAAGTAACATACGAACTGGAACTTCATGCTCTTTCAGTGCAGCTAGGCAAGATTCAGGCGTTTGGTCACCTACACAGAAGAAAGTAACGAATACTTTTGCGTAAGCAAGGTCACGAGACACTTCAACATCTGAAATAGTAACCATACCGATACGTGAATCACGAACTTCACGTTGTAGAATTAAAGCTAATTCTTTTTGTAATTGCTGCGACACACGTTGTGTGCGGCTAAATTCTTTTGACATATCATTTCTCTCTTAGAAAGATGGGGGGCGTGGTAATTACCAGCCCCCCATGGTGTATTCAACAACCGATTATTACGTAACGTTACTGATAACGTTAGTAATTATAGTCAATTAGTCAAGAGTACGTTGAATCTCAACAATTTCGAATACTTCGATTTGGTCGCCAGCACGAACATCGTTGTAGTTCTTAACGCCGATACCACACTCGTAACCATTTTTAACTTCAGCAACGTCATCTTTAAAGCGACGTAGTGACTCTAGCTCACCTTCGTAGATAACTACGTTTTCACGTAGAACACGAATTGGGTTGCTACGCTTAATTGTACCTTCAGTAACCATACAACCAGCGATAGCGCCAAGTTTTGGAGACTTAAATACTTCACGTACTTGTGCAAGACCAATGATTTCTTGACGGAATTCAGGAGCAAGCATACCGCCCATTGCCTGTTTAACTTCGTCAATCAATTGGTAGATGATTGAGTAGTAACGTAAATCTAGGTTTTCATTCTGTATAGTGTTACGCGCAGTTGCATCAGCACGAACGTTGAAACCAAGAATGATAGCGTTAGAAGCTGCTGCAAGCGTTGCATCAGTTTCAGTAATACCACCAACACCAGAACCTACGATGTTAACTTTAACTTCGTCAGTAGACAGTTTAAGTAGTGAATCAGCAATAGCTTCAACAGAACCTTGAACGTCAGCTTTAAGTACTACATTAAGCTCAGCAACTTCACCCGCTTCCATGTTTGCAAACATGTTTTCAAGCTTAGCTTTTTGTTGACGTGCTAGTTTAACATCACGGAATTTACCTTGACGGTAGTTTGCAACTTCACGTGCTTTACGCTCATCACGAACTACTGTTGCTTCGTCACCTGATGCAGGAACACCAGAAAGACCAAGGATCTCAACTGGGATTGAAGGACCCGCAGTGTCAATGTCTTTACCGTTTTCATCGCGCATTGCACGAACACGGCCGTACTCTTGACCACAAAGAACGATGTCGCCTTTGTTTAGAGTACCAGACTGAACAAGAACAGTAGCAACAGGGCCACGGCCTTTGTCTAGACGAGATTCAACAACAACGCCTGACGCCATACCATCTTTAACCGCAGTTAATTCAAGTACTTCAGACTGAAGAAGGATAGCTTCTAGAAGACCTTCAATGTTTGTACCTTGCTTAGCAGAGATATGAACAAACATGTTCTCGCCGCCCCACTCCTCAGGAATAACATCATATTGAGCAAGCTCATTTTTAACGTTATCTGGGTTAGCGCCTTCTTTATCGATTTTGTTTACAGCAACAATCAGAGGAACACCAGCCGCTTTTGCGTGTTGGATAGCTTCGATTGTTTGTGGCATAACACCATCATCTGCAGCAACAACAAGAACAACGATATCTGTCGCTTGAGCACCACGAGCACGCATAGCAGTAAACGCTGCGTGTCCAGGAGTATCAAGGAAAGTGATCATACCGTTGTCAGTTTCAACGTGATATGCACCGATGTGTTGTGTAATACCACCCGCTTCTGCATCAGCAACGTGTGCACGACGGATGTAATCTAGTGTAGAAGTTTTACCGTGGTCAACGTGACCCATGATAGTAACAACTGGAGCACGAGATACTGCTTCTGCTGTGTTATCACGATCTGACAGTACTGCTTCTTCTAATTCATTTTCTTTACGAAGAACCACTTTATGACCCATTTCTTCAGCAACTAATGCCGCTGTTTCTTGGTCGATAACTTGGTTGATAGTCGCCATAGCGCCCATCTTCATCATAACTTTGATTACTTCTGTTGCTTTAACAGACATTTTGCTTGCTAGTTCAGAAACAACGATTGTTTCACCGATAGCAACCACTTGCTTAGCAACGGTTGCTGTCTTATCAAAGCCGTGTTGCATAGAAGTTGGTTTGTTTACTTGAGGCTTCTTGTTGCGACCGCCACGTTGGTTACGGCCACCGCGAGGAGCTGCAGCTTCAGCTGGTTTTGCTTTTTTCTTACGACGACGAGGCTGTTGCTCATCTTTACGGTCTGCTGCATCTTCTGCTTCACGAGCGTGAGATGACGTTGTTACGTGGTAATCTGCAGTTTTTTCAGCTGCTGATTTTTTCTGCTCTTCTTCTTTCCAACGAGCTTCGTTTTCTTCAGCAAGTTTACGAGCTTCTTCAACCAGTTTTGCAGCTTCTGCTTCTGCTTTACGAGTCGCTTCTTGTTCCTGACGAAGTTTTAGTTCATCAGCTTCTTTTTTCGCTTGATCGTTTTTAGTAGTCATTTCTTTTTTAGCCTTTTCAGTTTCAGCACGTTTCGCTTTTTGTTCAGCGTCACGTTTTGCTTTAACCTCTGCTTCAGCATCACGCTTAGCTTTTTCTTCCGCTTCACGTTGTGCTTTTTGTTCAAGTTCGCGAACTGCAGCATCCTCTGCATCACGTTTGGCTTGTTCTTCAGCTTCTGCTTTCAGTTGCTCAGCTTTTTTCTCTTCTTCAAGTGTACTTGCTTTTACATAAGTACGTTTTTTACGTACTTCAACTTGCACATCTTTACTTTTGCCGCCAGACCCAGCAACACTTAATGTGCTGCGAGTCTTGCGTTGAAGAGTTAGACGGGTTGGTGACGCGCTTTCATCAGCGCTACCATGCTCTTTCTTTAGGTGAACTAGCAATGATTGCTTTTCACCTTCAGATACAGAGTCACCATCTTTTTTGTTTATACCAGCATCCGAAAATTGCTGAAGTAAGCGGTCAACCGGAGTTCCAATTTCTTCACTAAGTGCTTTTACCGTAAGCTTTGTCATACCGCTTCTCCTTGCTGAAATAATTATGCTTCGTCGCTGAACCAACAAATGTTACGTGCTGCCATGATTAACTCACCAGCACGAGTTTCTGTTAGATCTTCAATATCTGACAGTTCGTCAACACCTTGGTCTGCAAGGTCTTCTAGTGTAATTACACCTTTAGCTGCAAGTTTAAACGCTAATTCACGCTCTAAACCTTCAAGTGCAAGTAGGTCTTCTGCTGGTTCGATGCCATCAAGAGACTCTTCTTGCGCTAATGCAAGTGTTGTTAACGCTTCTTTAGCTCGAGTACGAAGAAGATCAACTGTTTCTTCATCTAGAGCTTCAACTTCAAGTAGTTCGTTTACAGGTACGTAAGCGATCTCTTCAAGTGTTGTGAAGCCTTCTTCAACTAATAGTTGAGCAAAATCTTCATCAATATCTAAATGCTTAACAAATGCATCAATAGAGCCTTGAGCTTCTTCTTGGTGCTTTTTATTAAGATCAGCAACTGTCATTACGTTAAGTTCCCAACCAGTCAGTTGAGATGCTAGACGTACGTTTTGACCACTACGGCCAATTGCTTGTGCTAGGTTATCAGCTTCAACAGCGATATCCATAGTGTTGTTATCTTCATCTACAATGATAGAAGCAACTTCTGCTGGAGCCATCGCATTGATAACGAATTGTGCTGGGTTATCATCCCAAAGCACGATATCAATACGCTCGCCGCCAAGCTCACCAGATACAGCTTGTACACGTGCGCCACGCATACCAACACACGCACCAACAGGATCGATACGCTTGTCGTTTGTTTTCACTGCGATTTTAGCGCGAGAACCTGGATCACGAGCTGCACCTTTTAATTCAATTAGCTCTTCGCCAATTTCAGGCACTTCTACGCGGAATAGCTCAGTAAGCATTACGCCTTTTGAACGCGTCATGAATAGTTGGAAACCACGAGCTTCTGGTTTAACTGCATATAGCAGACCACGAACACGGTCACCTGGACGGAAGTTTTCACGTGGAAGTTGGTCTTCACGTAAAATTACCGCTTCAGCGTTGTTACCAAGATCAACGATGATTGCATCACGGTTTACTTTTTTAACGATACCAGTGATCAGCTCACCTTCGTTATCAATAAACTGCTCAACGATCATTGCGCGCTCAGCTTCACGTACTTTTTGTACGATAACTTGTTTTGCAGTTTGAGTCGTAATACGGTCAAATGTTACTGAATCGATATCATCTTCAATGTAACCACCGATTTCGATAGTTTCATCTTCAAACTGTGCTGCTTCAATAGAAATTTCAAGCGTTGGATGCTCAACTTTTTCTACTGCAACCCAACGACGGAATGTTTCGAAGTCACCTGTTTTGCGATCGATCGCAACACGTACTTCAATTTCCATTTCAGATTTTTTCTTTGTTGCTGTTGCTAACGCGATTTCTAATGCTTCAAAAATTCGCTCACGAGGAACAGCTTTTTCATTTGATACTGCTTCTACAACAGCTAAGATTTCTTTGTTCATTTTAGCCTCTTCAAGCCTTAAAATTTAGGAACTAAGTTCGCCTTTGAAATGTTGCTTAACGCAAATTCTTCATTGTTACCATCAACTGTAACCGTAACAATTTCACCGTTAATGTCTAGGATGTCACCTTTCCATTTACGACGGTTATTCATCGGCATCTTTAATACAAGGCTGACCTCGTGACCAACAAATTGTTGATAATGTGCTGCTTTAAACAGTGGACGTTCAAGACCTGGAGAGGAAACCTCTAGGTTATATGCTACTGTAATTGGATCTTCTACATCCATTACTGCACTGATTTGACGACTGGCTTCTGCGCAGTCCTCCACAAAGATGCCATTTTCATGGTCAATAAATACACGTAGCGTTGAGTGTTCACCCGCACGAATAAATTCTAAACCGACCAATTCATAACCTAAAGCACCAACAGGAGCCTCAAGCATTTCTGTTAGTTGTCTTTCTAATCCTGTCATTGATATCCCCTGAAAACAAAAAAAGGGCTCTAGGCCCAATTCTTTAAAAAACAGTCTGTTTCAGATAGCAAAAAACCCCGATAATTGCGGGGTTTAGTACTGCTGGACCCTGAATGCCACTTGCGTGACTTATCTAATAAGAGCAATTACTTTTACTAGATAATTGGTTGCGGGAGCCGGATTTGAACCGACGACCTTCGGGTTATGAGCCCGACGAGCTACCAAGCTGCTCCATCCCGCGTCCGAAAAGAACAAAGAAAGTATAGTTTCTTTATGCTTTTATTACAAGAATCAGATTCTTGTCTGAATATGGTGCCGAGAGAGGGACTTGAACCCTCACACCATAAGGCACTAGCACCTCATGCTAGCGTGTCTACCAATTTCACCATCTCGGCTAAATTCTTTTAAAGAGGTACGTCGCTGTTTTCAGTAGCAGGAACGTCGCTCGTATTATCAATTACTTGCTCTGTAGCTTGTTGATCTAATTTAAGATCAAAACCTTCAGATTTATGCGTAGACATATTGCCTAGCGCTAAACTGATAATGAAAAATACTGTTGCACAAATTGCAGTCATTCGGGTTAAAAAGTTTCCAGAGCCACCAGAGCCAAATACTGTATTTGATGCTCCAGCCCCAAATGAAGCTCCCATATCTGCGCCTTTACCGTGTTGTACCAATACTAGGCCAATTACACCGACTGCGGCAATCAGATAAATCACAAGTAGAATCGTATGCATTCCATCACCCATGTATCTAATTAATGTACCGGTAGCCTATTGGCAACACCAGCGCCCTCTCAATTAAGAGGCCGAGGGATATTAACCAAACTAGGCTACTATGACAAGTTAAAATTAACAAAAAACGTTCAATTTCATTTAATTGCTCAAATTAACAGCTTTCTTTTACTGCATCCGCAATTTGCAGCGCATATTGCTGAACAAGCTCAGCGTTTTCACCTTCAACCATAACGCGGATTAAAGGTTCAGTTCCTGATTTACGTAATAATACTCGACCGTTATCACCTAATTTTGATTCTACATCAGCTTGAGCAGCTTTAACTGCATCAGAATCAAGAGGATTACTATCTCCAGTAAAACGAATATTTTCCAATACTTGTGGGAACATTGTCATGCCGCTGCATAATTCTTTTAATGACATTTTACTGCCAACAATCGATGCAATCACCTGAAGTGCTGCAACAATTGCATCTCCAGTAGTCACTTTATCAAGAAGGATAACGTGCCCTGAGTTTTCTGCACCAATAAGCCAATTATTCTCAAGCAGTTTTTCCATCACATAACGGTCACCAACATTAGAACGAACGAATGGGATACCTAAATTACGTAACGCCACTTCCATTCCCATATTGGTCATCAAAGTACCAACAACACCGCCTTTTAATTCACCACGACGCAACGCATCACGAGCAATAATGTAAGCAATTTGGTCGCCATCGACTTTTTCACCAAGCTCATCAACCATGATGATACGGTCACCATCACCATCAAAAGCAACACCAAAATCTGCTTTCTCTTCTAATACTTTAGCTTGTAAGGCGCGTACATCTGTCGCCCCTACCTCATGGTTAATATTGGTGCCATTTGGCTCACAACCAATCGTAATGATCTCTGCGCCAAGCTCTTTAAATACGTTCGGGGCGATATGATACGTTGCGCCATGAGCACAATCGATAACCATTTTCACACCAGCTAAGCTCAGCTCTTTAGGGAAGGTACTTTTACAAAATTCAATATAACGACCAGCAGCATCATTCAAGCGAGATGCTTTGCCCAGCAAAGCAGATTCAACACATGTCATTGGTTTATCAAGTTCAGCTTCAATGGCCATCTCTATATCATCTGGTAATTTCGTTCCTTCAGATGAGAAAAATTTGATCCCGTTATCATAATATGGGTTATGAGATGCAGATATAACAATACCCGCTTCAGCACGGAAGGTCTGAGTAAGGTAAGCCACAGCAGGCGTCGGCATTGGCCCAGTAAATTTCGCTTGTAACCCAGCAGCCGCCAAACCAGCCTCTAAAGCAGATTCAAGCATATAACCAGAAATACGTGTATCTTTACCAATAATGACTTTTTTTGTGCCTTGCTTAGCTAAAACTTGCCCAGCAGCCCAACCAAGTTTCATAACAAAATCTGGGGTAATAGGCGCTTGGCCAACCAGACCACGAACCCCATCGGTTCCAAAATATTTACGCTCAGCCATGTTGTACTCCATGTTTTAATTTTAATAATTTGTTTGATTGATTACTAATGAGCACTCTGCTCTAACGTTGCCTGACATACTTTTACGATATCCATCGTTTGCTCAAAGTCATGAACACGGATAATTTGTGCGCCCTTCATTGCTGCAATAGTGGCACACGCCAAGCTACCAGCCACCGCATTTTGCGGCTCTGTATTTAGTAATTTAAAAATCATTGATTTACGAGACATCCCAGCCAAAACAGGAAAACCTAATTGGTGAAAACGCTCTAATTCAGCAAGCAGTTGGTAATTATGCGCTAAGGTTTTACCAAATCCAAATCCAGGATCAAGAATTAACTTATCTTTTGCGATACCAACCGATTGGCATGCTGATACTCTTTCCTCAAGAAAGCGAGATACATCAGCCAATAGGTCATCATAGGTAGGATTAGATTGCATGGTTCTAGGTTGACCTTGCATGTGCATCAAACACACTGGAACGTTTGCTTTTGCTGCTATTTCTAACGCATTCGGTTCTTGCAGTGCACGCACATCATTAATTAAATCAGCCCCTGCATTGACCGCTTCATCCATCACAATAGCTTTACTTGTATCAATTGAAATCCAAGTATCAAAACGTTGATTTATCGCTTCAATAATAGGAATAACACGATCCAACTCTTGCTGAAGGCCCACATCAGGAGCCCCTGGTCTTGTCGACTCACCACCAATATCAATAAAGCTGACACCTGAATTTACCATTTTTTCAGCTTGCTTTAACGCTGCGTCTAAATGAGTGAATTTACCGCCATCAGAAAAAGAGTCAGGCGTTACATTAAGAATGCCCATTACATGTGAGCGATCTAATAATAACGTTTTCTCTTTGCTTACCAATTTCATGATTAGTCCTTTTAAATACAAAAACCCCGAGCATAGCTCGGGGTTTAATTTATCTTACTTCATCTTACTTTTCAGATGATTCAGAATCGTTTTTTGTATCATCAGTTGGAGTTGGTTGATCTTTTATTTCTTCAACCTTATCTTCTGCTTTTGATTCTGTTTCTTCTTCTACTGGCGCTTCAGCTTTCGCTTGAGGTTGTGGGTTGTTATCGCCCCACCCTTGCGGTTCACGAATATCAGCTTTGCGATCCATTAAGTCATCAATCTGACCTGCATCAATGGTTTCAAACTTCATTAACGCATCTTTCATTGAGTGCATGATATCCATGTTGTCTTCAAGGATCTGTCTTGCACGTGCATAATTGCGATCAATGATAGTACGGATTTCAGCATCAATCAGTTGCAGTGTTTCAGGAGAAACGTGCTTAGCATGATGAGAACCACCGTGACCAGAGAACGGGTCGCCTTGATCTTCTGCATAAAGTAGAGGACCTAGAGCATCAGAGAAGCCCCATTGCGTTACCATTTTACGAGCAATATCAGTGGCACGTTCAATATCGTTCGATGCACCTGTTGATACTTTATCAACACCGTAAATCAATTCTTCAGCTAAGCGACCACCATATAGGCTCGAAATCATCGATTCTAAATGTTGACGGTTCATACTGATACGATCTTGCTCAGGCAGATACATAGTCACACCCAACGCACGACCGCGTGGAATGATAGATACTTTGTACACTGGATCATGTTCAGGAACTAAGCGACCAACAATCGCGTGGCCAGCTTCATGGTATGCTGTTGATTCTTTTGTTTCTTCAGACATCACCATTGATTTACGCTCTGCGCCCATCATGATTTTATCTTTGGCTAATTCAAACTCAACCATTGAAACAACACGCTTATTACCACGAGCTGCAAACAATGCTGCTTCGTTCACTAAGTTAGCCAGATCAGCACCAGAGAATCCAGGAGTACCACGAGCAATCAATGATGGTTCAACACCTGCACCTAGAGGTACTTTACGCATATGAACTTGAAGTATTTGCTCACGTCCACGGATATCAGGTAGACCTACAACAACTTGACGGTCAAAACGGCCAGGACGAAGCAGTGCCGCATCTAGAACATCAGGACGGTTAGTTGCAGCAACAACGATAATACCTTCGTTACCTTCAAAACCATCCATCTCAACAAGCATTTGGTTTAATGTTTGCTCACGCTCATCATTACCACCACCAACACCTGCGCCACGCTGGCGACCTACAGCATCGATTTCATCGATAAAGATAATACAAGGTGATGATTTTTTCGCTTGTTCAAACATGTCACGCACACGAGATGCACCAACACCAACAAACATTTCAACAAAATCAGAACCAGAAATTGAGAAGAATGGTACTTTCGCTTCACCAGCAATCGCTTTTGCAATCAGTGTTTTACCAGTACCAGGAGGACCAACTAATAGAACACCTGTTGGGATTTTACCACCTAGCTTTTGGAAACGACTTGGTTCACGTAAGTAATCAACCAATTCTTTAACATCTTCTTTTGCTTCATCACAACCAGCAACATCATCAAAGGTGGTTTTTATCTGCTCTTCAATCATCATCTTAGCTTTGCTTTTACCAAAGGACATTGCCCCTTTGCCACCGCCGCCTTGCATTTGACGCATAAAGAAGATCCAAACACCAATCAGAAGAATCATTGGGAACCACGAAATAAAGATAGACTCAAGTAAGCTCTGCTCTTCTGGTGGTGTGCCCTTCACGATTACGTTTTGATTAATAAGGTCATCAAGCAATTTAGGATCTTGGAATACAGGCATATAAGTTACATAACGAGTACCGTCACGCTTCATTACCTTTATTTCACGATTGTTAAAAGTTGCTTCTTGTACCTGACTATTCCCCACTTCTTTAACAAAAGTAGTGTAGTCAATCGAACGACCAGAGCTATCACTCGGCCCAAAGCTTTGGAATACTGACATCAAAACGACAGCAATAACCAGCCATAATATTAGATTTTTTGCCATGTCACTCAAGGTGTTAACCCCGCGTTAACTAAATAGATGAAAGATAGAGTACTACAGTTTATATCCTGTAGCTACAACGTAAAACTTATCCTTTGTAACCAGTGGCTACAATATACACTTCACGAGAACGTGCACGTGATGAATCTGGTTTTCTAATCTTAACGACCTTGAACATATTACGTACTTCTTGTAAGTACTGATCAAAGCCTTCGCCTTGGAACACTTTTACTGTAAAACTGCCATTTGGAGCCAATACTTGACGGCACATATCTAACGCTAACTCAACAAGATACATTGCTCTTGGTTGGTCAACAGCTAGGTTACCACTCATATTTGGAGCCATATCTGACATTACTACATCTACCATATCTGGTTGTATGCGTTCAAGCAATGCGTCTAGTACCGCTTCTTCCCTAAAGTCCCCCTGCAAAAAGCTTACGCCAGCGATTGAATCCATTGCCAAAATATCACACGCAATAACTTGACCAGAATCACCAACTTGCTCAACCGCGTATTGTGACCACCCACCAGGGGCAGCACCGAGGTCAACCACTGTCATACCTGGCTTTAATAGCTTGTCTTTATTTTGAATTTCTTCAATCTTAAAAATAGCACGAGAACGATAGCCTCTTTTTTGCGCTTCAAGAACGTATTTATCATCAAAGTGTTCTTTTAACCAGCGGCCAGAGCTTGCTGAAAGTTTATTCTTACTCATGCATTACCTAAAAATACTTAATTTAAATTAGAAGACTGAAACAAAAAATAGTCTTCCGGAATAGATGGCGTTAGAATAGGCTGTTTTCAACCCTTAATATAGAAAAAATCGGGTATATATGAACCTAAGCACAAAACAGAAGCAACACCTTAAAGGCCTTGCTCACAATTTAAAACCCGTTGTAATGATGGGTTCAAATGGTCTTACTGAAGCTGTAGTAGCTGAAATTGAGATTGCGCTTAATCACCACGAGCTAATCAAAGTTAAAATCGCTTCTGAAGACCGTGATACTAAGCAATTGATTGTTGACGCAATCATTCGTGAAACTGAAGCTGAAAAAGTACAAGTTATCGGTAAGACACTTGTTCTATTCCGCGCTAGCGAAGCTCGTAAAATCGAGATCCCTAGAAAATAATTTCTACATTAATGTTGTAAGAAATTAAAAAGGCCGTCCTAGTTTTCTTATTGAAGATAGCTACGCGGCCTTTATATCATCTATAACAGTAACTCTTAAATATAGTCAACTGCTTCGATTTCAAATTCTTTTGTACCGCCAGGTGTTTGAATGTTCACTTCATCCCCAGCCATTTTGCCAATAAGGCCACGAGCAATTGGAGAATTTACTGAAATTCGACCTTCTTTAATGTTTGCTTCATCATCAGCAACAATCTGGTACTTCACTTCATCATCAGTATTTACATCGATAAGCGTTACGGTAGCACCAAAAATAACTTTACCTGTGTTGGTCATTTTTGTTACGTCAATCACTTGCGCTACCGATAGTTTATATTCGATATCACGGATTTGCGCTTCACAAATACCTTGTTCTTCACGAGCAGCGTGATATTCGGCATTCTCTTTTAAGTCACCAAGCTCACGAGCTTCACCAATCGCTTTTGAAATCAAAGGGCGACGTTTTAATAATACTTCCAGTTCATCACGCAGTAGCTTCTCGCCACGTACCGTCATTGGTACCTTATCCATATTTTCTACCTCTAAAGCTGAAATTACAAATTCAGCAAATAAAAATCCCACCAAAGATAACTTTACCGGTGAACCTTCACCAACAAGTTATTTATCTTCAGTGTTTCTGTCTAAATTTAATTTCCTCTAGTGTAAACAAAGAAATGGCTTTTATCACCTATTCTGTTGTTTGTTTTCTAAGATTTGTTTTTACCTCGACAGTAACATTAATAAGAAGTTCGTCTCAAATAACAAAGCAAGCACAAAAAACAAGGCCAGATAAAATACAAAATGCGATCGCTGTCACGTAATTTTTATAGGTAAAACTAAAAAAAACATAAAACATCCTATAGTTCACTTTATAGACAAACTTTCTACAAAAACGATAACCAACTGAAAAATAACGATCTAAATCACAAAAAAATAATTAAAAACAGTGTGCAATTGCAGTTTTTAGATTGTTTTACTAACCTTTTTATCGCGTTAACCCTGAAAATAAACCTATTGAAACGGTGAAGTAAGTGATAACTATTCTTAAACATAAGAAGCTATCTATTACTGACTTCACTTAAAATGGACATAATCTCCTCCACCCTTATAGGAATTAGAATAATGATGAACAAATCAGTATTAGCTCTAGCAGTAGCAGCAATTACGTCAGCTGGCGCAGTAAATGCAGCAGAAATCTACAAAGGCGCAGACCAAACTCTAGAAATGGGCGGCCGTGCTGAAGCTCGCCTATCTGTGAAAGATGGTGATGCTGCTGATAAAACTCGTGTACGTCTAAACTTTAAAGGTACGACTCAAATTACTGACGGCCTATATGGTGTAGGTTTCTACGAAGGTGAGTTCACTAACAATGATAACGGTCTAGCTACTGATTCTGGTTCTAACGGCCTAAACAACCGTTACACATACGCTGGTCTTGGCGGTAACTTTGGTGAAGTAACTTACGGTAAAAACGATGGCGCACTAGGTGTTATCACTGACTTTACCGATATCATGGCTTACGCTGGTAACTCAGCAGCAGATAAAATCTCTGTAGCTGACCGTACAAACAACAACCTTGGCTACAAAGGCACATTCGGTGACTTCTCTGCTAAAGCAAACTACCGTTTTGATGATGCAGATAAAGGTGAGATCTCTAACGACGGTTACGCACTATCTGGTATCTACGCGTTCGGTGATTCAGGCTTCAAACTAGGTGCTGGTTACGCAGACCAAGCTGATGCGAACGAAATGATGTTTGCAGGTTCTTACACTATGGGTGACCTATACTTCGCAGGTACATTCACTAATGGTGAAAAGCAAAAATCAACAAGCGCAGCTGGTGTAACTACATACCACAACGGTTCTGTTGATTACACAGGTTACGAAGCAGCTGTCGCTTATACCATGGGTAAAACAGTATTTACTTCTACGTATAACAACGCAGAAACAAATGATGAAACATCAGCTGATAACTTTGCTGTAGATGCAACGTACTTCTTCAATGCTAACTTCCGTACGTACATCTCTTACAACTTCAACCTGATCAGCAAGGGCGATAAGATTGGTTCAACATCTGGTCTTAACGGCAATGCAACAAGTGCAGACGCAGAAGACGAACTAGCTCTAGGTATGCGTTACGACTTCTAATCAGTCTTAACTCTTACTTAAATAAAGCGCTCACCTCGGTGGGCGTTTTTTCTTTGTGATATTCCATTAATTTTTTCTTATTCATTACACATCATGATCAACAGACGTTAAGATATCTCATTATTTTCAAATTGAGCTCATCATGTTTTTTTCTCGTTACACCCTTATCGCACTCAGTCTTATTTCTTTTTCAAGTATTGCTGATATTAAAGAGACACTTTCTTCTCTCCCATCAGGTAGCAGAACCGCTATTACTGTCGAAAATCTACAATCAAATAAGATAGAGTTTCAACAAAAGCAAGATGAACTGCTGCCACCCGCGAGTACCTTAAAAATTGCCACCGCATTGGCCGCTCGATTAGCACTAGGAAAAGAGTTCTCTTTTGAAACCTCTTTATATAAAGCAGATAAAGACATCGTGCTGACTTTCACAGGTGATCCCTCTTTATCACGTAAGCAACTCTCTTCTCTGTTTGATGAAGGTGATATCAAGACTATTCAAGGCGATTTATGGATCGACGGCACCATTTTCACAGGTTATGAGCGAGCGGTTGGTTGGCCATGGGATATTCTAGGCGTGTGTTATAGTGCCCCATCGAGTGCATTCAGTATTGATGAGAACTGCGTACAAGCTTCGATCACAACTCATGATGATGGAAGTACCAGAGTCTTTGTTCCTATTCATCAACCTATCTCTTTTTCTAGCTACGCTAAAAGTGTGAGTAGAGAAGAACAAGAGTCGACCTTCTGCGATCTAGAGCTAACTACCCAAGGTAACCATTATGAGCTAAATGGCTGCTTGGTTAATCGTAACAAACCGCTTCCTCTAAAATTTGCAGTACAAGACACACAAGATTTCACCGAGCAAACGGTGCTTAAAATTTTAAATGAGCACAATATTAAACTTAATGGTGAAGTGCGTTTTGGAAAACCAGATGCGCCAGTTATTACTGGCAATAAATTAGCGATGCACAGCTCAAAACCATTAATGGAATTGTTGGATCATATGCTTAAAAAATCTGATAACCATTACGCTGATAACTTAACCAAGATGCTAGGTCATTTGAATTACCAACAAGCAGGCAGCTTCACTAATGGTACTGCGGCAATTAAAGATATTTTACTAAAACAAGCGAATATTGATTTAAGCAATGCGGTGCTGGTTGATGGCTCTGGTTTATCTCGTAATAACCGTATGACAGCAAATCAAATGACATCAATCCTGCAATATCTATATAAACACGATAAAGAATTAGGCTTGATTGACCTATT
The DNA here is from genome assembly GCF_028765545.1 of Aliivibrio sp. S4MY1. Lineage (GTDB taxonomy): Bacteria > Pseudomonadota > Gammaproteobacteria > Enterobacterales > Vibrionaceae > Aliivibrio. The sequence goes on along the minus strand of NZ_JARACP010000011.1, from coordinate 139,911 downwards.
ACCAATATCAGGCATTGATGGCACCTTAAAGTATCGTAACAGCATGCGTAAAGAACCCATTAAAGGCAGCATGAAATCGAAAAGCGGCTCACTGTTTGGTAGTTATAATATGGCTGGGTTTGTGGGTTTAGAGAATCAAGCACCTCAGCTGTTTGTTCAATTTGTTGCAGATTATCACCCTGTTGCAGCAAAAGAAGGCGCAACACCAGTTGAGCGCCCTATTGATACCTTTGAGAAAAACTTTTACCAAGAGTTAATTGAACTCTCAAAAGATTAGGATTTTATACCAATCTACATAAGTATGTGATCATTCTTGCTTGTTAACTAGAAAAGACAAATGAAAAATCCCGAAGAACTCGCATTCTTCGGGATTTTTATTATTAGTTAGCTAATATATTTCGTAACTAACATTGTAATTAAGCGTATTTAGCAGCCACTTTTGCGTGAAGCTCTTGAACCGAATTAACCGTTTTACGGTCATCCGCTTCATGCGCTAGACAGCTAGCAAATGCTGCATTTAGCGTTGTTGTGTAGTTCACTTTCTCAGCCAATGCACCACGACGCAATACTTTAGAATCTTCAATCGCTTGACGACCTGCTGCAGTATTTACGATGTAGGTGTATTCACCATTTTTGATACGGTCAAGAATATGAGGGCGACCTTCGTGTACTTTGTTCACTAGACGAGGGTTAATACCTGCTTCGCCAAGAATAACCGCTGTACCGTGAGTCGCATCCAGTTGGTAACCTAATTTAACAAGGTGTTTTGCTAAATCTACAACACGTTTCTTATCGCCTTCACGAACAGAAAGTAATGCACGACCACCTTCTGGGTACTCTTTGCTACAACCTAATTCTGCTTTTGCAAATGCTTCAGCAAACGTTGCACCAACACCCATCACTTCACCCGTTGAACGCATTTCAGGGCCTAACAGTGGATCAACGCCAGGGAACTTATTGAACGGTAAAACCACTTCTTTAACTGAGTAGTATGGTGGGATAATCTCTTTCGTAAAACCTTGAGACTCTAACGATTGACCCGCCATTACTCGTGCAGCAATCTTCGCAATTGGCGCACCTGTTGCTTTAGATACGAATGGAACCGTACGAGCAGCACGTGGGTTAACTTCGATTAAATATACATTATTATCTTTAACTGCAAACTGTGTATTCATTAAGCCACGAACACCCAGCTCGAATGCCAGCTTACGTACTTGATCACGCATTACATCTTGGATTTCTTCGCTTAACGTATAAGCAGGAAGAGAACACGCTGAGTCACCTGAGTGAACACCCGCTTGCTCGATGTGCTCCATGATACCAGCGATAACCACTTGTTCACCGTCACAAATTGCATCTACATCGACTTCGATTGCGTCATCTAGGAAGCTATCAAGAAGTACTGGAGATTCATTTGAAACGCTAACCGCTTCATTGAAATAACGACGTAAGTCTTGCTCGTCATATACGATTTCCATCGCACGACCACCAAGAACATAAGAAGGACGTACAACTAATGGGAAGCCAATTTCTTTCGATTTCTCAATTGCTTGCTCCATTGTTGTTACGGTTGCATTTTCTGGTTGTAGAAGCTCTAGGCGGTCTACTGCAACTTGGAAACGCTCACGGTCTTCTGCACGGTCGATAGCATCAGGGCTTGTACCAATGATTGGAACACCTGCCGCTTCTAGAGCACGCGCCAATTTAAGTGGCGTTTGACCACCGTATTGAACAATCACACCTTTTGGCTTTTCAACACGAGCAATTGCTAGTACATCTTCCAGAGTTACTGGTTCGAAGTATAGACGGTCAGACGTATCATAATCGGTAGAAACGGTCTCAGGGTTACAGTTAACCATGATAGTTTCGTAGCCATCTTCACGTAGTGCTAATGATGCGTGTACACAACAGTAGTCAAACTCAATACCTTGGCCGATACGGTTTGGACCGCCACCTAAGATCATGATCTTATCTTTGTCTGTTGGGTTTGCTTCACACTCTTCATCATAAGATGAGTACATGTAAGCCGTATCTGATGAAAACTCAGCAGCACACGTATCGACACGCTTGTAGACAGGGTGAATATCATGCTGGTCACGTAGACGGCGGATTTCACTTTCACCCACACCTAATAGTTTAGAAAGACGCGCATCCGCAAAACCTTTACGTTTTAGTTTACGTAACATGTCTGCATTTAAGCTAGCGAAGCCGCCCGCTTTAACTTCTGCTTCCATCTTCACTAGATCTTCGATTTGAACTAGGAACCAACGGTCAACATTTGTTAGGTTGAATACACCATCAACTGACATACCAGCACGGAATGCATCAGCGATGTACCAAATACGCTCAGCACCTGCATCTTTTAGTTCATGGCGAATTTTAGTTAATGCATCAGGCGCATCAAGATCAACCATTTCATCAAAGCCTGTCGCGCCAACCTCTAGGCCACGCAGTGCTTTTTGTAGCGATTCTTGTTGGTTACGGCCGATAGCCATTACTTCGCCAACCGATTTCATTTGAGTGGTAAGACGGTCGTTAGCGCCTGCGAATTTTTCGAAGTTAAAACGAGGGATCTTAGTAACAACGTAATCAATTGTTGGTTCAAATGACGCTGGCGTTGCACCACCTGTAATGTCATTCATTAGCTCGTCAAGCGTAAAGCCAATAGCTAATTTTGCTGCAATTTTTGCAATAGGGAAACCCGTTGCTTTAGATGCAAGTGCAGATGAACGAGATACACGTGGGTTCATTTCAATGATAACCATACGGCCATCTTTCGGGTTAATACCAAACTGTACGTTTGAACCACCCGTTTCAACACCAATCTCACGCAGTACAGCTAGAGAAGCATTACGCATTAATTGGTATTCTTTGTCTGTTAGTGTTTGTGCAGGCGCTACCGTGATTGAGTCACCCGTGTGAATGCCCATCGCGTCAAAGTTTTCAATCGCACATACGATAATACAGTTGTCGTTCTTATCTCGAACCACTTCCATCTCGTATTCTTTCCAACCGATAAGAGATTCATCGATTAAAAGTTCATTGGTTGGAGAAAGATCCAAACCACGGCGACAAATTTCATCAAATTCTTCTTTGTTATAAGCGATACCACCACCGGTACCCCCCATCGTAAATGATGGACGAATGATACAAGGGAAGCCTACCATCTCTAGTACTTTGTAAGCTTCTTCCATTGTTTTTGCCGTATCAGCCGTTGGACACTCAAGGCCAATTGACTTCATTGCTTTATCGAAACGTGAACGGTCTTCTGCTTTATCAATTGCATCAGCCGTTGCACCAATCATCTCAACACCGAATTCAGCAAGAACGCCGTGCTTTTCTAAATCAAGCGCACAGTTCAATGCCGTTTGGCCACCCATTGTAGGTAGAACTGCATCTGGACGCTCTTTTTCGATAATGTTACGAACCACTTCCCAATGGATAGGCTCAATGTATGTTGCATCAGCCATGTCTGGGTCAGTCATGATTGTTGCAGGGTTAGAGTTCACAAGAATAACGCGATAGCCTTCTTCACGAAGTGCTTTACACGCTTGTGCACCAGAGTAGTCAAATTCACATGCTTGGCCGATTACGATTGGGCCTGCACCTAGAATTAGAACGCTTTTAATGTCAGTACGTTTTGGCATCTTATTACTACTCCGAATTAAGCTTTATTTGTCTTGTCTGAAATAGACTGCTGAATCAATTCAATGAAATGGTCAAACAATGGCGCGGCATCGTGTGGACCCGGGCTTGCTTCAGGGTGACCTTGGAAGCTAAATGCAGGCTTATCTGTACGATGAATGCCTTGCAACGTACCATCAAATAATGATTTGTGCGTTGCACGCAAGTTCGCAGGAAGTGTTTCTTCATCCGCAGCAAAACCGTGATTCTGTGCAGTGATCATAACCACATCACGATCTAAGTCTTTAACTGGGTGGTTTGCACCGTGGTGACCAAACTTCATTTTTACGGTTTGAGCGCCTGATGCTAAAGCAAGAATTTGATGGCCAAGACAGATACCAAAGATTGGTAACCCTTTTTCTAAGAACACTTTCGTAGCTTCAATTGCGTAAGTACATGGCGCAGGGTCACCAGGGCCATTTGATAGGAATACGCCATCTGGATTCATTGCTAACACTTCTTCTGCTGAAGTCTGTGCTGGAACAACCGTTAGGCGACAACCACGGTCTACTAACATACGTAAGATGTTACGTTTAGCGCCGAAATCGTAAGCAACAACGTGGAATGGTAACTCACTGTCTGCTTTTTCTTCTGGCAAACCGCCAGTTAATGTCCAAGAACCTTGCTTCCATTGGTAAGCTTCAGAAGTCGTTACTTCTTTTGCTAAATCCATGCCTTTAAGACCTGGGAACTCTTTTGCTTGAGCTAGCGCAAATGCTTCATCTAAATTATTGCCCGCGACAATACAACCGTTTTGAGCACCTTTCTCACGTAAGATCCGAGTTAATTTACGCGTATCGATATCAGCAATGCCGACGATATTTTGAGATTTAAGGTATTCAGAAAGAGTTTGTTCACTGCGGAAGTTTGAAGCTAGAAGAGGAAGATCGCGAATCACAAGGCCTTGAGCGTGGATAGAAGAAGATTCTTCATCTTCGGAATTGATTCCGGTATTGCCAATGTGAGGATAAGTAAGAGTAACGATTTGTTGAGAATAGGAAGGATCAGTAAGAATTTCTTGGTACCCCGTCATCGAGGTATTAAAAACGACTTCACCAACGGCCGAGCCATCTGCTCCAATCGATTGACCGCGGAACACTGTCCCATCTTCTAGGACTAACAGCGCTGATTTACTCAAGACAACCTCCAAACATAATAAGTATTCAGTTTTAATCAATATAATTGCAAAACTGTTTTTTTGAAACCCAAAATACAAACTAAAAGCTCGAATTTTGACAAATTGGCGAAATTTTAGATACATCTGGGATAAGTGTCAATAAAAAACACCAAGATAAATAACTTTTTTAGACAACTCATTACAAAAAACCTATTTTCACAGTAAAAAAGGCATTTATCCAGATCAATATGATGAAAAATCACTACGAAATAAAAATTATGCATATTCAATCTTTTTTCATCATTTAAAATTACTTATAAAAACAAAGCAAACGTTAAACAACAAACAAAACATCAAAAAACAAAAGCTCCAGGTGAAATACTGTAAATAACCAGCAAAAACACAAGAAAAGTAAAGCGCAAATAAAACAACGAATAGAAAACAAAAAATTTACACAACCCAGAAAACTCAGTAATACAGAGCACTAACAATGAATAAATAGTGATTAAGTTGTATTTGATTTGGTTCAGTTAAAAAAAAGCCCAAATCAATAATGATTCGGGCTTAATATAATTGTTATAGCTGATCTAGCTCTAAAACATCGTGCATGGTATAGAAACCAGGAGACTTTTGATGTAGCCAATGGGAGGCTCTCACCGCACCATTTGCAAACGTCATTCTATCCGTTGCTTTATGTGTTATTTCAACACGTTCACCAATATCAGCAAACATAGCCGTATGTTCGCCTACAATATCTCCGGCTCGAATCGTTGCAAATCCAATCTCATCTTTGCTTCTTTCACCAGTAATACCTTCACGAGCATATACGGCAACATCTTCAAGTTTATTACCCATAGCACCCGCAATAGCTTCCCCCATACCAATGGCTGTACCTGAGGGTGCGTCGACTTTATAACGGTGATGCGCTTCTACAATTTCAATGTCACAATAATCACCCATCACTTTTGCTGCCTTCTCTAACAGCTTGAAGACAAGGTTAACACCAACACTGTAGTTAGGAGCCATTACGATAGGAATGTCTTTTGAAGCTTGATCGATAAGCGCTTTACCTGGCTCACTAAAGCCGGTTGTACCGATAACAATGGCTTTTTTGTGCTCTTGACAAAGTTCGATATTTTTAAGGGTTGAAATTGGAAGTGTAAAATCAATAATCACATCAAAATCATCAACCACTTTTGCTAAATCATCCACAATAGAAAGACCTGATTTTCCTAACCCAGCCATCTCTCCAACATCAACACCAATTAAGCTTGATTCTGGGTGTTCACTTGCTGCTGCAAGAACGGCAAACTGAGAGCCATTCACTGCTTTAATTAAGTTACGGCCCATTCTTCCTGCTGCGCCTGCAATTGCTATTCTTACCATTCTTATTTTTACTCCTTTAAATTCGCTTCCTTGCACTCTATCTCAAATTTTGATTCACAACACGTAAAGTATTAAGACACAGTTTTAATTTGTAATTCTTTTGGCACTTCAAAGAACATATTTTCTTCACGACCAGTTAACTCTTCAACCGTCGTACCACCAAACGCTTTTACTTGTTCAATGATTTGGTTAACAAGTTCTTCAGGTGCTGAAGCCCCGGCAGTTACACCAACTTTAGCTTGATTGGTTAACCACTCTTCTTTTAAGTCTTCAGGACAATCAATTAAATAACTTGCTGTACCTAGTTTTTCTGATAATTCACGTAAACGATTTGAATTTGAGGAGTTTTTTGAACCAACGACAATCATTACGTCAACCTGACTTGCCATGTCACGTACTGCATCCTGACGGTTTTGGGTTGCGTAACAAATATCATCTTTACGAGGGCCTTGGATCTCAGGAAATACTCGACGTAACTCATCAATCACATCAGCGGTTTCATCTACAGACAAGGTTGTTTGACTAACATAGTGCAAGTTACTTGGATCGTTAACCGTAAGATTAATGACATCACTTGGGGTTTCAACCAAATACATACCACCTGTCTCATTGGCATATTGCCCCATCGTACCTTCCACTTCAGGGTGACCTGCGTGACCAATCAGTACGACTTCAATATTCTTCTTACTTGCTCGAGCCACTTCCATATGTACTTTCGTTACTAGTGGACACGTTGCATCAAATACAGTTAATGCGCGCTCTTTTGCTTCTTTACGTACAGCTTGAGAAACGCCATGAGCCGAAAAGATAACGATATTGTCGTCTGGCACTTCACTTAACTCTTCAACAAAAATAGCACCTCGCTGCTTTAAACCCTCAACAACAAAACGATTATGAACCACTTCATGGCGAACATAAATTGGGGCTTCATACAATTCAAGTGCACGCTCAACAATGCTAATGGCACGATCAACACCAGCACAAAATCCACGAGGGTTTGCTAATACTATTTTCATTTTTTATCTCTTTATTGTGTTGGATTAACCAACCGCTACAATCTCTACGTCAAAGATAACATCTTGACCGGCTAATGGGTGATTAAAATCCACAGTAACAGAATCTCCAGCAATCTCCGTGATTATTCCTGGAATATCCATTCCATCAGGGCCACTAAAGGCCATAATAGTTCCCACTTCAGCTACCGCATCACCCATAAAACGATTTCTATCCATATGGTGGATATTATCAGGGTTTGGAAGACCAAAAGCATCTTCAGCATTAAGCTCAATACTTTTTGATTGTTCTGACTCTAATCCTAATAAACATTTTTCAAAATTATCACTAAGGCTGCCATCGCCCATAATGAATTTAGCCGGTTTACCCGAACTGTATGTACTATCCGCAACAGATCCATCTTTTAATTTTATGGTGAAATGTAGAGTAACTTCACTGCTATTTTCTATTTTCATTATTATCTTTCCTTGAAAAAAAACGCCACTCGACTTCTCGGGCAGCGTTCAATTTATTATATCTAATTAGGCCTTATTGCTCTTTTTTACCAGAGCGAAAACCATCTAAGATGATCAGTCCCGCTCCAATACAAATGGCGGCGTCTGCTAAGTTAAATGCTGGCCAATGGTAGTTACCCCAGAAAAAATCAAGGTAATCAACAACAAAACCATGAACTAAACGATCAAACACATTACCAATCGCACCACCAATAATCAGTGCATAAGCAATATTATTTAGTTTGTCAGTTTGTGGTGCTTTACGCATCCAATAACCCAACAAGCTACACACAGCAATCGCAATACCAGTAAAGAACCAGCGTTGCCAACCAGCTTGATCACTTAAAAAACTGAATGCTGCACCGTAGTTATGAACATAAAGGAAGTTAAAGAAAGGCAACACTTCAATGCGGTTTGCCCAACCGTAACCCATTTCCTTCATCACAAATAACTTGATGCTGATGTCTGCCATAAAGATGATCCCCGCTAACCATAGCCAGCGGAGTCCTGATTCTTTAAGCAGCGGTAATGTCTTATTATCGCTAGTCATTATGCAAATTTACGCTCTTCGCCTTCGCCGTCAATGTTAGATACACAACGGCCACATACTTCTTCGTGGCCTTCGATTGTACCTACATCAGCAACATGGTGCCAACAACGCTCACATTTCGCTGCTTCAGATGCTGCAACATCTACAAACAGACCTTCAAGCTCTGTCGCTTTTGCTGATTCTGTTTTTTCGCTAAGTGGCTTAACAGTTGCGCTTGATGTTAGAAGAACAAAACGCAGTTCATCTTCTAATTTATTGATTTTAGCAATCAATGCGTCATCAGCGTATAGCGTTACTTCAGCTTGAAGTGCACCACCGATAACTTTCTCACCACGAGCAGCTTCAAGTAATTTATTAACCGAAGCACGAACTGATTGGATGTCAGTCCAGAATTCATTGTTGAACTCTTCACCTTCAGTAAGATCAAACAGACCTTGGTACCACTCACCTGTGAATACAAATTTCTCACGCTCACCTGGCATTTCATTCCAGATTTCATCTGCTGTGAATGACATGATTGGTGCCATCCAACGAACCAATGCTTCTACAATGTAGTAAAGTGCAGTTTGACAACTACGTTGAGCGTGACCGCTCTTCTTAGCTGTGTATTGGCGATCTTTAATTACATCTAGGTAGAAAGAACCCATTTCGATTGAACAGAAGTGCATCAAACGCTGAGTTACTTCATGCAAGTTGTATTCATCGTAAGATTTGATGATTTCTTGTTGTGCAGCAAATGCACGACCAACAGCCCAACGATCAAGAGCAACCATTTCTTCAGCAGGAACGATATCAGTTTCTGGGTTAAAGCCGCTTAAGTTAGCTAAGAAGAAACGAGCTGTATTACGAATACGACGGTATGCGTCAGCTGAACGTTTTAGGATTTCATCAGAAACCGCAACTTCATTAGTGTAATCAGTAGAAGCAACCCATAGACGAAGGATATCTGCGCCTAGTTTGTTTGTTACGTCTTTAGGAGCAACAACGTTACCGATAGATTTAGACATCTTACGGCCGTTACCATCAACCACGAAACCGTGTGTTAGTACTTGGCGGTAAGGTGCTTTACCTTTCATTGCTACTGATGAGATCAATGAAGATTGGAACCAACCACGGTGTTGATCTGAACCTTCTAGGTAAAGATCTGCGCTGTGTGTTCTCTCTTCTTGTGGGAAGTCATACTCTTCACGAGAATCAACTACAGAGAAGTGAGTAACACCAGAGTCAAACCATACATCTAAAGTATCTAATACTTTTTCGTATTTAGCGGCATCGTCTTCACCCATTAGCTCAGTGGCATCTACATCCCACCACGCTTGAATGCCTTTTTCTTCAACTAGCTTCGCTACTTTTTCAATTAGCTCTAGTGAATTAGGGTGTAATTCAGACGTTTCTTTATGAACGAATAAAGCAATTGGCACACCCCAAGTACGTTGACGAGAAATACACCACTCAGGACGACCTTCGATCATACCTTCGATACGGTTTTGACCCCATTCTGGCATCCACTCAACGCTCTTCACTTCTTCTAACGCTTTTGCACGAAGACCTGCTTGATCCATTGAGATGAACCATTGCGGCGTTGCACGGAAGATGATTGGCGTTTTGTGTCTCCAGCAATGTGGGTAGCTGTGCTCGTACGCATGATGATGCAGTAATGCGCCTTTTTCTTTTAGTACTTCAAGAACTGAATCGTTCGCTTTGAATACGTGTTGACCTGCAAATAGTTCAGTATCAGGAAGGTATACACCATTTGATCCTACTGGGTTTGCAATTTCTAAATCGTATTTCTTACCAACCACGAAATCTTCTTGGCCGTGACCAGGAGCGGTATGAACGATACCAGTACCTGAATCGGTTGTTACGTGCTCGCCTAAAATAGCAGGAACCGTAAAGTCATAGAATGGGTGATTGAATTGAAGAAGCTCTAAATCAGACCCTTTTGCAAAACCTAAGTTATGGAAATGCTCGATACCCGCACGATCCATTACCGATTTAGCTAGTTCAGATGCAAGAATTAGACGTTGTGCTTTTTGCTCACCATGGGCTTCAACTTGAACTAATACATATTCAAGATCAGCATGTAATGCTACTGCACGGTTAGCAGGAAGAGTCCAAGGCGTCGTTGTCCAGATAACAACGGATACTTCACCTTCACCTTGATGACCTTCAGGCGTGCTGAATTTTGCTAATGTTGCCGCTTCGTCTGCTGCAATAAAACGCACATCAATAGATGGAGATACTTTATCTTGGTATTCAACTTCTGCTTCAGCCAATGCTGAACCACAATCAGTACACCAGTGAACAGGTTTAAAACCTTTAAGTAGGTGACCTTGGTCAGCAATTTTACCTAAAGAACGGATGATATTTGCTTCAGTACCAAAATCCATAGTGCGGTAAGGCTTATCCCACTCGCCCATGATGCCTAAACGTTTGAAGCTCTCTTTTTGACCTTCAACTTGACCAGCTGCGTATTTACGACATTCTTCACGGAACTCAGCAGCAGAGATCTTTTGACCTGGCTTACCTTTTTTCTTTTCTACCATTAATTCAATAGGTAGGCCGTGGCAGTCCCAACCTGGAATGTACGGTGCATCGAAACCTGAAAGTGTTTTCGACTTAATAATAATGTCTTTAAGAATCTTGTTTAGTGCGTGACCAATATGAATGTCACCATTTGCATAAGGAGGACCGTCGTGTAATACGAACGATTTCTTACCTTTTTTCGCTTTACGGATTTCACCGTAAAGATCTTCATCGTACCAACGCTTAAGCATTTCTGGCTCACGATTAGCCAAGTTACCACGCATTGGGAATCCTGTTTCAGGCAGGTTCAAGGTATCTTTATAGTCACTCATTGATTCTTAATTCCGTTACTTGGGCGAAATGAAATGTTATCTATTTTCAGACAGCCACACCCGTGCTGCCTGAGAATCTAATTCTATTTGTTGTTTTAATGCGTCAAATGACTCAAATTTGTGCTCATCACGCAACTTACAAAGTAATTCTACATTCAATTGCTGGCCATATAAATTGGCTTGATAATCAAAAAAATGTACTTCTAGCTGCTGACGAACGCCATTCACCGTTGGGCGATTGCCAATATTAGCAACACCACCTAATTGTTTCCCACTCTTGTCTTTAGCTCGAACAACATAAACGCCAGACACAGGTGAAACACAACGCTTTAATGGAATATTTGCTGTAGGAAAACCAATGGTCCTCCCCAACTTTCGACCATGAGAGACACGGCCTGTAATACTGTAATTTCGCCCTAACATAGTGGCGACATCACTTAAGTTATCATTTGCGAGAGCATGACGGATAGCCGTACTGCTTACTCTTTGTTTTTCTAAACAAAAACTTTGTGTATTTACCACTTCAAAACCGTACTTTTTCCCGGCCTCTTGCAGCATGGCGAAATTTCCTTTGCGATGTTTACCAAAGCAAAAATCATCACCAACAACCAGAAATTTAACACCCAATGCTCTAACCAACAAGTCTTCGACAAACTCATCAGCGGTTTGTTCTGCAAATTTCTGATTAAAATTAATACACAATAAACGTTCTATTTCTAGTTTTTTAAGCTGAACAAACTTATCTCGTAAACGGGTTAATCGTGCTGGGGCTTTTTCTTTTGCAAAAAACTCCATAGGCTGAGGTTCAAAAGTCATGACGACAGACGGTAAGCCAAGCGCTTTGGCTTTAGACTTAACTTGTTGTAATACTTGCTGATGTCCTAAATGAACACCATCAAAATTACCTATCGTCATTACGCAGCCTTTATGGCCTGGCGTAATATTGTGAATACCTCGGATTAATTCCATTATCTCAATATCAATTTATTCGCTTAAAAAAACTGACGAATTATATACTAATGTGTTCATTCGCACCACTGAACAACGTAATTCTTACTTTATGCTGAAACTCGTAAATGACGAGGACGCAGGCCAAAAACAACGGCGGTTATCAAGTAACTTAGCGCACCTAACCCAATGAAAGAAAAAAGCATTATGACTCGTTTCATAAGGTCCCACTCTAGCCAAACGCTCATTGATGGCATTAACCACAATAAAATACTTACCATGACTGCGCCTGAAACCATTAATTTAAGCACAAAAAATATCGTCTCTTTTGATAACTTATAAACATTGGCTAAATGCAGACCGCGATACAGTAATGTCATATTGACGAGAGCAGATAACGCGGTAGCTATCGCCAAGCCAACATAACCGTAAAAGTAAGCAAAGATGGCGTTAAAGAACATGTTAGTTACCATGGCTATAATACCGTAACGAACAGGTGTTTTTGTATCTTGTCGTGCGTAATACCCTGGAGCTAATACTTTGATTAGCATGAAGTTAAGTAATCCAGACGCATATGCAAGTAAAGAAAGAGAAGCTTGATTCACATCGTGTGGAGAGAACTCTCCACGCATAAATAACACCATTAGCATCGGCTTTGCTAATACCATTAAGCCTAACATCGCAGGGATCCCAAGTAAGATCACCATTCTCACCCCCCAATCCATGGTCTGTGAAAAACCATCACCTTCAGAATCCACATGCTTTCTCGATAGTGCAGGTAATATTACCGTTGCTATTGCAATGCCAAACAACCCTAATGGAAACTCTAACAAGCGATCAGAATAATACAACCAACTGATTGAACCTGTTGCTAGAAAACTTGCAATAAAGGTATCAAGTAACAAGTTAATTTGACTGACTGATACGCCAAATAATGCAGGGATCATTAAGGTTCTGATTTTAGTTACACCGGGATCATTCCAACCCCATTGTGGGCGTACCAACATTTTCGCTTTATAAAGAAATGGAAGCTGGAATAAAAATTGAATCAAGCCGCCCAGAAATACACCAATCGCTAAGCCGATCTCTGGTTGTTCTAAACTTGGTGAAATAAAATAAGCACAAGCAATAATAGCAATATTTAAAAAGACGGGAGTAAATGAAGAAACTGCGAATTTACCTAGGGTATTTAGAATCGCGCCAGAGAGTGCAACGAAAGTAATAAACCACAGATAAGGAAAGGTAATCTTTAAAAGAAAACTGGCAAGTTCAAATTTAGGCGCATTCGGGCCATCATTAAGCCAATCCATAAACCACCCGGCGCCGAACAGAGCAGTGACCGCTCCTGAACCTAAAATCCCGAAAAAAGTAACAATGGTAACGAGAACCCCAAGGGTACCCGATGCTTTTGCTATTAATTCACGGGTTTTATTATCATCCCCACTGGCGTGATATTCCGTTAATACGGGAACAAAGGCTTGTGAAAAAGCCCCCTCTGCGAATAGGCGACGTAGAAAGTTAGGAATTTTATTCGCAAAAAAGAAAACGTCTGCTGCTGCGCCCGCTCCCATTAAATTTGCTACTACTACATCACGGACTAAACCGAGTACTCGAGACACTAAAGTCATGATGCTGACGATTAAGCCAGAACGTAAAAGTCGTTTACTCACAAAAAAACCTCATAAAGATGGCGATGATTACCATAAAGAGCTTACTAACTGGAAAAAATGCTGTTAGAATGCACGCCATCTTAACCGTGTTTTGCCATTCTCATCAAATTTTTGTTTGATTCAGCTTGGTTTTTACACAAATCAGTTGACATTTAAGTTCAAAGAATGCATATTTCCCGACCTTAAATTGTCACCGAACTACGTTTTTGGGAGTTAGACCCTTGGCAAATAGTAAATCTGCTAAGAAGCGCGCAACTCAAGCTGAAAGACGTCGCCAGCACAACGCTAGCCGTCGTTCAATGATGCGCACTTACATGAAAAAAACTATCGCAGCTATCGAAGCTGGCGATAAAGAAGCTGCAACTGCTGCACTAGCAACTGCAACTCCACTTCTAGACCGCATGGCGACTAAAGGCCTTATTCATAAGAATAAAGCTGCACGTCATAAAGCGCGTTTCACTGCAGCAATCAAAGCTCTTTAATAGAAATTTGATTCTCAGTTAGAAATAAGAAAAAACCGACCTAGGTCGGTTTTTTTATGCCTGCTATTTGGTAAATAAAAAAAGATACGATTCTCTACCCTACCAATGTTTAATACCATTCTGGATAAGTAGTTGTTCAGATAATTGCTTAGATTGGTATAAGCACCTTATCTATATTATGCAGAAAAGTGATCGCCTCGTATTAATTCTTTGGACAATACAGATCATGCAATAATTGAATGACAGACTTAACCTCATGGCTACTTAATGAGTAGTACACGGTTTGAGACTCTTTTCTTGTTGATACCAACTCATCCTTACGTAACCAACCTAAATGCTGAGACAATGCTGATTGGCTCAACTCTAGCTGTTCTGCAATTTGTCCTACCGATAGCTCCCCATCAAGCAGCAAACACAAAATAAACAAACGACGTTCATTTGCCATTGCTTTAAGTAATGTAACGGCTTTTGGCCCATTCTCTGCCATCATCTGTAAATTCATAAATACTACCATCTAATTTAGTTAAAGCTAATTTAGCGTATTCGTCTTTATGATTGCAAATTAAAATCAAATAAATGTGAGAAATCAGCAGAGCAAATGCTTTTTACTGCTGGATGCTGGATCATTCGTTCAGCAAAAATAACGTAATACTCTTCTTTTAAATCATTTACATCAGCAATTCTATGTAAAGTTAGATCAGAGTCTGCCTCATTCATATAAACGGTTGGCGCGAGAAAAACTGCATTGCTTTCACGAGCAAATGCTTTCATTAAAGCGACATCATCAAACTCCCCTAAAATATTTGGGGTAATACCTTGTTGATCACACCACTGGATTACCTTTCTTCCCATTGAGGTTCTGCCACCAGGAATAAGCAGTTTCTTCTTTTCTAAGACTTCAGGAAAGTTGATTGATTCGCTCTCTTTAGAACAAAAGAAACTCATACTACACTCACCTAACTTTTTACTGAAAAGCCCAGAGTTCTGACTTGAATCAACCGGACAATCAGACAAAATCATGTCTAATTTATGTTGAGATAACTGCTCAAGTAATAATTCATGAGTGGATTCTAAACAGCGTAGATGAATAGACGCATCTTCCGGTACTGTTGTTGATAAAACTTTACTTACTAAACGTTTAGAAAGCGCATCAGCAACACCCACATCAAACAATACATTCGACTGCTGGCTGTAATTAACGATATCAAGCATCTCATAACTTAAACCAAACATACGATCTGCATATTTATAGACCAGTTGTCCTAGCTCTGTAGGCTCTACATTCCGACCATTACGTTTAGTTAATTTACCGTCTAAGCGCTCTTCTAATATTTTAATTTGACCAGTTACCGTTTGAGGGGTTAAAAACAGAGCTTCTGCTGCTTTAGTTACTGAACCTTGCTTACATACCATCCAAAAATAATAAACATGGTTGTAATTTAAGTGGGACATATTGCACCTTATCTCTTTTTGCGAACCGAATAAGTCATTGCATCATCAATAATATGAACGATACGACATTTATTACAGTTAAAGCAAACACTTCGTAAAAACTATTTATTTCATTAAAATTATTCGTTTTTTCCGCAACTAGATTCTTAAAACCGTCATACAAGCGAAACATATAACAAAAAAGTTTGAAAAAAAAATTTATATTCCATTTTTTAATAACGCGTAAAACAAACTATAATTCAACCACTTAAACACACCTAGAGTACTAAAAATAGAGCTTAAATGAAATATGAAGCATTTATTACAGTTTTCTCTTTCACTGTAATATTTCTGAAATATTCGTTATCTACTATCGCTTCAGATTAAATAAACCGACAACATACTATTTCGGTACGGAGCTTTACTATGAATACCCAATCAATTTCTGCAGCAACAATGAGCAATACCTCGCGCATGCTGCGTTGGGCAAACTTAGCATTTATGCTTTACCTTCTTCTTTTAGCGGTTGCTATGGTTGGCACAGGCTTTAAATGGTCTGTTGGTGAGGAAGCAAAAGTTCTTTTTGAATTTGCATCTCACCCTATTGCTGGCTTAATGATCGGCTTAGTTGCAACAGCATTAATTCAATCCTCTTCAACTGTGACCTCTATTATTGTTGGATTAGTGGCTGGTGGTTTACCTATTGAAACCGCAATTCCTATGGTAATGGGTGCTAATATTGGTACTACCGTTACCAATACTCTAGTAAGCCTTGGCCACGCTCGTTGTAAAAATGAATTTAGACGTGCATTTGCTTGCGCAACGGTTCATGACTTCTTTAACCTATTAGCCGTGTCTATTTTCTTACCTCTAGAAATGATGTTTGGTATTTTCCAAAAACTATCAGCATGGTTGGTGTCTCCGTTCTTAAGTGCGGGCGACATGAACATGAAAGGCTTTGATTTTATCAAACCAATTACCAAGCCAGTTATCAGTGCTATCCAAGAGCCTCTATCTAGCTTTGGAAGCATGACTGGTGGTCTATTAATGATTGCACTTGGTATTACCGTTCTTATTATTTCTATTACTCTTATGGGTAAATTAATGAAGAGCTTAATGGTTGGTCGTGCAAAAGAACTGCTTAAGAGCGCAATTGGCCGTGGCCCTCTACATGGTATCGCATCAGGTACAGTAGTAACGGTTCTAGTTCAATCATCATCGACAACAACAAGTTTAATGGTTCCACTTGTAGGTACTGGTGTACTTAAAGTTCGCGATGTTTATCCATTCACTCTTGGTGCCAACATTGGTACTTGTGTGACGGCTCTACTAGCAGCAACGGCTGCATCAGGAGAGTATGCGGTTCTTGCTCTGCAAATTGCACTTGTTCACCTATGTTTCAACGTAATTGCAACGCTAGTTATCTTCGGTACTCCATTCTTACGTGAGTTACCAATTAAAGGTGCTGAGTGGATTGCAGAAATGGCTAACCGTAACAAAGCGGTTGTTGCTGGATATTTAAGTTTTGTATTCATCATTCTACCAGGTAGCGTATTAGCTCTAACGGTTTAATATTGATAAACAGATAAAGGAAAGCCCCGAAGTAAATGCTTCGGGGCTTTTTTATATCTTATACAAATGTAATTAGTAAATGGATATTAGTACTGGACTGGGTATTACACAGAAAAAGGATACTTAATCGCTTCATGACTTTCATAGCCAATCACTTCAAAATCATCCATGGTTACCCAAGTTTCTAAATCTTCTAATGATTTTATCTTAGGGTTTATTTTAAAGATTGGGGCTTTCAATGGCTCACGCTTTAACTGAACTTCTTTCATCAATTCAAGCTGATCTTCATAGATGTGACCGTTAACAATTTTATGATAAGCCTTACCTGCTTTATGCCCTGTAATTTGAGCCACAATAGCCAGTAGAAAATAGACTTGGACCATATTAAAATTAAGGCCTAGCGGAACATCACACGAGCGTTGAGTACTATTTAAGTACAATGTATCCCCTAATAGTGAAAAATGGTGTGAGTACATGCATGGACGCAAGCAACCCATATCAAACTCACCAGGATTGTAGAAGTTTAAAATTTCACCACGGTCATCAATACCTGCGCTTAAATCATCAATGATCTTTTTCAGTTGATCGACAAACTCACCATTTGGTTTTGCCCACGAACGACCTTGTACACCGTATACTCGGCCCATGTCATCATCACCTTTACGATGAGGATTATTCAGCCATGCATCATTTAAGTTCGCATTCGCATCCCATGTTTTAGTGCCAATCTTACGGAAGTCTTCCGCATTATCGTAACCACGAATATAGCCAATCATCTCTGCGACTGCCGCTTTCCAAAAACTCTTACGTGTCGTTACTAACGGAAATTGGCTATTAGCAACATCATAAGTTAAATCAGCGTTAATCACCGTTAGGCAGCGTTTTCCTGTACGTTCGTTTTCAATCCAAGTCCCTTCATCAACGATGCGTTGGCATAAATCTAAATACTGCTTCACGGGTCTGCTCTCTTAAAATTAGTTAAAAAAATGGCCTCAAACGAGAGGCCATTACTATAAATCGTCATTCACGCTATTCTAGCGTATTTTTCTTAGTTTGTTTATTTTGCTTTTTGTTTAGATTTCTTTGACTTGGTGCCGCTGCTCTTTAAATCAGTCGCAAAAAGATTACGTTTGAATGCCCAAATCATCATCAATAGACCACCAATCACCATTGGCAATGATAAAATTTGTCCCATTGAAATCCAGTCACCAAATAGACCTAACTGAGCATCAGGTTGGCGAACGTATTCTACCAAGAAACGGAAGGTTCCATAGCCAAATAGGAATAACCCTGAGACTGCACCTAGCGGACGAGGTTTACGAATAAACCAGTTTAGAATGAAGAATAGAACAACACCTTCCAGTGCAAATTCATATAACTGAGATGGATGACGAGGGAAAGGGCCACCCGTTGGGAATACCATCGCCCAAGGCACATCCGTTACTCGTCCCCAAAGTTCACCATTCATAAAGTTACCAAGACGACCCGCACCTAAACCAAATGGGACTAATGGCGCTACAAAATCGGCAATGGTAAAGAAGCTACGATTATTTTTATAACCGTACCAGAGCATTGCCGTGATCACACCTAACAAGCCACCATGGAAAGACATACCGCCCGTCCACACCTCAAATAAATACAGTGGGTTCTCTAAGAAATGGCCAAAGTTATAAAATAGGACATAACCAACACGTCCACCAATGACTACCCCTAAAAAGCCTGCAAACAGAAGATCACTCACTTGATCACGAGTCCAACCGCTGTTTGGTTTATCAGCGCGTTTATTAGCAAGCCATAAGGCAAACATGAAACCGAATAAATACATCAAGCCGTACCAACGTACTGCTAATGGCCCTATTTCAATCAAAACTGGATCGATGTGTGGGAAGTTCAAATACCCCTGACTCATGACTACTCTCTTATCCTAAGAACATTTTACTGCCAATAAATACTAGAAATACGGCAAAGATTTTTTTTAATGTCGGTGTTGGTAAATGTGACGCTAATTTAGCCCCAACTCTAGTGGTTAAAATAGAGGTAAAGCTAATACCACACAATGCAGGTAAATAAACGTAACCTAAACTCATTGGCGGTAAGTTTTCCACATTTACACCATGTATTACAAACCCTATCATGCCTGCAATAGCGATTAATGTGCCACATAATGAAGAGCTGCCAATGGCCTTTCTCATTTCAACACCATGAAAACTTAAATAAGGTACCGTTAGTGATCCACCACCAATGCCCGCTAAGCTAGACACAATACCAATAACACCACCGGATGTCGCAACTTTAAGCGGTGGCGGCATTATTCTTGTCGCCGTAAATTTAAGCGCTAACAGCATCTGTAGAGCTAATAAAAGCACAATAACACCAAACACTTTCGGTAAATAATGTGCTGGTATTAATTCGGTAAGGTAACTGCCAATAAAACCGCCTAGAATAACCCCTGGCGCTAAACTTTTAATAAGCCCCACTTCGACATTACCTAAACGTAAATGGTTCCATGCCGATGAGCTTGAGGTAAATATAATGGTTGCTAGTGATGTACCAAGTGCCATTTGCATTGCAATGCTAGCATCAATACCGGCTTGTGGAAGTAACCATAACAATGCAGGAACAACAAGTAATCCACCACCAATGCCTAATAAGCCAGCCATTACTCCAACAACACTGCCTAATGCAAGATAGAGTGCAAAAATAGACCAAAAATCCACTGACATTTATTTACCTGCTCGAATAAATCCTGAAAGATTCTTCTCTTCAAAAAACGCCATCATATCAGCTAAAATTTGCTCTGCATCATCATGGTGTAAAAGTTTAGCTATTAGCGTTTCTATTTCTGATAACCCTACCTGTCTAATAATATACTTAACTTTTGCTACATTAGAGGTATTCATACTTAAACTGTTGTAACCCAGGCCCATCAACAATAAACAACCAATAGGATCACCCGCTAATTCACCACAGACGCTGACGGGCAAATTATGTTGATTTGCCGTATCGATAATCTGTTTTAATGCTAATAATACCGCAGGGTGATAAGACTCATACACATGAGAAACCCGTGAGTTATTCCTATCTACGGCTAATAGATACTGAGTTAAATCATTCGTCCCTACAGAAATGAAATCAACTAACCCTGCAACTCTTGGTAAGAGATAAAGCATAGAAGGTACTTCTACCATCATACCAATGCGAGGTTTTGCAAAGTGTGTTTCAGCCTCACTAAGTACTTCTTCATAAGCTTGATTGATCAACGCCCGGGCTTGCTTTAATTCAGGGATCCCTGAAATCATCGGCAACATAATCGATAAATTTTCATTGCCAATATTCGCTCTGACCATGGCTTTTAACTGTAGTAAAAAAATATCAGGATGATCTAAAGTGAACCGAATGCCACGCCAGCCTAAAAATGGATTATCTTCTTCTATTGGTAAATAAGGTAATGGCTTATCCCCTCCAATATCCAACGTTCTCATGATGACTGGTTTTTGAGGATAGGTTTCTAAAATTGCCTTATATTGCAAATATTGTTCTTCTTCAGAAGGAAATCGTTGATGCAATAAAAAGGGTATTTCGGTGCGATACAGCCCTACACCATCAACCCCTTGGTTAACGGCAATGCTTGAGTCTGCGCTTAATCCTGCATTAAGATGGATCTTCATCAAATGCCCATCTAGCGTTAATGTTGGTTTATCAAGATCTTGTGTTATTAACTCAGAGAGTGCGATCTCTTCGTTTTGTAATTCGATGTATTCTTGAGTTAGCGCTTCTGTCGGCTTGATATAAAGCAAGCCACTGTAACCATCAACAATGGCTAATGATTTATGGTAATGACCAGGGTTAAACTCTACGCCCATAATCGCCGGGATGCCTAAAGCTCGAGATAAAATAGCAGCGTGAGAGTTAGCAGCCCCCTCGAGAGAGATAACCCCTCTTAACTTATCTTTTGGGATACTCGCAAGCATTGAAGCAGTTAATTGGTTTGTCACCAAAATAACAGGGTGAG
Source organism: Aliivibrio sp. S4MY1 (assembly GCF_028765545.1). Taxonomy (GTDB): domain Bacteria; phylum Pseudomonadota; class Gammaproteobacteria; order Enterobacterales; family Vibrionaceae; genus Aliivibrio. The sequence goes on along the minus strand of NZ_JARACP010000011.1, from coordinate 118,693 downwards.
ACAGTTCAATATCTAAGTTATCTTCATAGTTTAAAAAGTAGAGTAAACGCTGTCCTAGCTCCCTAACGTCATTTGCTCTCTCACTTAAATAAGAGTCACTCATTCTCTCAAAACGGCCAGCATAAGACTCAATAACTTGGCGCAATGCCCACTCAGCAGAGTCCCCTTTATCGATCTGTTTTTTCAGATCAGCTTTCAGCATTGGATCATTTAATAAGTGAGTAAAGAGATCAAAGATTGCTAACGTTTCGTTGTTCAGCTCTTGCTCAAAACGCTTTTTCGAACGTCTAAAATCCTTTAGAGCTAACTCAACCGCCGTACCTAAACGATCTTTTTCCAGCTCAATATCAAGACAAGAACTTGGTAAAATTGCTTCTATTTTAGGTTGGGCATCATCAAACCATAAAGGGGCAATACCTACGCCATTAGACGCAGAGATCCCTTTAAATTGTTTCTGTTGTATTACTGAAGTTTGTAAATGAGCAGACCAACTTTCGTGTGCTTTCGCGTGCGCTAATACCACTGCAAGTTGAGCAGAAAGCGTAACAAGAAAGGATTCTTCCACTTCTGTAAATTGGCGTTTCTCTTTCTGTTGAACAACTAAAACGCCTAAATTTTGTCGACGATAGATGATCGGCGTCGCCAAAAAAGAGTTAAATTTATATTCAGCAATACTTGGAATGTATTTATACGAGGGGTGTACTGAGGCATTAGCGAGGTTTAATGGCTCGCAGCTACGGGCAACCAGGCCTACAAGCCCTTCATCAATACCAAGTGAAACGGTATTCGGCTTGGCTTTTAAACCTTCGGTAGCCATCAATTCTAAACGCAGATTATCATTACTCATTAAATAGACTGAGCAACACTCTGTTCGCATTGAGTGACGGGTATTCTTCACTAATAACGCTAAAGCATCATCGAGCGATTCTGCTTTAGCGACGTGATCAACTATGTCCCTGAGTTGAGTAAGCATAAGAGGCAATCCTTAAGGTTATAAGGTATCGACCGCTTAACCTTTTTTACCTTTCCTTTTAAATTTTCGTTCCTTAAACGGCATAGCAATTACCGCGAACTCTTTGAGGGCTCGACGATAAACATCACGCTTAAATGAAACCACTTGTCTAACTGGGTACCAATAACTTACCCATCGCCAACCATCAAATTCTGGCGTGCGATCTCTTTGCATATTCACCTTGGATTCGTCACATTCCAAGCGTAGCAAAAACCACTTCTGTTTTTGCCCAATACAGACAGGTTTTGAATCCCATCTAACTAAACGCTTCGGTAATTTATATCGTAACCAATGGCGGCTACTTGCTAAAATACGTACATCATTTTTTGTCAGACCAACTTCTTCATACAATTCTCGGTACATTGCTTGCTCTGGTGTCTCACCATCATCAATGCCACCTTGTGGAAATTGCCAAGAATGTTGTCCGTATCGTTTCGCCCAGAATACTTGACCATGGCTATTGCATATCACTATCCCGACGTTCGGGCGGAAACCATCGCCATCTATCACTGGATGACCTCATCTTAAACTTATATTGCCTATGATTTTTTCACAGATCGTCTCTTTGAGCAAACAGGATCACGCTTTCTTATCACGTTTTACTAAAATAACCTCTTTTATTGAATAACTTTTAATCACAAGAGAACTTATCAACATAACAATGAGAGCTGCCCCACATTTATTCACCTTTTCTGTGTATAACTTTGTGAAGAAGATAAAAACAAATCAAATTGAGCAATAAAAATCAATTTATCAATAGAGTGAAGATAATAATGGGAAATCAACAAATACCATAATAAACATAAAGTTAAACAAAAGATCTTTAATTGGATCTTTTTTATTTAACTCTGATTGAATAATATGAACACAGATCGGTTAAAGATCGAGCAACTTGATGGTTACCCACAATTACAAGCTCTATAATGTGCTGCCCCTTAAAAAGTCAATAACTTATTAAGAAATAAAGTACTGTACATAGATCCATAAAAACAAATATAGAGCAAAAAATAATCTTCACTGTGGATAACTTGAGAAGATCCAATCAAGAGTGCTAAATAGAAAAGATTATATGGTAATCTTATCGTTCTATCGCCATTAAAGAGCCACTATGAAGCAACCACCACCAAACAGTATTAATGAACTATTAACCAGAGCTGAAAACATTGCAGGCTATACGCTCTCTGAACTTGCTGAACAAGCAGGGATAGCTGTCCCTGAAAATTTAAAGCGAGATAAAGGCTGGGTTGGGCAGTTATTAGAATGGCATTTAGGCGCTTCTGCAGGGAGTAAACCATTGCCTGATTTCATTGATCTTGGTATTGAACTCAAAACAATTCCGATCAGTTATAGCGGAAAACCTCTTGAAACCACTTTTGTCTCTGTTGCACCTCTAACTGGTGTACATAGTTTAAAGTGGGAGGAATCTCATGTTCGCCATAAATTAGCTCATGTTCTGTGGATCCCTGTTGAAGGGGAGCGAGAAATCCCTGTCGGTGATCGACATGTTGGTTACCCTGTACTGTGGAAACCTTCTATAGCAGAAGAGCACCAATTAAAGCAAGATTGGGAAGAGTTAATGGACTTAATTGTCTTAGGAAAAGTGGAATCTATCACGGCAAAGCATGGTGAAGTTTTACAGCTTAGACCTAAAGCGGCAAACAGCCGAGCCCTTACTGAAGCTTACGGGGAGAATGGAAACCCAATTAAAACGCTACCAAGAGGGTTTTATTTAAAAACTCATTTTACTCATGCGATCTTAAAATCATTCTTTAATTAAAAAAGGCCTTATCTCTAATTAAGATAAGACCCTTTTGCTAACTTTGCTTTTATTAGCTGTAGCTTCTTGGCTCTGAAATCAAGTTATGTTTATTCAATAAACGATACATGGTGGCACGCGACACTCCTAGCTCTTTTGCAGCAGAGGACACCTGACCATCATGAGACTCTAATACCATCAAGAGTGCATCACGCTCTGAATTTTCACGAATAACACGTAAGCTTCGTTTTGTATCACTGCGCTGTGGAAGATCTAAATGCTCAAGATCTATCGTCATGCTATCTGCAAGTAATACTGCACGTTTAACCTGGTTAACTAATTCACGAACATTACCCGGCCATTGGTAATGCAGCATAGTTTGCATTGCATCTTCTGAGAAAGTACGTGCTTGTGTATTGTATTCTCTGGCATAGCGTTGAAGAAAATGATCCGCTAAGACCGAAATATCTGAACTTCTCTCTTTTAAAGAAGGGACATGAATACGAAGTACATTCAGACGATAATATAACTCTTCTTTAAAGTTACCTTCTTCTATCGCTTTTTCAAGATCAATATGGCTTGCAACAATCACTCTCACATCAATATCAATAAAGCCCTGAGTCGTTTCTATATTACCTTCTTGTAAAAAGCGTAATAAATGTTGCTGTTGAGCCGCTGGTAAATCATTAATATCATTTAAGAACAAAGTGCCACCGCTCGCTTGGAACAGTTTAGACTCTTGGTAATCAGATAAATCCTGCCCAAATAGCTCTTGCTCTATTTTTGAATCAGATAATGAACCACAGTTTAATGAAATAAATGGTCCTTTATTACGACCAGAAGAATCATGCACCGCTTTTGCTACCGCATCCTTACCTACACCACTTTCACCAGAGATAAGAATAGAAACATCTGTTGGTGCTACTCGACGAATTTGATCTCGTAGACGCTTAACTGCCGGCGCTTCACCTAAAATACCTAAATCCGATTTTTGTCCCATATTTGGCCAAACTTTACGTTCTAATTTTAGCATTCCTAATTGGTGACCAATCGTACTTAGCAACTGAGCATCAGGAATTGGAGCGGTAAAGAAATCAATACAGAAATTCACAATAAATTGGCAAATAGTATCTGAGCTTAGTTGTGATTCACGAATAAATGCCATCCAACGCACTTGTTTATTATTATTTACTAACGTTGCAATACCATTAAGACTGAAATCATCTTGGCTTAGATCCACAATACCAATACATGGCCCAATTTCATCAAACAATGCTTGCGCAGCACGAAGGTCATAGCAACGATGACAACGCCAGCCAACTTGTTCTAATACTGCTAACCAAGGTTCGTAACTTCCACCAACAACCACTAACGAACCTGGAACAGAATCCATACGAAACTGAGTACCCATAGCCTTACCTCTAAATTCTTTATTTAACCAACTAAACTTTCTTCTAAAGGCAACTATACAGGTTTTAAGACGCCTCGCAGTCTCACAAGTGAGATGCTCGTCATCTTTTTAACAAAAAAACACAAAATTACAGATAAAAAATAAATGATACTTAACATATCAGAAAGAAATATGCCTCATCTATGAGATGCATTTAATTTTATAATATAAAGGAAGGTGTTTTTATTACTTTTATAGCCATTCCTCTACTTTAAAAAGAAATGTAAAAGTTAGGTCAATTGATGAGGAAGTGTGCTTGTATTCTAATATTTTCCTTTTTATAAAAAAAAGAGCAGCTTTAAAAGCTACTCTTTAATTTATCACTTTATTCTAAATTATGCTTGAGGGCGCATAGAAGGGAATAAAATAACATCACGAATTGTGTGAGTGTTAGTGAATAACATCACTAAACGGTCAATACCGATGCCTTGACCCGCTGTTGGCGGTAAACCGTGCTCAAGCGCTGTAATATAATCAGCATCATAGAACATTGCTTCATCATCACCAGACTCTTTTGCGTTAACTTGCGCTTTAAAACGCTCGTCTTGGTCTTGAGCATCATTAAGCTCAGAGAAACCATTTGCTACTTCACGGCCACCAATAAAGAACTCAAAACGGTCTGTAATGAAATCATTGTTGTCGTTACGACGTGCTAATGGTGAGATATCCGCTGGGTATTCAGTGATGAACGTAGGTTGCATTAACTTAGGTTCAGCTGTTTCACCAAAGATTTCTTCAAGAAGCTGACCACATGTCCAGAAGCTTTCAACGTCAACATGCACTGATTTCGCGATAGAAACCATTAAGTCACGATCTTGAACGCCTTCGTACGTTAGCGCTTGAATCTCAGCATGCTCTGGGTTGTATAGTTTAATTGCGTCTAGCATGCTCATACGTGCGTATTTGCCACCAAAATCAACGGTATACTCACCGTAAGGCATTTTATCACTGCCTAGAACAGAGATAGCTACTTGAGATAGCATTGCTTCTGTTAGATCCATTAGATCATTGTAATCAGCATACGCCATGTAGAATTCCATCATTGTGAATTCTGGGTTATGACGTGGAGATAGGCCTTCGTTACGGAAGTTACGGTTAATTTCGAACACACGCTCAAAACCACCAACAACTAGACGTTTTAGGTAAAGCTCAGGGGCGATACGTAGGTACATATCAACATCAAGTGCATTATGGTGTGTTACGAATGGACGTGCTGAAGCGCCACCAGGGATAACGTGCATCATTGGCGTTTCAACTTCCATGAAGCCTTTATCAACCATGAAGTTACGAATTGCAGAAACCACTTTAGAGCGGATAACAAATGCAGTACGTGAATCATCATTTACGATAAGGTCAACATAACGCTGACGGTAACGCATTTCTTGGTCAGTTAAACCGTGGAATTTTTCAGGTAATGGACGCAGTGCTTTTGTTAGCAATACGTACTCTTCCATGTTCACGTAAAGATCGCCTTTACCTGATTTATGTAGAGCACCTTTAACACCGATGATGTCACCGATATCTAGACCTTGGTATTTGTCTTTAAGCTCTTTTTGCACATCTTTCGATGCATAAGCTTGGATCTTACCAGACACTTCTTGGATCAATAAGAAAGGACCACGCTTAGCCATGATACGGCCTGCGATAGCAACGATATGGTTTAATTCTTCTAGCTCTTCTTTGGTCTTTTCACCAAACTCAGCTTGAAGGTCACTCGCAAGACTATCACGACGGAAGTCATTCGGGTGGCCATTCGCCTTACATGCTTGACGGATATGGTCTAATTTACCACGACGTTCTGCAATCAGTTTGTTTTCATCTAGTTGTACTTGGTCAGTCATAATGAACCCTTTCTTATAATCCAGATTTTAAGCTGGCTTCGATAAATTTATCTAAATCACCGTCTAATACGGCTTGCGTATTACGATTTTCAATGCCGGTACGCAAATCTTTAATGCGCGAATCATCTAATACGTATGAGCGAATCTGACTGCCCCACCCGATATCGGATTTAGAATCTTCGTTTACTTGTTTCTCTGCGTTTTGTTTCTGAAGCTCAAGTTCAAACAGTTTTGCTTTCAACTGCTTCATTGCTTGTGCTTTGTTTTTATGCTGAGAACGATCATTTTGACATTGCACTACTGTATTTGTCGGAACGTGAGTAATACGTACCGCAGATTCAGTGGTGTTTACGTGTTGACCACCTGCGCCAGAAGCTCGGTATACATCAATACGTAAATCAGCAGGGTTAATATCCACTTCAATGTTGTCATCTATTTCAGGATAGATAAACGCTGAAGCAAATGAGGTATGTCGACGACCACTTGAATCAAATGGTGATTTACGAACTAAACGGTGTACGCCAGTTTCTGTGCGTAACCAACCATAAGCGTATTCACCAGAAATGCGTACTGTTGCGCCTTTTAGGCCAGCTACATCACCATCAGAAACTTCGATTATTTCCGTTTTAAATCCTTTGGCTTCCGCCCAACGCAAGTACATACGTAACATCATTGATGTCCAATCTTGCGCTTCTGTGCCGCCAGAACCTGACTGTAAATCAATATAACAATCAGATGCATCATGTGCGCCAGAGAACATACGACGAAATTCTAACGCCGCTAGTTTTTCTTCTAAGTCAGCAAGCTCTGGTTCAATTTCATCAAACGTCTCTTGATCTTGTTCTTCTACTGCTAACTCAAGTAAGCCTTCAACGTCTTCGCCGCCTTGGTCTAATTGGTCAATAGTTTCTACAATCGCTTCTAAAGAAGCACGTTCTTTACCTAATGCTTGTGCGCGCTCAGGTTCATTCCATACTTCTGGTTGTTCTAGCTCTGCATTGACTTCTTCTAGACGCTCTTTCTTAGCATCATAGTCAAAGGTACCCCCTCAGGATATTTGTGCGATCAGACACATCCTGGAGACGGTTTTTAATAGGATTAATTTCGAACATGGTGTTTTATCATCGCCGAATAAAAAATAACCGAGAGATTTTAACCAAAAGTGTGATAGAAATCGAGGTATTTCACCCTCTGAAAGCAAGAACAATAAGGATTGAGAAAATGGTGTAAATTTAATCACACCAATTTTCTTTTTATTTAACCTCTAGCCGGAATACGCGCCTTTCTATTTTCATACAAAGCAAAAATGCAACATATCATTAAGTATCACTTAACGTGATATTTAGTGTTAGTTAACCTTTTTGCTTTCTTTTTTCTTTATAGTGCAATGAAATTACATTGGTTCTATGTATTCAACCATTAATTGTAATGTTTGATTGCCTCGAAATTCATTAATATCTAAACGATAAGCCAGTTTTACTTTTTGAACAGAAGCGTCTGGCCAGCGACGAACATCAATATTAAATGCAATGGCATCAACCATTTTGTTGGTTGGAAAATCTTTATGCAGTGGTTCCAACATCAACTTAAGATGTTTTTCACCCACCAAGCGTTGGTTTAATACTTTAAACTCACCATCAAAAATAGGCTCAGGGAAAGCTTGTCCCCATGGACCGCCCGCTCGAATGATCTCTGCAGTACCTAAAGTAAATTCTTCCGGTGTTAGTTCGCCGTCTGACAGTACAACTCCAGTTAACGTCTCTTCTTCTACTGACTCACGCACTACATCATCAAAGGCTTGACTGAACTTCTTATAATCCACTTCTTTAATGGTTAAGCCTGCCGCCATGGCATGACCACCAAACTTCAAAATTAACCCAGGATTACGAGTATCAATTAAATCCAACGCATCACGCATATGAAAGCCAGGAATGGAACGACATGACCCTTTAATAAACCCATCACCACCATCAGCAAATGCGATGACAGGGCGATGATATTTTTCTTTAATACGAGAAGCGAGAATTCCAATCACACCCTGATGCCAATCTCGCTGGAATAACACCAAGCCAAAAGGCAATTCACTTTGTGCACCGAACTCTAAGCGCTCACAAATCGCCATCGCTTCATCTTTCATACCTTGCTCAATCTCTTTACGAGTTTGATTTAAAGCATCAAGTTCTGAGGCCATACGACGTGCAGCATGAATATTGTTGGACATAAGAAGCTCAACACCAAACGACATGTCATCCAAACGACCTGCGGCATTAATTCTTGGACCAAGTGCAAAACCAAAATCTGAAGCAACAATTCGAGAAGGCACTTTATTTGCTACTTCGATTAACGCTTGAATACCCGGACGACATTTACCTGCACGAATACGTTGGATACCTTGATGCACTAAAATACGGTTATTTTCATCAAGTGCAACCAAATCAGCAACAGTGCCTAGTGCGACTAAATCCAATAAATCAGCAAGGTTCGGAATAGGAATATTTTGAGTTTCAAACCAATTGTTTTCACGCAAACGAGCACGAATCGCTAACATCAAATAAAACGCGACACCAACACCAGCTAAAGACTTAGACGGAAAGGCACACTCTTCAAGGTTAGGGTTAACAATTGAATCTGCGATTGGCAAAGAAGAACCCGGTAAATGGTGATCGGTTACGACCACTTGCATTCCATAGGCTTTCGCTGCAGCAACACCTTCAATTGATGAAACGCCATTATCTACTGTCATGATGATTTCTGCACCCATCTCTTTGGCTTGATCCACCACATCAGGGCTTAATCCATAGCCATCTTCAAAACGATTCGGTACTAAATAATCAACATTACTACTGCCCATCATTCGAAATGCCATCACAGATAACGCAGAACTCGTTGCACCATCAGCATCGAAATCACCCACGACAATAATACGAGTTTGTTTTGCGATCGCCTCAACTAGAATATCAACGGCTTTAGTTATGCCATGCATTGATTGAAATGAGAGCAAGGATTTGGCACCACGCTCTAACTGATCATTTGATGTAATACCACGAGCTGCATAAATCCGTTGTAAGATTGAAGGAATTGAACTCGGAAGTGCTGGGATTTCTGGAATAAGACGACGTTTCACTTCAATCATGATTTAGCCCAAGGTTAGGTTTATAAAGATAAAAAAATCCCCGCACCATACTTAAGTTAAATAAGTATTGCGGGGATTTAAATTCAATTACGTAATAATTATTTTTCTAAGTCTTTCAAAAGCTCTTGTGCTGGCTTGTAACCAGGTACAAGATCACCATTAGGCAGTACAATTGCAGGTGTACCATTTACACCCATTTTACGACCTAATAAATACTGTTCTTTGATGATGCTCTTGCACTGAGCTGTTGCTGGTTTTTCACCATTAATTGCACGATGTGATTTTGCGTCTTCCATCGCTTGTTGTTTGTCATCAGCACACCAAATTTGTGCCATTTTATCAGCAACAGAGCCTTGGTAACCTTGACGAGGGTAAGCCAAGTAACGAACAGTAATACCTGCATCGTTATAGTCTTTCATCTCTTTATGTAGTTTTGTACAGTAACCACAAGTAATATCTGTAAATACAGTGATAACGTGTTTTTCATCCTTAGCAGGGAATACAATCATATTCTCACTTTGGCTATCAACCAATTTTGCAAAACGAGCCGCTAATAAATCTTTCATATTGCCACTTTCATCAAACTCAAAAATACGACCTTGAATGAAATGCTTACCATCATCTGATACATAAAAAATACCAAATGGTGTTTCTACTTGTTTAAAACCATCAACTTCAGAGTCGTGAATGGCTTCTACAGGTAAACCCAATGCAGTTAAACGTTGAGTAATCGCTTGCTCTGAATCAGATTGAGAGACTTCTACAGAAGGCGCTACCACTTTCTCTTTTGCTTGCTCATCAGAACATGCTGTAAAAGAAATTACACTCAATAGAGCAATACACATCGCGCTAGTACGGCGAATAAATGACATAAAAGTACCTATAAAAAAAGTAAAAATAGAAGGTTTAAATTTTAGAGTAGTAAACCAACAAGAAGTTCCCTTTACACTATGAACGAGGGTGATGCTCTTGATGGATCTGTTTTAAACGTTCCGTTGCTACGTGAGTATATATTTGTGTTGTCGAAAGATCACTATGTCCTAGTAACATTTGTACGACACGTAGATCTGCGCCATAGTTTAATAAATGTGTCGCAAACGCATGACGCAGGACATGTGGCGATAATTTATCCGTATCAATATCGGCAATCACCGCATAATGTTTAATACGATGCCAAAAGGTTTGCCTTGTCATCTGTCTTGCTCTTTTACTTGGAAAAACCACATCTGAACTTTTTTCACCAAGTAAAGCCGGGCGTCCTTGGTCTAAAAACGTTTGAATCCAATCTACCGCATTTTCTCCCATCGGCACTAAACGTTCTTTGTCACCCTTACCAGTAACACGAACCACACCTTGACGAAGACTCAAGTTTTCCATGGTTAAACTGACTAATTCCGTCACACGCAAACCGGTTGCATAAAGCAGTTCTAACATCGCACGATCACGAAGCTCTAGTGGATCATCGACATTAGGTGCTTCTAATAAATCGTTTACTTGATCCTCACTCAAATCTTTAGGTAATCGTTGCGGTAGTTTAGGGCTCATTAATAGTGCCGTTGGGTCATCACCACGAATTTTCTCTCGATGTAAATATTGGAAAAAACGACGCAAAGCCGACAGCATTCTCGCTCGAGATGTTTGTTTATATTCTTTATCTACCAAGTACGCTTGATATTCATTTAATCCCATTGCTGAAATAGAGGCACACTTATAATGATTATCTTCTAGCCATTGCAGTAATTTCACCAAATCATTTCGATACGAAGCCAACGTATTCTCAGATAAACCACGCTCCATCCACATGGTATCTAAAAAACGCTCAATTAAAGCCATATCATTGTTCATTGCCATCACCATTTACTGAAAACCAAAAAAACACTGGTTAGAATTACAGTATTAAACAATTATCACGGCTTTCATTGCAAGTTTAATTTTAAGAATCATTTGCGGTACACTAGGCTTTCGTCCTCATTAATATGGTAGTTAAAATGAAAATTGGTCTATTTTACGGCTCTTCCACGTGTTACACCGAAATGGCTTCTGAAAAAATCAGAGCAATCATGGGTGAAGAACTGGTTGATATCTACAATATTAAAGAAACGCCAGTAACAACAATGAACGATTACGATCTGCTATTGCTTGGGATATCAACATGGGATTTTGGTGAAATTCAAGAAGACTGGTTAGCTGTATGGGAAGAGTTAGATGGCCTTTCTCTAGAAGGTAAAACTATTGCTCTATTTGGCCTTGGTGATCAAGAAGGCTATGGCGAATGGTTCTTAGATGCGATGGGGTTATTGCACGATGAATTAAAAGCCACTAATGCTACGTTTATCGGTTATTGGAAAAACGAAGGCTATCAGTTTGATGCATCAAAAGCGTTGACTGAAGATGAATCTCACTTTGTTGGTTTGGCGTTAGATGAAGACAGCCAATATGATAAGAGTGATGAGCGTATTGAGCAATGGTGTGAGCAGGTGTTAGTGGAGTATCACGATTCACTTTAAAACTAGAAACGATACGCTTCGCTAACTAGATCGCTTCGCTCCTATAAAAGAAAAGAGCGAGTAAACTTAAACAGTTACACTCGCTCTTATAGTTCTATTTTCTAAAATTATGCGTTTTCAGTCACTAGCTCGTCTTCTTTCTTGCCAACAAAACGTACGACAATCATCGAAGCAAACGTTGGGATAACCCAAGCCATACCATGATTAAATAATGGTAGCATTGAGAACGCTGACATATCTGCTCCTGCCACTTTCGCTGCATCTAATACAGCAAAACACGTCGCTACTAAAATCACAACACGATATGCAAGACGAGGGTTTGGCATCATCTTACGAACAAACGCTAATGCAACTAAAGCAATCGCCACTGGGTAAAGTAAGAATAAAACAGGTACAGACAAAGCAATTAACTGTGTTAGGCCCACGTTAGCAACCACTGCACAAGCAACACCAACAACAATAACCCATGTTTTGTACGTTACTTTACAGATAGAGCTAAAGTAGTCTGCACATGCAGAGATAAGACCAATAGCCGTGGTTAGACATGCAATTAATACGATAACTGATAATACGATTTGGCCTGAAGAACCAAACAGTGCATGAGTATAAGCCGTTAGAATCGCACCACCGTTGGCCGCACCAGGTGCAACCGCACTTGACGTTGCCCCTAAATAGAATAAAGAGACATAAACAAATGCTAAGCCTAATGCTGCAATACAACCCGCGGCCGTTAAATACTTAGTCGTTGCTTTATGCTCTGTAATGCCTTTCTTTTTTAATGCGTCAATAATTAAAATACCAAACATTAACGCACCAAATGTATCCATGGTGTTATAACCTTCAAAGAAGCCAGTCGTTAATGGTTGCTCAATATAGTTACCCGTTGCTGCCACAATATCACCTTGTGGATTAACAAATACCGCAACCGCTAGAATGATTAAACCGATAAATAATGCAGGTGTTAAGAACTTACCAATCGTATCGATAAGCTTACCTTGAGACCATGCAAAAAACATTGCGATTGAGAAGAAAGCGATTGAAAATAGCGTTAACGATAACTGTCCTGCCTCTGCTGACATAAATGGTTTTGCCGCCATTTCATACGCAACTAGACCTGTACGTGGTGCAGCAAATGCAGGCCCAATAATTACAAACATTAAGATAGCCATGATCATCGCGACTTTTGGTGGTAAATCACGAGTCAGTTGTTGCCAAGAACCACCAGCAACACCGATAGCAATAATGGTTAATAGTGGCAAACCCACTGCCGTAATTAGAAATCCACCCATAGCACTGTATACGTGCTCACCCGCCATTTGGCCTGCGATTGGTGGGAAAATGATATTACCAGCGCCTAAGAAGAAGGCAAAAAGCATAAAGCCTACGGCAATGATATCTGTGAGTTTTAATGACTGTTTCATAAGAAACCCTTGTATAATGTTGTGTGTATTTAATGTTGTGTTTTATATCTTTTTTGATATTTATGTCAGAATAATGAACAAATTATCGATAATCCGCAATAGTTCAGAGAAAAACACCATAATTGAATTGCTACATACTTAATAAGCAGTTTATTACTCTGTTTATTGCGTTTATAAAAGAGTGATCAGTTAACATTCAAAGAATCAACAAAAGATCAAAAATAGAACATCAAACTAATTAACAATATAATTACAACATCAACAACTATTGCTATATTGGAACAGTCATGAATAAAAGCTTCACTTTCAAACAATTTCATATCGATATAGGTCAATGCGGAATGCCGGTAAGCACAGACGGTGTGTTACTCGGTGCTTGGGCTAATATTAATGAATGCCAATCCATATTAGACATTGGTTGTGGGACAGGGTTATTAAGCTTAATGTGTGCACAACGTGAAATATCGAGTGCTATTGACGCGGTTGAATTAATGCCTATTGCTGTAGAGGTAGCAACTAAGAATATTATTCATTCACCATGGTCAGATCGTATTAGGGTATTTCATCAGAATATTTTAAGTTACTCTCCCAAAAAGCAATACGAAGCTATTATTTGTAACCCTCCTTACTTTACTAGCGGTGAACAATCACAAAAAGGCGAACGCTCATCTGCCCGTCATACAGACAGTTTACCTTTCAGTGATTTATTAACTCAGTGCAAAAAACTACTTTCACCGAAGGGGCGAGCCAGCTTCATTCTTCCTCTTTTTGAGGGGAAGCAATTTATCAAAATTGCCAAAACTCTCGGTTTTCACTTAACAAAACTGACAAATGTAAAAACAACCGAAAAAAAAGACACCTCTCGATTACTGATCGAGATATCTTCTTTTCCTTATGATTATCAAGAGAATACATTAATAATACACAATGGAAATGGCTATAGTGATGACTTTATTAAGCTCACAAGATGCTTTTATCTGAATATGGGCTAAAAGATCGGTGATCCATCTCTAATAAATCACTATAATGTCTGGCTAACATCATATTTATACTCTTTAGACCTGAACGGAGAATCTACAGTGATCAAAACGTTTGCTGATCTCGATCTATCCCCTAACCTACTGCGCGCTCTTGAGGAGATTGGTTATCAACGTCCAACTCAAGTTCAGGCTATGGCTATTCCTGAAGCATTAGAAGGAAAAGACATTCTTGCTTCTGCTCCAACAGGCACAGGTAAATCTGCGGCTTTCTTATTACCTGCATTGCAACATCTTGATGATTTCCCTCGTCGTGATCCAGGACCTGCGCGTATTCTGATCCTGACGCCAACTCGTGAACTTGCTATTCAAGTTGCCGATGAAGCTCGTGAATTATCAAAGTACACACGCCATAAAGTATTTACAATCACTGGCGGCATTAGCTACCAAGATCACGCTGATATTCTTGCTACTACTCAAGATATCGTTGTAGCTACACCAGGTCGTTTAATGGAATACATTGAAGCTGAGCGCTTTGACTGTCGAGCGATTGAAACTCTGATCCTTGATGAAGCTGACCGCATGCTAGACATGGGCTTTGGCCCTGTAGTTGACCGTCTTTCAAAAGAGTGTCGCTGGCGTAAACAAACCTTCTTGTTCTCTGCAACATTAGAAGGTCGTGGTGTCGAAGGTTTCACAGCCGACCTACTGAATGAGCCAGCTGAAATTAATGCTGAGCCATCACGTCGTGAGCGTAAGAAGATCACACAGTGGTATCACCGTGCTGATAATATGCCTCATAAAATTGAGCTATTAAAAAGCATCTTAACTCAACAAGCTGAGCGCTCAATTGTCTTTGTTAAAACGCGCGAGCGTCTTGCTGAGCTTCGCGGCCACTTAGAAACCGCTAAGATTTCATGTGCATGGTTACAAGGCGATATGCCACAAGAGAGCCGTAACAATGCTATCGCTCGTTTCCGTGATGGTAAAGTGAATGTGCTTATTGCAACCGACGTTGCTGCTCGTGGTATCGATTTACCAAACGTAAGCCATGTAATTAACTTTGATATGCCTCGTACTGCTGACGTGTACCTACACCGTATCGGTCGTACTGCTCGTGCGGGTAATAAAGGTAGTGCTGTTTCGTTAATCGAAGCACATGACCAACCAATGATGGAACGTGTTGGCCGTTACGTAAAAGAAGAAGAAGTGATTAAAGAGCGCTTTATTGAGGGCTTAAAACCTCAGCATAAAAAACCTGTTTTCAAAAACAAACAGAAAAAAAATGCGAAGAAGAAAGCGGCTCTAGCGAAGAAAAACGCACCGAAGAAGAAAAAGAAAAAGTAATTTCTATACGCTTCGCTAGCTAGAACGCTACGCGCTAGAAACGATAAAAGCAGTCTGTATTACAGGCTGCTTTTTTATTTTAAAAAGAAAGAGTTCAGATCGCTTCGCTTAAAGAATTCAGACATAAAAAAACCCGCTAATCAGCGGGTTTTTTATTAACTCAATTCGAGCTGTCTATAATAAAAATTATAGTACGTCGATTGCGTTAAGGTCAGCAAATGCTTTCTCAAGACGAGTAACCATAGAAGCTTGACCAGCACGTAACCATACGCGTGGATCGTAGTACTTCTTGTTTGGCGCAGCTTCGCCAGTTGGGTTACCGATTTGACCTTGTAGGAAATCGAAGTTTTCAGCAGAGTAAGTACGGATACCATCCCATGTAGCCCACTGTGTATCAGTATCGATGTTCATTTTGATAACACCGTAACCGATAGACTCTTGGATTTCTGCTTCAGAAGAACCAGAACCACCGTGGAATACGAAGTTTAGAGCGTTAGGTGCGATACCAAACTTCTCTGCACAGTATGCTTGAGAGTCACGTAGGATAGTTGGAGTAAGTACAACGTTACCAGCTTGGTAAACACCATGTACGTTACCGAAAGATGCAGCGATAGTGAAACGTGGGCTGATAGCCGTTAGTTTCTCGTATGCGTATGCAACATCTTCAGGAGAAGTGTAAAGCTCAGATGCGTCCATATCAGAGTTATCAACGCCGTCTTCTTCACCACCAGTACAACCTAGTTCGATTTCTAGAGTCATGTTCATCTTAGCCATACGCGCAAGGTATTGGCCAGAGATTTCGATGTTTTCTTCTAGAGACTCTTCAGAAAGGTCGATCATGTGAGAAGAGAATAGAGGCTTACCAGTTTGAGCGAAGAACTCTTCACCAGCGTCTAGTAGACCGTCGATCCATGGAAGAAGTTTCTTAGCAGCGTGGTCAGTGTGAAGAATAACTGGAACACCGTAAGATTCAGCAACAGCGTGTACGTATTTTGCACCAGCTACAGCACCAAGGATTTGTGCACCTTGACCTTCAAGTTTAACGCCTTTACCAGCGAAGAAACCAGCACCGCCGTTAGAGAACTGAACAACAACAGGAGCTTTAACTTTAGAAGCAGCTTCTAAAACGCCGTTGATTGAATCTGTGTTAACTACGTTTACAGCAGGAAGAGCAAATTTGTTTTCTTTTGCTACTTCAAATACTTTCTGTACGTCGTCGCCAGAAATAACACCAGGTTTTACAAAATCGAAGATCTTAGACATGGAAATAGTCCTATTTATTCTATCGTTTTAAAATTAAAAAACTTACGTTTAAATTTTTGCAAACGTTTGCTCACAACTCTTGCTATTGTATCAATAAACATGGTCATCAACAAACGTAAAAAGCGGGAATGATTAGATTCCCGCTTTTAAATAATTATGCTTTAGCACGCTCTTCAAGCATTGCTACTGCAGGAAGTACTTTACCTTCAACGAACTCAAGGAATGCACCGCCACCTGTAGAAATGTAAGAAACGTCAGCTTTGATACCGAACTTATCGATAGCTGCTAGCGTATCACCACCACCTGCTACAGAGAAACCTTCAGAATCAGCGATTGCTTTAGAAATACCCGCAGTACCTGCTTCAAAGTTTTTGAATTCAAATACGCCAACTGGGCCATTCCAAAGAATTGTTTTTGCATTGCTGATGATTTCAGCAAGAGCAGCTGTTGAATCTGGACCAAGGTCGAAGATCATGTCGTCGTCTTGTACTTCAGAAACGTGCTTGATTTCAGCTTCAGCGTTTTCATCAAATGCTTTTGCACATGCAACATCAGTAGCTACTGGGATTGCACACTCTTTCATTAATTTTTGAGCAGTCTCAACTAGGTCAGCTTCGTATAAAGACTTACCTACATTGTGACCTTCAGCAGCGATGAATGTGTTCGCGATACCACCACCAACAACAAGTTGGTCAGCGATTTTAGATAGAGACTCAAGAACAGTCAGCTTAGTAGATACTTTAGAGCCACCAACGATAGCAACTAATGGACGAGCTGGGTTGTCCATTGCTTTACCAAGTGCTTCAAGTTCAGCTGCTAGAAGAGGACCAGCACACGCTACAGGAGCGTTCATGCCAACACCGTGAGTAGATGCTTGTGCACGGTGAGCAGTACCAAATGCGTCCATTACGAAGATGTCACATAATGCTGCATATTTTTTAGAAAGCTCTTCTTCGTTCTTCTTCTCGCCTTTGTTAAAGCGAACGTTTTCAAGAACAACTAGCTCACCAGCGTTTAATTCAAGACCATCTAGGTAATCTTTCGCTAGTTTAACGTCACAATCTAGTGCGTCATTTAAGTAGTTAACTACAGGAGCTAGAGAGAACTCTTCGTTGTACTCGCCTTCCGTTGGACGACCTAGGTGAGAAGTAACCATTACTTTAGCGCCAGCTTCCAAGCAAAGCTTGATAGTTGGTAGAGATGCAAGGATACGAGCATCAGAAGTTACTTTACCATCTTTAACTGGTACGTTTAGGTCAGCACGGATAAATACGCGTTTACCTGCAAGTTCCAGGTCAGTCATCTTGATTACAGACATGTTTTGTCCTCTCAATTAAATAATAAAAAGTTTTCAAGCTCGGCATCATTGCCAAACCGATTAAATTCTTACTGCATTATTCAGTAAATAGGGATGGAGTTCACTTTTTTCAAGGTGAAAATTAATCTTTTTTCTCTTTCCATCACAAATTGTTTGATTGATGCTTTTATTTTCTCATTACTAATGCGGTATCTAACATCCGATTAGCAAATCCCCACTCGTTATCGCACCAAACTAGCATTTTAACTAAATGCCCATTACTTACTCTTGTTTGTGACCCATCGACAATGGCGCTATGGGGATCATGATTAAAGTCGATAGAAACAAGCGGCGCTTCAGTATAGTCAACAATGTTATGTAATGTACACCGAGATGCGTTAACAATGGTTTGATTTATGTCATTAACTTTCACATTTGTATTAATTGTTACACTTAAATCCATCGCGGTGACATTTACTGTCGGCACTCGCACGGAAATCGCCTCAAACTTGTTG
The DNA here is from genome assembly GCF_028765545.1 of Aliivibrio sp. S4MY1. Classification (GTDB taxonomy): domain Bacteria; phylum Pseudomonadota; class Gammaproteobacteria; order Enterobacterales; family Vibrionaceae; genus Aliivibrio. Next base: position 100,174 of record NZ_JARACP010000011.1, on the reverse strand, counting down.
GAAAATTTCGGGAAAATTCGCTCAATACCTTTATGCAATTTGGTATCGACAGGAATAATAGATTGGCTAGCTGCGCGAGTTCGACGCAAATCAGAGTGATAAGCATCAATCACTTGCTGGTCATTCATAGAAGAATGGATAGTAGTAATGGTGCCAGAATCAATCCCAAACGCATCATCAATGGCTTTAATGACAGGAATAATACAATTGGTGGTGCAAGAGCCATTCGACACAATTCGGTGCTCTGGTAATAACGTATCGTGATTCACGCCATAGATAATTGTGTTATCTAAATCAGTATCACCAGGATGAGAAAACAGAACCTTTTTAGCGCCTGCTTCGATGTGCTTTTCTCCATCCGCTTTAGAGCCATAAACCCCTGTACAGTCCAAAACCAAATCAACACCTAATGATTGCCACGGCAAAAGAGAAAGATCAGCTTGATGTACGATTCTAATCTTATCTTGAGAGCCATCAGGGAAATCGATATAAAGATATTCTTGATCATGAGTGACTTTATGCTGAAAGCGTCCATGAGTAGAATCGTACTGAAGAAGATGAGCCATGCCTTCAGGCTGTGATAACTCATTAACAGCTACCACTTCAATTTGATCGCGTTTACCACTTTCATACAACGCGCGAAGTACGCTACGCCCAATTCGACCAAATCCATTTATCGCCACTCTCAACATAACGCTTTGTTTCCTCAATTCCATTTAAGGCTATTGTACCCTTTTCCATTATTTCTTAAAGGATCAAAAAAGCGAAGCCACCTTTCGATAACTTCGCTTTCAATTTTATGTATGACTTATCACTAAATTAAGCGAATGCTTTTATTTAATTAAGCCAAAAGCTCTTTTGCTGTGTTTACTACGTTTTCTGTAGTGAAACCAAACATTTTGAATAGCTCATCAGCAGGTGCAGATTCACCAAACGTTGTCATACCGATGATCTTGCCACCGAAACCAACGTACTTGTACCAGAAATCAGCAATACCAGCTTCAACAGCGATACGCTTAGTTACTGATGATGGTAAAACCGCTTCACGGTACGCTTCGTCTTGCTTATCAAATGCATCTGTTGATGGCATTGAAACAACACGTACTGATTTACCTTCAGCAGTTAGTTGTGCTGCTGCTTCTACTGCAAGCTCAACTTCTGAACCTGTTGCGATAAGGATAAGCTCAGGCTGACCGTCACAATCTTTTAGGATGTAAGCACCCTTAGCAATGTTTGTAACTTGCTCTTGTGTACGCTCTTGCTGTGCAAGGTTTTGACGAGAGAAAATTAAAGAAGAAGGACCATCTTTACGCTCGATAGCCAGTTTCCATGCGACTGCAGATTCAACTTGGTCACATGGGCGCCATGTGCTCATGTTTGGTGTTAGACGTAGAGAAGCAATTTGCTCAACTGGCTGGTGAGTTGGGCCATCTTCGCCAAGACCGATAGAGTCATGCGTGTAAACTTGGATGTTTTGCACTTTCATCAGTGCAGCCATGCGCATTGCGTTACGAGCGTACTCCATGAACATTAGGAAAGTTGCGCCGTACGGTACGAAACCACCGTGCAGAGCAATACCGTTCATGATAGCCGTCATACCAAACTCACGCACACCGTAGTGAATGTAGTTACCAGAGAAATCTTCAGCAGTTAGTGACTTAGAACCAGACCACATAGTTAGGTTAGAAGGCGCAAGGTCAGCAGAGCCACCCATGAATTCAGGCAACATAGCACCAAACGCTTCTAGTGCATTTTGAGAGGCTTTACGTGAAGCGATGTTTGCAGGGTTCGCTTGAAGATCTGCAATGATTGCCGATGCTTTTTCTTCCCACTCTGCAGGTAAATCGCCATTTACACGACGCTTGTATTCAGCTGCAAGCTCAGGGTATGCCGCTGCATACGCATCAAATTTAGCATTCCAAGCTGCTTCTTTTTCAGAACCCGCTTCTTTTGCATCCCACTCAGCAGCCACGTCTGTTGGAATTTCAAATGCGCCGAACTCCCAACCTAATGCTTTCTTAGTTGCTGCAATTTCATCAGCACCTAGTGGAGCACCATGACAGTCGTGTGTACCTTGCTTGTTTGGAGAACCAAAGCCAATCACTGTTTTAGTACAGATCAACGTCGGACGAGGATCCGTTTTTGCTGCAATAATTGCAGCGTTGATTGCATCAGCATCGTGACCATCAACAGCCGGGATTACATGCCAGCCGTACGCTTCAAAACGTTTAGGTGTGTCATCAGAGAACCAACCTTCAACTTCACCATCAATAGAAATACCGTTGTCATCCCAGAAAGCAACTAGCTTACCAAGACCAAGAGTACCCGCTAAAGAACACGCTTCGTGAGAGATACCTTCCATTAAACAACCGTCACCCATGAACACGTAAGTGTTGTGGTCAACGATATCATGGCCTTCACGGTTAAATTGCGCTGCCAATGCTTTCTCGGCCATTGCCATACCAACACCGTTTGTGATGCCTTGGCCTAATGGACCAGTCGTTGTTTCGATACCTGGTGCATAACCGTACTCAGGGTGACCTGGCGTTTTAGAGTGCAGCTGACGGAAGTTTTTTAAGTCTTCGATAGAAAGGTCATAACCAGAAAGATGAAGCAGAGAGTAAATCAGCATTGAACCGTGACCATTTGAAAGAATGAAACGGTCGCGATCAGCCCACTCTGGATTCTGTGGGTTGTGATTTAGGTGGCTACGCCATAATACTTCAGCGATGTCTGCCATACCCATAGGTGCGCCAGGGTGACCAGAATTTGCTTGTTGAACACCATCCATGCTTAAAGCGCGGATTGCATTTGCTAGATGTTTACGTGAAGACATGCCTGCTCCTGAAAATTCGAAGGACTATATGTTTATTGAGCTAGTTAACTCTTGACTGGCTAACTCATCGTTATGAATTAACCTAAATTTGCAGGTCCGTATTGTCGCAAAGGCTAATCTGTACTGCAAACGATTACTTATAAAATAAAACGCTTTTTTTCACGAATTTGAAAGAAAACCTTGTTTACTGAAATAAATCCCACAATTAGACGCAAACGATTGGTTGTGTCTTATATTTATTTTCTTCTATGAAATGAGTTGTAATTAATCAATTTTTCTCTATTATAGACGTCTAGATGGAAAAACACCTACACTGTTATACGTATAGACTTATATAGATTGTGGGTATTTTTAGAACTTATTATTTATAGAAGTGGAGCTCCCTTATGGCTAAGCACCTATTTACCTCTGAGTCTGTATCAGAAGGTCATCCAGATAAAATTGCCGACCAAATTTCAGATGCAGTACTTGATGCGATCTTAGAACAAGATCCAAAAGCTCGTGTTGCTTGTGAAACGTACGTAAAAACGGGCATGGTTATGGTCGGTGGTGAAGTAACTACTTCTGCGTGGGTTGATATCGAAGAAATCACTCGTGAAACCGTTCGTGATATCGGTTATGTTCATTCAGATATGGGCTTTGATGCGAACTCTTGTGCAGTATTAAACACAATTGGTAAGCAATCTCCTGACATCAACCAAGGTGTTGATAAAGCCGATCCAAAAGAACAAGGCGCGGGCGACCAAGGCATCATGTTTGGTTACGCAACAAACGAAACACCTATCTTAATGCCTGCTCCAATTACTTACTCTCACCTACTTGTTAAAAAGCAAGCTGAAGTACGTAAGAGCGGAAAACTGGATTTCTTACGTCCAGATGCAAAATCTCAAGTAACGTTCCAATACGACCAAGGTAAGATCGTTGGTATCGACGCTGTTGTTCTTTCGACTCAACACTGCGATTCAGTAACAACACCTGACCTACGTGAAGCAGTAATGGAAGAGATCATCAAGCCAGTACTTCCTGCAGAATGGTTAAATAAAGAGACTAAGTTCTTTATTAACCCAACAGGTCGCTTTGTTATCGGTGGCCCAATGGGTGACTGTGGCCTGACTGGTCGTAAAATCATCGTTGATACTTACGGCGGCGCAGCTCGTCACGGTGGCGGAGCATTCTCTGGTAAAGATCCATCAAAAGTTGACCGTTCAGCAGCATACGCAGCACGTTACGTAGCGAAAAACATTGTTGCTGCAGGCATGGCTGATCGTTGTGAAATTCAACTTTCATACGCTATCGGTGTTGCAGATCCAACATCAATCATGGTTGAAACGTTTGGTACTGAAAAAGTCTCTCACGACATAATCATTGAAGCGGTTCGTCAGCACTTCGATCTACGCCCGTACGGCCTACAAGAAATGCTTAATCTTCTTCAGCCAATCTACAAGAAGACGGCAGCATACGGTCACTTCGGTCGTGAAGAGTTCCCATGGGAAGCAACAGATAAAGCAGACATCCTTCGTGATTTCGCAGGCATTAAGTAAGCATTAATTACTTATCCTTGAATTTAAAAGGGAGCTTCGGCTTCCTTTTTTGTTTTCTAGCCCCATATACTCTTTATAATTACCTTGGTATTAAAACTTAAATACTAAAAATAAAGAGATTCAATGACACCACTTCAGCAAGCATCCATAGCTAAAGCTCAGCAATGCATTCAACAAGCTTCTACTTTTTTTAATCGCCCTTTTTCTTTACCAGAAATTAAATTTACTCAGCGTGGAAAAATCGCAGGGACGGCTCGCCTTCAAGGTTGGGAAATTCGTATTAACCCTGTTTTATTAGAAGAGAATCAACACACCTTTATTAATGAAGTGATCCCTCATGAAATCGCTCACCTAATCACATTCAAGCTATATGGTCAAGTGCGCCCTCACGGCGAAGAGTGGCAAGGTGTGATGAATCAAGTTTTCAATTTACCAGCAAGAACCACGCACAGCTTTAGTGTTGATTCGGTAAAGGGAAAAACCTTTCCTTATCGTTGCAAATGCACAACACACGAACTTACTGTTCGCCGTCATAATCGAGTTCAACGTAAAGAAACTCAATACCTCTGTAAAGCGTGTCAGTCCCCACTAAAATGGATTAAACCTCGCTCATAGCGGTATGAATGTACATATTTCAGCTGTTTTTTATCCTAGTAATTAATTTATCTATAATGCGAATTAACAATAGGCTACCCTTACTGTATTAATATAATAATCAGTAGGTTTACCATGACATTAATTCGCTTAGTTATTAGCATCATCGCGATAACTTTCAGCTTCAATGCACTTTCAGCTCCCCCTTCCTCATTTTCTAAAGCTAAAAAACTAGCCGTGAAAATCTATCTTGATCACCCAACTTCTTTCTATTGTGGCTGTGACATTACATGGAAAGATAAAAAGAAAGGTATTCCTGACTTACAAAGTTGTGGTTATGACGTTCGTAAACAAGAAAAGCGTGCTAGCCGCATCGAGTGGGAGCACGTAGTCCCAGCTTGGCAGTTTGGCCACCAACGCCAATGCTGGCAAGATGGTGGGCGCAAGAATTGCACTCGCAAAGACAAACAATTCAAAATGATGGAAGCTGACTTACACAACTTAGTTCCAGCCATTGGCGAAGTGAATGGTGATCGTTCTAATTTCCGTTTTTCACAATGGAACGGTAATAAAGGGGCCAATTATGGGCAATGTGCTTTTAAAGTTGATTTTAAAGGCCGTGTAGCAGAGCCGCCAGCACAATCTAGAGGTGCCATTGCTCGTACTTATTTATACATGAATAATGAATATCGTTTTAATTTATCCAAAGCACAGCGTCAATTAATGGAAGCGTGGAATAAACAATACCCTGTATCAGCATGGGAATGTGAGCGTGATAAACGTATTGCTAAAATTCAAGGTAACCATAACCAATTTGTCTATAAAGCCTGCATGAAATAACATAGACTAACTTAGAGGTTGAAAAAACAACCATTAACCTCCATCCTTAAATGTAAGATAGTTAAAGAAAAGTAGACCATGAGAATACCAAGAATCCATCATCCCGAACTGCTTCCTTCACAAGGAAAAATTAATTTAAGCGATGATGCTGCTAACCATGTTGGCCGTGTTATGCGAATGAAAGAAGGTGAAGCCGTATTACTGTTTGATGGCAGCGGTGCTGAGTTTCCTGCTGTGATAACTTCCGCATCAAAGAAAAGCGTAGAAGTTGAGATCAGCGAACGTATAGAGCGCAGCAGTGAATCTCCATTAAATTTACACTTAGGCCAAGTGGTTTCTCGTGGTGATAAAATGGAATTCACTATTCAAAAATCTGTCGAGCTAGGAGTTAATACCATTACACCTCTTATTTCAGAACGTTGTGGTGTGAAGCTAAATAAAGAGCGCTTCGAGAAAAAACTCGACCAATGGCAAAAAATAGCGATTGCCGCCTGTGAACAATGTGGTCGTAATACGGTTCCTGAAATTCGCCCAATTATGTCTCTAGAAGAGTGGTGTGCCGAAGAGTATGACGGATTAAAACTAAACCTTCATCCAAGAGCAAAATACTCGATCAATACATTGCCGGAACCCGTGACAAATGTACGCTTGTTAATTGGCCCTGAAGGCGGTTTATCGTCTGACGAAATTAACATGACAGAACAATATCAATTTGAAGAAACGTTGCTTGGTCCTCGAGTTCTAAGAACTGAAACCGCAGCGCTTACCGCAATTACAGCCTTACAAGTTCGTTTTGGCGATCTTGGCTAACTGGAGAAATACAATGATCAAACTAGGTATCGTAATGGATCCTATCTCATCCATTAACATCAAAAAAGACTCTAGCTTTGCCATGATGCTTGAAGCACAAAAGCGCGGCTGGGAAATCCATTACATGGAAATGGCTGACCTACACCTAGATCAAGGTAAAGCAGTTGCAGATACCAAAGTCGTTGAATTAAAAGAAGACCCTACAAGCTGGTATGAATTTAAGTCAGAGCAAACTATCGACCTTGCTGATCTTGATGCTGTACTAATGCGTAAAGATCCTCCATTCGATACTGAATATATCTACGCAACTTACATTTTAGAGCGTGCTGAAATTCAAGGTGCATTGATTGTTAATAAACCTCAGAGCCTGCGTGATTGTAACGAAAAACTGTTTACTGCTTGGTTCCCTGAGTTAACACCTACAACACTAGTAACGCGTAAAGCTGAAAAAATTAAAGCCTTCCGCGAAGAACATGGCGATATTATCCTAAAACCACTTGATGGTATGGGCGGCGCATCTATCTTCCGTGTAAAAGCTGGCGATCCAAATGTATCGGTTATCATTGAGACACTGACTAACCACGAACAAAACTACTGCATGGCACAAACCTTTGTTCCAGATATCAGCAATGGTGACAAACGCATTCTTGTGGTTGATGGAGAGCCAATGCCTTACTGCTTAGCTCGTATCCCAGCAAAAGGCGAAACTCGTGGTAACTTAGCCGCAGGCGGTACGGGTGAAGCGCGTCCATTAAGTGAGACTGACTGGGCGATTGCTAATGCCGTTGCTCCAACATTAAAAGAAAAAGGTCTAATCTTTGTAGGTCTGGATGTCATTGGTGACAAACTAACTGAAATCAACGTAACTAGCCCAACTTGCATTAAAGAGATCGAAGCTGCGTTCGATATCTCAATCACTGGCAAATTAATGGATGCTATCGAGCGTCGTATTAACGCTTAATTGAGCCTTGCATAACAAAGGGAGTCCATCACTCCCTTTAGTGGCAAAGCAACATTAGTTACACTGAATTTTTAGGAGGCTTTGTGGATTTAAAAAACCATTTTTTAGTAGCAATGCCAAGTATGAAAGACCCATTTTTCCATCGAAGTGTTATCTATATTTGTGAGCATGATTCAGAGGGAACCATGGGGCTACGTATTAATGAAACGGTTCCGATTTCATTGGAAGGCATGCTCGATCAAATAAAACTAGAGAACGCCTCTCCTATTATTTTTCCACAAACCTTAACTCAACCTGTATTGAATGGTGGTCCTGTATCTGATGATCGAGGCTTTGTATTACATTCAGTGAAAGATCGCTATACATCAAGTATACGAGTGACAAGCGAACTTTCAGTAACTACATCGAAGGATATTCTTGCGACGCTTGGTACCGAATCTCAGCCACGTAAGTACTTGGTTGCTCTCGGATATTCAGGGTGGGACGCAGGACAACTTGAACAAGAACTGTCCGAGAACAGTTGGCTTGTGTTAGAGGCTGATCCTTCGATTATTTTTGATACCCCTATTCCTGATCGCTGGCGAAGAGCGATTGAAATTTTAGGCATTAACCCAGCAAACCTATCTAGCGAGGTTGGACACGCATGAGTTCACGTACCATCATGGCATTCGATTTTGGCACCAAGAGTATTGGTTCTGCCATTGGTCAAGAGATCACAGGTACTGCAAGTCCATTAAAAGCATTTAAAGCTCAAGATGGCACCCCTAATTGGGATGATATTGAAAAACAGATTAAAGAGTGGAATCCAGATTTGATCGTTGTCGGTTTACCTACCGATCTTCATGGTAAAGAACTCGAAACCATCACTCCTCGCGCAAAGAAATTTGCTAATCGTCTGCATGGTCGTTTTGGTAAGCAAGTTGAATTGCACGACGAACGTCTATCAACGGCTGAAGCACGTGCTGATTTGTTTGAATACGGTGGTTATAAAGCATTATCGAAAGGTAATATTGATTGTCAGTCAGCGGTAGTGATTTTAGAAAGCTGGTTTGAGAATCAGTGGGACTAAGAACTAGAAACTAGGGACTAGAACGCTTCACTCCTATAAGATCAAAAGCAGATATTAAGAGCAGTAATCATTTACGTATTACTGCTCTTATAGTTTCTAGAGCGTAGCGCTCTAGTTAGCAAAGCGTATCGCTTTTAGTCTAACGATATCGACACATTATCAAGCTTCGACGAGCTAAATGAATCCCCTCGCTTCGTCTTTAACATCAACCTCAAGTCATTCGCTGAATCCGCACTGTGCAACGCTTCATCCACAGAAATTTTCTCTGCCACAACCAAATCAAACAAACACTGATCAAACGTCTGCATGCCTGACTCTCGTGATTTTGCCATGGTTGCTTTTAGCTCATGCAAATCTCCACGGCGGATCAAATCTGAAATTCGAGGAGTATTTAACAACACCTCATAAACCCCATGACGACCATTTCCATTCATATCAGGCACCAATTGCTGAGCAATGATCCCTTTTAAGTTCATTGAAAGATCAAATAAGAACTGCTCTTTATGATCTTTAGGTACTAAATGAAGAATACGCTCTAATGCTTGGTTGGCATTGTTTGCATGCAGCGTCGCCATACAAAGGTGGCCAGTTTCTGCAAACGTCATTGCATATTCCATGGTTTCACGACTACGAATTTCACCAATTAAAATCATATCTGGCGCTTGTCGTAAAGAGTTCTTCAATGCCACTTCATAGCTTTGTGTATCTAAGCCAACTTCACGCTGAGTAACAATACACTTATTATGCGGATGAACAAATTCAATCGGATCTTCTACCGTTAATATGTGACCGTAACGATTGTCATTTCGATAGCCAGTCATCGCCGCCATCGAAGTGGATTTCCCCGAACCTGTTGCCCCAACGACAAGAACTAAACCTCGCTTAGAGATCGCAAGATCCTTCATTACCTCAGGTAAATTTAACGAATCCATCGAAGGTATTGTTGTTTCAATACGACGGATCACCGCACCCGGCTGCTCACGTTGCCAAAACGCACTAACACGAAAACGACCACTCTCTTTTACAATCGCAAAATTGGCTTCTAGCTTTTGGTTAAACTCTTTTTGACGCTCATCATTCATCATTTCAGCGAGTAACTCCGTGACAGAATCAACCGTCTGTTTCTCACCTAACTGCTGAAACTCACCGTGAACACGCAATAAACATGGGGCATCCACTGTAATATAAACATCAGACGCTTTTTTCTGTACCATGTTATCTAGCAGTTGATCTAACTTCATAGTTAAAAACCTACACTACTGATATCAACTTTTTTTGCCACTTCATCAGGGTCGACTAGACCTTGGGCAATGATTTTCTTGGCGTTTTGTTCCATGGTTTGCATACCAAAAGAAGAGCCCGTCTGAATAATAGAATACATTTGCGCTACTTTATCCTCTCGGATCAAGTTACGAATTGCAGGCGTCGCGATCATAATTTCATGACATGCCACACGACCACCACCATTACGCTTTAACAATGTCTGAGCGACCACCGCTTTTAATGATTCTGACAACATTGAGCGCACCATGGACTTCTCACTGCCAGGGAATACATCAATAATACGGTCAATGGTTTTAGCTGCTGAACTGGTGTGTAAGGTACCAAATACCAAGTGACCCGTTTCTGCTGCGGTTAATGCTAAACTAATGGTTTCTTGGTCACGAAGTTCACCCACCAAAATAACATCAGGATCTTCACGTAGCGCTGAGCGTAATGCCGCCTTAAAGCTGTGTGTGTCTCGATGTACTTCACGCTGATTAATCAAACATTTCTTATTTTTGTGCACAAACTCAATCGGATCTTCAATCGTCAATACGTGCTTATTGTGATTTTCATTAATGTAATCAACCATCGCTGCAAGCGTCGTTGATTTACCAGAACCTGTCGGCCCTGTAATTAATACTAAGCCTTTTTGATAGTTAGCAATGTTAGTAAAAATCTCTGGTGCGACAAGTTGATCTAATGATGGGATCTCAACAGGAATGGTTCTAAATACTGCTGCACATCCGCGAGATTGGTTAAACGCATTAACACGAAAGCGTCCAACATTCGGCAACTCAAATGAAAAATCAACTTCTAACTTTTCTTCAAACTCACTGCGCTGAGCATCATTCATAATGTCCGTCACTAAACGGTAAACTTCTGCGTGTGTAAAATCAGGTAATGTCAGTTTACGAACGTCCCCATCTACACGAACCATAGGAGGAACTCCTGCAGATAGGTGTAGATCTGACGCATTTTGTTTTACACTAAAGTCCAGTAGTTCTGTGATGTCCATAATTTTCCTCGGTAATCGTTTCTATGACTAGTATTAAGCAAAATATCAATCAAATCACCCTTCAGATAGGGAATAGCATTCAAAAATGTGGTCGACAACCAGATTCTGTGCAATTACTGGCAGTCAGTAAAACCAAACCTATCGACTTACTCGAACAAGCGATAGAGGCTGGTCAACGCGCATTTGGTGAAAACTACGTTCAAGAAGGCGTTGAAAAAGTGCAATACTTCCAAAGTACCCATTCTAATACAGAATTAGAATGGCACTTCATTGGACCTATTCAATCTAATAAAACTCGCCCAATAGCGGAACACTTTGATTGGGTTCATTCTATTGACCGCCTGAAAATAGCACAACGCTTGAATGAGCAACGACTGGAAAGCCTTGGGAAACTAAATGTGCTTATTCAGGTCAATATCAGCTCAGAAGAAAGTAAATCAGGCACCACATCTGAAGAAGTCATGGCACTGGCAGCGGCAATCAATGAGATGCCAAACCTAACTTTACGTGGGTTAATGTCGATCCCTGCTAACGTCTCTAATTATGATGAACAACTGGTAGCATTTACACAACTTGCTTCCATTCAAAACCAATTACGCGCACAATATCCGCAAGTGGATACCCTATCAATGGGCATGAGTGGCGATATGGATGCCGCAATTGAAGCCGGCTCAACAATGGTTCGAATTGGTACCGCTATTTTTGGTGCTAGAGGCTAAAAAGAATCTCAACTTGAATGATACCAATATCACTAAATTGATTGGTATAAAGTAAGGAACACGAATGGAACATCGCAACATTGCTTTTATTGGTGCGGGCAATATGACTCGCTCTATCATTGCTGGATTAATTAGCAGTGGCTACCCAAAGGGAAAAATCACAGCAACCAACCCAAGTACAGAGAAGCTTGAGTATTTAAAAAGTTGCTATGGTATCAATACGAATACAGATAATTTAACAGCAGCTCAACAGGCTGAAGTAATTGTCTTGGCTGTAAAACCACAAATGATGGCAGCAGCAGCAGAGCCTCTGCAAACTGTCGATTTCTCAGATAAGTTAGTTATCTCAATTGCAGCAGGTATTTCAGCAAAGCGCCTCAATGAGATGTTTACCACTGAATTGAATCTAGTTCGAGTTATGCCAAATACCCCAGCACTCGTTGGTAAAGGCATGAGTGGCTTGTTTGCGGTAGAGCATATCTCAGAACAAGACAAAACCTATGCTGGTAATTTACTTTCAGCGGTAGGAGAGGTTTGTTGGGTAGAGAAAGAATCTGGCATTAACTCGGTTATTGCGGCAGCAGGAAGCGCTCCAGCGTATTTCTTCTTGTTCATGGAAGCAATGCAAGCGGAAGCGATTAAACAAGGCTTTAGTGAAGAGACTGCGCGTCTACTCGTTCAACAATCGGCACTTGGTGCAGCTGAAATGGTGGTAGCAAATCCTGAGACAGAGCTATCAACACTGCGCGAGCAAGTAACCTCAAAAGGAGGTACGACTGCAGAAGCGTTACGCACCTTTAACGAACATAACCTGCAAGAGATCGTCGCTAAGGCTATGCAAGCTGCGGTCTCTCGAGCAGAAGAGATGGAATCTCTATTTTAAAAAGTAATTCTATTTTCAGAACCACTTTATTTTCAAAACCAATGATTTTTAAGGTTAATAAACTATGAATGCAATGAGCTTTTTAATCTCGACCGTTTTTGATTTATACATCATGGTCGTGATCCTACGAATTTGGTTACAAGTTGCACGAGCTGACTTCTATAATCCATTTTCACAATTTATCGTAAAAGCGACACAACCAATCGTCTCTCCTTTACGTCGTATTATCCCATCGATTGGTAGCTTAGACTTAGCCACTGTATTATTTGCTTATGTACTGTGTGTTGTGAAGTTCGTTGCTCTACAATTAGTTGTATCAGGCGGTGTTGCTTTTGGCCCTGAGTTTTTATTCATTGGTTTGATTGCCCTTGCTAAGGCCGCTGGTGGTTTGCTGTTCTGGATCTTATTAGTACGCGCTATCTTAAGTTGGGTAAGCCAAGGCCGCAGCCCAATTGAATACGTTATGCACCAATTAACAGAACCAATGTTAGCGCCTATTCGTAAAATTCTTCCTCAAATGGGCGGACTCGACTTAAGCGTATTAGTGCTGTTTATCGTACTTCAATTTGCTAACTTCTTAATGGGCGATTTAATTGGTCCTATTTGGTATAGCTTGTAATTTAACGATGCCTGTTAAATACGATAATGATGATTTGATCTTACGGCTGTATCTGCAACCAAAAGCCAGTCGAGATCAAATTGTTGGAGTACATGGTGAAGAACTTAAAATTGCGATTACCGCACCTCCTGTTGATGGAAAAGCAAATGCGCATTTAATTAAGTACTTCTCCAAACTGTTTAAAGTGGCTAAAGGAAAAATTACGGTAGAAAAAGGAGAACTAAATCGTCATAAACAAGTTCGAATTCATTCACCTGAAATAATTCCTGAAGCCATAAAGCAATTATTACTGTCAAAATAACTATTAATGCCGAGTTAATCCTCGGCTTTTTTATACCAATGTAATTACTGGATTTGGTATTATATGGAGGCCTTTATATGAAGATCACTATGAAAAAAATAACCTTACTTTTGTCCCTGTTTCTTTTTAGTTTACCCACATTTGCAGGTCAATTTGTACAAATTAAAAATGTTGAGGTTCATTATTCCGCCTTCAACTCAACATTTCTAACTCCAAAAGTAGCACGCGCTTATCAACTAAAACGCTCTGGCTACAACGCCTTAATTAACATCAGCGTGTTAGATATATCACAAGCAGGTAAGCCTGCTATTGCTGCAAAAATTACAGGGATCGCTAAAAATTTACTCGGCCAAACAAAAACGTTAACCTTCCGTGAAATTAAAGAGCAAAACGCAATTTACTACATTGCAGAGCTACCAATCACTAACGAAGAAACCTTTCGCTTTGATATCGATGTATCTGCCAATACCAAGGGTGCAGGCAAATTAAAATTCAATCAAAAGTTTTACGTAGAAGAATAAGAGAATCATTATGAGCAAAATCGTACTAGCAACAGGCAACCAAGGTAAGGTTCGTGAAATGGCAGATGTGCTGTCTGACTTTGGATTTGATGTGGTTGCACAAAGTGAATTCAACGTCTCTGATGTAGCAGAAACTGGCACAACCTTTATTGAAAATGCCATTATTAAAGCGCGTCACGCAGCGAAAGAAACAGGCTTACCGGCGATTGCTGATGATTCAGGCCTAGAGGTCGACGCATTAAATGGGGCACCTGGTGTTTACTCTGCACGTTACTCAGGTGAAGGCGCAACAGACCAAAAGAACATTGATAAGATGCTAGCAGCAATGGACGGTATTCCTGCAGAAAAACGTACTGCACGCTTTCATTGTGTATTAGTACTAATGAAGCACGAGAACGATCCTACGCCACTTATTTGTCATGGTTCATGGGAAGGTCACATTACTACTGAACAACAGGGTGAAAATGGCTTTGGCTATGACCCTATCTTCTGGGTAAGTGAAGATAACTGTTCTTCAGCAGAGCTTGAGCCTGCGCGTAAAAAACAACTTTCTCACCGTGGTAAAGCGCTGAAAAAACTGTTTGCTGCATTAAAGGAAGGTAAATAAGTAATGCTAGTTCCACCACCACTAAGCTTATACATTCATATTCCATGGTGTATTCAAAAATGCCCATATTGCGATTTCAATTCTCATGCATTGAAAACGACAATCCCTGAAGCACAATATATTTCAGCGTTAATTGACGATCTTGATACCGATCTTGCGCGTTATGATATACAAAATGAATCACGTAAGCTGCACTCTATTTTTATTGGTGGTGGTACACCAAGCTTAATTACCGCTCCTGAGATTAAGCGTTTATTGACCGAAGTTGAAAAACGCTTGCCTTTTGCTGATGACATTGAAATCACAATGGAAGCAAACCCTGGAACCGTAGAGGCTGGTCGATTCATTGAATATCGTGAAGCAGGTGTTAATCGCATCTCCATTGGTGTGCAAAGTTTTCAGCAAGAGAAGTTAGAAAAACTGGGACGTATTCACGGTAAAGATGAAGCCATTCGTGCAGCTCGCCTTGCTCATGAAGCCGGATTAAACAGCTTCAACCTTGATTTAA
This sequence comes from Aliivibrio sp. S4MY1, assembly GCF_028765545.1. Taxonomy (GTDB): domain Bacteria; phylum Pseudomonadota; class Gammaproteobacteria; order Enterobacterales; family Vibrionaceae; genus Aliivibrio. The sequence goes on along the minus strand of NZ_JARACP010000011.1, from coordinate 85,084 downwards.
TGCACGGATTGCCGAACCAAAGTATTGATGATGCCTTGTCTGATTTAAAACAAGCGATTGACCTTAATCCGCCACATTTATCTTGGTATCAGCTGACGATTGAACCAAACACGGTATTTTATTATAAGCCTCCAACGTTGCCAGATGATGATGATTTATGGGATATTTTTGAACAAGGTCACCAAATTCTTGCTGACGCTGGTTATGTTCAATATGAGATTTCAGGCTACAGTAAAGTCGGTTATCAGTGCCGCCATAATTTGAATTATTGGCGTTTTGGTGACTACTTAGGAATTGGTTGTGGGGCTCATGGTAAGCTGAGTTTTACTGATGGTCGCATTGTTCGTACCACAAAAATCAAGCATCCACGTGGCTTCTTAGATTTAACAAAACCTTACTTAATTGATGAACAAGAGGTTATGGATCACGATAGACCTTTTGAGTTTTTCATGAACCGTTTTCGCCTGTTAGAAGCATGTCCTAAACAAGATTTTATTGATAAAACTGGATTAGGTTTTGAATCGATTCAAGAGACAATTGATTGGGCGAAAGAGAAGAAGTATCTCGATGAAACCGAAACGCACTGGCAGATCACAGAGCATGGGAAACTGTTTTTGAATGACATGTTGGAAGCGTTTATGGGGGATGAGGATTAAAAGCAAGGTTCAGATCGCTTCGCTTAAAGGTTTCAGTAAGAGCTTAAAAATCTTTTCCTGAAACCTTTAGGGAGCTTGCAACCGTCCTGAAACCTGCTCTTATCTTAAAATATCGAACGACCAATACGCTCTGAAAGCAGCTCTAACGCTTTAGTGCCAGCTAACGAATTCCCTGATGGATCAAGCTCTGGCGACCATACCGCTATCGTCATCTCACCAGGAACTATCGCGATAATACCACCACCAACACCCGATTTACCTGGCATACCAACACGATACGCAAACTCACCTGCACCATCATATAAACCACACGTCGCCATTAAAGCGTTAATTTGTTTACTCTGCATTGGCGTTACGATGAACTCATTTGTCTCTGGTTGAATGCCTTTATTGGCTAAATAGCCAAACGTTCTTGCCAAATCAACACAGCTCATATTTAGCGCACAAGCGTGAAAGTAATTCTTTAATACTGGCATCACTTCATTATCGAAGTTACCAAATGAACGCATCAAATAGGCAATCGATGCATTTCGATCACTGTGATCCATTTCTGAATTCGCTACCGCTCGATCATACATAATATGTTCATTACCTGAGAGCTTACGTACAAATTCTAATAGTCTGTGTTTAGGCGCAGAAAATCGACTGTAGAGCATATCTGAAATAACAATCGCACCAGCATTAATAAAAGGATTGCGTGGAACCCCCTGCTCCATTTCAAGCTGAATCAATGAGTTAAATGCCTGTCCTGAAGGCTCTTTTCCAACGCGTTGCCATAATTCTTCAGGCTGATATAACTCCATAGCAAGCGTTAAACTCAATGCCTTTGAGATTGATTGAATCGAAAAACACTCTTCTGCATCACCAGAGATAATGACTTCACCATCGTTGGTATATACGGCAATGCCTAATTTATCACTCGGAACACAAGCCAGTGCTGGAATATAGTCCGCTACTTTTCCTTGTCCAATAAGAGGACGCACTTCATTCAAAATATCATCTAATATTTGTTTTGTTGGCTTCATTATTTTTACTTCCTTTTGATAGCAAGGACAAAAAAGCCAACACAAAGGTTGGCTTTAGTACTTATTTAAATTGGCATCAGAGCCATGCAGCGCTTATCATGCGCTGTCATACCGTTTGAAAATAAACGGATTATGCGTTACGACGGAATTTAATATCCCATACGCCATGACCTAAACGGTGGCCACGTGCTTCAAATTTTGTTAACGGACGCTCATCAGGGCGAGGAATGAAATCGCCATCGGTAGCGATATTCTCATAACCTGGTGCCGCGTTCATTACTTCAATCATATGCTCTGAGTAATTTTCCCAGTCTGTTGCCATGTGGAAGATACCACCTTCAATCAGCTTAGGACGGATCATCTCAGCAAACTCAGCCTTAACGATACGACGCTTATGGTGACGAGCTTTATGCCATGGGTCAGGGAAGAACAGTTGCAGTGTGCTTACCGATGAATCAGGGATCATTGATTCAAACACTTCAACTGCATCGTGGCACATAACACGTAAATTTGTTACGCCAGCTTCTTTTGCTGCTGCAAGACAAGCACCAACGCCAGGACGGTGAACTTCAATACCTAAGAAGTTTTTCTCAGGAGAGTTCTGAGCCATCTCAACCAAAGATGCACCCATACCAAAACCGATTTCTAAAACGACAGGGTTGTTGTTACCAAACACCTCGTTCCAATCAAGCATTTGCTCAACGAAATCGATACCCATGTTAGACCAGCACTCAGTAATAGCGCCTTCTTGGCCTTTCGTTAAACGTCCTTCGCGGCGTACAAAGCTGCGAATTTTACGAACAATTTTACCTTCTTCGGTAAAGTCGTTTTTAGTCACTTCAGTCATGATTGGATAACCTGGTTATTCTCTGAACAAGGATTGTGGATCCGGCATTATCCAAAGTTTAGCTCAGTGTTCAAGTATTATCTTTGCTTTTCGCTATAAACAAGCTCAATTAAGGTAATTATCTCCCTTAATTAATAACCCTATTTTCTATCGGGTGTACAAAGCCACCACAGTGTGATGAGATCACAGTTAATTATAAAAATATGATCGAGCATGTCATGACTTCTTTTTCTCACGCCATTCTAGAGTGGTACGACAATTACGGCCGTAAGACCTTGCCTTGGCAATTAAATAAAACGCCTTATAAAGTATGGTTGTCAGAAATCATGCTACAACAAACCCAAGTTACTACTGTTATTCCCTACTTTGAACGCTTCATGGCTCGTTTCCCAACGGTTGTTGATTTAGCCAATGCGGAACAAAATGAGGTATTGCATTTATGGACTGGACTTGGTTATTACGCTCGCGCCCGAAACTTACATAAAGCGGCACAGATCATTGCTGAACAATATAATGGGAAGTTTCCAGAAACCATTGAAGAAGTCATTGCTCTTCCCGGTATTGGGCGCTCTACTGCTGGCGCTGTTTTGTCATTATCATTAAAACAACACCACCCTATTTTAGATGGTAATGTAAAGCGAACCTTATCTCGTTGCTTTGCTATTGAAGGTTGGTCTGGTAAAAAATCCGTTGAGAATGCCATGTGGGAGGTAGCAGAAGAACATACTCCTAAAGAAGGTGTTGAGCGTTATAATCAAGCCATGATGGATATGGGTGCAATGGTATGTACTCGCTCTAAACCCAAATGTGAATTATGCCCAGTCAATGACCTTTGCCAAGCCAAAGCCCAAGATCGTCAATTAGAGTTTCCGACTAAAAAACCTAAAAAAGATAAACCAACCAAAGAGGCATGGTTTGCTATCTACTATCATGATGGTGAGGTGTTACTAGAACAGCGACCTCAAACTGGTATCTGGGGAGGATTATATTGTTTCCCTGAACAACCAGAAAATACGTTAAATGATCTCTCTGATCGTTATGGTATGGACGTAAAATCAAGCCAGCAATTGATTGCTTTTCGTCATACTTTTAGTCATTACCACCTAGATATAACTCCCGTACTTATCACTCTGAACAAGAAACCGAACATGGTGATGGAAGGAACGCGTGGAGTTTGGTATAACTTATCCCAACCAATGACGGTAGGATTAGCAGCGCCAGTTCAAAAACTGCTGGATGCTTTACCGTTCGAAATTTCTAATGGAGAATAACCATGAGTCGCACTGTATTTTGCGTTCTTTTAAATAAAGAAGCCGATGGCCTAGATTTTCAACTTTACCCTGGTGAACTAGGTAAGCGTATTTTTGATAACATCTCCAAAGAAGCATGGGCTCAATGGCAGCATAAACAAACGATGCTGATCAATGAAAAGAAATTGAACATGATGGATCCTGAGCACCGTAAATTGCTAGAAACAGAAATGGAAGGTTTCCTGTTTGATGGCAAAGACGTTGTTATCGATGGCTACACACCACCAAGCGAATAATTTATACTAAATAAAGCAGTCTAATGACTGCTTTATTTTTATCTATTTCAGTACTATACCCAAGTAACCTCAAGGTGCTTGGGTATATGCACTTCTGCCGTTAATCTAATTATTGAATTCTTATCTATATTGTTTTTATGAAAAAAATTATCCTGATTGCTTCCGCTTGCCTTTTTCTTACCAGTTGTAGCCGAGAATCAATAGAATCTACTTTTGGGGTAAACTACGATACCACTAACCGTTTTGCCAAAAATCTAGCGCCTTTACCTGGCCAATTCACTAAAGATATTAAAGCGTTAGATTCGCTTATTAGTAGTTTTAGCGGTAATGTTGAAAAACGCTGGGGAAAAAATAACTTAGTAATTGCCGGAAAAAGCTCTTACGTAAAATACACTGATGGTTATCTAAGTCGCTCTCAAGTTAACTTTTCAACGGGTCAAGTCACTGTTGAAACTGTCGCAGGAACAGAGCCGAAAGCACATTTACGCCAAGCTATTATTACCACCCTTTTAACGCCTGATGACCCTGCTGGTGTCGATCTTTACTCTGATGCAGCAGTGACTCTCGGTGGAAAGCCGTTTTTATACCAACAGGTTGTCGATCAGGATAATAAACCGATTGAATGGTCTTGGCGTGCTAGCCGTTATGCTGATTACCTCATTGCTCACCATTTAAAAACCAAAAATATTGACTATAAAAAAGCTTACTATGTTGATATCCCTATGGTTAAAAACCACACTCAGCTACGAGAATATCAATATGCTGATATTGTTCGCGGTGCATCTCAACGTTATGACATCCCTGAAGATCTCATTTATTCTATTATTAGAACCGAAAGTAGTTTTAACCCTTATGCGGTAAGTTGGGCAAATGCGTACGGCTTAATGCAGGTGGTTCCTAAAACAGCAGGCCGTGATGTATTTAAGCTAGTTAAGAATAAACCGGGAGATCCAACACCCGAGTATCTTTTCAACCCTCATAACAACATTGATACTGGAACGGCTTATTTCTATATTTTAAAAACACGTTACTTAAAAGACATTCGTAATCCAGTGTCTAAACAATACAGCATGATTTCAGCCTATAATGGTGGAGCTGGTGGCGTATTAACTACCTTTAGTAGTAGCCGAAGTCGTGCAATTCAAGATATTAATAGCTTAAATCCAAATCAAGTTTATTGGGCTTTAACCAAAAAACACAAAAATGCGGAAGCTCGTCGTTATTTAGAGAAGGTTACCGCGTTTAAAAAAGAGTTTAATTCAGGGAAGATTTAGCGATAAAATCGCCTATTCGATGAATTATCAATCAAACAATCAAAAAAAGAGACTATTTTGAAAAAAAAAGTTGACGGTTGAGGCAAAAATCCGTTTAATAGCGCTCGTTGCCCGGATAGCTCAGTCGGTAGAGCAGAGGATTGAAAATCCTCGTGTCGGTGGTTCGATTCCGCCTCCGGGCACCATACAATAAGATTGTTGGTGTAGTTCTAGATTTATTAAATAAATGCTAGATCACGAATAGTCAAAAGAATTTAGTGTGCCGACTTAGCTCAGTAGGTAGAGCAACTGACTTGTAATCAGTAGGTCACCAGTTCGACTCCGGTAGTCGGCACCATTCTTTTGCCTCGATAGCTCAGTCGGTAGAGCAGAGGATTGAAAATCCTCGTGTCGGTGGTTCGATTCCGCCTCGAGGCACCATACAATTCCCTTTTAGTTCAGTTGGTAGAACGGCGGACTGTTAATCCGTATGTCGCTGGTTCAAGTCCAGCAAAGGGAGCCATACAATTTAGTCTTTATAGTTTAAAGATTAATAAAAAATTAGTGCCGACTTAGCTCAGTAGGTAGAGCAACTGACTTGTAATCAGTAGGTCACCAGTTCGACTCCGGTAGTCGGCACCATTTCTTCCTTGTAAGAAGAACACAAAATCTGTTCCCTTTTAGTTCAGTCGGTAGAACGGCGGACTGTTAATCCGTATGTCGCTGGTTCAAGTCCAGCAAAGGGAGCCATATTCAAAATCTTGTCTTAGGATGAGTTTTTTTATTACTGATTTAATTCAGTGATAGCAAAAAAATTAAGTGTGCCGACTTAGCTCAGTAGGTAGAGCAACTGACTTGTAATCAGTAGGTCACCAGTTCGACTCCGGTAGTCGGCACCATTTTTTTGCCTCGATAGCTCAGTCGGTAGAGCAGAGGATTGAAAATCCTCGTGTCGGTGGTTCGATTCCGCCTCGAGGCACCATTACAATTCCCTTTTAGTTCAGTCGGTAGAACGGCGGACTGTTAATCCGTATGTCGCTGGTTCAAGTCCAGCAAAGGGAGCCATATTAAAAAGCCTCATCATTTGATGAGGCTTTTTTTATGCTTGTTATTTATTAAATGCAGCACTACCATACCTTCCATTCGTATTGGCTCTTCATCTAAGGTTAAACAATGACTGATACTCCATCAGGAAAACCAAGCAACACTGGTATCAAGCGTGTAATCAAAGCGACAGGTTTTTCTATTCAAGGTCTTAAAGCTGCTTTTAAACACGAAGCAGCCATCCGCCAAGAGTTAGCGATGCTCGTTATTGCAACTCCTATTGCCCTACTTTTAGATGTGACTGTAATAGAAAAAATCTTATTGGTTGGTGTGTTTGTTCTTATTTTTATGATTGAGCTTTTAAACTCGGCTATAGAAGCGGTTGTAGACCGTATAGGCCCCGAACATCATGAATTAAGTGGCAGAGCTAAAGATATTGGCTCTGCGGCTGTATTTGTCGCTCTGTGCTTTGCTGGCTTTACTTGGTTAATGATCCTAGGCAGCAACTACCTTTAATTAATTATAAGGACGATTCTAATGAACCCTATTATTCAAACATTAAAAGAACACAATGTTAGTGATGAGAAGATCGCTGAAGTATTTCAAACGCTAACACAAAATCCATTAGCAGCAATGGCTATCATTCAAAGCTTAGGTATTCCCCAAGAAAAGCTGCAACCACTAATGATGCAAGTGATGACAAATCCAAGCTTAATTAAAGAAGCAGTTGAAGAACTAGGTTTAGATTTCTCTAAAGTAGAAGAAGCAAAAGCAAAGCTTGAAGAGAATCAATAAACCTTTTTAATGAGCAACACTAAAGCCCTGACTTCGGTTGGGCTTTTTATATCGAGAGATCGATGCTGTGCTTTCTATATCCCAGATACAACAAAGCCCCGATTTTCATCGAGGCTTTATCGTTTAAATATGGTACCGGTAGGCGGACTTGAACCGCCACTCCTTTCGGAAACGGATTTTGAATCCGTCGTGTATACCAATTTCACCATACCGGCTTTATCAGCATTGCTGCTTGATGTGGTTGATTATACTCAGAGATGATCTTGGCGCAAGCTCTTTATTACTCTTAGTTTTTTGTTTGCTGAAATAATCAGCATTTATTTACAATCTGATTTTTATTTTTGCTTTCACTATCGTTATACTGCTGCCAGTTTTTTAATTTATGGAAGATAAAATGACAACACAAAAACAAGCGGGCTTTATGCGTCGCATGGGAGCTTGGTTCTACGATACATTAATCATCAGCGCTATCATGATGCTAACTGGTGGCGCTATCGTCGCTACTCTTGAAATGCTTTATGGTGCAGGGATCATTAGTTATGGTGACTTTCCAGATGTAAGCTCTTATTTAAACCATGACCCATTATGGCGTAATCTTTACCCAATTACTCTTATCTCTATATTTGTAGGCTTCTTTGCTTACTTTTGGTGTAAAGGCCAAACGCTTGGAATGCGCGCTTGGAAACTTCAAGTACAGCAGCTTGATGGCTCACCAATCACCCTAACTCAAGCGATTATTCGTATGTCGACTTCAGCTTTTGGTTTGGGCAACCTGCTTGTGTTTATCTCTAAAGACAATGCAGCGTTTCAAGATACTTGGGCAAAAACTCGTGTTATCGTTTTAGATAAAGCAGTTTAAATAATACCAATCGTAGTAAATAACAGCACATATAAAAAAGGAGATACTCTGCAGTATCTCCTTTTTACGTTAAAGCTTTCTATTTAGTAACCCTAAGGTTATAAATAAAAATATCAAACTGGGCCCTAAAGCGCCGAATATCGGATGAATGTTGTATACCAATGTCATTGGGCCAAACACTTCATTTGAAATATAGAAGGTAAAGCCTGCAATCACACCAGATAAAATACGAGCCCCCATAGTAACACTTCGTAATGGACCAAACACGAATGAAAGCGCTAAGAGCATCATTACCGCAACCGATATAGGCTGCAGTGCTTTACGCCAAAATGCCAACTCATAACGTGCTGCATCTAACTCTGAATCTTTTAAGTAATTCACATAATCATAAAGACCAGTAAGAGACTGCTCTTCAGGCTTAACCGTTACCACCGCCAACTTATCTGGTGTTAATGTCGTAGCCCAATTCAACGTATCCACTTTCTTTTCACTGATTTTTGCTTCATTTTTCATCTGAGTAATAGAAACATCACTCAGCATCCAACCCGCATCTTTAGATTGATAATCCGCTTTACGCGCAAATAAAATATTATTTAATTTATGCTCATCATCAAACTGCCATACCGTCACACCGTAAAGCTTAGCTTGATTATCCACTCGGGCTAAATAAATAAAATCATTGGCATCTTTTGCCCAGACCCCAGCTCTCACCGCTGCAATATTACCGCCAGATGTAGCGAATGCTCGTAAATCACGCGCCATCTTTTGTGCTTGCGGTGCGCCCCATTGCCCTAATGCCATGACGATTAACATTAGAGGAATAGCCGTTTTCAGTACTGAGATACCAATATCCAGCTTTGAATAGCCTGCCGCTTGCATTACCACCAATTCAGAGCTTGCAGCTAACATACCAAGGCCGATCAAGGCGCCAAGTAATGCTGCCATTGGGAAAAACATTTCAATATCACGAGGCATACTTAAAATAACAAAATACAACGCATCGAGAAGATCGTATGTCCCTCTACCCACTTTACGTAATTGCTCAACGTATTTGATAATTGAAGATAAACCAACCAAGGTAACCAAGCATAATGCAGAGGTCGCAATGATTGTACGGCCAATATACCAATCTAAAATCTTAAACATGTTTTGGTTTTCTCCGCATTTTTTCTTTCAATTGCCTTACAAACACACTGTCCATTGAGTTCAATACAATCCCGATAATTAATAGCACGGCATTAATGGCCCACAATCCAACATAGGGTGCTAATCCCCCATCTTCAATGGCTGACTTTCCTGCACTTAATGATAAGAAATAGGCAAGATACAAAAGAACCGCTGGCCCTAGCTTCGCAAAGCGCCCCTGACGTGGGTTAACGGCAGATAAAGGCACAACAACCATGGTTAATAATGGAATACAAATAATCAAAGAAATACGCCATTGTAGTTCTGCTTTTGCTTCCAACTCACCACGTTTGATTAAATCTAATGTCGGTATCGCATCCCAGTCTCTACGTTTTTCTTTCACTTCTTTTTGCCCAATTAAGAGCTCATAAGATTTGAAGTTACTTTCAAGATAATCCAAACGAGTTGGTATCCCTTCATAACGCGTTCCGTCTTGTAAATCTAAGACCTGACGACCATCAGGAAGCTCTTTAACTACCCCTTTTTCAGCGACGAGTACGCTTGGACGTAATGACTCATGTGGTACTGGCTGAGCTAAAAATATATTCTCTAGCTGCTTACCATTTTTGTTGCTGATATCATCAATAAATACAACAGCTTTACCATCTGGAGAACGTTGAAACTGACCTTTTTGCAGTAAATCAATACCGGCATCCGATTCAACCGTTTCCATTAATTGAGTGGTTTTTTCCTGGCTCCAAGGAGACAACCACAATGAGTTTACCGCAGCAGCAACTCCGGTGATTAAAGCCAGATATAATGCGGCACGAATAAGAATCGAGTTTCCCATTCCTGTCGCATTCATTACTGTTATTTCACTCTCCGCATAGAGACGACCAAAGGTAAGCAAAATACCAATAAAAATACTCAATGGAAGCATCAATAAGCCCATTGCTGGCATATTCAAACCAACCAAAGACAAAATCAAACCACCAGGAATGTCACCATCAGAAGCATCCGCTAAAATGCTAATAAACTTTTGACTCATGAAGATCAAAAAAAGCACAAAAAAGATCGCAAATTGACTCTTTAATGTCTCCTTGATCAAATATCTAATAATAATCACGTCGAATCTACCTATAGAAAACTTGTATTTTTGCCAGAATCACTATAATTTCCGTGTAAACCATTTATTTTTTAATCTTTGGCTAGATGTTAGCCTGCGAAATCGGAACACTACATAGTATAGTATCTAGCTAGATTTTGCTCATTATCTAACATTTAGTTCTATTTGTCTTTAGGATGTAGGAGTACGCATGGAGTTCAGTGTAAAAAGTGGCAGTCCAGAGAAACAACGCAGCGCTTGTATCGTTGTTGGTGTCTTTGAACCACGTCGTTTATCTCCAATAGCAGAACAGCTCGATAAAATTAGCGACGGTTACATTAGTTCATTACTTCGTCGTGGTGATCTAGAAGGTAAACCGGGCCAAATGCTGTTATTGCATCAAGTACCAAATATTCTTTCTGAGCGTGTTTTATTAGTAGGTTGCGGTAAAGAACGTGAGCTTGGTGAACGTCAATATAAAGATATCATCAAGAAAACCATCAGCACACTAAATGAAACAGGCTCTATGGAAGCGGTATGTTTCCTAACAGAGCTTCACGTTAAAGGTCGCGATACGTACTGGAAGGTTCGCCAAGCTGTTGAGTCTACTAAAGATAGCCTATATACCTTTAATCAATTTAAGAGCAATAAACCTGAGACGCGCCGTCCATTACGCAAGTTAGTATTTAATGTACCAACTCGCCGTGAACTAAACTTAGGTGAAAAAGCAATCAACCATGGTTTGTCTATTGCTTCTGGTGTAAAAGCCTCGAAAGATTTAGGCAACATGCCACCAAACGTAGCAAACCCTGCATACTTAGCTTCTCAAGCTCGTCGTCTTGCTGACGATTATGAAACCGTAACGACTAAAGTTATCGGTGAAGAAGAGATGAAGAAACTAGGCATGACGTCTTACTTAGCCGTTGGTCAAGGTTCTCATAATGAATCTATGATGTCGATTATGGAATATAAAGGCCATTCTGATCCAACCGCGAAACCTATCGTACTTATTGGTAAAGGTCTGACTTTCGATTCAGGCGGTATATCTATCAAACCAAGTGATGGTATGGATGAGATGAAGTACGATATGTGTGGTGCTGCGTCTGTATTTGGTGCAATGAAAGCGCTAGCACAGCTTAACCTGCCATTAAACGTTGTAGGTATTCTTGCTGGTTGTGAAAACATGCCAAGCAGTAATTCTTATCGTCCTGGTGATATCTTAACCACGATGTCAGGTCAAACAGTTGAAGTATTAAATACTGATGCTGAAGGTCGTTTGGTACTGTGTGATGCACTGACTTATGTGGAGCGTTATGAGCCTGAGTGTGTTGTCGATGTGGCAACATTAACAGGTGCTTGTGTTGTTGCACTTGGTCATCATATCAATGGCTTAATCGCAAACCACAATCCTTTAGCTCATGAACTTATTAATGCCTCTGAGCAATCAGGTGATCGCGCTTGGCGTTTACCTATGTCTGAAGAGTACAACGAGCAATTAAACAGCCCGTTTGCAGACATGGCTAACATTGGCGGAAAGGCAGCAGGTACTATCACTGCAGGTTGTTTCCTAGCTCGCTTTGCTAAGAAATACCACTGGGCTCACATTGATAGTGCGGGAACCGCTTGGGTCTCTGGTGCTAATAAAGGCTCAACAGGCCGACCAGTCTCATTGCTTGTCCAGTTCTTACTGAATCGTTCAGGCCAAGAAAACGTAGAATAAATCACTTCGTTTTATGATATAAAGGGCCTCTAAATGGCCCTTTTTTAATACATGCGATTTAGCTTCTTTCCGTCATTTATTAAGTAAGAGAGATTATGAGCCAAGCACTTTTTTATGTCCTTGAACCCACATCCCCAACAGCCACTCAAGATGGACTGTTGAAATTTGTGTGTCAGCTTGCTCATTATTATTATTCTCAAAATGCGAGAGTGTATATATTAGCTCAAGATAAGGAACAGGCTTTATCAATTGATGAAGCGCTTTGGCAGAATGAAGTATCAGAATTTACTCCACACAACTTAATTGGAGAGGGACCAAAATCTGGCTCCCCTATTGAGATTGGTTGGGGAACGTTACGATCATCAGGCCGACGTCATGTATTAATAAATTTAGCTCAAGAGGTCGCAAATTTTGCGGTTTCCTTTGCTCAAGTGGTAGACTTCGTACCCTGTGAAGAAAAAAGCAAACAACACGCTCGAGAAAGGTATAAAATATACCGAAATGCAGGCCGAGCCATGCAAACCGAGACACTAAAATAGTGCCAATCATCATAGCTAAATGACTCATATATTTATCCTTTTTAATAATGAGCCATTAATTATGATATTTGGCATTCCACTTTTTAATAGAGATATTCGTGACGAACACTATGGAAAAGACATATAACCCGCAATCAATAGAACAAGCTCTGTACCAGACTTGGGAAGAAAAAGGCTACTTTAAGCCACACGGTGACACATCAAAAGAAGCTTACAGCATCATGATCCCGCCACCAAACGTCACTGGTAGCCTACACATGGGTCACGCTTTCCAAGATACGATCATGGATACACTTATCCGTGCTGAACGTATGAAAGGTAAGAATACCCTTTGGCAAGTGGGTACCGACCACGCAGGTATCGCAACTCAAATGGTTGTTGAGCGTAAGATTGCGGCAGAAGAAGGCAAAACAAAACACGATTACGGTCGTGACGCTTTCATCGACAAAATTTGGGAATGGAAAGCAGAATCAGGCGGCACAATTACTAAGCAACTTCGCCGCCTAGGTGCATCTGTAGATTGGGATCGTGAACGATTCACAATGGATGATGGCCTATCTAATGCCGTTCAAGAAGTGTTTGTTCGCCTATACGAAGATGACCTAATCTACCGTGGTAAGCGTCTTGTTAACTGGGATCCTAAACTGCACACCGCTATTTCTGATCTAGAAGTTGAAAACAAAGATAAAAAAGGCTTCATGTGGCATTTCCGCTACCCACTAGCAAATGGTGTTAAAACTGCTGACGGTAAAGACTACATTGTTGTAGCAACAACGCGTCCAGAAACCATGCTTGGCGATACGGGTGTTGCGGTAAACCCAGAAGATCCTCGTTACAAAGATCTTATTGGTAAAGAAATCCTACTTCCAATCGTTAACCGTCTAATCCCTATCGTAGGTGATGAGCACGCGGATATGGAAAAAGGCACGGGCTGTGTGAAGATCACTCCTGCACACGATTTTAATGACTATGAAGTTGGTAAACGTCACCAACTGCCAATGATCAATATCCTAACGTTCAATGCAGATATCCGTGATGCGGCTGAAGTTTTCACCACAAACGGCGAAGCAAGCGATGTTTACTCAACAGAACTTCCTGAAAAATACCAAGGCATGGAGCGCTTTGCTGCTCGTAAAGCCATCGTTGCTGAGTTTGATGAGCTAGGTCTTCTTGAAGAAATTAAAGATCACGACTTAACGGTTCCTTATGGTGATCGTGGCGGCGTTGTGATTGAGCCAATGCTGACTGACCAATGGTACGTACGTGCAGCAACACTTGCTGAGCCTGCGGTTAAAGCGGTTGAAGATGGTGAGATCCAGTTCGTTCCTAAGCAATACGAAAACATGTACTTCTCTTGGATGCGTGATATTCAAGACTGGTGTATTTCTCGTCAACTTTGGTGGGGTCACCGTATCCCAGCTTGGTACGACAACGACGGTAAAGTATACGTAGGTCGTACTGAAGAAGAAGTTCGTGCTAACAACAACCTTTCTCCAGTTATCGTTCTTCGCCAAGACGACGATGTACTTGATACATGGTTCTCTTCTGCACTATGGACATTTGGTACACAAGGCTGGCCTGAGCAAACGGAAGATCTGAAAACATTCCATCCTTCAGATGTTCTAGTAACGGGTTTTGATATCATCTTCTTCTGGGTTGCTCGTATGATCATGATGACCATGCACTTCAACAAAGATGAAAATGGTAAAGCACAAGTACCGTTCAAGACAGTTTACGTAACAGGTCTGATCCGTGATGAAAACGGCGACAAGATGTCTAAGTCTAAAGGTAACGTACTTGACCCTATCGATATGATCGATGGTATTGGTCTTGAAGAATTAGTTGAAAAACGTTGTGGCAACATGATGCAACCTCAACTAGCGAAGAAGATTGAAAAAGCAACACGTAAAACCTTTGAAAACGGTATCGAACCATACGGTACTGATGCTTTACGTTTCACTCTTGCAGCAATGGCTTCAACGGGTCGTGATATCAACTGGGATATGAAACGTCTTGAAGGTTACCGTAACTTCTGTAACAAACTATGGAACGCAAGCCGTTACGTATTAATGAACACAGAAGAGCACGATTGTGGCATGACTGAAGGTGCAGAACTTGAGTTCTCGCTAGCAGACAAGTGGATCGAATCTCAGTTTGAAATCGCAGCAAAAGAATTTAATGCTCATCTAGAAAACTACCGTCTAGATATGGCAGCAAATACGCTGTATGAATTCATTTGGAACCAATTCTGTGACTGGTATTTAGAGCTAACTAAACCGGTTCTATGGAAAGGCACTGAAGCACAACAACGTGCAACGCGTTACACGCTAATTACGGTTCTTGAGAAAACATTACGTCTTGCTCATCCTGTTCTTCCTTACATCACTGAATCTATCTGGCAGAGCGTTAAGCCGCTAGTTAACGGTGTTGAAGGTGAGACTATCATGACTCAAGCATTACCTCAGTTTAATGAAGAAAACTTCAACGCTGATGTGGTTGCTGATCTTGAGTGGGTTAAAGCCTTCATTACAAGCATTCGTAACTTACGTGCTGAATACGACATCGCACCAAGCAAAGGCTTAGATGTGATGATTAAAGTCGCTGACGAAAAAGACGCTGCGCGTATTCAAGCCAATGAGATTGTTCTGACTTCTCTAGCGAAACTAGACAGCATCAAAGTGCTTACTGACAATGAAGAGACACCAGCGTGTGCAACCTCTCTTGTTGGTAAATCAGAGTTGATGATCCCAATGGCGGGTCTTATCGATAAAGATGCAGAACTTGCTCGTTTAGATAAAGAATCAGCAAAAATCCAAGGCGAAATTAAACGCATTGAAGGTAAGTTAGATAACGAAGGTTTTGTTGCTAAAGCACCTGAAGTGGTTATCGCTAAAGAGCGCGAAAAACTAGAAGGCTACAAAGAAACACTGGCTAAACTAGAAGCGCAAAAAGTAACAATCGCTGCGCTATAAGTAAACACTTACCATGAAGCATAAAAAAGGCCGATGTTAACGCATCGGCCTTTTTATTATCCGTCTATTTTTATCACTAAAAATCAATTCACTAAAATTAATGGGGTTACTTACAAAGGGAAGTGAATTACATTTTCAGTTTTTGATAACCCAATCTCAAGCTCATGATGTTGCCCGTCAAGCATGACAGAAACCACATACAAATCATTTGGATTTTTCGTTTGGTCATCCCAATATTTCGGCGCTTCAACCTGAAATAACGCAGAAACATGATCGCCTCTTACATCAACAGGGATCGTTAATGTCATGCCATCAAATTTAATGCTAGCTGAAATTAAATTTGGTTTATACATTTTAAAATGAACATCGACTTTAAGCTCACAACCGTGGTGCCATATTTGCTCTATACTAATATGATTCAACGAAAGATGGGGAATTGGCTGGAAAAAACAGACTCCAAACACACCAATATCATCTTTAATATCGCTGTCTTTTACTGCACCAAAACGATAATGATATGCCTGATTTATTTCACAGACATTGCTGACTTCATCATCATCTAATAACCAATCATCATCATCTTCTTCTAAAAAGAGAACTTCGAAGCGATTACCACCT
Organism: Aliivibrio sp. S4MY1; assembly: GCF_028765545.1. GTDB lineage: Bacteria > Pseudomonadota > Gammaproteobacteria > Enterobacterales > Vibrionaceae > Aliivibrio. Next base: position 68,980 of record NZ_JARACP010000011.1, on the reverse strand, counting down.
AACTGCAAAAACTCTTTGATGTCTTTACGGTAGCGGGCCATTTTTTCAATACAATCAAATACGGCTACGCCATTAATCCGCACCTCGGCATAGCGAGAGATCCCACTCATTACTAATTCAACCGCAGGATAATTCAGCAGTGTTTCATCTACTTCAAAAAAACGCATTAAATGCCATTCTTGATTATCTGCATCTTCAACAGAAAGGGTATCATGAGCAGAAGCAACGCCTTGTTGAATTGGAATGTCTTTAATGGACAATGTTGTGTCAGTTAATGGTGAAAGTTGCCATAACGCTTCTTTGCCATTAAGTATAATTCTTGAGTTCATTACTATATTCATCCCTAAAAAAATGCCCTACACTTGTTATTACAAGCCTAGGGCACAGTCTCTCAATTGTCGCTATTCAACAATTTTTTATTCGTCGTCACCATCTTCTATAACGTCATACTCAGCGTCTTCGCCTTCGTAGTATGTACCCCAACCATCATAGATAATGTCGAATTTCTCAGCCAGTTGAACCAATTTCTCTACTTGAGCATCAATAACTTCAGCATCTAACGCTGAATCCATTACTGCATCACAGCAAAGGATCTTAGCGCCATCTTCATCTTCAAGCTCTTCAGCTTCTAATACTTCAAAGCCCATTTTAAATGCTTCAACAACCGCATTTTCAAGCGCTTTAAAATCTTCAGCCATTAAATGGTGCTCAATCGCATACAGTGCATCCGGCTCACTACCATCGGCTTTTAGCGATTCAATAATTTCACGCGTTTCCGCTTTTTGCAATTCAAGAAATTGCTCAACCGATAGATATTCATCTTCTTGAGACATAGTAAGGCTCCACACTGTATAAAATAATAGAAATTAACTTAGTCATTATAGCCTGCTCAAACCAAATTCCCTAGTACTTCAATAATTAAAGAATAATCCCCTACTATACGGTATTATTTCTCTTACTAGCTGTAGATATTAGAAAGGAATCTTATGAATAAGCTATTTGTTGGCTCTGAAATTGGCCAATTACGCCGTGTTATTCTTCACCGTCCAGAAAGAGCACTTGCTCACCTTACCCCAACAAACTGCCACGACTTACTGTTTGATGATGTGCTCTCTGTTGAAAAAGCGTTGCTAGAGCACGACCAATTTGTAGCAACATTAGAATCTCAAGGTGTAGAGGTATTACTGCTACAGAATTTACTTGAAGAAACTCTGCAACACCCTGAGGCCAAACAATGGCTGCTCAAGCATCAAATTTCTCATTATCGCTTTGGCCCTACTTTTTCTAATCAAATTAGGGCGTTTCTGCTTGAAAAAGACAACAAGGAGCTGGCTTCAATTTTATTAGGTGGTCTTGCCTTTATTGAGCTGCCATTTAAAGCTCCCTCGATGTTGCAGCAACTGAGTGACCCTTTTGATTTTGTCATTGAGCCATTACCAAACCATTTATTTACTCGAGATACTTCATGCTGGATCTATGGTGGTGTTTCCATTAATCCAATGGCTAAAGACGCACGAAAAAGAGAATCGAACCATTTACGTGCAATTTATCGCTGGCACCCTATATTTTCTCAACAGGTATTTTCACAATATTTTGAAAATGAAAACCGAGATTACGACAATGCCACCATTGAAGGTGGGGATGTACTAGTTATTGGCAAAGGTAACGTACTGGTTGGTATTTCTGAACGAACCACTCCTCAAGGTATTGAGAATCTAGCAAAGCAATTATTCCGAACTCATCAAGCCAAGCAAGTTATCGCTATTAAGCTACCTGAAGATCGATCATGTATGCATTTAGATACCGTCATGACTCATATGGACCATAACGTATTCTCTGTCTATCCAAGAGTAATCAATAAAGACATGCCTTGCTGGTCAATCACACCTTGTGGTGAACAGCACCTTGCGATTAAAGAGATGCCTAATTTTCAAAATGTATTAATGGCAGCGTTAGATCTCGATGAGTTAAATATCATTACGACAGGCGGGGATAGCTATGAAGCAGAACGAGAGCAATGGCACGATGCCAATAACGTGCTAACCATAAAACCTGGCGTTGTCGTAGCGTATGAGCGTAATACTTATACCAATGAGAAATATGATAAAGCTGGCATCAAGGTTCTTCCAATTACAGGCGATGAATTAGGCCGTGGTCGTGGTGGTGCGCGTTGCATGAGTTGCCCAATAGAAAGAGACGGCATTTAGCCTCAACACAAAATAAAATTTAAATATAAATTCACATTACCTGCATTTATATGCTTAAATGGATTTTATCAGATTAGCATTCATGGCAAGGAGCACACGATGGCTTTTAACTTACGTAATAGAAATTTTTTAAAACTATTAGATTTTTCCCCTAAAGAGATTGCACATTTACTTGAGCTGTCTGCTGAGCTAAAAAAAGCAAAATACGCGGGGTATGAGCAACCTCGCCTGTCAGGTAAAAACATTGCACTTATTTTTGAAAAAGCCTCTACTCGCACACGTTGTGCCTTTGAAGTTGCCGCTTTTGATCAAGGAGCAAGAGTCACTTACCTTGGTCCGTCGGGCTCTCAAATTGGTCAAAAAGAATCGATGAAAGATACCGCTCGTGTACTCGGACGCATGTACGATGGCATCGAATACCGTGGCTTTGGTCAATCGATTGTTGAAGAACTGGGGGAGCATGCTGGTGTTCCTGTATGGAATGGATTAACTGATGAATTCCACCCGACTCAAATTTTAGCTGATTTTCTTACTATGCAAGAATATGCAAATGGTAAGCAATTAAACCAACTTACTTTTGCCTACCTTGGTGATGCACGTAATAACATGGGAAATTCTCTTATGGTTGGTGCCGCTAAAATGGGCATGGAGATCCGCCTTGTTGCACCAAAACAATTTTGGCCAGAAGAGGAACTCGTTGCTCAGTGCCAATACATTGCGGCGCAAACAGGGGCTAAAATTGTGCTGACCGAAGAGGTACAACAAGGCGTGAAGAATTGTGATTTCTTATACACTGACGTTTGGGTTTCTATGGGAGAAGCCCCCGAAGCTTGGGATGAACGTGTCGCCTTAATGACCCCTTATCAAATCAATATGGATGTGATTAAAGCAACCAATAATCCGAACGTAAAATTCATGCACTGCCTACCAGCCTTCCATAATGACGAGACAAGAATAGGCAAAGAGATTGCAGATAAATATGGCATGAATGGGCTCGAAGTCACTGATGAAGTCTTTGAATCTGACTACTCTATTGTATTTGATGAAGCAGAAAATAGAATGCACACCATCAAGGCCGTTATGGTTGCAACACTAGGGAGTTAATCCCTCTTGTTTTAAAAAGTAATCAAAAGAAAATTTGATGCAAACGCTTGCTTAGAATTTCGATACGAGTATAATCCCGCGCAATTTATTAGGAAATTGTGATGTTATTGACTTATATTCATACAGTGGTTGACCATGTATCTACACTAGCAAAGTGTGGTGGCCCCCTATTTTTTGAGTTTCCTAATTAACGATTTTTTAAAGCCTCCTATTTTATAGGGGGCTTTTTTTTGACTTCAATATGATAAATAAAAGGGAAGAGAGACTATGGCTAACTCGCTATACCAAAAGCACATCCTTTCTATTCCAGAACTTTCTCGTCAAGAGTTAGAACTGATTGTAGAAACTGCAGGGAACATTAAAAAAGAACCTCAACCTGATTTATTAAAAAATAAAGTGGTTGCTAGCTGTTTTTTTGAAGCGTCAACTCGTACCCGCCTTTCTTTTGAAACCGCAATTCAGCGCTTAGGTGGCTCTGTTATCGGTTTTGATACTGCAGGCAATACTTCCCTTGCTCAAAAAGGTGAAACACTGGCTGATTCTGTTCAAGTGATTACCTCTTATGTTGATGCTTATGTTATGCGTCATCCAAAAGAAGGGGCTGCACGTTTAGCTTCTGAATTCTCTAATGGCACTCCAGTTATTAATGCGGGCGATGGTGCAAACCAACACCCGACGCAAACACTATTAGACTTATACACCATCTATGAAACCCAAGGCCGTTTAGATAATCTAAACATCGCCTTTGTAGGGGATTTAAAATACGGTCGTACTGTTCATTCATTAACCCAAGCGTTAGCCAAATTTAATGGTATTAAGTTCTTCTTTATCGCACCTGAAGTCTTAGCGATGCCAGATTATATCTGTGAAGAATTAGACGCACTTGGCATTGAATATCAATTGCTAAACAGCATGGATGAAGCGATTCCGGAGTTAGATATTCTGTATATGACTCGCGTTCAAAAAGAACGTTTTGATGAATCAGAATACGCACACATTAAATCTGCTTATATCCTTTCTGCAGAAAACCTAACGCCTGCCCGTGAAAACTTAAAAGTATTACACCCACTACCTCGTGTTGATGAGATTGATACTAATGTTGATAGCACCCCGTATGCTTACTATTTCCAACAAGCAGAAAATGGTGTTTATGCTCGACAAGCTTTATTAGCTCTTGTTCTTAACGAAACACTTTAGGGAGAAATGATAATGCCTAACAAAACTCAATTACGCGTTGAAGCAATTAATAACGGTACGGTAATCGATCACATCCCTGCAAACATTGGGGTGAAAGTACTTAAACTGTTTCAAATGGATAAGACAGCAGAGCGCGTGACGATTGGTTTAAACCTTCCCTCTTCTGCGTTAGGAGCGAAAGATTTACTTAAAATTGAAAATACATTTGTCACGCCAGAGCAAGCGAGCAAATTGTCATTATATGCGCCACACGCAACAGTAAATCAAATTGAAAATTATGAGGTAGTGAAAAAAATTCCTCTTGTTCTTCCTTCACAAATTACTGGGGTATTCGAGTGCCCAAACAGTAACTGTATTACTCATGGTGAGCCGGTTGATAGCAGTTTTAAAGTTATCACTAAAAAAGATGATATCCATTTAAAATGCAAATACTGTGAGAAAGTATATTCACGCGAAGTGGTTACTGATTTAAATTAATCTCATACTTAGTTCAATATTTTTCAGCCTCAGATCTTCTGGGGCTTTTTTATTGATAAGGTTTGTTTTATATTGGATTGATTGAACCGAATACCAATCAAAAAGGAATCATTACAATGACTAAAGTTCTTCATACAGACAATGCACCTGCTGCAATTGGCCCATACATTCAAGGTGTTGATCTTGGTAATATGGTACTAACTTCAGGCCAAATCCCTGTAAACCCTGCGACAGGTGAAGTGTCTGATGATATTGCAGAGCAAGCTCGCCAATCTTTAGAGAACGTTAAGGCAGTTGTAGAGGCTTCAGGCCTAACGGTATCTGACATTGTAAAAATGACCGTTTTCGTAAAAGATCTGAATGACTTTGGCACAGTAAACGAAGTGTATGGCAACTTCTTTGATGAGCATAAAGTAGCGAACTACCCTGCACGTTCTTGTGTTGAAGTCGCTCGTCTTCCAAAAGATGTTGGTATTGAGATTGAAGCAATTGCTGTTCGTAAATAATTAACACCAGCAATGCCGTAAATAAAGTAAGGCAGCCATTGGTATCACTAATCTCTGCCTTATTTTTATGCCAATACAATTAATTCGATAAATATTGTGTCGCTTTATCAAAAACCGTTTCAAACCATACAGAAAATACAGCAGGATTATTTGTTAATTCTTGCTTAATACGGCTCTGGCTCCACCACTGAATATCACTAACTTCATCAGGATTCAGCGTAAATTCCACATCAGGTGTATTAGCCAGTAATATGTAATCTTGCTCATGTTCACTCAATCCATTCTCCAACTCAGCTTGATAAATAAACCAACCTAGATTTTCAAACACATTAGCGTTAACACTCGTAATACCTATCTCTTCTTCCAATCGTCTCTCGCCAGCAAGCTCGACCGATTCATGTAATCTTGGATGAGAGCAACAAGTATTACTCCACTTTCCTTTACTGTGATATTTACAGTCTGCACGCTTCTGTAATAGAAATTCATACTCATCTTCTGTTTTTCGATACAGCAAAACGGAAAAAGCCAAGTGCAATAACCCTTTTTGGTGGGCTTCTAGCTTTTCCATGGTCCCAATGGTTTCACCTTGTTGATTTACAAGGATAACTTGTTCAGTCATTTTTATTCTACACACGAAAGAAAAAGGGCATATAGCAAGCCATACACCCCTTAATAATTATTATAATTAAAACTTAAGCTTGATTGCGCTCGGCAACTTCTTTATTTAATTCTTCCAGCTTAACTTTCATTTGTTCACGACATTCATTGGCAAAATCACGAACGTTATTTTTGTCGTAACCATCAGTACTTACTGGAGGTAAAATTTCAACAATAACAGTGCCGTTGTTCCAACGATTTAATTTAACGCCATCTGTGCTACTACATACAATTGGAGTTACTGGTACTTCAGCAGCAAGCGCGGCATGAAATGCGCCAGTTTTAAATGGCAATAAACCACGACCACGTGAACGAGTGCCCTCAGGAAACATCCAAACAGACACATTACGTTTTTTAATATTGTCAGCAACTTGAGCAATCGTACCCACCGCTTTGCTACGATTATTACGATCAATCAAAATGTTACCGGTGATCCAGTATAACTGACCAAACAGTGGCATCCACGCTAAACTCTTTTTGCCAACCGTTACTGTACGAGGCTGGATAGCACCTGAGACAGTAAATAGATCCCAGTTATTCTGGTGATTAGCAATGTACAAACTTGGGCCAGCATTTTTTACACTATCAGGAACGCGTACTTCAAGTTTAATACCAAACACTCGCGACATACGAGCAAACCACAAGCCAAACGTATAAACGTGTTTTGGATTTCGAGGGCTAAGTAAACAATAGCCACAACCAAATACAAACGTAAAGACAGCAAAGATAGCCAAAGCAATTAGGCGTAACAATGCGATCATAAGTGTTTCTCCTACATACAAACAATAAAAAACCGGGTCATTATATACCCGGTTTCCGCTTAGCTTTTTTAGCAAAATAATCTGTTGATTAGATTTCGCTGCTACGAACTCTTTCGATGTTCGCACCTAATGCGGTTAACTTATCTTCGATCTTATCATAACCACGGTCGATATGATAAATTCGATCAACAATTGTTTCACCTTTTGCTATACAACCAGCGATAACAAGGCTTGCAGAGGCACGTAAATCTGTCGCCATCACTTGAGCACCACTTAAACCATCAGTATCGCCACAAATAGCGGTATTACCTTCGATTTCAGCATGAGCACCCATGCGTTGCAGTTCAGGAATATGCATGAAACGGTTTTCAAAAATCGTTTCAGTAATAATGCCAGGGCCTTTTGCCATCATGTTTAACAAAGTAAACTGTGCTTGCATGTCTGTTGGGAATGCAGGGTGTGGTGCTGTACGGATATTTACCGCTTTAAGCTCACGACCAGTCATATCCAGGCTAATCCAATCTTCACCCGTTTCAACTTTTGCACCGGCTTCTTCAAGCTTAGCAAGAACGGCTTCAAGTAGATGCGCTTTAGTGTTCTTACAAACAACTTTACCGCCAGATACCGCAGCAGCAACTAAGAAAGTCCCCGTTTCAATACGGTCAGCAACCACTTCATGATAACCACCACCAAGACGCTCTACGCCTTCAATCGTAATCGTATCTGTACCCATGCCTGATACTTTCGCACCAATCGCATTTAGGAAGTTAGCAGTATCAACGATTTCAGGTTCACGCGCTGCGTTTTCTAAAATAGTTTTACCTTCAGCCAATGTTGCTGCACACATTACAGTGATTGTTGCACCAACACTTACTTTATCCATTACGATATGAGCGCCTTTCAGACGACCATCAACTTCCGCTTTAACGTAGCCTTCTTCAAGCTTAATCGTTGCGCCAAGCTGCTCAAGTCCGTGAATATGAAGATCAACAGGACGAGCACCGATAGCACAACCACCAGGTAACGACACTTGGCCTTTACCAAAGCGAGCAACTAATGGGCCAAGCGCCCAAATTGATGCACGCATCGTTTTTACAAGATCATACGGTGCACAGAAATCATTAACACCGCTAGCATCAATATGAACTGAACCATTACGAGAAACATTAGCACCTAGGCGTTGTAACAACTCCATGGTTGTATCTACATCACGTAATTTTGGAACGTTTGCAACTTCTACTGGTTCTTCAGCCAGCAGTGCTGCAAATAAAATTGGCAGTGCAGCATTTTTTGCACCAGAAATCGTAACCTCTCCAGAAAGTGGTTTTTCACTTCCTTGAATTCGAAACTTATACATTCAAAGGGCCTCTTAGAATAAGCTATTTAATTTTTTATCACGTGCCCACTCTTCCGGAGTAAACGCTTTTATTGATAGAGCGTGAATGGTATTTGTTGAGATGTGTTCCATCAAAGGTCCGTAGATGGTTTGTTGTTTTTTAACTCGGCTCATTCCATTGAACGATTCATCCACAGCAATAACTTCAAAATGGCTTCCTTCACCTTTAACGTGAATCTCTTGAAGTTGAAGTGCTGCGTCTAATAATTCTTTAATCTCGGCGCTTTCCATTACTCTACCTTTTGCGTTATTAAGTGATCAGCAAACAATGATTCCACATTACTTAATTGAATTAATGTAATGAGCTGATCAGGGACGAAAGCTAGCATTATATGACAGTTTTGATTTTTTGCATGCTCTATTAGGTGTAAAAGTAACACTACCCCTGCTGAGTCAATGCGATTAACGTGACCTAAGTCTACCTTTACTTGTGTTGATTTAGGTTTCCATTCTGTCAATTCTTTCCAAATATTCGGCACAGTCTCACGATCAAGGGCTCCATTTAGATGAATTTCATCTATTTTCGTCTCACATAAGTCCACCATTAGCATTATTTACTGCCTTCTAGGCGAATAGGTTGCTGCGCTAAAGAAGCCAATTCTTTACTTACTGAGCTAATGCCTTCTTTGCGAATTTTACCATTCCACTCTGACTGTTTGGTGGATAAAAGACTGACGCCTTCGGCAACCATATCAAACGCCTGCCACTCTCCCGTTTTCTTATTCTTACGCAGTTTAAAATCCACTTTTACCGTTGGGCGAGCAGAATCTAAAATATCAACACGAACGCTGATAATTCTTTTACCCTCAGGTATTTTTTTCGCTTTTTCTAATACAATTTGTTGGTTTGTATATAGCGTTAATACTTGAGCATAAGATGACACTAAATAATCACGAAACGCAGTAACAAACTCAGCACGTTCTTCTGGTGAGGTTTTCTTTAAATGAGTGCCTAATAACTTATAAGCGGCATATCTCACATTGACGTATGGCATTAACTCTTCATCAACCACCGTTTTTAATACATTAGGATCAGACTGAATCGCAGCTTGCTCTGCTTTCAAGCGTGCAAACGTCATTTCAGATACCTGAGCCATCATTTCGTATGGTTTTGTTTTATCGATATCTTGAGCCTGAACTGTACCTGTAAATAAACTTACTATAAGGGCAAATAGGCTAATCCACTGTTTCATTACTCATTCTCACTTTTCTCTGACGAATCGCCACCAATGCTATACAGCACTTGGCCTATCATATCTTCTAGAACTAAAGCCGATTTAGTGTCTTCTATATAATCACCGTCTCCAAGCATATCAATGTCTTCATCAACAAAGCCCGGTACTATGCCTATGTATTGTTCACCAATTAATCCTGAGGTTAAAATTTGTGCCGCAGAGGTTTCAGGAAAAGAACCAAATTGCTTATCGATCTCCATACTTACTATTGGTAAATAACTTTCAGTATCTAGCGTGATGCCTTCTACACGCCCAACCACAACACCACCAACCTTTACTGGCGAGCGTGACTTTAAACTGCCAATATTATCGAACTGAGCATTTAGCGTATAATACTCACCACTGCCACCACTTCGAACATCCGCAACTTTAAGTAATAACATGAGTAACGCAGCCATTCCCGCTAATACAAAAAGACCAACAAAAAATTCTACCTTACGTGTCTGTTGCATAATTAATTCCCAAACATCAGTGCTGTCAGCACAAAATCAATTCCTAATACCGCCAGTGACGAATGCACTACCGTTCGTGTTGTTGCCAGCGAAATACCCTCAGACGTTGGCGTCGCATCATAACCATTAAATAAGGCAATCCACGTAACCATAAACGCAAACACCACACACTTAATTAGACTGTTTACGATGTCATAGCGCACATCAACCGATGACTGCATTAATGACCAAAAACTACCATAATCAATGCCTTTCCATTCAACACCGACAATTTGACCGCCCCATATTCCTACCGCCATAAAGATCATTGCAAGTAATGGCATTGAGATAATTCCAGCCCATAATCTCGGTGCAATAACACGGCGTAGAGGATCAATCGCCATCATTTCCATACTTGAGAGTTGCTCGGTGGTTTTCATTAACCCAATTTCTGCGGTTAAAGCAGAACCAGCGCGCCCTGCAAATAATAGCGCTGTCACCACAGGCCCTAGTTCTCTTAATAAAGATAATGAGACAAGCTGCCCTAAACTGGTTTCAGCACCGTAATCAACCAAGATAATGTAGCCTTGTAAGCTGATAACCATTCCGATAAATAAGCCAGAGACGACAATAATAACTAAAGAGCGGACCCCGACGGAATATAACTGAGTTAATAGCAATGGAAACATTTTGAGAGGTTGAGGCTTTGAAATTAAAGCCCCTAATAGCATGAATGTCGCACGCCCAAATGCTTCACAAACCGATAAAAAACGCTTACCAAGCTGCTCGATAAATAAGATAAGAGAAAAGTTACTCATGAGAAAACAACACCTCATTTAATGGTTTGGCTGGGAACCGAAAAGGAACAGGGCCATCAGATCGCCCATCCAAAAACTGCCGAACTTGAGGGTCTGGATTCTCTTCTAATTCTTTTGGCGAGCCTTGAGCAATGACTTTTCCATTTGCTAATAAATAAACATGATCCGCAATACTCATGACTTCTGGTACATCATGAGAGACCACAACTGAGGTCAAACCTAACGCATCATTTAAATTACGGATCAAATCAACCAAGACCCCCATGGTTATTGGATCTTGGCCAACAAAAGGTTCGTCATACATAATTAAATCAGGATCTAATGCAATTGCACGAGCTAATGCTGCTCGACGCGCCATACCACCGGATAACTCACTTGGCATTAAATCAGAAGCACCACGTAGACCCACAGCTTCAAGTTTCAATAACACTAAAGTGCGGATAAGCTCTTCTGGTAATCGAGTGTGCTCTCGTAATGGAAACGCGACATTATCAAACACATTCATATCAGTAAAAAGTGCTCCTGATTGAAATAACATACCCATTTTTTTTCGTGCTAAATAAAGCGCCTTTCTTCCCAGTTTAGGAATATTCCACTCTTCAAAATGAATATTTCCAAACTCAGGGAAAATCTGTCCACCAATCAATCGTAATAATGTCGTTTTCCCTATCCCTGACGGCCCCATAATGGCGGTAATTTTTCCTTTTGGGACAGACAAACTAATGTCATCAAAAATCACTCGCTCACCACGTTTAAAAGTGAGATTTTCTACTTTTATTAAGGTTGTTTTTTTATCCATATCAATATAATTCATCTAAAATCACTTTCTAACAACACCTGCATAAGTATACGTTAAGTTACCGATGCCATTTCTTTTTTTTAACATTGTTGCGATTATCCCTAAGTAAAGGCGTCCTTTTCTCTTTCCTTTTTGTCAGATAAGCGTCAAAATTGCTCCCCTCAACTATAAAATATCTTCTACAAAAGGAAATTAACACAATGACAGAGCTGTTCATGCCAACTCTACTTCTTATTGTCGGCCTCTCTCTACTAGTTTGGGGCGCTGATAAACTGGTATTTGGTTCTGCCGCATTAGCAAAAAACTACGGTATATCTCCTCTTGTGATTGGTATGACTATCTTAGCTATGGGCTCATCCGCACCAGAAATGATGGTATCAGCCGCAGCGGCATTAGATGGTAAAACAGATACCGCAGTAGGTAATGTAATAGGCTCAAACATTGCGAACATTGCGTTAATTTTAGGTATAACCGCGATTATTAAGCCTCTTGCGATTAGCTCTGGCATCATTCGTCGTGAACTACCACTCATGTTGATTGTGACCTTGTTAGCAGGCGCAATCATGTATAACAACTACCTTGGTTTTTACGAAGGGGTATTATTAATTGTACTTTTTGCTGCCTTTATTATCGCGATGCTTTATATCAGTAAAAGCGAACAGCAAAATGGGGATATCCTTCTCGAAGAGCAAGAGTCAGAAATTCCTGAAGGCGTAGATAATAAAATTGCCTTATTCTGGGTTGTTGTTGGGCTTATTTTGCTACCCGTTGGTGCAAATATGCTGATTGATAATGCCGTTGTTATTGCTAAATTCTTTGGCATGAGTGATCTAGTGATCGGCTTGACGATTATTGCATTAGGCACAAGTCTTCCTGAACTGGCTGCATCTGTCGCGGGTGTATTAAAAGGTGAAGATGATATGGCTGCGGGTAATATTATCGGCTCAAACGTCTTCAATATCCTTGCGGTTATGGGGATTCCTGCACTTATCAACCCATCAGAAATTAGCCCTGATTTAATGAGTCGTGATTTTTATGTAATGATGGGAGTTTCAGTTTTATTGCTATTTATGGCACTAGGTAAGAGCCGCAGTATTAACCGAATTGAAGGTGGTGTATTAGTGGCATGCTTCTTGGCATATCAAGGTTACCTTTTTTACACAATATAATCACACTCTCATTTTAAAAAATATAGGTTTGTTAATTAGTAAAAACGCTTTATTAATTAACAACCCATATACATTTCATTGATTCATTCTCATAACCATCCCCACTAGCTTGAACTACCTCTGGTATATGGCATAATAATTGTATACGCTACTCATCCAAATCATACATCTGTTATAACCAAACTAAAGGTGGTACCCCGATGGCAACTCAGTTTGATTTCTGCTCTGCAGGAAAAAATGTACTTCAAATTGAAATAGATGCACTCACCCAACTGAACAACTACATTAATGATGATTTTGCTAAAGCATGCCAATTAATGTTGGAATGTAAGCGTAAAGTAGTTGTAATGGGTATGGGGAAATCGGGCCATATAGGAAATAAAATTGCAGCAACATTAGCAAGTACAGGCACCCCCTCTTTCTTTGTGCACCCAGGTGAAGCAAGCCATGGTGACTTGGGTATGATAGAAAAAGGCGATGTGGTTATTGCCATTTCAAATTCAGGTGAAGCGGGTGAAATTTTAGCGCTCTTACCGGTTATTAAACGTCTTGGTATTACATTAATCACCATGACCGGTAATCCTGATTCAAGCATGGCAAAAGTAGCCGATGTAAACTTACAAATTACCGTACCTCAAGAAGCGTGTCCTTTAGGGTTAGCACCAACATCAAGTACCACAGCAACTCTTGCTATGGGTGATGCTTTTGCTGTCGCTCTTTTACAAGCAAGAGGCTTTACTGCGGATGATTTTGCCTTATCTCACCCAGGTGGCGCACTTGGCCGTAAATTACTGCTATTATTGTCTGATATCATGCACAAAGATGATGAACTGCCAATGGTAACGAAAGATGCTCTAATTAAAACAGCACTGCTTGAAGTGTCTGAAAAAGGATTAGGGATGACCGCCATTGTCGATAACGAACAAAAAGTCATTGGTATTTTTACTGATGGTGATTTACGTCGTTTATTGGATAATCGAGTTGATATTCATACCCAAACGATTGGTGAAGTGATGACACACTCTCCAGCAGTTGCAAATCCAAACCTACTGGCGGTTGAAGGCCTGAACTTAATGCAAGATAAGAAAATTAATGGCCTACTGTTATGCGATGAAAAACATCGTTTAGTCGGAGCACTTAATATGCACGATTTACTAAAAGCGGGAGTAATGTAATGGTAACTAAATTCATTTCAACACTCTACGGTAATGTCGACGAAACCGTGTTTAACATTGCAAAAGACATTAAATTACTTATCTGTGATGTTGATGGTGTTTTCTCTGACGGCCTAGTTTATATGGGTAATGACGGTGAAGAGTTAAAGACCTTCCATACTCGCGATGGTTACGGTGTTAAATCGTTAATGTCTGCTGGCGTTGAAATCGCCATCATCACGGGCCGTAACTCTAAAATTGTAGAAAACCGCATGACGGCCCTTGGTATTAAACTAATTTATCAAGGTCAAGATAATAAACTGCAAGCCTATCAAGATATTTTAACTAAACTCAATGTCGCACCTGAGCATACTGGGTATATTGGTGATGATCTTATTGACTGGCCAGTAATGGAAAAGGTAGCGCTAAAAGTTTGTGTCTCTGATGGACATCCACTACTTGTGCAACGCGCAAATTATGTGACCACCATTAAGGGAGGCCATGGCGCTGTTCGCGAAGTTAGTGATCTTATCCTAGAAGCCAAAGGCGAACTTGAGCAACATAAAGGTTTAAGTATATGACCTTGAAACACCTTTTCATGGCAATATTATTGATGATCTCCAGCTGGTCAGGGTATTACTTGTATTACGAATACGCTCAAAATAATCAGCAAATAACACCAGATCAACAAGTCCCTGTTTTTACAGGCAGAGACATTAGCAATAATAACTATGATGAAAGTGGTGTTCGTAATTACCAAATCGATGCAAAAGCCTTAGAGCGCTTTGCTAAAACTGGTGAAACCAACTTTACAACCCCGCACCTTTTTGTTTTTAAAGATGGAGAACTAAAAGAGTGGGAAATAATTTCTGATATTGGTGTCCTAAATAAAAACCATGAGCTCTATTTAAGCGGTAATGTCATCGTAAAAAATTTACTGCCTGGTGCAGCATTTGACACAATGACAACCGATAGCATAACAATAGAACTTTCCACCAAGGATTTTTCGACAGAAGATGTCGTTAACTTAGTTGGCCCAACGTTTGAAACAACAGGCGTAGGTATGAAAGGTAACTTTACTAGCCAACAAACGACCCTATTAAAAAATGTACAAGGTATCTATGAAGCTTTCACACGTTAGTCTACTTGCTGGCTTATTGTTAAGTTCTCCAAGCTGGGCATTAAGCAGCGACACAGAGCAACCAATACACATTAATTCAAATTCACAAGACTTTGATATGCAAAGTAATCAAGTGACATTTATTGGTGATGTAACATTAAAGCAAGGCAGTATTGAAATTTTTGCTGATAAACTTATCGTTATCCGCCCTCAAGGGCAAGAAGGTCGTGAGATCTTAGAAGCGTATGGAAAACCAACACGCTTTAGCCAATTAACTGATGATGGCAAAACCCTCAAAGGTAAGGCTGATAAATTGCGTTATGAATTAGAAAAAGAATTTCTAAAAATGACGGATAATGCTGAATTAACTCAAGACGACAGCATCATTAAAGGTAAAGTAATTACCTATAATATGAAGACTCAAAAATTAATTGCTGATGGTGGTAAAAATGAACGAGTTACTACCATACTTCAGCCTAGCCAATTGAATAAAAAATAATTATGGCCATTTTAGAAGCAAAAAACCTCGCAAAAACATACGGTAGCCGTAAAGTGGTTACTGATGTGAGCTTGACGGTTGAATCAGGAAAGATTGTGGGCTTACTTGGACCAAATGGCGCAGGTAAAACGACCTCTTTCTATATGATTGTTGGCCTTGTCTCTCGTGATGAAGGCTCGATCACTATTGATGGTGTTGATATTTCATTGCAGCCAATGCATAACAGATCAAAAATGGGCATAGGTTATCTACCTCAAGAAGCCTCTATTTTTAGAAAACTGTCTGTTTTTGATAATATTATGGCTGTTCTGCAAACTCGTAAAGATCTAAGCAAAGCCGAGCGTTTAGACAAACTCGAAGAGCTTCTTGATGAGTTCAATATTCAACACATTCGCAACAGTAATGGCATGGCCTTATCTGGTGGCGAACGTCGTCGAGTTGAAATTGCCCGTGCATTAGCAGCAAATCCAAAGTTCATCCTATTAGATGAACCTTTTGCTGGTGTCGATCCTATTTCTGTAATCGATATCAAAAAAATCATTCAACATTTAAGAGATCGTGGTTTAGGTGTGTTAATTACAGACCATAACGTTCGTGAAACTCTGGATGTATGTGAGCACGCTTACATCGTTAGCCAAGGCCATATGATAGCCAACGGCACCCCTGAACACGTATTAAATGATGAACACGTTAAACGCGTTTATCTTGGTGATCAGTTTAAGTTGTAATTTATATAAAGGTATCACTATATAATGAAAGCATCTCTTCAGTTAAAAATGGGCCAACAACTTGCTATGACGCCTCAGTTACAGCAAGCAATTCGATTATTACAGTTGTCGACCCTTGACCTACAGCAAGAGATTCAAGAAGCTCTCGACTCTAACCCTCTTCTTGATGTTGAAGAAGAGCAATTAAGTACGCCTGAAAGTTTATTATCTCCAGAGCCAACGCCTGAAAAAGAAACCGCAAGTGCAGAACAAGAAGATCCTATTACTGACAGCAGTGATGTTATTGAAAGCAATAATATTTCAGAAGAGCTTGAAATGGATGCGAGCTGGGATGATGTGTATAGTGCTAACAGTGGCAGTACAGGGTTAGCTATTGATGATGATACGCCATTATATCAGGGTGAAACGACTGAAAGCCTGCAAGACTATTTAATGTGGCAGGCGGATTTAACCCCTTTCAGTGATATTGACCGAACTATTGCTACCACCATTATTGAATCATTAGACGACTATGGTTATTTAACCATCAGCCTTGATGAGGTATTAGAAAGTCTTGGTAATGATGATGTTGAAATGGATGAGGTTGAGGTCGTATTAAAACGCATTCAACAATTTGACCCATTAGGCGTAGCTTCACGTGATCTTGCTGAATGCTTAATGTTACAACTTGCCACCTATCCAGCGGACACGCCTTGGCTTCAAGAAACAAGATTGATCCTAACCAATTACATTAACCTATTAGGTAATCGTGACTACCGACAATTAACAAAAGAGACTAAGCTTAAAGAAAGTGACTTAAAACAAGTCATGATGCTAATTCATGAACTTGATCCTAGACCTGGAAATCGAGTTATTGATACTGACACAGAATACGTTATTCCTGACGTTTCAGTCTTTAAACATAATGGCAAATGGGTTGTAACTATTAACCCAGACAGCGTACCTCGCTTAAAAGTAAATGCGGAATATGCAGCATTAGGTAAAGGATTAGGTAACAGTCCTGACGGACAATTTATTCGAACCAATTTGCAAGAGGCAAAGTGGTTAATTAAAAGTTTAGAGAGCAGAAACGAGACGCTGCTCAAAGTTGCGCGTTGTATAGTTGAACATCAACAAGATTTCTTCGAATATGGTGAAGAAGCGATGAAGCCAATGGTGCTCAATGACATCGCTTTAGACGTTGAAATGCACGAATCAACGATATCTCGTGTAACAACACAAAAATTCATGCATACCCCTCGTGGTATTTTTGAATTAAAATATTTCTTCTCTAGTCATGTTAGTACGGATAATGGGGGTGAGTGTTCATCTACCGCTATTCGAGCACTAGTGAAAAAGTTGGTCGCGGCTGAGAATCAAGCCAAACCGTTAAGTGACAGTAAAATCGCAACCTTATTAGCTGAACAAGGTATCCAAGTTGCACGACGCACCATAGCTAAATATCGTGAATCACTAGGTATTGCTCCATCGAATCAGCGTAAGCGTTTACTTTAATTAACAGAAAGGAAGTGTTATGCAAATAAACATCACAGGTCAAAACGTCGAACTAACCGATAGCCTTCGTGAGTATGTCGATACCAAATTCCAAAAACTCGATCGCTTTTTTGAACACATTAACAATGTCCATGTTGTACTAAAATTAGAAAAAGTACTGCATGTAGCCGAAGCAACACTTCATGTAAATCAAGGTGACATACACGCCCATTCTGACGCAGAAGATATGTATGCCGCTATTGATGGTTTGGTGGACAAACTCGTTCGCCAACTTAATAAACATAAAGAAAAACTAAGTAGTCATTAACATGCAATTAAGCACCATTCTTTCATTGGACTGCACTAAAAGTGCAGTCCAATGCTCAAGTAAAAAACGCGCATTAGAACTTATTAGTGAAATTGCGGCACCCAAAATTGGGCAAAACCCTCAAGAGTTATTTGAAAGTTTATTAAACCGAGAAAAAATGGGAAGTACCGGCATTGGTAATGGTATTGCCATTCCACACGGTCGAATTTTTAACTGTGATAATGCCGTTGCTGTCTTACTTCGGTGCCAAGAACCGATCGAATTTGATGCCATAGATAATCGTCCTGTCGATGTACTCTTTGCCTTACTCGTCCCTGATGAGCAATGTAAATTTCACCTAAAAACACTCTCTTGTGTTGCTGAAAAACTCAATGATAAGCATGTCTTACGTCAACTTCGTCATGCCGAGAGTGATCAAGACCTATATCAAATTTTCACCTCTTAATAAACACAAAGGTCGCATAATGAAACTCATGGTAGTTAGTGGTAACTCTGGCGCCGGTAAATCCGTTGCACTTCGAGTATTAGAAGATTTAGGGTATTATTGTGTCGATAATCTCCCTATTGATCTTCTTACTCAGTTTGTCGAGTCCATTCAACACACCACTCAAAATGTGGCCGTAAGTATCGATATTCGAAATCTACCAAAAGATCCGCAATTACTGACCAATACCTTAACTGAACTGAAAAAAAATCATGATGTAACTGTTGTTTTCTTAGACGCTGAAAATAAAGAATTGATTAAGCGTTATAGTGAAACTCGTCGCTTGCATCCACTCTCTTTAACTGGTGAACAATGTTCACTAGAGCAAGCCGTCGCATTAGAAAAAAACATTCTATGTAACTTTAAAGAAGGTGCAGATTTAGTTCTTGATACCACCACAAAGTCCATTCATGACTTAAGTGAAACTCTACGTTCCCGTATTCTAGGTCGAGAATCAAAAGAATTAGTTATGGTGTTTGAGTCTTTTGGCTTTAAGCACGGCTTACCCACCGATGCGGATTATGTTTTTGATGTCCGATTTTTACCTAACCCTCATTGGGAGCCAAGTCTAAGACCAATGACAGGATTAGATAAACCCGTTGCTGATTACTTAGAAAAACACGATGATGTGATTCTATTAAAAGAACAAATTCAAACCTTTCTTACTACTTGGCTACCTGCCTTAGAAAAAAACAATCGCAGTTATTTAACCGTTGCGATTGGTTGTACTGGTGGGCAACACCGTTCTGTCTATATAACCCAGCAGCTTGGTGAGTACTTTAAACAGCAAGGGCAACAAGTGCAAATTCGTCATAAAACACTAGAGAGGCACTAACAATGCCAATTTCATCCCGTCACCTGTTGATAAAAAATCGGCTTGGGTTACATGCTAGAGCAGCCATCAAATTAGTTGAAATGGCACAAAGCTTTGATGCTGTAATCACTCTAACCAATGACGAGAAAAAACAGGCAACTGCTGATGGTGTCATGGGGCTGCTAATGCTGGACTCAGCACAAGGGCAGTATGTTGATGTTTCTGCTGATGGGCCTGATGCTGAGCAAGCGCTCAATGCTATTTGCGAACTGATTGAAGCGGGTTTTGACGAAGATGAGTAGATAATACTCATCTCAACACCAGTTTAACCCAATCCTTACAAAATTCACTTATCGCGCCCTCCAAATTGCGTTACTATTCAGCCCATTATCTAATCTAAATTATCTATACTCATTATTCGAGTTAGAAATCGGTTTTCTATGGGGGAGAGTATGCAAGAACTACAAGATTTCGATCAAACCCATCAAACTCTTCAAGAAGTATCTAATGCACTTGATAGTGGGATGTTTGTCCATGTTCGTCGTTTATTACAAGACATGGAACCCGAGGATATTGCCCATCTATTAGAAGCCTCGCCCAGAAAAAGCCGTAACGTATTATGGCAATTAACCGATCCTGAAGATTACGGTGAAATCCTTGATGAGTTATCAGAAGGCGTAAAAGATAGCATCGTCTCTCAAATGGCTCTTGAGAGCATAGTAGAAGCAACCGAAGGCATGGAAACGGATGATGTTGCCTATGTTCTTCGTAGTTTGCCTGACGACCTCTCACGCGAAGTATTAAGTCAAATGGATACGGTTGATCGCTTCCGCGTTGAAACCGCCCTATCTTATCCAGAAGACACCGCTGGCGGTATGATGAATACCGACTTCATTACCATTCGTGCTGATGTAGAGATCGATGTTGTCCTTCGCTACCTTCGCATGAAAGGCGAATTGCCAGAAGCAACCGATGCTCTGTATGTATTGGATGAAGAAAGCCGTTTAATTGGTCACTTATCCTTAACCACTATTCTTACTGCACAACCTGATGTATTGGTTAGCGATGTGATGGATGATGCCGATGAAGCGATCCCAGTAAATACTGACGATGGCGAAGTGGCTAACTTATTTGAACGTCGTAACTGGATATCGGCACCGGTTGTTGATGAAAACAACCTACTTTTAGGCCGTATTACTATTGATGACGTTGTCGATGTTATTCGTGAAGATGCCGAGCACTCAATGATGAGCATGGCCGGTATGGATGACGAAGAAGACACTTTCGCACCCGTAGTAAAATCAGCACGCCGTCGTAGTGTTTGGCTTGGTATGAATGTACTTGCAGCCCTTGCTGCCGCTTCGGTTTCAAATATGTTTGAAGCCACTTTAGCGCAAATGGCATCCATCGCTGTACTTATGACCATTGTTCCTTCAATGGGAGGTGTTGCTGGAAATCAAACGGTTGCTCTAGTGATCCGTGGTTTAGCCGTTGGTCATATCGGCGACAGTAACCAAAAAGAATTATTATTCAAAGAAGCAGGCATTGGCCTACTCAATGGTATTTTGTGGGCTTCTATCATTGGCGGTATCGTTATGGTTTGGAAAGGTGACATTATGCTTGGAGTAATCATATCTGCTGCAATGCTCGTTAACTTAACAGTAGCCGGAGTTGCTGGCGTTGCTATCCCTGTACTTCTAAAGAAAATGAATATAGACCCTGCATTAGCAGGAGGAATGGCGTTAACTACCATCACCGATATTATTGGTTTATCTGCTTTCCTAGGTTTGGCTACTATTTTAATGTAGTTCGAACAATCCCTATTAAAAAGCGCGCTCTCATTAATGACAGTGCGCTTTTTTTATCACTTTTATTTGTATAGCTTCAGGCCGTATTACTGACCCGCAATCTTCATTGATTCAATTAAGATAGAACCGGTTTGAATTTGTGAACGTGTTTCTACATCATTACCTACAGCAACAATATTGTGGTACATATCAGCCAAGTTACCTGCAATGGTAATTTCAGAAACTGGATATTGGATCTCACCATTCTCAACCCAGAAACCCGCCGCACCACGAGAGTAATCACCTGTTACCGTATTTACACCTTGCCCCATCAGCTCTGTCACTAAAAGGCCAGTGCCCATGGTTTTTAGCATTTGCTCGAAGCTTTGCCCCGTTGATTTAACAAACCAGTTATGGATGCCGCCAGCGTGGCCTGTTGGCGTCATATTTAATTTTCGTGCCGCATAACTTGTTAATAAATACGTTGCTAACACACCATCAGTGATAATCTCACGATCTTGCGTGTATAGACCTTCACTGTCAAACGGACTACTTGCTAATCCTTTTAGAATATGTGGGCGCTCACTCACATTAAACCATTCAGGTAGAATCTTCTCATTTAGCTTATCAAGCATAAATGTCGATTTACGGTATAAGTTAGCACCACTGATCGCCATGACAAGATGTCCTAATAAGCCTGTCGCAACATCTGCTGCAAACATAACAGGGACTCTCATAGTCTCTAGCTTTTTAGCATCTAAACGACTCACTGTACGCTCAGCGGCTTCTAAACCAACCTTTTTCGCATCCCATAAATCATCACGATGACGAGCAACGGTATAGCTGTAATCGCGCTCCATGTCGCCATTTTTATCTACACCAATCACACTACAGCTGATGCTATGACGGCTTGATGGGTAGCTTGCTAACATGCCATGGCTATTACCATAAACCTTAATACCATAATGGCTATCGTAGCTTGCACCATCACTCTGTTTAATTGAAGAGTGGTATTCTAATGCTGCTTGTTCTGCTTCAATGGCTTTTTGTGCTGCGTAATCCGGCTCTGGATCGTCTGGATGAAACAAATCTAAATCAGGAATATTTTGAGCCATTAGCTCTTTTGGTGCAGGTCCAGAAAATGGGTCTTCAGACGTATAGTTTGCAATATCTAGTGCAGCCGCAACCGTCTGCTGAATCGCTTTATCACTTAGATCAGACGTCGATGCACTGCCTTTACGGTGACCACGATAAACGGTAATACCTAATGCACCATCACGATTAAATTCAACGTTTTCAACCTCTCCCATTAAAGTTGATACACTAATACCTGTCGTTTTAGTGATTGCTACTTCTGCAGCGCTTGCGTGCTTTGTCGCCATTTCTAGCGCTTTGGCTACTGCTGCTTCAAGTTCTATTTTTTGATTCATCATTTGGGCTTTTGCATCCATAACATCAGACTGAATATATACATTTTTACTAGAATAACACTCTATGTGATAAATTTGCGCCCAATTCTCCATTTATCTTGCTAAAATAGAGAGAATCACCCATTAAAGAATGAATATCATGGCACGTAAAAATCAAAAAGCACCTTGGGAAGAAGAAGAAGAGATCATCTGGGTAAGCAGAACCGAGATGAAAAATGACATGGAAGACTTACAAAAGCTAGGCGAAGAATTGGTGGGGTTAAAACCATCTGTTCTTGCTAAGTTCCCATTATCAGAAGACTTGCAAGTTGCAATAGCTGATGCACAACGCTTTAAGAACGAAGCAAAACGCCGCCAATTACAATACATTGGTAAATTAATGCGTCTTGAAGATCCTGAGCCAATTCAATTAGCTCTAGATAAAATTCGTAATAAGCACTCACAAACTACAATTGCACTTCAAAAATTAGAGATCCTGCGTGACCGTATGATCGAAACACCAGATGTGGTAATTGAAGAGGTTATGGTGAGATACCCAGAAGCAGATCGCCAACGCTTCCGCCAACTTGCTCGCCAAGCACAAAAAGAAAAAGCATCGAAAAAGCCGCCAAAAGCGTATCGAGAAATTTTCCAAGTATTAAAAGATCTATACTTAGACGAAGATTTATAAGTCTTATCTAGAATGCACAAGGGCCACGTATTTTTAAATACGTGGCCCTTTCTTATAAGTATCGCATAATTTTAACTGGCTGTTACTCAGTACCGCCAACCGTTAAGGCATCCAGTTTTAATGTCGGTTGACCAACACCAACAGGTACGCTTTGTCCTGCTTTACCACAAACACCAACACCGCGATCGAGTGATAAATCATTACCAACCATTGAGATCTGCTGCATTGCTTCAATCCCAGAACCAATTAAGGTAGCGCCTTTAACTGGGCGAGTAATGTTACCATTTTCAATTAAGTATGCTTCTGATGCAGAGAATACAAATTTACCTGACGTAATATCAACCTGACCACCGCCAAAGTTTGGTGCGTAAATGCCATTTTTAACCGTTGAGATAATCTCTTCTGGTGTATGTTCACCCGGTAACATATAAGTGTTTGTCATACGTGGCATCGGTAAATGAGCGTACGATTCACGACGACCATTACCCGTTGGTGCTACGCCCATTAAACGTGCATTCAGCTTATCTTGCATATAGCCTTTTAATACACCGTTTTCAATTAACGTATTATATTGACCCGCTACACCTTCATCATCCACATTTAATGAACCACGGCGATCTGCCATGGTGCCATCATCAACGATAGTACATACAGAAGAGGTAACTTGCTCACCAAGCTTACCTGAAAATACCGATGACCCTTTACGGTTAAAGTCACCTTCAAGGCCATGTCCAACCGCTTCATGTAATAAAACACCCGGCCAACCAGAACCAAGTACCACAGGCATCATACCAGCAGGTGCTGCATCAGCATCTAGATTTACAAGTGCTTGACGGATCGCTTCATCAGCAAATTCTAACGCGACAGATTTACCATTTACTTCGGTTAAGAAATAATCGTAACCATAACGGCCACCACCACCCGCACTACCACGCTCACGCTTATCACCACGCTGAACTAATACACTAATAGATAAACGCACCAATGGGCGAATATCCGCAGCGTACGTACCATCTAAAGCAGCAACCAACATTTGTTCGTAAACACCACTGATACTTGCTGATACTTCTTGAACGAGTGGTTCTTTTGCTCGAATATACGCATCAATTTCTTCAAGCAATGTGATTTTTTGTTGCTTATCCAAGCTATTAAGTGGATTGATTGGCGCATAAAACTGAGGAATTGTTTGCGCTGAAAACGCCTTAACTCTGCCTTCTCCACCTTGTTGAACAATACCGCGAGCCGCTTTAGCGCTTTGAGTTAATGCTTCAAGGTTAATTTGGTCTGAATACGCAAAGCCTGTTTTTTCACCAGCAACAGCACGAATACCAACCCCACGGTCGATATTAAAAGATCCATCTTTAATAATGCTGTCTTCGAGTACTAACGATTCATGCCAGCAAGATTGAAAATAGATATCAGCATAGTCTACGTCTCTTTTTGCGATGGTACTTAAGGTCTGAGACAGTTCTTGCTGACCGATCCCTGCTTGACTCAATAAGGATTGTTCTACTTCTTGCAAACTCATTCGAGGTACTCTTGTTAAGAATTTAAGATCTAGGATCTAATTATGAATAAAAAAGAATGGCTTTTATAGTGAAACTCACTCTTTTATTAAATAAAACGGTAACTATTGCGATTAGCTAAGCTGACAATGCAATCTCGAATGCTGAACGACTGGCATTTTTCTACGTATCGCTCTTAGATGCGAAAGATCAAGCTCCGCAATAATCACTCCTGTGCCTTCTTTTTGAACTGTCATTTTATTTCCCCAAGGATCAACAACCATTGAGTGCCCCCAGGTTTCACGACCAGCGCCATGATTCCCCCATTGAGCAGCGGCAAGAACCCAACATTGCGTCTCTATCGCTCTTGAGCGTAATAAAATATCCCAATGGGCATAACCTGTTACTTTAGTAAATGCGGCAGGAACAACAATAATTTCAGCGCCCTGTTGACGAAGCTCGCTATATAACTGTGGGAAGCGTACATCATAGCAAATGGATAGACCTATCTTGCCAAACGGTGTCTCTACCACTTTGACTTCATTACCAGGGGTAAATGTGTCTGACTCTCGATAGCTATGGTGACCATCTTCGATTTCAACATCAAACATATGCAATTTATTATAGTGCTCAACAAGAACGCCATTATCATTAAAGACTAAACATGTCGTCGACAAGCTACCATCATGATTACGGATAGGAAAAGAACCAACAATAAGCCAAAGCTGATAACGCTTCGCTAGATCAGATAACTCTTGCTGTAAAACCCCTGCACCTAACGATTCAGCATGACGCTCATAATCTTCTTTTTTCCCAAAGACAATGCTATTTTCTGGCGTTAAAGCAAGTTTTGCCCCTTGCTGTTGCAACCCTTTCAGCTTGAGATTTAATTGCTTCATATTCTCTTCAGGAACCGTACCTGAATTCATCTGTACTACACCAATTTTCTTCATCATATATCCTTACACTGATGCTGCATCTATCATGATAAGTAATACCAATTCAGATAAAATCTTTGATCGCTATTTAGAAAAAATAACCTCACCGTTTGGTGAGGTTATTATTACTTTTCTGTTTTTTCAGGCAATTGATATTCACCTTGACTACGCGAAAGCTCTTTAACTGTTGGCGACTCCAACGGTCCTTCCACTTTGTAATTAACCTGAGTAATTACATCAATAACAGGCGCAATGGCGGTGGCTACCGCAAGCACAATAATCGCAGTCTGAGGAGCCACAGCAAAGGCAGTAATAATAGGTATGCCAGAGGTTAAGTCGGGAGTAAATTTCACTTCCGCATCAACAAGACGAGTATTTAAGTCAGCTTTACCTTTGATTATCATTTCACCTGCAACAGCATCCATCGTTAAGTTATTACTCACAAAGATACCTTCACGCATTTTTCCGCTGCCTGTGATCGAATTAAAGGCCATACCATCATCAAAGACGTCTCTAAAGTCCAATTTCATTTTACGAATGATGGAATCAATACTAAATAGTCCAAGAAAACGAGCCGCTCCTTTGACGTCAGTAATAATCCCTTCACCGAGTGTTGAAGCTAACGATCCAGATAAAGTATTAACTTGAATACTCCATGGTGCACCATCCCAATTGAGATCTGCATCTATACTGTAGCTGGCTTTTTGAACACCAGAACTAATCCCAAATCGAGCCAGTAATTCAGAGTTATTCTTTCCTGACGCTGTCATTTTAAAGGCTGAATGGCTTTTCTCTTTATTTAGCACCCAGCTACCAGACATCGCCAATTTATTCTCACCACTAGTGATATTTAACTTATCTAGATAAAAAGCATCGCCTTTTTTATGCAGCTTTGTATCTACCTTTCCAAGCTTATAGCCTTGAATCCACGTATCTCTAATCGTTAACTCTAGATTAGGCATTAAACGAAAAAACTCACGATCAAACTCAGAAATAAGTGGGTCGTCTACTTTCGCTCGATTCAACCCTCTTTGATTTTCAGGCTTATCTAGGCTAGGAATGTAAATATGTAGATTATCTAATTGAACTAATAAATCGTCATTTCCTTTCCAACTGGCTTTGCCATCGACTTCTTGGCTTTGTACTTGTGCATACCAGCCTTGAGACTTCTTACGCGCATCAATACTGACATCATTCCAATCTAAACTCGCTACTCGTAATGACTTCACTTTTGCATCAATTCGAGTCGGTGTCGGAATCGTAGGGAAATGACTGACCGATGATGATTTCGATGCACTTTGTACTTTTTCTTTTGCCAAAATAGGTTCAGATAACCAAGTATCTAAATCAAATGTCTTGGTATTAATGGAAGCAGATTGTCCCACAACAGGACTCACCTTAAAGTTACCTCGACCAACGATGACATGACTGGCAGTAATAACTGGTTCTGAACTTGAGATATTTATTTCTGCTTGGTATTTAGTATTAGGTAACGTTAAGCGGCCAGAAAGTTTTTCTGAGTTACCAGACACTTGTAATAATGCCTGTTCCGTTGTTCCTTTTTCCAGCATTAATGGATATGGCAGTGTTGACACCATCTCTCCTAACGCTGCATTAACGCCAATTTGATAAGTGAAACCGACATCAGCCACTTGCAAATTAATATTTGAACTCCATGAAGATACACCACTGACTTTTTCCATCATTGGAGAATCTATGTAGTCTTTTAACGGGGATACCTTCCACTTTCCTTTTGTTTCAATAGCAACACTATAAAAATCAGATTGTGCTTCACCATCAAATGATAAGGTAACTGGTTGTCCCAATAATGACGCTTTAATTCCTGATGATTTAACCACGTCATTATCAAACTCAATTCGTCCCTTAGCGTCTGTTAATACTATATTTGGAGATTGCAACTCAATATGATTACCAGCTAAATCTGCATAACCCCAAGCTCTCACGTCTTCTCCGGTAAAAGGAATATCCAGTCGCAGTAAAGCATCAACTCGATTATTTACATGAATACTGTTTAATGCTGCTCCCACAGAGTCAACCAATGGTGTCGCTGTCATGTATTCACGTACCGCTTTACCAGACCCATTAGCTGTCGCACGAATGGTGAGCTTTCCATCTTCGGATAAATTAGCAATACGCCCTGTCACACGGGTAGCATGGACATCCATTAAATCAGCAGAATGTGAGCTTAAGAACATTGAGGCATTTTGAAACAGTAAGTCTAACTGTAAATTTGTTAGCGGAGGCCAGGCCGTATCAAACGAAAACTGAGCATTTTTCAACCCCACTTTAACTTGGAAAATACCGTCATATTTTGTATATGGGAAATCACCTAATTCGCCATACCACAGTAATTGCACCGTCTTAGCACTTCCGCCCTGCACCGCCGAAGAGAGATAATCCGTTAAGTCTTGTCCTAATGCCAATGTTGGTAAATAGCGCCACGTTTGATCCGCATTAAAGGCATCCGCCTCGACATAAAAAGAAAGTACAGAGGGCTTATCTTTAGGGAAATCTAAACGAAACTCCCCTTTAGCTTGTAGATCCGGTGTTGCTACATTGATGTAATCTGACCACAAACACCACCCTTCATTATTCACTTCCCAATAAATACTCACATCACCATGAGTTATATTTAAAGGTGCTTGGAATACGTCACCATAAGGCAAGGTATCGTCTACCAATGATAACTTTGCTTCGCCTTTTTCAGCATCACCAGCAATAAGTACATCTAACTTATGAAAGCCTGGAAGTAACTCCCACTGCTGCATTCCAGCAGCATGAATTGATGCGGAATAACTTAATCCTTCAGTATGATCAAATTCAACACGGATATCATTAATGCTGCCTTTTGGATCTAAAGTAGTGAGAAGATCGGTAATATTATCTTGAGAGGCTGGTAATAATGTTTTTAAACTTAATACACTTTTAAGATCAATGTGAATAAGGTTTAAAATCCATTTTTCAGGCTGCCATGTAAAGCTACCTGAGATCTTAGGCCATAAGCTTGATTGATGCTTTATCTGAACATCTGATGCAAATACCTTCCACCCTTGCTTATCGGGCTGAAGCTCAAAAACGCCCCCTTCGACGCTTGCTTGGTGAACCTGTTTATCTTCAATCCAATTAAGATAAGAAGGAGAGGCTTCCACTAATGCATCTATAGGTTGGCCATCTTTAAATGATAGCCATGCATTAGCCGATATTTCACCTTGGGTAACCCCATATTCTTTCTTAATCTCTTCCGTGATCCATGGTGTTACTTGAATATTTTTTGCTTCAATATAAAAATGGCCGTCTAAACTTTTAAACGTGCCTTTTTCTTTAAAATTCGCGATGATTTTAAGTTGATTAATCTCACTTCCTACAACACTAACGACGCCTTCAGCTAAATGCTTTCTACGCTCATTTCGCCACTGTAGCGAGTCAATTTGTACCGTTTTATCTGTTCCATCCAGTGCAACAAACGCAACTTGTGAGTTCTTCACTGAGAAATGATTTAGACGAACTAAAAAGATATCCTCTAATCGTTTCGCTAATGAGTTATCTTCCTTGGCTTCCGCCTCATCTTTTGGGGTATTCGGTTCAGTAGAGCTATTCCCTAATGACGTCAGATCCGCATTAAGTTTATCAATGCGTAAATCTGCAAATTGTGGCTGTCTTGCCCATAGAGAAGAGAGAATATTTAATTGAATTTCGACTTCTTTAACTGAAATAATTTCATCACCAGAGACAGGGTCAATCGCTTTCAGTTTTTGAAGATTTAATGAAGGGTTGGTATTTCGCCAACGGCCATCTAACTCACCAATAGAGATAGAAAAACCAGTCGCTTTAGAAAGAAATGCTTCAATTTCAGGTTGATATTGATTCAAAGAGGGAAGAAACAGACGCAAGCTGGTTATGACTAATGCTGCTAGCAAAAATACCAGCAGCAATAATCCCATCAAGCAACGTTCGAAACGAATTAACTTAGTGGTCACGTATTATTATTCTCTACATCATTACAACATCAAACTGCTCTTGAATATACAAAGGCTCTGCTTGAATTTTGACCTGCTTACCAATAAAGAGTTCGAGCTCCGCTAATGCATGGGATTCCTCCCCCTCAAGAGCATCAGCAACAGCTACCGAGGCATAAACAACAAACTTATCAGAATCATAAGCTCGGTTTACTCGTGTGATTTCACGCAATATCTCATAGCACACACTCTCAACCGTCTTAACGGCACCACGTCCTTCACACGTAGGACACTGACCACATAGAATATGTTCAATACTTTCTCGAGTGCGTTTTCGAGTCATTTCAACAAGACCAAGTTGAGTAAACCCATTGATGTTGGTTTTTACTCGATCTTTCTCTAGTGCTGACCCTAAAGATTGAAGTACTCGACGACGATGTTCTTCGCTCAGCATATCAATGAAATCAATAATGATGATCCCACCTAAATTGCGTAAACGCAGTTGACGAGCAATGGCTTGAGTCGCTTCAATATTGGTGTTGAAAATGGTTTCTTCTAAATTACGACGCCCAACAAAAGCACCGGTATTAATATCAACCGTTGTCATGGCTTCGGTTTGGTCGATAATTAAGTAACCACCCGACTTCAACTCGACCTTACGATCAAGTGCTCGCTGAATTTCATTTTCCGTTTCGTACATATCGAAAATTGGTTTATCACCAGAATAATATTCAAGCTTCTTAGTCAGCTCAGGAACAAATTCTGTGGTAAATTCTTTTAACTTTTCAAAAGCCAATTTTGAATCAACGCGAATTAAATCCAATTCGGTGCCGACAAAATCACGCAAAATACGTTGGTCTAAACCTAACTCGCCATAAAGCATTGACTTCGTTTTGCTCTTTTTACGTCGTTCAATAACCTTATGCCATAAACGCTTTAAGAAAGCGGCATCTTGTGAGATTTCTGCTTCACTGGCGCCTTCCGCAGCAGTTCGAATTATGAACCCACCAAACTCATCACAGTAATCAGAGACGGTATTCTTTAAGCGGTTACGTTCTTTCTCGCTTTCAATGCGTTGAGATACACCGACATGACTCGCCCCCGGCATAAAGACCAAATAACGAGAAGGAAGAGTTATATCTGTCGTTAAACGAGCGCCTTTGGTCCCAAGCGGGTCTTTTACCACTTGAACAACCAAATCTTGTCCTTGATGAACAAGTTGAGAAATGTCTCTTACTTGGAATTGACGTTTTTCATTTTCAGAGACACACTCGGTATGAGGAACAATATCCGAGGCGTGCAAAAATGCAGCTTTATCTAAACCGATATCTATAAATGCAGCTTGCATACCCGGTAATACTCGGCTTACTCGGCCTTTATAAATATTACCGACAATACCACGTCGTGCTTCTCTTTCTACATGGATCTCTTGAAGCACGCCAGCTTCAATCATCGCAACTCGAGTTTCACTCGGTGTTACGTTTATTAACAACTCTGTACTCATTGGAGCACCTCACTAATTTTTACAAAAATTGGTGTAAGAGCTGATCTGTTTCCATCAAAGGCAGTCCCATGACAGCGTGATAGCTGCCATCAATACGCGAGACAAATCGCCCACCACTACCTTGAATTCCGTATGAACCCGCTTTATCACAAGGTTCACCACTTTCCCAATATTGTTCTATTTCTTGTTCTGAAAGTGGTCTAAACCACACCTGTGTTATTACTGTTTTGGTTTTTGTTGTTTCAGGTGTCGCTAGTGTTACAGCAGTCATTACTTGATGTTGACGACCAGACAGTGCTAAGAGCATCCTCTTAGCATCTTTAAAATCTTTTGGTTTTTCTAAAATAACACCATCGATAACTACTATGGTGTCAGAGCCCAATACTGGGACTATTTTTTTCTCAAGATGTTCTATTGCGTTGCCTTCAGCTAATGCTTTTATGCCTGCCTGAGCTTTATCTTTAGAAAGACGCTCTACATACATTAGAGGTGTCTCATGCGCTTGATGCACCTCTTCAACATCCACAGATAACACCTCAAATTGGTAACCTAATTGAGCTAGTAGCTCTTTTCTACGCGGTGAGCCAGAAGCTAAAAAAACTTGAGTTGCCATTCCCTGCCCTTATCGAATTGACCAATGACGACGCACTCTACGCATCAATAAAAATAACCATGGCCATAGAAGAAAGTTTAACACGCCAGCCCATAAAAAGTGTGCGTTAAAGGACACATCATGAACTAAAAACTCACCCATAAACTCAATTATTTTACCTAAAAGCGTTAATCCTGAAAAAATGGCGGCTTGTTGCCATAATGCCAGATTTCTCAATAACTTAAAATTAGCGGCAACAAGGTAGATTAAAATTGCCATCGTCATACCACGGATACCTAATGTCGTCCCTAATAAGAGATCCCATAAGATACCCAAAAACATTGCTGTACCCACATTCACTCGATGTGGTAATGCAAGTACCCAATAAAACGTTACTAAGATAATCCAAGAAGGTCTCAATACTTCTAGCGTTCCTGGCCAAGGTGCAGCTTGCAAAATTAATGCGATTAAAAAAGAGAGCCAAATAATGATTCGGCCACGCATTAAATGACTACTCGCCATCTGGTATCTCCTTGGCTTTTACTTCTGTTTCTGTCGGCCAAACTAATAATAAATAACGCAATTTATCAAATTCAACGCTTGTGGCTAATTCAATCGAAGCAAATGGGCGCTTATTATCATTATCAATACTGGAAATATAACCAACAGGATACCCTTCAGGGTAACGACCGCCTAAACCTGAACTCACCAATAAATCACCAATTTCAACGTCGGTATTCGTCGGAATATGTTCAAGTTGCATGGTATCTAAATGGCCTTTACCTGACGCAATAACTCGAATGTCATTTCGAACAATTTGAACAGGAATCGCATTGTTTGCATCTGTTAATAGCAATACTCGGCTATTATGCGCTCCAACATAGTTAATTTGGCCAACAATGCCTTTATCGTTGATCACTGGTTGTCCTTCATACACACCATCGATCAAGCCTTTATCGACCATGACTTGATGAGTATAAGGTGCCGAATCAACAGCCATCACCTCGGTTACCATCTTCTTTTCATCTCGAATAAAAGGGGAACCAAGAAGATCACGTAAACGGC
The DNA here is from genome assembly GCF_028765545.1 of Aliivibrio sp. S4MY1. Classification (GTDB taxonomy): domain Bacteria; phylum Pseudomonadota; class Gammaproteobacteria; order Enterobacterales; family Vibrionaceae; genus Aliivibrio. The sequence continues at coordinate 36,156 of NZ_JARACP010000011.1, read as the reverse complement.
TATTCTCTTGTTTTAGCTGTTCCAACAACAATAAATTACTGTTTTGAATAAAAATATCTTGCTTAAGCTTCTGATTTTCAAGCATGAGTGTATTTCGGCTATTAAACCGTTCATACATACCATCAAACATCGTACGAGGAAGGTTTGCTGCATAATGAATAGGGGCAACAAAACTATTAAGTAGGTAACGTATCTCAGAAAATGCATTTAAACGACTATCGGCCAGCATAAGGCTAGCCGATATCATTACAGCAATAAACAGGCGAAACTGTAGAGAAGGGCCTCTACCAAAGATTGGAGTCATATCCACTCACCCGTTATTAATCATTACTCTTCACTAAAGAGATCGCCACCGTGCATGTCGATCATTTCTAATGCTTTACCGCCGCCACGAGCCACACATGTTAGTGGTTCTTCAGCAACAACAACTGGAATACCTGTCTCTTCAGTTAGAAGACGGTCTAAATCACGAAGTAATGCGCCACCACCCGTTAATACCATGCCGTGCTCTGAAATATCAGACGCTAGCTCAGGTGGACATTGCTCTAGAGCAACCATTACTGCAGAAACGATACCTGATAGAGGCTCTTGAAGTGCTTCTAAGATTTCGTTTGAATTTAGAGTAAAGCTACGAGGAACACCTTCTGCAAGATTACGACCACGAACTTCAATCTCACAAACATCATCACCTGGGTATGCAGAACCGATTTCATGCTTGATGCGCTCAGCAGTTGCTTCACCAATTAAGCTGCCGTAGTTACGACGAACATAGTTAATGATTGCTTCATCAAAACGGTCACCACCGATACGAACAGAAGAAGAGTAAACCACACCATTTAGCGAGATAACAGCAACCTCAGTAGTACCACCACCGATATCGATCACCATAGAACCCGTAGCTTCTGATACAGGTAAGCCCGCACCAATTGCCGCAGCCATAGGCTCATCGATAAGGTAAACTTCACGAGCACCCGCACCTTGTGCAGATTCACGAATAGCACGGCGCTCAACTTGTGTAGAACCACAAGGAACACAAACCAACACGCGAGGACTTGGACGTAATACGCTATTGTCATGCACTTGCTTGATAAAGTGTTGTAACATTTTTTCAGTTACATAGAAGTCAGCAATAACACCGTCTTTCATTGGACGGATAGCTGAAATGTTACCAGGAGTACGGCCAAGCATTTGCTTTGCATCGTGACCTACAGCGGCAACACTTTTTGTTGCGCCACCACGGTCTTGACGGATAGCAACAACAGACGGTTCATCAAGAACAATACCTTGACCTTTTACATAGATAAGTGTGTTGGCAGTACCTAGATCGATCGAAAGATCGTTTGAAAACATGCCACGAAGTTTTTTAAACATAATCTTCGTATTTCCTGAAAACGTGAGAATGAGATAAATTTTACTAAATGTACCAATGCCTAGCCTAATCAGCAAGGCATTGCTACAGAATCCTGAAGCAAATCAGGATTTTTATTCAATTTTTAGTTAGAAGTACCAATAATGTTACTTTCTCCGCGGAATATGACGCGATCATTCCCACGGTAAATACCAAAGGTGACCACTGCTGATGGATCTTCATCACCTTTTCCTCGCCAGTTAAATTGCAACCAAGGTTGTTTATCATCTGACCCTAATATCCCTTGACAGTTCACATTCGTTTCACTGGTTTGTGGAGAGGTATTCGCCAATCTTAACCAAAAACGAACCTGCTCTCGTAATGAACTCTTATTTGCATCTGCAACTAAATTAGTAACATCACTTCCTTGAGTAACTGTATTAGATCCTTTTAATATCACACTACTTGATTGAGTGGGGTCTGGCCATACTGTTTGCTTGCAATATTTTTCACCTTCAAACTTACTCGCATCATCTTTATTACTCAGAACGAAGGAATTGCCATTCCAATACTCAACACGCAGTGGCACATTTACATCACTGCCAACCGAGGTCCCTACACTATCTAATACCATTCGACCATAACGAGTATCAGGCTGCGAAAGCAATTCTTGCTCTATTACTGCAGGATCAAAAGAGGTCGCATCAAATGACACAGGATCTTCACCACTTATCTCTAAACTAAGCGCCGTGGTTATTGAGCTTGTATTTCGATTCATATTAAATGGCCCATCAGGCTTTGTCGTGATGTCTCCAGCAAGTGTAGAATCATTTAAACGAGACCATACAACAGCATGATTTAAATTACTTACCTGCCAAAGAGCACCATTTCCCCAATGAGAAGCCTCTAGATCCACATCGGTAATATTTAAGCGTGCTGCATGATCACCAATCAAGGAAAATGACGCTTTTAGTGATTCATCAAAACCACCATAATTTATAGTGTCGGTACCTGAAGCACTATAAGACATTACCTGAAAATCGACATTGGTAAAGTTTTGTCCCATATAAACATAGGTCCCATCAATTGAACCTTGCTCCTCTGGGTAATCCCATTCCGTAGTAGTTATAGAAAAATACGCAGGATAAAAACGCCCGACCTTAGAAAAAGTTGACGGGATAGTAAACCCCGAGCGATTAAAGTAATTATTCTGGAATACATCAAAACCCAGAGTGCCTACTTCATTCCAGTTCATTTGTGTTGACGCGTTTTTATTCTCACTGGTTACCTCTTTACTAAAATTAGCAATAGGGTGCCCATCTACGGTAATCACTCCTATCTCCCCTGATAGTGGGTAGTTTAATTGAGCCGCTAAGCTTAATTGAGCCATCCCCTCACTGTGAGTAATATAGCTTGCCGTCACGGCCTTACTGCACACTAACGATGGATTGTCATAATCAGGGACGCCATCACCATAGAGTCCTGTATCTAATCCTTTTATCCAATTAACTGCTTTTAAATAAGCATTAAAATCGGTTCCTGAAGCCAAGTAAGCGCCATTAAGCTCATCGGTATAAGATGGTAATGCTGATGATTGGTCACACAATGCCGCGGTAAAAGGACGAAAATAAAATTGCTCCGAGGTAGTAAACGTTTTGTCTTGAATATTTGCACTAACCGTCAATTTTGCTTTACCGGCGTCATTCAAACGCGCTTTCAATGAGCCATCAGCCTGACTCTCATCTCCACCAGCAACACCATTCACAAACGCAACCGATAAAGTTCGATTCGCTTCAATCCAACCGTTGCCTTCTTGCTTAATCTCAATATTCTCATTACTGGTCACAGGCAAGACTGAGTTCGAGAATGTGACATCAATGTCTGCGGTTTCTTTAATAATATGGCAATTTAGCATATTGCCATTTCCATTTTCTTTACCACGAATTTTTAATCTAAATGGATAAGGTCGACCTGCTACTTGATTACTATCAGAGCCATCAACACCCTCTGATGGAACAATACTTATCGCTTTAGCTATAAACTCATACGGTCCTTCTATTGTCGTTAAATTGTCACTACTAACACTGGCTGATACGTTATAAGAGTTTAAAAATTTACTATGAATATATCGAGTAACCACCGCAGGGCCACTTGATGGAAATACCGTATCGAAACGACTATCATCAGCATGGTTACACTCGGGAGTTGTAATGTTTCCATCGTCACTCCAGCATGCTGAGTTTCTATCTCCAACATCAACTGGATTACTGATTACTTGTAATTTCTGCCCCTTACCTTCAACCACATTGCCATTAGGATCAACAAGGGAGAAATCAATTTCTATACCGTCACAGGCCAAGCCTTTACCTGATGTTGGCGAGATGACGAGTTGATAATTTGAAGAATCACAATTTTGTAATCGCCTACCAATTATTTTACTTTCCTTATTCATCTTTATTTGGCAAGCCGTAACCGAGCCAATTATCTGAGAATTATCCGATAATAGTAACGGTCCTTGAGCATAAATATGCGCTTCAACTACCGCATTATTATCCAGCAAGACTCTTTGAAAATCGTAAGATGGATTAGTCATACTTGGAAGCCAAAATAAATCTGGGATCCCATTTGGATAATTGTTCGGTTTAGGACATCCCTCTTTTCGATAAGAGAAAATAACAAGAGAACTCGCTTCTTTTTGCCGAATCTCACCATCAACCCTTAATTGATCTTTAACATGAAAGACCACATTACCATCAGCGATTATTTTACCGTCGTGTGCTATTTGAATACTATCAAACCAATACTCGCCTTCTTTGAAGGTCATCGTTCGACCTGCTGCAACACTTAATGCGATAGTATTATGTGTTGAGCTATAAGTACTTTTAAAATAGGTATTTTGATTATAAGTAACATCCACAGCAGAAGGCGGTAAATCATTAATTATATGGATATTGCTAGGTATGGTACCAATAAAATTGGCGCTATAAGCAGGCGCAAATTCATCACCAAGTTCACATACCGTGTTCCTATCATTACAACGACTGGATCGTTTTTGATTATCCGGAGTGTAAATTGGGTTGTTATAATCATTGATAATTAAATTATCAAAGCCTACTTTACCGCCATCAAGCAAATCAATAAAAGCAATATTTGTTTGGCTTAAATCAGAGTAAAAAAAATTATTTTGGTTGCCTTGCCAAGATTGCACCGTATTAGGAAACAAGTCACAGACCGATGTGGATAAGGTAGTATTTTTGTCCATAAACAGTGGCTTTTCCGCAGAAAAAAGTAACGTTGACCACGTTAATAAAAAAAGTAACCCAACCGATTGATATTGCTTCATTCTATTTCCTTCGCCCATACTTCTTGAACTCGCGTCACTTGGTTTATCCCTGTCCCACAACTTGCGGTGCTTATAATCTGAAAATATCGAATAGCATTACCTTTGTAATTTACGGATGTCATTTCACATTTCACTTGCGGTTTAGTGCGACAACCGCTGTTATCAAGTTCCATATCAGGAGTATGAACGCTGCCATTACAAATAGAATCATCAGCCCCGGATTGGTTTAATGGAAACAAGCGAACTAACCCCCACTCCGCTCCAGAGTGCGCTAAAGACCATGCTTGTGTACCTAATACTTCTTTAGATACAGTATCGTGATTACTGGTTTCTACTTTCAATAAATTTAATGACAGATACCCCACCACAACCATAACGACCACTGACATGATCAATAGGTTACCTTTTTGCTTTGATTGATTATGGTACATTGATCACCTGCACATCATGTTGATACTGAGTTGCCTCACCAAGATCATTTTCAAACGTTAAGACCATCTTAATCATGCTATTACGATTGAGTGACGCGTTATCAATAGAAAATCCACCGGAGGTAACGTGGTTAGCAATTTGCACCCCATCACGAAACACCCCGCCCGCCTGTATACAATACTCAACAACACTTGGTCGATAAATAAAGGCACGCTCAGAAACAGAGCTTGAAATAAATGCAGGATTATTCGTAGTGTTTGGGAAGTGGATGGTAGAAATACCTCCCGATTGTGTCATAGACTCTATAGTAATAAACCTGTGATGGGCGTCATCTAATAAATCAGATTGGGAACTCGGGTTAATCACTAACCTAAAGTTATCAAGCGTCACTGTATTATTAGAGAGCAAAACAACATCTATTTGTTTTTGATTAAATTGAGGTAATTCAAAATAAAAAGCACTGACTTTTAGAGGAATAAAACTAACACATTGACTACTTATAACCTCTGCACTATTTGGCACGGCATGACGCAATTCTCTGCTGAGTTTTTCAATCACAAACTTTGCCTGCATTTGGTTATCTTGACGATCAATACTGTCGTTATAACTTTGAAAACCAAGTACTAGAGTGTTGCTTGCTGCGATAGCGATAATCCCAACAACAACAATGGTTAAGATCAACTCGATAAGGGTAAATCCACTGATACGCTTCATTAATAATTCCCTCGATAAGCACTAAAGGTATATTGAGCGTGGCTGCTTGCATACAGAGTAATATTGATTTTTTTGAACTGAGTTATTACTGTTGCTTTATTATCTACATCCGCATAAGCGACATTGATTTCAACTGTGAAATTTTTATATTCATCCGCACTGCTTGAGTCTATTAAACGATTTAACTGATAGCTAGCCAGTCCAGAAGTGCATTGAGTCGCTTCTCCCCAGCAACCAATAAAGTCATCTACATCGTTAAAAATAGCTGAATGGCTAGTTGTATTTTTTTCTGCAATTGTATCTCGCCCAAGTTCATTAGGACTTGAACACGCATCTGGTGCCGATACTTCTCCGCAACGATACGCTCCACCATTAGGATCGCTATGCTCATCAAATTGGCGACTTAGAATATCCGTCATTATCGAATGCCCAAGCGTTGCTGCTTGAGATTGATAGGTGGCTTGATGCGATTTAGAGGCCGAACTAAACACGCCCGTCACTAAAATCAATAGCGCAAAACCCAGGATAATAATACCAATAATAGATTCGATTAAGGTAAAGCCCTTTTGACGATTAACAGCGCGATTCATAATCTGCATCCACTGGTTTCTCGTGAGCGATAAATAAACCCTTCGCTATTAATACATACCGATCGGCTTTCGTTCACAGAGGGTGTATTAATGGTGATTCGACAATCACTGATAGTACAAAGAGAGGTGGCTGCAGATGAGGTCGCCATTATGGGCCGGCCTAATAAATCGAAGGTCAATTCAGAAACGGAGGTCACTCCATTAGTGCTGTTAAACGCATAATTAAGTTGGATCTGTTCAAGTTGCTGTTGATTACTGTCTTTAGAGTAATCTGATAATATCGCACTGCTCATATCTCGACTTGGGCATGACTGGCTAACACCAAATTGAGTTTTTCTCATGACAATCAACCGACAACCATCGTGGTCATTTGAACCATTTACTTGCATCGCGGTGATTTGAACTTGACGCAGAATAGAGAGTACTTGCTCTTGTGCTGCCGCTGAAGAAAAACGGCTCGCTCCCATGTATTTGCTCGAGGCATATACGCCAATAATGACTAATATCAGGATCACGACAATGAGCTCTACTAAGGTAAACCCCATGTTCTTTACTGGTTTTTTTGAGTGTTTTTTTATGAGAAAAGGGGTCATCATCCGTTACCTTATTGCTTCCTGTTATTAGGATAACGGAAATTATAGAGATAGCGAGGGATTGTTAATTTTAGATACAAAAAAGCCAGCGAAGATCGCTGGCTTTAAAATTACTTAAACTATACTAATTAACACTTTTTAGAATCAATTGTTACGGTTGGTGCCGCACCTGAAACTTCTGAATATGTCACAAAACATTGTGTAGCTTTAATATTAGAAGCACCTGAAACACCTTTGAAAGCTGCAACATAAGTTCTAGAGCCAAGAGTTGTTACATCAGGAGATACTGACCAATCTTCTGTTAAACCAACAACTGCTTTACCAATACCGTCTGTTGTTGCAGAAGGATAACCTTGATAAATTTTAATACCATCCACATCTTTATCACCCGTAGCATCAGTTTCTTTACCTTCAATCGCGGCTTTACCGTAAACGATACCAGCTGCACCAGCCATAGCACCTTTTAGGCCTTGCAGTGATGATGCACGTGCATCAGACTGTAGGTTAAGGAATTTAGGTGCAGCAGTTACTGCTAGAATACCTAGAATAACGATTACAACTACCAACTCAATAAGGGTAAAACCACCTTGTCTTTTCATTTACTACTCTCTTTCTATTATAAAAAGTGATGGAACTCGATTGTTACCACCATTATTGTTAAAACAGTTACCGCTATAACACTATTGGTTTAAGCAGTTTTTCATTTAGTACCTTGCCCATAATCAACGTTATCACCAAGGTATTAATCTTTATTGTAAAGTCACCACAACACGGCCAGATTCTGGCTCATACGTAAAGAAGTGCCCTTCATTCTCTTGTTGTGTGTATTTACATTGATTGCGACTGTTTTCACTAATCACTTCTGCTAAGTATTTAGCTTTATTATCATTACTGTCATCGGTCACATAGGGTGCGTTTTGCAGTAGCATTTCCATTAGCAAAATACACTCTTTTGCGGTTAATGACCCTGGGTAATCACCCGTATCATTACCATCTAAATCTTCACGAGGCGAAATTGGATAACCCGGACGAAAATCTGATTGATTGTTTTTTGATGGGTCTGTTAACCAAAATTCAGTGCCATCATAACTAACCGCATTACTGCCATCAGTTTTAGGACGAGCTTCAGCTTCCCATTGTGCTCTTGCCGAAAGCACCGCCGTTGCATAACCACCAGCAACACCTTCAATACTGGCTTTTTTTGCTTCAAGGCTAACATCTAAAAATCGAGGTAATGCGACTGTTGCCAGCAAACCTATAACCACAATCACAATCACTAGCTCAACCAGTGAGAAACCTTTTTGGTGTTTCATCGTAATGCTTCTCTCTATTTCTTATTTCGTTCTGAATTGTAAGGGATTTTGTAAAAAAAAACACGCTGTTCGTCAAAAAAACGACAACTTAACCTTCACCCAAAAAAACGACACTGACTTTAAATACGCCATTGATGAGCATAACTGAAATCACTTTACCATTCGACGCACTGTAAGAACATTGATATTGTTCTTTTTTTGTTGAATTATCATGTACTTTTATAGTATCTGCATAAATTTTTTCTTTCCTTGGTAACAGTAAATGCAGCCATTGCTCACAATCTAGCTTGTTATCATTCAATACTAATGGCCAACCAGATTTACTGAAGGTGACCTCAATATTGTCTTTATCCATACTTGCGGGTTGCCCATTAACCACCCAATAATTTTTAAACTCATTTGCAGATGATAGGATTTCGCGACTTGCCATCATCAATGCAGTATCTTCGACTTCTGGTTCCATTTTATCCCACTGAACCAAAATAACAGCCAGTAAGATAATGAATAAAGCCCCCCACGTAATACGGGTTACTCTCATCATCAACTTCCTTTTACTACATCCAACATATTCCACATTGGTAAGAAAATACCTAATGCTAATATGAGTACCATGCCTGATACGATAACCAATAACAGAGGTTCAATTCTCGCTGTTAATGTTTTTAAATCATAATCAACTTCACGATCATAAAAATCGGAGACTTCTAATAGCAAATCATCAATTTGCCCAGTCTCTTCACCTACCGCAATCATTTGTTGCACTAAAGGCGTAAAGATCCCACTTTGAGCAGCAGTGGCTGACATACTGGTTCCCGACTCAATACCACTTTTCATCTCTAACAATCTGTTCTCTAAATACTTATTACCAAGAGCCTCAGCAGAGAGTGCTAACGATTGATTTAATGGCACCCCTGATTTCAGCATTAACGCAAAAGTTCTTGAAAAACGAGACATTTGGGCTCGAGTAACAATATCACCAACAATAGGGAGCCTAAGTCGAAACTTATCCCACTTTTCTCGTCCTACGTCACCGCTAACCCATGATTGGAAGGCAACAAACATGCCAGCCATACCACCTAAAATAAAGTGCCAGTAGTTAACAGAAAAACTTGAGGTTGCCATCAATATCCGTGTCGGTAGCGGTAATTCAACACCAAAACGAGCAAACATTGAAGTGAATTGCGGGATCACTTTAACGTTAAGCACTAACATGGCGATGAAAATAAAGCTCAATACGAAAATTGGGTAACGCATTGCTGACTTGATTCGCTTACGAGTTTCCATCTCTTGTTCGTAATAATTAGCCAATTGAAGTAAGGCCTGATCTAAACGACCGGTGTTTTCACCTACATGAATCATTGAAACGAACAAAGAGCTAAATACCCTAGGGTGCTGCTTCATTGCTACTGATAAACTTCGACCATTAGTTAGATCGGCAGTAACCTCTTCAAGTGATTGCTTTAACAATTTATTATTACTGTTTTGTGTCAATCCATTCATGGCTCTTAACAAAGGCACGCCAGCTTTCGTTAAGCTGTACATTTGGCGACAAAAGATCACTAACACTTCAAGTGGGATCGATGGCTGAAACCACGTCTTCCAATCAACAGAGGGTGCCGAACCTTTTAATTCTCTACCAGAATGTATTGAAATAGGAATGATACTCTCATTCATTAACTGCTCTGCAGCACTCTCTTGTGACGGCGCTTCAATCTTTCCTGATACCGATGCACCCTTGGCATTTCGGCCTGTATATTTATATATAGCCATGGCTTAACAACCTATAACCATATTGGTTGATGAGAGGAGGAGTTATCGCCTTCACCCAAGACCATCACTTCATTGAGACTAATAATGCCATTCATTGCTAACTCCATTGCTGAGGCTAGTAATGGTTTGTAATCTGGGTTTTCTCGTGCTTTTTGAGCAAATTCTACTGCATTATTTCCACGCAGTGCATCCATCATTGGTTGGTCTAATTCTAATAATTCAAAGACACCAATTCGGCCACTGTAGCCTGTTAAGTTACAACTTTGACAACCAGCACCCTTTCTAAATGGAACCGAGGCTTGATTTGGGAAGCGACTTTGCACCCATTGCAAACGTGATTCATCTAAAGGATCAGGAACTGAGCATTCTGTACACACTTTTCTTACCAAGCGTTGAGCCAATACCGCACGGACAGCACTAGCAACAAGATAGCCAGGCGCCCCCATATCCATCATACGAAGCGCACTATCAACAGAGTCATTAGTGTGTAACGTTGATAACACTAAGTGACCAGTTAATGCTGCTCGCAAACCAATTTCAACCGTTTCCTGATCACGCATTTCACCAATAAGAATGATATCAGGATCCTGACGTAGGAAGGTTCTTAAAATTTTAGAGAAGGTTAAATCTATCTTGCTGTTTACCTGAACTTGATTAATACGTGGTAAGCGATATTCCACTGGATCTTCAGCGGTAATTATCTTTTTACTTGGTTTATTAAGTTCACTTAATGCACCATACAATGTTGTAGTTTTACCTGAACCAGTAGGACCTGTTACTAAGATCATGCCATGAGGGCGGCCTAACTGCTTACGTAAACGAACCAAAAGATGATCAGGAATTCCTGAATATTCTAACTCTCGGATCCCTGAGGTTTGGTTAAGCAGACGCATAACGACCGATTCACCGTATTGCACAGGCATAGTAGACAAACGAATATCCACTGACTGACCACGAGATTTAATATTAAATCGCCCATCTTGAGGCAAACGCTTTTCAGAGATATCAAGATTCGCCATTAGTTTTAGACGCAATACTAATGCTGGCGCAATGTTGACTTCATTAAGTAGGGTTTCGTGCAATATGCCATCAATACGCTGACGAAGTCGTAATACTTTATCATCCGGTTCAATATGAATATCTGAAGCTCCAACTTGGACTGCATCTTCAAACAATGAGTTAATCAACTTTACAACGGTAACTTCGTCATTATCACTGTCTGATATACCAAAGTTAAAGTCGTCCGTCTCTTGGTGCTCTGAATGCAACTGCTCTGCAAATGAAGCTATCTCTTTAGTTCGACGATAAAAACGATCAAAGCTATCGACTAATTGTCTTTCTGAAGCGATAACCATCTCTATTTGATATTGTTGAAGCTGAGAGAATAGAGCTTCTTGAGCAGAAAGATCGGCTGGATCACTCATCGCTACACGAATAGTATTACCATGCTGACTAAGTACTAATGCTCTTAAGCGACGCGCATGAACCTCTGGCAGTAGTTGCACTGCTGCTGCATCAATATCTGCACGGCTTAGATCCACCAAAGGCACATCTAATTGCTGAGATAAGAAAGTTAGCATTTGCTTTTCGGTTAAGAAACCAAGCTGAATAAGCGTTGCACCCAGCTTGCGGCCAGTTGTTTTCTGTGCCGCTAGCGCCTGCTCAATCTGTTGTTCAGTAACAATGTTTTCTTCGACTAATAAATCACCAAGTCTTTTTCTTAACTGAAAACGCATTATTCATTACCTTCCATTGTTTCTAATAACTTAATTCTATCTCGAACGAACACTTGAGAAGAGCGTGATAAACCAGGTGTTGTTAATGCTACTTTATAAGTTTTCAGTGCCTCTTTAACTTGTGCATTTCTCTCATATACAATAGCTAACCCTAGCCACCAACGACCATTATCTGGATCTTTCGCTACCAACATTTGGTAACTTTCTTCAGCTAAGTCCATCAATTTTAATTTTTGAGCTAAGCCACCACGCGTAGCTAAATAATCGACAGATGCTCCTAAAGGTATATATTCTAATGCAGAGAGTGCGGCTTCTGGCTGCTCCTCTTTTTGCAATAAACTAGCTAAAGCTAAACGTAAGTCAATACTATCATTATTTAACCTTATGCCTTGTTGTAAGATGGCAGCTGATTCCTGAATCTCACGTTTACCATAAAGCAAAGCCGCTAGTTTTTTACGAGAATCTTCATCACTAGGTTGGTATTTCAATACCCTATAATAAGCTTTCATCGCAGTATTAAAATCAGAATTATCTAGGGCTTTTTTTGCTGCGTCACGATTTCTCTGAGCCAGTTCGGAAGGAAGAACCTCGACTTCTTCAACGTGTAATTGCTCTTGAGATTCAGTCTGATTAACAGCGTGTTCGCGAGGTGTATCTGGGACAATAGACACCTCTTTAGCTTTCGTTGGCGTTGTTTCGCTATTTACAAAACGTACCGAACTTTCTCCTACTTTCGGTAATTCGATATGATGGCTTGAGGTTTTCTCATCAACATTTTCATTCAAATATATACGACTAACTTCTGAGGTAATAATTTTTGCCGTTGGTGAATTAACAGGTAAATAAGAGCCTTTAGAAAGTTCTGAATGATCAACAACGTCCTCTACAATCACCTCTGATACTTGATGTTCATTATTAATGGCATTTGGAGTATTACTCAGTGTTGCCCACCCAATTAAACACAATGAACTCATTACACCAATAGCAAAAAAGAAAGGTGCTTTAAATTTTGATTCAATATTAGGAACGTCAGCTTGAGATAGAGATGTTTTCCTCTCTATATCTGCATCTTGTTTTGTTATATTTAACAGGGCTTTATTTGTGGCACTCACAAGGCTCTCCAACCCCAAAATTTGGGTAAATAGTGCTTGGGTTTGATGGTATCCGTTGTATCTATAATTGCATTAAATACCGCTTTTTTAGATACTTTATCCAATTTTTCAGAAAAAGAAATAAGCAACGCTTTGTGGCATATTTGATTAATCAATCGAGGTACACCACTACTCGCACGCCAAACCGCTTTCATTTGAGATAGGGTAAATGGATTGACTTGAGCCCCAGACTCTTTCATCCGATAAGTAATATAAGCGACCGCTTCATTTACATTAAGTGAGCGTAATTTTGCTGAAAAAGTAATTCGTTGTCTTAATTGTCGTAGATGATACTGCTGTAAGCGCTCGTCTAATTCAGGCTGTCCAAAGAGTACAATCTGAAGTAACTTAGTGTAATCCGTTTCTAAATTACCAAATAAGCGTAGGGTTTCTAATGCTTCATCACTCAAGACTTGAGCTTCATCTATGAACACTACTGCGCTCTTTCCTTCCGCTTGAATATCGATCAATTTTTCATGGATAAGCTCAGTTAAAGCAGTACCATCCCCCTCTTGTTCTAGCCAGAGTTCTTTGGCTAATGCTTGCCGTAATTCTCGTCCATTCATAACAGGATTAGGCAAGTAGAGTAATTCGACATTCATAGGAAGTTGGCTCATCAACATTCGGCAAACAAGCGTCTTTCCCGTCCCAATTTCACCAGTTACCTTAATGACGCCTTCTCCCATTGAGATGGCAGACAAAACGGTTTGAATCGCCTCATAGTGAGGCGGTAATCCATGAAAAAGAGAGGTATTTGGCGTTAACGTAAAGGGAAGCTGTTTTAAGCCAAAATGTTGCTCGTACATAAAAGTAGTCGCTACTCGTCAGGGAACCATTCTTGTAATAAATCACGAGAACGCTCTAACTCTTCTTGCCAAGTATCCACTCCAACCACCGTTGGTTTTAATAAAATAACTAACTCGGTCTTCTGAGTTAACTTACTTACATTACGGAATAAATGGCCTAGTGCAGGAATATCCCCTAAGAATGGAACTTTAGATACTTGGTCAACGGTTTGTGATTTCATCAAACCACCAATAACCACCACATCTCCACTTTTAGCACGAATAACAGAATCCGATTCACGAATTGAACTTTTCGCCAATGGTAATTGAAGTACACCACCTACATCACCGAGATCTATCTCTTTAATTTCATTCTCAACATCAATAACTGATGGGTGAACATGCAGCATCACGTTACCTTTATCATCAATCTGAGGCGTTACATCTAGTGAAATACCCGAGAAGAATGGAGTCAAAGTAACTTCTGGTGATGCATTTGAATTATCACCACTGCCTGTTACGCTTGATACTTCAGTGACGTAATACTCATCACGCCCAACCTTAATCACTGCTTTTTGGTTATTTGCCGCAGTCACTCTAGGACTTGAAAGAACGTTCAAATCACCTTGAGTATCCATGAAGCTTAAAACGGCATCGAAGTTACCATCAGAAATCTTAATATTGGTTTGACCGCCAAGCAGTGTTCCAATCGCATCCATTCCGGGTAAAACACCCGCGGTGGTACCCGCCGTTTGGCTAAGAGAAATATCAGTACCGCCAATTGATGCGCTTAAATTAGTCCAATTAATACCTTGTTGATATCCATCACTTAAGGTTACTTCTAATAATTTTGCTTCTAAAATCACTTGGCGCTGTAAACGTTTGTGTGAAGTCGATAAAAATGCTTTCACCTTACGTAATTCATCCGGAGAAGCGGTAATTGTTACAACGCTGGCTTGCGGTGAAACTACGACACTACGACCAGAACCATTGCCGATCATAACTGAAACAGCTTTCTCTAATTCTTTCCAGAAATCGCTTTCACTGGTAGTTTCAATTTCAGTTCCACCAGTAGCTGAAGATGATGAACTATTATTTGAATTTGAACTTGAATTATCGCTATTGTTTGATGATGAATTACCTTCAGAATTCGTGATAGAGCCGGTTGTGATTGTCGTTAGTGAACGGCCTTTACGAGTAAGCTGTAAATAGTCAACAGGGATTGTTTCTGTGCGGATAGTCGCAGGGTAAACTTGTAATATTTTATCTGACTTTACAATTTCATAGCCATATAAGTCTTCAACAGAAGAAAGTACTTCATCTAGAGTGACATCGTTAACATTCATCGTAATACGACCCGAAACTGCAGGATGTATTACTACACTGTATTCCGTACCTTTCACTAAACTGGTAAAGAAAGCCTTGGCATTAACACCATTCGCTTTAACTCTAAAGCGCTTCACAGGTTCTTCAATTTCAACAGCTTTTGCGTTAAGCTCAGGCATCAGATCTGCCTGGACAGATGCAGGCAAATCGACAAGTAGCTGACTGCCATTATCATTAATAGACTTATCTAAGGTTTGTTTTATTTCAACAGGATCTCGATGACCCATTGAGCATCCTGTTAATGATGCAACCATTAATCCAATGATGACATTACATACTTTCATTACTGCAAACCTTAATTCTTAATATTTTGTGAAAATAGAGAAAGTTGCCACGTTTTACCAGAACGACCAATAGAAACGCTATCTTCACGAATCGCTAATAAGGTATATCCTGATACTTTGTCGCCTTTTTTCATTGATCTATCATCTAATACGGCATAACAATCATTTGTACCACTGCAACTAATCGCTTGCAGAGATGGAAAGTAATGACGCTTTTTAGTCACCACTTTCTTTTTACCTACAGGCTTAGTCCAACTTAATGGTTCAGTTGGATCGTGCCCTTCAATGCTATCTGAAGCAAACGTAAAGCTTGAAAATAAAGCCAATAAAATAAGAAAAACCTTCATATTAACCGCCGATAAATCCTTTACTTGAACCAAGTGTATATACTTCAATCGTTAGCTCTGCCGTTGGGTATTTCTTAACTTCATAACGGAAGTTTCTCCAATAATATTTAACAGGTAACGCTTCTAAACTTGATAAATACGTTTCTATATCAAAGTAGTTACCTGACAACACTAATTTAATCGGATGAATGTAATAACCGGCTTTATTATTCTCATCAAGCAAGCGCTCTGAAGGCTGCGTACTCATAGAGATCAAAGTTAACTTTGACGACTGCTGTAATACTGTTTCTAAAAGCTGAGCCATCTGAGTAGGAGAAACCAATGCAGCGACTCGATTAGACAATAATTGAGCTAAATCTTGGCTTTGTAGCGTTAAATCTTGATACTGCTTGTCCACTTCAACATTTGGGTCTTTTTGTAGGCGAAAATGAGCTAACTCAATTTTCTGTTTTAACGGTGTAATTGAATTAGTTACCTGATAAGTTTCACGCTCAGCCTTCTGCTTTGCAACAAGCACAGGCTCAATAAACAGACTAAATGAGATAAAAATGACCGCGAACCAACCAACCAGAGTAATAAGTATTTTTTCTCGTTGTGAAAGTGCAAAAAATGCATCTTTGGCTTTAATCCAATGCTCCATTATTTTTCCTCTGCCGCTTTAGTATTTAAAACAAACGACACCAACCCTTTCTCATCGGTTTTTATATCTAACTGATTAAACGTCCGACCAATAAGGTGCAATTCATTTTCAAAGCTCTGTATCCAATTTGGTACCACATCTGGTGTTCGAGCGTACCCAACAAAATTTACATCTTCTCCTGAAATATAAATTTTTGTTAACGATATGTTCTCTTTACCAAGCTTAGCTAAGCTACTCATCACACCGGAATAACCAATTTGCATTCCCTCATCAAAGTTATCGATAACTTTTAATGATGATTTCTTAGATTCAATATCTTCCTGTAAGCGCTTAATTGCTGCTAATTTTGCAGCGGATGGTTTATTACTTTCAAGCTGCTTGTTCAAGCTACCCAGTTCTTGCTGATAACTCTGTTCTTGCGAAGATAATACGGTTAGGTGACTTTCTAACTGGCTCAATTGCCACTGATAATAGCCCGTAATCATACCTACTACAGCAAGACCTACTCCCCAACTAATTATCACATTTTGTAACGTAAAGTGATCGACTTTAGGCTTCAGTCTGTCGTTATATAAGTTAATATCAGGCTTGTTAAATAATCCTAACCAGCTTAGTACTTCACCAGAGCGAAATACTCTTGGCTCATCGACTAATAATGATGCGACTTGTACACCAAGACGATTTTGTAGCTCGGCAGAAAGTTCGGCATCATCTTCATCATCACAACGGAAATAAAGATGATTAATATTAACGCCGTGCAGTTGTGCGCTTAAATAATCTAAAGAACGCTGCAATTCCAAAGCTAAACTATCAAGCTGAAAACTATTAGATAGTTCGCCAGTTAATGGGGCGGTAATACCACGCAATGACCGGTTTAAATGTAAATTACCTTCATTAAAAGCAAGCAACTTAAATTCAGCAGAAGCACTGTGGCTTAATAACATGAAGCTATTTTGTTCTGGTTTAGCGTATTTCCACACTAATTCATCAGGCGTCACGTTAGATATCTGAATTGAAAGTGGTTTTAATAACTCAAGAATCATTTCTATTACTGAAACCTGAGAAATATAAACCTGCATTTTCCCGTTGGTAATATCTACACCATCGGCAACGATGTCAGAGACTCTATCACTAATTAAATCCTTCACTAAAAAAGGCAATGCACCTGGCAGTTCTTCTTTAAGGATATTTGGGTTTTCTATTTGAAAGGATTGATATAAATGAGAACCGATGACAATATTTACACAGCAGTCAGATAAACCCATCTTTTGGCAAGCGCTAACAAGCGAATCTCTCCACGCTTGGGGCTGACTAACAGGCATGAAAACTTGCTCTTTAAGCGCTTTATTTCCACCACTTTTTGCAATGTAAATACCGCCTTGCAATATCACAATTGATGCTGTGACATTGACTGAACGAGATAGCTTCAGTTTTTTAAATGCATCCATTATCTTCATCTACTGCTAGTCTCTTATCTCTCACTTTATTTACAATGCTCTCGTAAAAAGCACAATTCGCGCAATCATACAACATTCTATTCTTTTCTGATATGCTGTAATTAATAAAACACGAAAAACTTACTTTTCCCAACGACTCCTTCTTTTAGGTATTGATAGTTTTTCTTTGTGATGAAACAAGGCCGTTTCGGCTTCAAAAATTCGCCCTTGAGCACCTTCAACACCAAGCTCTTTTATTACTTTTAGTTCTTTTTTATTTTCAATACCTACAGCAATAACTTGTGAACCTGTATTTTCACAAGCACCTAATAAACTTCTTACAAATAATTGGTTTTCATATCGTTGAGGAATATCCTTAATCAAACTGCGGTGTAATTTAATGTAATCAACACTTAAATCTTTTATGTAGTGAGTACTTACTATTGTTCTTCCTGCTTGCTCTACAATTAACTGACAACCAAAGCTTTTTATTAGCTTTGCTACTGGTCTTACCGCATCTAAGTAAGTGACTACTTGCCCTTCAACTAACTCAAAACTTAACCGCTGAAGTTGAGCTCGAGGTGTTTGTAATAGTCGATTTCGTAACTGCCTAATAAATCCTGAATTTTGTAAGCTTTTAACATGCAAATGTACAGAAAAAGAATGCTGTGAATATTCAGGCTCACTCAATAAAGGGAAAACTTGTTTTAACACGGCAGCATCTAACTTAATTTGATACCCTACTTGTGCGATCGCAGGTAAAAATCGAGAAGCTTTGATCTGCACACCATTCTCATCTTTAATTCGAGAAAAAAGCTCTAAATGAAGCGGAGTAATATCAGCTCCATCAAATAAGAATGTTGATTGCTTATATAGAATTAATTGATCTTGAGAAAAAATAGCATCAAACAAGTTTCTCCAGCGCACACTTCCTAAGCTTTCAGTTAGTTGCTGCTGTTTTTTAAACAATGACCAGCTATTATTATTTTGTAATAATGCACTACGGTGAGCCATATCAAGCTCATCCATCAAGCGACCTCGCCTCTCTCCGCTCACGTACATACTGACGCCAATATGGCACCAATTATCAATATCTAAATTTTGGGGTGGAATAATTTTTTCTATCACTTTTAAACACTGTGAAGCTAAAATTTTGGCTTCTTTTAGTGACTGCTGTGGAATAAGAAGAGCAAAATCAGATTGATAATAACGAGAAAGAACACTGTCATTGTAACGTTGCATTACATTATTTAATTGCTTGCCTATCTCAACAATGAGTTCATCTCCAACTGCTTTTCCACTTTCTTCAATTAATTCTTCCCAACCATTAATACGTAATAATAAAAGAACCCCTTGGCTTTCTGATTCTTGCAAAGTTGACTCTAACTTACTGTCAAATAACACTCGATTTGCCGAACCTGTAAGTTGATCAAGAAAGGTATGCGTACGTATAAATGTATCAAAACGGCTACGCTCTTTTCTTGCATCTTTCAGTTCAGCAATCACGTTATCAAGAGCCAAGCTCGCTGTTGCTGGCCACTCTTCTTCATTACCTATAGCGTAATCATCTAGCTTTCCAGCCAATAACATACGCCCACGTTCTTCTAGCAACTCTGAACCATGCAGTTGTTTTCTTAGCCAGACTACGCCCCACAATAATGAGACGATAATTACGGCAATAGCTGCTGTAATTGAAAATAGCGCCCCTAAAGAATAAGTAAAAGCACTATAAGGAGGGACTGATTTGAAAGTGATGGAATAGCCTTTATTCAGCTCTAAAGGCAGTGTTTTTTGATATAGTAAATTATCATCTGGCATAACGGCTAATGTTTGAAAAGAGTAAACAATGCCAGTGGGTGACGATAGCTCCATGCTTACTACACTGCTTGCTTTTAATAATTTAGGTAGCCACTTAGTCATCGATTTTGCTTCCTCTGGCTGAAGAAGTTCTTCATCAACAACATTAACTACACCAATTAAATAGTGATCAAGATATTCATTACTTATTTGCTTAAATGAGATCGTCCCACCAATAAATAAAATAAAAATGGCGGCTGAGACCATTAATGTCACAAACGAAATTAATCGGTTACTCAAACGTAAACTAGGAGTTTTTCTCATTAAACTTTTCTTCCTTGAAAAAGTTGGCTTTGAATCATGCCACAATTAAAAATGTAAATTTTTGAACTATCTCTAAGTCCGTATTTAGTTGTAATACAAATATCTTATTAAGTTCTTTATGATACGAAGCTTCAGTAACAGAAAATTATACATCACTATCGGCCCCTTTAGCTCACCAAGATAAATACGTGGATAATGAATTAAACAATGTATTAACAATAAATATCACTGATTGATTAGATTATTCATTATAAAAAAAGCCTCGCTAAATTCGAGGCTTTTTTCTATCTATAACAACATGAATCTTTAGTCCTAAAACGGAATGTCATCATCAAAATCCATTGGCGGCTCATTGTATTGAGGTTGAGGTGCTTGTTGAGCTTGTTGCTGAGGCGCTTGATGTTGCTGCTGTTGAGGTGCAAAATTATTCTGCTGAGCAGGCTGTTGAGGCTGACCCCAGTTACCTTGCTGTTGCTGTTGACCACCGGCAGGTGCGCCTTGGGCACGACCACCAAGCATTTGCATTACGCCATTAAAACCTTGAACTACAACTTCTGTAGTAAAACGGTCTTGACCACTTTGATCTTGCCATTTACGCGTTTGAAGCTGACCTTCAACATAAACTTGAGAACCTTTACGTAAATATTCACCAGCTACTTCTGCTAATTTACCGAATAAAGCAACGCGATGCCATTCAGTTTTTTCACGTTGTTCACCAGTTGCTTTATCACGCCATGATTCAGACGTTGCAATTGTAATGTTTGCTACCGCACCGCCACTTGGCATGTAACGGATTTCAGGATCTTGCCCTAAGTTACCCACAAGAATAACTTTATTAATACCACGGCTGGCCATAGTTTGCTCCAGATAGATTAGAGGTGAATATTCATATCACCCGGTTATATATACAGTAGTCTTCAGTCTAACACGTTCAAGGTTATTTCTGATACCCCTAAAGATGGAATCCATTTCATAACCTCTTAAAATAGAGATACAGTTAAAGAGTTCTAACCACTCACACTGCTAAAAAGTTTAGATCACTCTTTTAATTACAATGAGTATACTTCATATACTCATTTCGCTATTCTTGCTTTGTACTTAATCAACTCAACCATTAGAATTCATATTTTCTATCATGCCTCATTTGGTGTGTGGAATGGGGTTAAAACAGCACCTCAGTCTTAATATTAAGCCTAGTTTTAACTAATATTCATAGATGAATCGCATTAATGGCTGCACGAGATGATTGTTTTACTCAAAGCGCTTCATTTCATTATGTTTAATCGCTAAACTGCATCCATAATGATGAGGCTCAAATGGGCTTTCAACGAATTTAAAATATTGTCTATCTAGGACTCAGTGATGATCAAAAAATGTCTTTTCCCTGCCGCAGGCTACGGCACTCGCTTTTTACCAGCAACCAAATCAATGCCAAAAGAGATGATGCCAGTCGTAAACAAACCTCTAATTGAATATGGTGTAGAAGAAGCGATTAATGCTGGTATGGATGGGATCTGTGTTGTAACAGGTCGTGGTAAACATTCATTAATGGACCACTTTGATAAAAACTACGAACTAGAACATCAAATTAGTGGCACAAATAAAGAAGAGTTACTGGAAGATGTGCGTGAGCTGATCGACGCGGCTAACTTTACCTATATCCGCCAGCGTGAAATGAAGGGCTTAGGTCATGCTATTCTTACTGGCCGTGAGTTAGTGGGTGATGAACCATTTGCGGTCGTACTTGCTGATGATTTATGTGTAAATGAAGAACAAGGTGTTCTTTCTCAAATGGTTGCGCTGTATAAACAATTCCGTTGCTCTATTGTGGCAGTAGAAGAAGTCCCAGACAATGAAACTCACAAATACGGCGTAATTGCTGGTGAAATGATCAAAGATGACCTTTACCGTGTAGATAACATGGTAGAAAAGCCAGAACCAGGTACAGCACCAAGTAATCTTGCAATTATTGGTCGCTATATCTTAACTCCTGATATTTTTGAAATCCTAGAAACCACAGAGCCAGGTAAAGGTGGTGAAATCCAAATCACGGATGCACTACTAAAACAAGCTCAATCAGGTTGTGTTCTTGCCTATAAATTTAAAGGTAAGCGTTTTGACTGTGGTAGCGTTGAAGGTTACATCGAAGCAACTAACTACTGCTACGAGAATGTTTATTTAAAAGATAAAAAATCTTCAGAATTAGCAAAGCAAGCTACAGGTAAAAAGTAAACCTCTACATGCCAGTATATAAACGCCTTGTGATACATCTCAAGGCGTTTTCATTTCCCCTTATACTATCTCCACTTAAATAAAATCACTGTTTTTTTATCCAGTACCTCTTTGTTGTTTTGATACTCTGTGCAATACTTATCCTAGTTATTCTTTAAAGCAGAGAGACATTTTCATGGATAAAATTGAAGTTAGAGGGGCAAGAACCCATAACCTAAAAGACATTAGTTTAACTATCCCAAGAGATAAACTAACCGTTATTACTGGTTTATCTGGTTCAGGCAAATCCTCTTTGGCCTTTGATACTTTATATGCAGAAGGTCAACGACGCTATGTAGAGTCATTATCTGCTTATGCTCGCCAGTTTTTATCCCTAATGGAAAAACCAGATGTAGACCACATCGAAGGCCTTTCTCCTGCTATTTCTATCGAACAAAAATCAACGTCTCACAACCCTCGTTCTACTGTCGGAACAATTACTGAGATTTACGATTATTTACGCCTTTTATATGCACGTATTGGCGAACCTCGTTGCCCTGAACATCATGTAGAACTAACCGCACAAACTATCAGTCAAATGGTTGATAAAGCGCTAGAGTTACCTGAAGGCACAAAGCTGATGCTATTAGCTCCTATTGTGAAAGAACGTAAAGGTGAACATGTTAAAACCTTAGAAAATTTAGCTGCTCAAGGGTTTATTCGTGCTCGTATTGATGGCGAAGTTTGCGATCTTTCTGATCCACCGACGTTGGAATTACATAAAAAACACACCATTGAAGTCGTTGTTGATCGTTTTAAAGTCAGAGAGGACCTAAAACAACGCCTTGCTGAATCTTTTGAAACCGCTTTAGAACTTACAGGCGGTATTGCTGTTATCGATTATATGGATGATAACAAAGATGAACCCCTGATTTTCTCTGCTAACTTTGCATGTCCACATTGTGGTTACAGCATGTCAGAACTTGAGCCTCGCCTATTTTCATTCAATAACCCAGCAGGAGCTTGTGGTACTTGTGATGGTCTAGGTGTTCAACAATATTTTGATGCCGACCGAATTGTTTTAGACAATAAGCTCAGCATCGCAGAAGGCGCAATTAAAGGCTGGGATCAAAAAAACTATTACTACTTCCAAATGCTAACTTCATTAGCAAATCATTATGGATTCGATCTTTTCGCACCATTTAAATCTCTATCGAAGAAATTCCAAAATATCATTCTTAATGGTTCAGGAACGGAAGAAGTTGAGTTTCAATACAGTAATGACCGTGGTGATTTACGTGTTAAACGTCACCCTTTTGAGGGTATATTAAATACACTTGACCGTCGCTACAAAGAAACAGAATCGAGTTCTGTTCGTGATGATTTATCTAAATATATTTCGACTCAATCTTGTTCAAGTTGTCACGGTACGCGTTTGCGTTTAGAAGCGCGTAGTGTATTTGTTGGTGATACAACATTACCTGAAATCTGTGAAATGAGTATTCAAGACTCAATGGCATTTTTTAGTTCTCTAGAACTGAAAGGGCAAAAAGCTCAAATAGCAGATAAAGTAATGAAAGAGATTAATGAACGTCTGCATTTCCTTATCAATGTAGGTTTAAATTACCTTAATTTATCACGCAGTGCTGACACCCTTTCTGGTGGTGAAGCACAGCGCATCCGCTTAGCAAGCCAAATTGGTGCCGGTTTAGTTGGTGTTATGTACGTTCTTGATGAGCCTTCTATCGGCCTTCACCAGCGAGATAATGAACGACTATTAAAAACCCTTAATCACCTTCGTGATCTTGGTAATACCGTTATTGTTGTTGAACATGATGAAGATGCGATCAGAAGCGCCGATCATATTATTGATATTGGCCCCGGGGCAGGAATTCATGGGGGTCATATTGTTGCAGAAGGCAGCTATCAAGATATTATTTCAAATCCAGATTCGCTAACAGGTCAATACTTAAGTGGTGCTAAAGAAATCGCCGTGCCTAGAGAACGCATCAAAGCCGATCCGAAAAAACAGGTTGAGTTAATTGGCGCGACAGGCAACAACCTAAAAAACGTGACATTAAAATTACCTGTCGGTCTTTTTACTTGTGTAACAGGGGTTTCTGGTTCAGGTAAATCTACACTTATTAACGATACGTTCTTTAAAATTGCTCATACCCAATTAAACGGAGCCACCACGTCAGAACCTGCACCATATAAGAAAATAAAAGGCATTGAACATTTTGATAAAGTAATCGACATAGATCAAAGTCCGATAGGACGAACACCCCGTTCAAACCCTGCAACTTATACAGGGATTTTTACTCCTATCCGTGAGCTATTTTCAGGCACTCCAGAATCACGTTCACGTGGCTATAAACCTGGTCGCTTTAGCTTTAACGTTCGCGGTGGTCGCTGTGAAGCGTGTCAAGGTGATGGTGTAATCAAAGTAGAAATGCATTTCTTACCTGATGTTTATGTGCCATGTGATGTATGTACAGGTAAACGATATAATCGCGAGACACTAGAGGTAAAATACAAAGGTAAGAGTATTGATGAAGTTCTTCAAATGACGATTGAAGATGCTCACACTTTCTTTGAACCAGTACCTGTGATCGCTAGAAAGCTACAAACCTTAATGGATGTAGGCTTATCTTATATTCGCTTAGGCCAAGCAGCTCCCACTCTCTCTGGTGGTGAAGCCCAACGAGTAAAGTTAGCTCGCGAGCTCTCTAAACGAGACACAGGAAAAACACTGTATATCTTAGATGAGCCAACAACTGGATTGCATTTCCACGATATTCAACAACTATTAAATGTTCTTCACCGTTTACGAGAACGAGGAAATACGATAGTGGTTATCGAACACAATCTTGATGTAGTAAAAACCGCAGACTGGATTATCGATTTAGGACCAGAAGGCGGACAAGGAGGTGGAGAGATCATTGCAGAAGGAACACCTGAAGATGTTGCATTAGTTGAGGGCTCTCATACGGCACGCTTCTTAAAACCAATGCTAAAGTAATAAAATTAAGCCTTTTATTGCTTGGATCAGATAGAATAAAGCCAGCATTTTGTTGGCTTTACTTTTATTCTCATGCTCGCAATAAGGAATTAATGAAACATGGCAACGCTACTTACTCAAGGAACACAATTAGAAACTAGAAAGATAAAAAAACCATTAACCAAATTCTATCTATTTAGCTTAAGTGTTCTTTTCTTTGTTTGTGCTCATTTTTTCCAACCTAATCCTGGTGGTTCAGGACTACATCTAGCATTCAATGCCGCCTCTTGGATCCCAGCTAGCATTGCAATTGCAATTGCCTTATTCCATATAGCAAAACAAGGTTTAATTAAATATTCGACCTTAACTCTGGTTTTATTATTCGCTGTTAGCTTACTCTCTCTTCCTCTTTTTTATCATGATGCCTCTCCTCAATTAGCATTAGGTAGGTTCTTAGGTTTATGGGCTGGATTGCTTTTCTTCATAACTCTGCAACAGTTTGCTTTTTCAAATAAACAGAAGCAATGGCTCTTGTGGTGCACCATAGGCTCAGTGTTAATCGAAGCGATTTTTGGCTATATCCAATACCTTTTTTTAAAAGAAGGGAACAGTTTTGGTTATAATGTTATAGCAAACCGCCCTTATGGCATTTTTCAGCAACCGAATGTTATGGCAAGTTTTCTCGCTACTGGACTCGCCATCGCCTCTTACTTTCTCGCTCGACAACCAATTAAATATCGTGAAAATGTTATTGCTCTCACTTTACTTTATGCAACGATCTTATTTACCTTACCTCTGATCGTAGTATTAGCGTCTCGTACAGGTTGGCTAGCGACGGTTTTCAGCCTTATTTTATTAACGCCATACATGTGGAAATATTGTACGAAACAACGTTTCTTTTCTTGGGTATTAGCGTTAATTATTGGTTTTAGTGGTAGCTTTGTTTTATTTAACTTATCTCAAGATAATTTATCTAAAGTATCATTAATTAGTCAAAAAGCTGATCTAGAAAGCCCGAGACGTTATACCTTTCCACAAGCTCTAGACATGTTTTTAGAAAAGCCGATTACCGGCTATGGTTATGGTAATTTTGAGGCTGATTACACCTTATACACAGCAAAACAGCACCAAATATCATCAAGCTACAAACCTGGGTTGCCTTCGATGGATCACCCTCATAATGAAATTCTATATTGGGCTGTTGAAGGTGGCATCGTCGCAATTTTAGGTTTACTCATTGCCGCCGGAGGGGTGTTACTCAAAATACGAAAAAGTAAACTCGATACACAATTTGCTCTGTTGGCTTTAATCGCCCCGATCTTCATTCATAGTCAATTAGAGTATCCGTTTTACCACTCTATGTTGCACTGGTTTACGTTCATCATTCTTCTGTTCTGGATAGATCAACTAAGCTGTAAATATAAAAAGTACCGCATTAGTGATATCAGTAAAATAACATTACGAGTCAGCTCATTAGTACTGCCAATCGTCACTGCTTTTTATATGCTTTCAACACTTCACACTAATTGGGTTTTAACTAAATTTGAAACGACTCGACCAATGAACCCTGATATTTTAAATCAAGTAACTAATCCTGTGATTTGGGAAGACAGATTTAATTGGGATGTGTTATCTGCTCAACTATCCATTGGGATAATGAACAAAAAACCAGAACTGATCACGCCTTATATTACTTGGTCAAAAGAACTGATTAAAACCAAGCCAAGACCAGCCTTTTATCAAAACCTAATCATTGCTTATCAAGCTTTAGGCGAAGAAAAAAGAGCAGAAGATATTAGAAGAGAAGCCATTTTTCTCTTTCCAAATAACAAATTTGAATTGGTACAACTCGACGAAAAGTTACGTCAAAAATAAAATCATAAATAAAGAAACAGTAAAAAGCCGCTACGTTTTTAGCGGCTTTTGTATTTGTAATCTAAAGAACGTCAGATAATGCTTTTAAACATAATGCGACATTTTCTTTTTTAGCCGCATATCCCATCAAACCAATACGCCAAGTCTTTCCGGCTAAATCACCCAGCCCTGCGCCAATTTCTAAATTATACTCATTCAGTAATCGACTTCTAACTTCTACGTCGCTAACACCTTCTGGAATATAAACGGCATTAAGCTGTGGTAAACGATACGCTTCATCAACCATAAACTGAATACCTAGCGATTCTAATCCTTCTTTTAATTCTTGATGATAAAATGCATGTCGACTCCACGCGGCTTCTAATCCTTCATTTTTAAGCATCAATAATGATTCGTGCAATGCATACAAACTATTTACAGGCGCTGTATGGTGATAACTTCGTTTTCCTTCACCGCTCCAATAAGACAGGACTAAGCTTTGATCTAAGAACCAGCTTTGCACAGCTTTAGTTCTTGATTTCATCTTATCGACCGCTCGCTTAGAAAACGTCACAGGTGATAAACCAGGAGTACAAGATAAACATTTTTGAGAGCCAGAATAAACCGCATCTAATTGCCATTTATCAACGAATAATGGTACACCACCCAACGATGTTACTGCATCAACAATAGTTAAGCAGCCATATTGACGCGCAAGAGTTGAAATGGATTCTGCATCACTTAATACACCGGTTGATGTCTCTGCATGCACAAAAGCGACGATCTTAATATCTGCATGTTTCAGTAAAGCCTCTTCAACTTTATTTAGTGAAACTGGCTCACCCCATTTATCATCGATAACAATCGCAGTTCCACCACATCGCTCAACATTCTGACGCATACGCTCGCCAAAAACACCATTACGACAAACTAATACTTTTTCACCTTTTTCCACTAAGTTAACAAAACAAGTTTCCATTCCTGCACTTCCTGGTGCAGAAACCGCAATGGTAAACTCATTTTCTGTTTGAAATACATACTTAAGTAGCTCTTTTACTTCATCCATCATTTTAATGAATAGAGGATCTAAGTGACCAATCGTTGGGCGACTTAATGCCTGTAATACTTGTGGCGATATATCAGAAGGTCCAGGTCCCATAAGGGTTCTTTTTGGTGGGATAAAACTTTGCATCATTCACTCCTTGAAATATAGGGTGTTTAAAGAATAGACACAATAATAATTAAACTCAATTAGACGAAGTAATTAGAGTGACTTAACTATAGAAAATAGCCATAAAACACTTATATTGACTTTAAATCAGAGAAATACAAATAAAGCCATTACTATTGATTGACATTTGTTTCATAAAAAAGCACATTGTTAACACATGTTTTGTTATATAAAACATACACAGAAGAGGAGCACTGCCTAGGTAGCTTTATTTGTGGAGCCCAAACTCCCAAACAAATAAGTGAGGGAGAGCAGTGCCGAGATAATCTTGATTGGGAAAAGATTATCGATCGTACAGGCTGAATCCTTACGATTGCCACTTAATTTTAAGTGGAGAGCTTCTAGCAGCTATTTATTTTTTGCTATGACTCTTCACATTTATTTCCACATTGGATGTAGTCGGGAGACAGGAAAGTGAACCCTATAAATGTTGCTAAATTTGGCGGAACAAGTGTTGCAAATTTTGAAGCAATGAGCCGCAGCGCTTATGTCATAGAACAGAACAAAAATACTCACCTTGTCGTTATCAGTGCTTGCTCCGGAGTCACTAATCTTTTAGTTGAACTCGCAAATGGCACACAAGATAACCAAAGAAAAAAAGTAATCCTCTCTGAACTCAAGTCCATACATTTTTCAGTATTAGACCAACTTTCCGAACCCATTTACCCTGAAAAAGCCATTCTTGAAATTCTTGATGATATAGAAAAAACGGCTGACGCTGCGACTTTCCAACCTAGCGACAAACTTACTGACCACCTTGTCGCGTGTGGTGAGTTAATGTCTACCCACCTTTTTACTCAACTACTGATTGAACGTGGAAATTCTGCGGTTCGCTTTGATATTCGAACCGTACTACGCACCGATTCAAAATTTGGTAAAGGTGAACCTCAACTTGAAGAAATTACTCGTTTAGCTCGAGAAAAACTGATACCTCTATGTCAAAAACATATCGTTGTAACACAGGGATTTATTGGATCAGATAGCCAAGGGAATACAACAACATTAGGCCGAGGAGGCAGTGATTACAGTGCCGCTTTGATTGCGGAATCAGTGAATGCATGTGGATTAGAGATTTGGACCGATGTTCCTGGTATTTATACAACCGACCCACGTATTGCCTCTGCTGCCTCACCAATCCCTGAAATCAGTTTCAGCGAAGCCTCTGAAATGGCAAATTATGGGGCTAAAATATTGCACCCATCAACCCTATTGCCAGCACTTCGCCATCAAATTCCGGTATTTGTTGGTTCATCAAAAGAACCAGAAAAAGGCGGCACATGGATTAAACAACAGGTAAATAGCTCTCCACTATTTAGAGCGCTAACCCTACGCTGCAATCAAACCATGGTGACATTACATAGCCCAAATATGTTTCATGCTTACGGTTTCCTTGCCGAAGTGTTTAAAATTTTGGCAAAATACCAAATATCTGTAGATTTAATTACAACTTCCGAAGTCAGTGTTGCTCTCACTCTTGATCAAACAAATACCAATGGCAAAGCACCTGAATTGCCACCAGAAGCACAGCAAGAACTTGAAGAACTCTGCACAATCGAAATAGAACACAATTTGTGCTTAGTTGCGCTCATTGGTAATCAAATGAGTCATTCTAAAGGCTCAGCTAAACAAGTATTCGGTACTTTAGAGGATTTCAATTTACGTATGATTTGTTATGGTGCAAGCCAACATAATTTATGCTTTTTATTAAATGAATCAGACTCAAAACGTGCAGTTCAAGTTCTACATAAAGAGTTATTTGAATAAATAGAACTAATTTAAATAAGGACCTGACCATTTACACTTGAATTAATATCAAGTGTATAAACTAAAAATCCCATTAATAGATTTATTAATGGGATTTTTTATTTTTAATTTAAAAAGAAATTAGTTTAAATTTGGACCTAACCATTTTTCAGTCTCTAACATGTCCCAGCCTTTTCTTTCTGCGTAACTCTCTGCCTGATCTTTTTGGATCTGAGCTATCGCAAAATAACGAGAATCAGGATGAGAGAAATACATCCCAGAAACAGAGGCTCCCGGCCACATAGCGTAGCTAGAAGTCAACGACATTCCTATTGTTTCTTCAACATCCATCAACTCCCACAATGTCCCTTTTTCGGTATGTTCCGGACAAGCTGGATATCCAGGTGCAGGGCGAATGCCTTGATACTTTTCACGGATAAGATCATCATTAGAAAGATCTTCATCAGGTGAATATCCCCAGATATTTTTGCGGACTTCTTTATGTAAATACTCGGCAAATGCTTCTGCTAAACGGTCAGCAACCGCTTGGATCATAATGGCATTATAATCATCACCTTTGGCTTTATAGTCGTCTGCAAGCTCTCGTTCACCAATGCCACCAGTCACAGCAAAGCCACCTATCCAATCGGCCTTTCCGCTCTTTTTCGGTGCGATATAATCAGATAAACAATAGTTAAACCCTTTTGGTTTTTCTGTTTGTTGACGTAAATTATGTAGTACTTTCAATACCTCTGTACGTGATTCATCGGTATACACTTCAATATCATCATCAACACTGTTGGCAGGAAAAAGAGCACACATTCCTCGCGCTTTTAGTAAGCCTTCTTTTTCTACACGATCCAACAGATCGTTCGCGTCTTTATATAAACGCTTCGCTTCTTCACCCACCTCTTCATGCTCTAAAATTGCAGGGTATTTGCCCATTAAAGACCATGTCATAAAGAAAGGAGTCCAATCAATATATTCGCGTAACGTCGCAACATCCATATCATCAATAATATGTACACCCGGCTTTACAGGTACTGGAGGCGTGTAGTTTACCCAATCAATATCGACTTTGTTTGCTCGTGCTCTTGCTAGTGAAACGGGTTTTGTTCGTGGTGTTTTACGGCTATGTTGATCACGCACACGCTCGTAATCAAAATCTAATTTTTCAATAAATGCTGGTTTCAATTCATCAGACAATAACGAGGTACAAACACCAACCGCACGAGAAGCGTTATTAACATAAACCACAGGTTGAGAGTAATTTTGCTCTATCTTCACCGCGGTATGCGCTTTAGACGTCGTTGCCCCACCAATCAAAAGTGGCAAATCAAAGCCTTGACGATCCATCTCTTTAGCCACATGAACCATCTCATCAAGTGATGGTGTAATAAGGCCTGAAAGTCCAATAATATCGACGTTCTCTTCTTTCGCAACTTTTAGAATTTTCTCACAAGAAACCATCACGCCAAGATCAATGATCTCATAGTTATTACATTGAAGAACAACCCCAACGATATTCTTGCCGATATCGTGTACGTCACCTTTCACCGTTGCTAATAAGATTTTGCCATTGGTTGAACCGACATCTTTCGTGGCATTAATAAAAGGTTCTAAATGCGCTACGGCTTGTTTCATCACTCGCGCAGACTTAACCACTTGAGGAAGGAACATTTTCCCTTCACCAAATAAATCACCCACGACGTTCATGCCGTCCATTAAAGGACCTTCGATCACTTCAATAGGGCGAGCGGCATTGACTCGAGCTTCTTCTGTATCTTCAACAATGAAGTCAGTAATTCCCTTCACTAAAGAATGTTCAAGGCGTTTTTCTACCGACCACGTTCTCCATTCTAAAGCCGATTTATCTTCAACCTTTCCGACCGTTCGTTCTAGATATTCTGTTGCCATATCAAGTAAGTGTTCTGTTGAATCATCACGACGGTTAAGTACGACATCTTCTACCGCTTCACGTAAATCTTTAGGTACATTATCGTAAATTTCTAATTGGCCTGCATTTACGATACCCATATCCATACCGTTCTTAAAACAGTGATATAAGAACACGGCGTGAATCGCTTCACGTACGTAATTATTACCTCGGAATGAGAATGATACGTTAGATACGCCACCGGAAATCATGGCATGGGGGAGCGTTCTTTTTATATCAGCAACGGCTTCAATAAAATCAACAGCGTAGTTGTTATGCTCATCGATCCCTGTGGCAACAGCAAAGATGTTTGGGTCAAAAATAATGTCTTCTGGTGGGAAACCAATTTCATCCACTAAGATAGTATAGGCGTTAGTACATATTTCTATTTTTCGCTCACGCGTATCCGCTTGGCCTACTTCATCAAAAGCCATCACAATCACAGCAGCACCATAGCGACGGATTAGCTTAGCTTGTTGTAAGAATTTTTCTTTACCTTCTTTAAGTGATATTGAGTTAACAATACCCTTGCCTTGAATACATTTAAGTCCAGCTTCGATAACTTCCCATTTAGAAGAATCGACCATTACAGGAACTTTAGATATCTCAGGTTCTGAAGCACACAGGTTTAAGAATTTAACCATACACGCTTCAGCATCAAGCATCCCTTCATCCATATTGATATCGATGATTTGAGCACCGTTTTCTACTTGCTCACGAGCGACACTCAAGGCTTCATCGTATAACTCTTCTTTGATTAAACGCTTAAAACGAGCAGAACCGGTAACATTGGTTCTTTCACCTACGTTCACAAAAAGAGAGTCTTTCTCAATAGTTAATGGTTCTAAACCAGATAAACGACAAGCAACAGGAAGTGTAGGTAATTGACGCGGCTTAACCCCTTCTACCACTTGTGCCATTTGACGAATATGCTCTGGAGTCGTACCACAACAGCCTCCAATCAAGTTTAAAAAACCACTATCGGCCCACTCTTTTACGTGTTCTGCCATTTCTTCTGGAGAGAGATCATATTCACCAAAGGCATTAGGCAAGCCTGCATTCGGGTGTGCTGAAACACTGCACTCAGAAATACGAGACAGTTCACTTACATATTCACGTAATTCATCAGGCCCTAATGCACAATTCAAACCAAATGAGATTGGTTTAACATGACGCAAAGCATTGTAGAACGCTTCTGTAGTTTGTCCTGAAAGCGTACGACCTGAAGCATCTGTAATCGTACCTGAAATCATCACTGGTAATATGATACCCATTTCTTCAAAAACAGATTCAACCGCAAAAGAACACGCTTTTGCATTCAAAGTATCAAAGATGGTTTCAATAAGAATTAAATCAGAACCACCATTGATTAATGCACGAGTTGATTCAGAGTAAGCTTCGACTAATTCATCGAAAGAGACATTTCGGTAACCTGGATCATTTACGTCTGGGGAAATAGAACATGTTCGGTTCGTCGGACCTAAAACACCTGCGACATAACGCGGTTTATGAGGCGTTTTTAATGTCCACTCATCAGCTACTTCTCTTGCTAACCTTGCAGCTTCGAAATTCATTTCTTCGCTCAGACTTTCCATATCATAGTCAGCCATTGCGATCGTTGTTGAGTTAAAGGTGTTAGTCTCTAAGATATCTGCACCCGCTTCTAAATAAGCAGAATGAATATCTCTAATAATTTGAGGACGAGAAAGCACTAGAAGGTCATTGTTACCTTTTAAATCACAATGCCAATCACTAAAGCGCTCTCCTCGATAATCTTGTTCTTCAAACTTATACTCTTGGATCATGGTTCCCATGCCACCATCGATCAAAAGTATACGTTCCAGAAGATGCTTTTCTATTTCAGTTTTCTTATTGCTTCCTGCCACGGTACTGCCTCATCCATAATACGTTTCTGTTACAATCCTATCACACATCTAATAGGAATCTAGACGTCCAAAACGGATTTATTTATCCAAATTAGAAATAAAGTTTGATCTTTATCAAATAGAGCGGAAAATGACCTTAATCACATTTTGTTACATTAAGAACATATTAGAGGTTAATCTATGTCTGTGTATAACACACTCTGCTTTTTAGCAGCGGCTGCTATGCTAATTGCTTTTTTTAATAGCAAAATAGGAAAGATGCAAACAACAATCGCCATCACCGCAGGTTCAATGATGCTATCGCTTGGGATCATTATCGCAGGCCAAAATGATTGGTTTAACCTTAGAGAAGTGGCTACAGAAACCTTAACAGAGATAAATTTTGAAGATTTTCTACTGAAGGGAATATTAGGTTTCTTATTGTTTGCTGGTGGGTTAGGAATAAAACTTCAAAACCTTAAAGATCAAAAATGGGAAATAACCGTACTTGCCCTTGGTTCAACCTTATTCTCGACCTTTTTTATTGGTTTTGCTTTATGGGGAATATGTAATCTAATCGGCATTAACCTTGATT
The DNA here is from genome assembly GCF_028765545.1 of Aliivibrio sp. S4MY1. Taxonomy (GTDB): domain Bacteria; phylum Pseudomonadota; class Gammaproteobacteria; order Enterobacterales; family Vibrionaceae; genus Aliivibrio. The sequence continues at coordinate 1,731 of NZ_JARACP010000011.1, read as the reverse complement.
TAATCTACTGCTTACTATTTGGTTCGCTTATCTCACCAACCGACCCTATTGCTGTTCTTGCTATTGTAAAAAAACTGAACGCACCACAACGAATTTCTACTCAAATCGAAGGAGAATCATTATTCAATGATGGTTTTGGTTTGGTTATTTTCGTCACATTATTTACTATCGCGTTTGGCTCAGAGACACCAACAGTTGGTAGTGTAACTGCATTATTTTTACAAGAAGCCATTGGCGGCATTATTTACGGCTTTGTTTTAGGTCTAATTTTTCATTACCTAATCAGCTCAACAAATGACCATTCAATGGAATTATTATTAACCATAGGCATTCCTACGTCAGGCTATGCATTTGCAGAGATACTCCATGTTTCAGGTCCATTAGCCATGGTTGTATCTGGTATTATGATCGGTAACTGGACTCGTTATATTGGTTTTTCAAAAGAGAGTGAAGACCACTTAGATCACTTCTGGGAATTAGTTGATGAATTTTTAAATGGCGTCCTATTTCTTCTTATTGGTATGTCTATGTTGTTATTCCAATTCCATCAAGAAGACTGGATCTTAATGGCAATATCTATCCCACTGGTGCTAGCAAGTCGCTATTTAAGCGTTTACTTACCATATATTGGCTTTAAACGATTCAGAACTTATAATCCATTATCAGTAAATATCTTAACGTGGGGTGGTCTTCGAGGCGGGTTGGCTTTGGCAATGGCTCTGGCTATCCCATCAGGAATTATCATCATCCCAGATAAGAATATAGATGTCAGAGAAATTATTCTTGTTATGACTTATTCTGTTGTTGTCTTTTCTATTTTAATTCAAGGTTCTACCATTACAAAAATGATTGAAAAAGCAAAGAAACTAGAAAAGTAATTTTGACCAAAAATTCGAAATCTATTCGTGGAGATGCATTTTATGTATCTCCATTTTTTTATGCCCCTTACTAATACCAATCTACATAAGTATTTGATCATTCTTGCTTGTTAAAATCGATTATATCTGCGTTATAAATTTTGTAATTAGCTCTACCAGTTACTGTAATTCAAGCCTTGTTCTAATCGATTTTTCTTACGCAATTATCTGAACAACTACTTATCCAAAATGGTATAAGAACACTAAATAACCACAGTAAATTCAAGACTAACCAGATTTAGTCAGTAAGAAGGATTTAGATTAAGAAAAATATTACGATAAATTATCTAAAGTGAATAAAAAGGACGTCACACTATATTTGTAATGAATGGTATTACTGGCATACCGATGACATTACGATCAAATTTAATAATGTCAGTATCATTAATCTTCTACCAAAACTCACCAAACCTGAGCCCTATAGCATAAGTTTATAGTTGGTTACGACAACACTATTTTGCCAATCAAAATTTCACTAATTATACCAATGTAAGTGATTAAATTGTCTATTTATCACACAGTAAAATAACTTAAGAGTAAGTCAAAATTTCTTATAAATTGTTATTCTACAATAATTTTTAACGCAACTATTGAATGATTTAACCAGTAATATTGATCAGATTATTATTGGCATTTGTATTATGGCAGCATTGTTTTTGAGGTTTGTTACGGTTGGGATACATTTCTGACTGTAGAAATCACATCACAAAAATGAGTGGAAGAGATGGGATACTTATAAACAGTTAATTTCCGGATTAGTATGAAGTCCCCTCCTATACGTATATTCTGTATCATTTAACTTTCTACAGGCGTA
>NZ_JARACP010000010.1 GCF_028765545.1 Aliivibrio sp. S4MY1 | reverse complement strand
TAGTGTGGGGTTTCCCCATGTGAGAGTAGGACATCGCCAGGCTCCTATTTATTTTTACTTTTTAATAAAAGTAAAATCAAAAATAGCAATATGCTGAATAGACACTGCGGAGTGGTAGTTCAGTTGGTTAGAATACCGGCCTGTCACGCCGGGGGTCGCGGGTTCGAGTCCCGTCCACTCCGCCACTTATTTATAGACAGAGTTAAGTCTTTAAAATAACTACAGGGGTGTAGCTCCAACTGGCAGAGCAGCGGATTCCAAATCCGCGTGTTGGGAGTTCGAATCTCTCCACCCCTGCCATATTTAAGAAGGCTCATATCGAAAGATATGAGCCTTTTTGCTATTTGCAGATTGAGAAAAGAGCCGCGGATTCCCCCACCATAAGAACGCGCGTGTAGGGAGTTCGAATCTCTCCACCCCTGCCATATTAAAGAAGGCTCATATCGAAAGATATGAGCCTTTTTGCTATCTGTAGATTGAGAAAAGAGCAGCGGATTCCCCTACCATAAGAACACGCGTGTTGGGAATTCGAATCTCTCCACCCCTGCCATATTAAAGAAGGTTCATATCGAAAGATATGAGCCTTTTTGCTATTTGTAGTTTAAGAAAAGAGTAGCGGATTCCCCCGCCATAAGAACACGCGTGTTGGGAATTCGAATCTCTCCACCCCTGCCATATTAAAGAAGGCTCATGTCGAAAGATATGAGCCTTTTTGCTATCTGTAGTTTGGTAAAGAGTCGCGGATTCCCCTACCATAAGAACGCGCGTGTTGGGAGTTCAAATGTCGAATTACTCTTATGTTTAATTATTAATCAAATTCATTGTATTTAGATATGATGGTTTCTAAGGTTACGAACTCTTGATTTCCATGTCTTGTGTCCCAAGCGCTAGATATGGTGATGTGCTTTGCCGAGGCTGAAATTATGTTATCCACATTCCAAGCTAACGTATATGTAACACCATTGGTTGTGATTTCGTCTGACGATGTATTAATTGAATTATAAGTAATAGTTCCACCAGCGCCAGAGGTTGAGCGACTACGAAACTTTTCTAATTGAGTTTCTGCGTTATAGAGAGCCTCAATACTTCTGGTTGCATATTCGGATTTAAGTTCGATAAATGTTTGTAATTTTAATAACCCTAAAGCACCAATACCAATGATGGTAAATGAAATCATGATTTCAAGAAGACTAAATCCTTTTTGTTTAGAGATCATTCCAAGATCCTTTTTGCCAAATGAAATTATTATATTCTTCTTTACGGGCTGCCCTTTTATATTTAAATACGATAGATCCTTTAAGTAATGTCGAGGAGTTTGGAGTATCTAGAATTAATCCACCCGTTGGAACAAAGGCTCCAGCTTGAAAGTGAGAAACTGTCTTTTTATCATCGCTTGTTAGAGTGTTGGCACTAACCATACCATCCCAATTGGTCGTTAAGTCTAGACCTAGTGCATGGTGATATAGGTGATAGACTGATCCATAAAAATTTACAGCACTGAAAATCCCAAGAACGCCATCTTCAACCACAAGATTTCGAGGTGTTTTTGGTAATGATGTTAGTGAATGTCCATCACCGAGGTCACAATTGCCGATTACCCATACTTTATCGCTGCTAGCAAACGCATTAGCAATTAGATCGTCACAATTTACTTTGCTACCACTAATGACGGTATATTCATTTTTTATTTCTGCTAATTTGGAGCGAGGTTTTTGAAAAAATGCCTCAAATGGATCATAGTGAGTTTCTTTTATATAATCAGAAAGAAAGTTACTGGAGGTCGTTGGGTCATCTGTTTTAGATGATATATTAATATTTGATTTTGTGGATGCATGGCATGTTCCTTTATAGCCATCGTATGGGCCATTATCTTCAGGGTTTAGCGTTTTTAATCCAGAACCTGAGAATCGATAATCGATGTATCCAGTATATTTAATAGCAACACATTTATCTTTATCATCAATTTTATCTCCTGTAACGTCTGGATAGACATTTAAGGACCCATCTATTATTAGATTACCTCTAGCTTGTATTGCGCCATCCCCATAAGTAATTTTTGGTATAATACTTTTTTTAATTAGCTCTTTATTATGTTGTTCATAGGTTAGTTGATAAGTCATTACTGAGCTTGCTGAAGATACAGCTTTGGCATAAAGGCTCTCAATCGGAGAGTTGATACCGCAGCCGGATTTTAAATTATCATATTCTGTTGAACTGTTATTTTTTGATAGAAGAGATGGTTCAGTTTTAGTCTCACTAATAAAAGTAAATAAGCATTCGATAGCTCCCTCAGCTCTCCAGTGACCTTGTTTTGCTAAAACTTCATTTTGCGATCTTTTGATTTGATAAAAAGTACTTTTATAAGTGCCTAAAGATAAAATTAAAGCAGCTAGGATAAGCAGTGAAGTCATTATTAGAACAACGGCACCTTTTTCACTATTTATCTTCATTATTGCCAATTCCTTTGTTTTGCACTGAAACTCAAACTTTTTGTCATTGTTGGTATGTTCACTAATTTTGCATCAAGTTGAATATCAATAATGGATGACATAGCAGCGCTCGTGACTAGTGGGGTACTAACTATTGAAAAAGCAATTACATGTATATTTTGCGAATCAAAGAGTGAATTACAATCACCAATTTCGGATATTTCTTTTCGATTATTTATAAACGTTTTTTCTTCGCAAACTTTTAATTTTTTATCTACAGGAGAGTATTTATATGCGATATTTTGATATGTTTTTTGTGTACCAGACATTTTACGATGATATGCAAAACCAATACTATCTGAGGTTATCTCTATAACATTTACGGCTCCCGATAATTTGATCGATTGTCCATCAGAACCATCGTAGCCAGCTCTTTGGATGTCTTCTTTTATTATTTGTATTGTGCTAGTTAAATTTTGTATTAGTAGGAGTTCTAGTCCCCGTTCTTTTGCTACACGTTGACCATTAATAAAAATAGAGCCGACAAGGCTGATAGCAATAACTCCGATGAAAGAGGCAATAAGAAGTTCAATTAGAGAGGCGCCTTGCTGTTTATATTTATGAACAGGAGTTATAGCCATAGATAGTTCCACTTGTATTGTCGTAGCATATTTTAATTCTGCCTGGTGGATTAGATAGAAGAACCTTTAATGCTTTTGTTGTGTCAGTATTTGGATGGAAAGTAAACGAACCAGGAGCTGGTCGCCCTCGTATACCTTCAAATTTTGTTTTTTGATGTCTATATGTATGTTTTAAGGTAATGCCTTTGAAGTTACTACCATCTAAATAAGCAATCATATTTCCAGAAAGAACGGATGAATCTCTTAAGGTTAAATTCCATGAACCTATTTTATTTTCTTCTGTTTTAGGAAATGAAATATGAATCCATAAATCTTTATTTTTGAGCACTGCTTCTGATTTAGCTTGAATTAAAAACCCATTGAGTTCTGTTGCTAAACGTTCCATTTTGACACTGTTATTTATGGTATTGAAGTTTGGGGCTGCAACAGATAATAGGATTGCTAAAACGGTAACCGTAATTAAAAGCTCTAGTAAGGTAAACCCGCGATTCATCTCTCATTTCCCTTTGTAACTTATTGATAGAGCCGTAATAACGCTTGCGAAAATTATATCAAGTATTAAAAATGTGAAGATGCTAGATAGAGGATAAATGGAAATGATTCTAATAAATAAATGTAATTCTAAACGTAATCATACAAGAGGTATGACATTGGTCGAATTAATGGTTGTAATTGCAGTTATAGGGATTTTGTCTGCTATTGCTTATCCTACGTATACACATCATATTTTAAAAACGAATAGAATTGCAGTATTGGCGGACATCGCAAAGATTCAATTAGAAATCGAAGAGAAGTATATAAATAGTTATTCTAGTATTGCGTCATCAATAGTCAGCGGGGGAACGTGTTCTTTTTGTAATACGCAATTAGATAAGTATACGTTAAGTTTCGAGGATTTGACCGCTACGACCTACACAATTAAAGCTATACCTAAAAATGAACAACGAAATGATACCTGTGCAGGCAATACTTATAATGAAATTACGCTTAATCAGTTTAATGTGGCGACCCCTAGTGAATGTTGGTAAATAAAGGTGAGCATTTATAATAACCCACCTTTTTATTCATAAATCATCCAACAAAAGGCAGTAGAGCACCAGTAGTAATAAAGAAGCTAACCAATCCAATAATCGGCAGTTTCAGTACCTTTAACAATGCAAAACCAATAATAACTAATGCCATATCTAAACCAGAACCTACAGCGCTGGTAAATACAGGGTCATATAATGCCGCGATAAGTAAGCCGACTACAGATGCATTAATCCCTGTAATTGCACCTGCTAATGCTGGTTTTTGAGCAAGTACTTGCCAGTGGCTAAATACGCCCAAGACCAATAAGAACCCCGGTAAAAAAATTGCAATAGTTGCCACTAAAGCACCAAGAACCGGTTGCTCACTCCATAATTCATAGCCTAAGAATGTCGCAAAGGTAAACATAGGGCCTGGAACTGCCTGTGCAGCAGCATAGCCAGTTAAAAAGCTATCAGTGCTAATTTGGTCGCCAACAATATTTTGTAGTAATGGAAGTACTACGTGACCGCCGCCAAAGACTAAACTACCTGCTTGGAAAAAATCAGAAAAAAGCACAAGCAAAGGTGAATGATTAACAATAGCAGGTAAAGCAAAGAAACAAAGACCAAAGATAACTAGTGGTATCCAATTAATACCTTTTGATTCCTTTTTAATTTCTGTTACTTGGTCTGATTTTAGATAAATTCGACCAACGATAGCGGCAATTAATAAGGCAATTAATTGAGTGCTTATTGAAGGAAGTATTAATAACAAGCTCGCTGTCATAATACATAAAAGTACGGTAATTTTGTCCTTACAAAAACTCTTATACATTCCCATAATTGCATCAGCAACGACAACAACGGCTAATAATTTTAATCCATGAATAATGCCTTCAAAGACGTTATTGCCAAAGAATGAATGGCTTATATTTGCTAATAAGACCATGATAAGAATAGAGGGCAATGTAAAACCAATTGATGCGAGTAGAGCACCAAAGAGTCCTTTTCTGTGATAACCCAAAGCAAAACCCACTTGGCTTGAACCTGGTCCTGGTAAGAACTGACTTAAGGCGATCAGTTGAGCGTATTCCTCTTCACTTATCCAACCGCGCTTTTGAACAAACTCATTTCTGAAATAGCCAATATGAGCAGCAGGTCCACCGAAGCTAACCCAACCTAATAAAAAAAATCGCTTAAATATTTCAAACATAATCTACTCAACTTTTGACGTATCATCCAAATTCGGACATTCCATTTTGATGGGATAAAGATTACGAGTTACTATCCAATTATTCAAATCGATTAAATTACTACTAACTATGAATGAAATTAATTGGAAGGCGGTAGATCTTAATTTATTGGTCGTGTTTAGCGCATTAATGGAAACAAAAAGTGTTTCATTAGCGGCGAATAAATTATTTGTAGGACAGTCAGCGATGAGCCATAGCCTTGGTCGCCTACGTGAATTATTAAATGATCCTTTGTTTGAAAGACAAGGACATAAAATGATCCCAACAGCTAAAGCTAATCAGCTGTATCCAATGATCATTCAGGTATTACAGACAATCTCAGGGGATATTTTAAAAGTAGATACGTTTGAAGCGAGTGAGTTTACTGGTACGTTTAAAATAGGAATGACAGATTACGCAGAGCTTCTTTTTGCCGCTGATATTTTTGATGCTATTCATCAGTTAGCACCAAATGCACAGTTATGTTTTACCACAGTAGATAAAGCCAATTATCAAGATAGATTTGATTCAGAGCCACTTGATTTAGTGATTGGTAGTATGAAGCCTGAGCAAAAAGAGTTTCAATATCAAACGTTATATACAGAAAAACACGTATGTATGTGGGATGGCATGAGGCATCAATTTAAAGCACCAATTAGTCTAGCTGATTACATTTCTTTGCCCCATGCGCTAGTGAGTCCTGATGGCGCATTAAAAACAGGGGTAGATAAAGAGTTAAAAGCGTTGGGGGTGAATCGTGCTGTTAGCGTGGCATCTAAACATTTTTTAACCATTAGGCACTTAATGAAAAAAAGAGATTTGATTTGTGTTGTGCCTGAGTTGATGGCTCAATTAGATCTTTTCTCAGAAAAATTAGTGCATTCGGAGCCTCCAATTAATGTCGGTGAGTTTGATATTCAATTGATTTGGCAAACCAGAAATAAAGAGAATAAACGCTATCAATGGCTCAAAGAATTACTTATTCAAACCATTGAAAAAAGCGTGATTACTTATAGGACTTAAATTCTGTGCTTTTGGGATTTAATTGTTATCGCCCAAAAGCGTCTTTAATTTTTTCATCGGTTTTATATTGGCTTAGCGCATAAACCGACCAAATAGCTGCAGGGATCCAACCGATTAAAGTTATTTGTAAGATAAGACAAATGATGCCGCTAAATGGACGACCTATCGTGAAAAACTGTAACCAAGGCAGTAATAAAGCAAGTAATAGTCTCATTGAGTTTCCTATATAAATAAAAAATGGCCAGCAACTATTTAGTTACTGGCCATAATACTATCTTGGTCTTTATGAATAGAGCATGAATATACTCAGGCCATTAGACTAAAAATTAGTTATTGCTGTGTAATTCGCTATTTAGTTCAACCGCAGATTTGTTAGTCAAGCATTCGATTTGACCAGTGATAGAGTTACGACGGAATAGAAGATCGGTTTTACCAGCAAGATCACGAGCTTTTGCAATTTCAACTTCTTTGCCTTGATTATCTAGCATGCTTACTTTTGTACCAGCAGTAACATATAGGCCTGATTCAATCGTACAACGATCGCCCATTGGGAAACCAAGACCGGCATTAGCACCAAGTAGACAGTTCTCACCAATAGAGATAACCATTTTACCGCCGCCAGAAAGTGTACCCATGATAGAAGCACCACCGCCGATATCTGAACCATTGCCAACAACAACACCAGCAGAAATACGGCCTTCAACCATGCTAACACCCGTAGTACCAGCGTTAAAGTTGATGAAACCTTCGTGCATAACTGTTGTGCCTTCACCTACATGAGCGCCTAGTCGAACACGTGAAGTATCAGCAATACGAACACCAGTAGGAACCACGTAATCCACCATTTTAGGGAATTTATCAACGCAATCTACAGTTAGTGTTTCGCCAGCTAGACGAGCTTCGATTTGACGATCAGCAAGTTCAGGTAAATCGATTGGACCTTGGTTAGTCCATGCGATGTTATGTAGAAGACCAAAGATACCATCAAGTACAGTACCGTGTGGTTTAACTAAACGGTTAGAGATAAGTTGAAGTTTTAAGAAACCTTCAGCAACAGATTGAGATTGCTCATCAGTAGCTAGCACAACAAGAACAAGAGGTTGTTTAGATTGAACTGCTTTTTCTGCAAATGCAGCATTAGCAATATCACCACTTGCTGCAAATGCATTAGCAAGTTCAGTGCAAACTTCAGAAGAAATTTCGATAGCTTGGTTGCCTTCAGCATAACCACTTGCTTGAGCAATAGCAGCAACTAAAGACTCAGAAGGGTTTAATACTGGGTGTGGGAAAAATGCTTCAATGATTTTATTGTCGCGGTTTTTTGTCGCTGTACCAAAGGCAAGAGCAAAATGAGCCATGTAATGATTCTCCATTTCCATATAAATATTAGTATTAGTATTTAAAAATAAATCTTACTTCATATCATAAAGAGAGTTGCTGTGATATAGAAGGGCGAAAGTAAGAAATATTTACGATGCAGGGAGAAAAAGTGTAAGAAAAGGGGATTAATCGTTAGGGAGTTGAAAATAAAATAGCAGCTCACTAAGCTGCTATTTATATTTTAAAATGTGTTTTTTGTAGAATTAAGCCGCGTCAGACTCTTCGTCTTTTACTGCTTCAATCTTTGCTTTTTTAGGTGCTGGTTTACGTTTAGCACCAAGAGCAACTAACAGATCTTCTTTATGTTTTGCTAGGTATAAAGACATCTCTTCTTGCTTCGCTTCATCTTCAATCAATTCACTTTCACCAAGAAAAGTAAAAAGTTCATCTGCGATATCAAGCATCTTGTCATAAGCATCGGCTTCCGATTTAGAGGTAAAAGTCATCTTCTCTTCTCCGTTGCGCTCAACTACATATTTGACGATAACAGCCATGGTCGTCTCTCCTATTTAATTAACTGGTGTTTTATACAGTAAGCAGGCTTATGTGTCCACTTAGAGAAACGAAAGTTAGATAGAGTTAACTTTCCTCACAATAAGCAAGGAATTGTTGTAATAAGGGTGTTTGATATTTTTCTTTATGAAGTAGTAACCAGTATTGGCGAGTTAATCGTTTTTCATAAGAAATTTTAACTAGGCGTCCATCATTAATGGCATTTTGTGCTGCGAGTTGAGAAATACATGCTAATCCCATGTTTTCAGAACAACAATTAATGATAGCCTCAGTAGTATGAAGTTGTAATGATTCATGCCAATCATTTAAATTAGCGGCAATATGGTTAATGAAATACTCTCGACTGCCTGAGCCTTCTTCACGTAACAACCAAGTTGAATGCTCTAAATCGTTCAGAGTCACTTTATTCTTAGTTGCCAAAGGGTGAGAAGGGGCGCACACTATATACATATCGTCGCATTGCCACTCAATCATATTTAGTTTGGGATGATGCGCTTTACCCTCAACCAAACCGATATCAAGCTGAAACTCTAGCAGTCGATTAATAATTTGTGCAGTATTTGAAATAAACAGTTGCTGAATATCGCAAGGGTGTTGCTGTTGAAATTGACTGAGTAATACCGGCGCAATGTGATTACCAATGGTGTCACTAGCGCCAATGTTTAATGAGCCCGTCAACTGACTATCTGCCGTAAATTGGTGCTCGATAGCTTCTGCTCGTTCTAGTAACTCGTCTGCTAAAGGAAGAAGTTGGCGGCCTTCACTATTTAACACTAATCGATTATTTACACGATCAAAAACTTTGTAACCAAGGTTTTTCTCAAGCTCAGAAAGCGAAAGACTCACTGCAGGCTTAGTGATGAAAAGGCGCTCTGCTGCTTTAGTCATTGTTTTTTCTTGGGCAATAGCAGTAAATACATTGAGCTGTTTTAGTGAAATTCTCATGACAGGAAGTCCTAATAAATAAACCTTAAGTCGTTTAGTTAATATTAACGTAACCTTAAGTTTATTCAAATTTTATTAATGCTTAGCAAGAAGTAAAATAGCTTCATCGTTAAATAGTAAAGAGAACAATGTCATGCTTAATTACACAAAACAAAAAGTAGCAGGTGCTCCAACGCCAATGGCAGGGTTAGCTCTTGGGATTGCAAGTCTAGGTTGGTGTTGGGAAAATGCATTGCCGCTCAATGGCTATGCGCAATGGATCTCAGCAGCAATCGCTTCAGTATTATTACTGGTATTAGCGATTAAATTTTTATTACACCCAACGGTATTATGGAGCGAACTTGCTCATCCTGTTGTAGGTAGTGTTGCTCCAACTTTTGCTATGGGCACAATGGTGGTATCTAGTAGCATTGGTCATTTTTATCCAGCGGCTGGGGATGCGTTATGGCTTGCTGCAATCGCTCTCCATATTATTTTCTTAGTCTCTTTTATTTACCACAGAGCAAAAGATTTTGAATTGCATCATATGGTTCCTAGCTGGTTTGTTCCACCAGTAGGTTTAGTGGTTGCTGATGTTTCTTTTTCAGGCAATTCAGCATTAGCACCTGTCGCACATTGGGTTCTTATGTTTGGTTTGGTTATCTATGCAATCATGCTACCAATTATGATTTATCGTTTGATTTTTAGTCATGAAGTGCCGGATACTGCAAAACCAACAATAGCAATAATGGCGGCACCAGCAAGTTTATCGTTAGCAGGTTATTTAACGGTGACAGCTTCACCATCGCCTGTGATTATTGCACTTCTATTTGGTATTGCAGTGTTAATGACGAGTGTTATCTACATGGCTTTCTTTAAATTAATGAGATTACCATTTAGTCCAGGTTATGCAGCGTTTACCTTCCCTATGGTGATTGGTGCAACGGCATTATTTAAAACCGCGAACTGGATGCTATCTCAAGGTGTTGCTACTAATTATGTATACCAAGTAAGAACATTGGCGGTAGTTGAGTTAGTGGTTGCTACTTGTGTCGTGAGTTATGTCGCTGCACATTATTTAGCGCATTATCGTCCAATTACTCGTATGGCAAATCGTTTAGTAAGTCCTAAACATGTGCACTAATTAATACGCTTTTTTTCTCTTAAAACACATCTAGTTACGTTAAGCTATAGAGACTTTCATTTCTTTATAAGCGAGCTGGGTGTGTTTACTGTTTATCATTCAAATCAACTTGATGTTCTTAAATCACTTGTCGTTGAATTAATTCGTCTTAACCCTCTTGATAATCCATTCGAGCAAGAGCAAATACTTGTTCAAAGTCCCGGTATGTCGCAATGGCTCAAAATCGAACTCGCAAAAGAGTTAGGGATTGCCGCCAATCTTACTTTTCCACTTCCTGCTACTTTTATTTGGGACTTGTTTACTCAGGTGCTTGATGATGTGCCAAAGCGTAGCGCTTTCCATAAAGAAGCGATGACATGGAAGATAGTGACATTATTACCTGAGCTGTTAAAACAAGAGGAATTCGCACCTCTACAGCGCTATTTAGAAAATGATGAAAACCAACTTAAGTGTTATCAACTGGCTGCAAAAATTGCCGATATCTTTGACCAATACTTGGTGTTCCGGCCAGAGTGGATTCAACTGTGGGAAGCTGGAGAGGAGGTTATCGAATTAGAAGGCGAACATCCTTGGCAACCTATTTTATGGCGATCGCTATATGATCAAACTTTAGCGCTTGACCATTCTCCTTATCATCGTGCCAATATGTTTGAACACTTTATTGAAACGCTAGATAACTATTTGCAAACGGGCACCTTACCAAAAGGGGTGCCTAAGCGTTTGTTTGTGGTGGGCATCACGTCACTACCTCCTCGTTATTTGGATGCGCTTGCGGCGTTAGGTCAGCATATTGATGTGCATTTAATGTTTACCAATCCTTGCCGTTATTACTGGGGAGAAATTCGAGACAGAAAATACCTTGCTCGTTTAGAAGCCCGTAATCGCCTGCAAGTTAAATGGCTAGATGATCATAGTGAGCATATTGGTGATTCCGAACAATTAAAAGGATCGCTTGATGCGAATTTTGAGGATGAATTACATACTTCTGAAGTCGGGAATTCTTTGCTTGCCTCGTGGGGTAAATTAGGCAGAGATAACCTTTGTTTATTATCAGAAATGGAAGCACAGGAGATTGATGCCTTTGTCGATGTTGATAACGATAATCTGCTGCATTCTATTCAATCTGATATTTTAAATCTTGAAGAGCGCAGTCGTGATGATGTGCTTGATAATAGTCAGCATAAACAATCAATCGACTCTAATGATCGTTCGATTCTTTTACATTCGTGCCATAGTCCAATGCGAGAGGTCGAGGTTTTACACGATCAGTTATTGGATATGTTTTCTAATGACCCAGACTTAAAACCACGCGATATTATCGTGATGGTAGCAGACATTAATGTTTACAGTGCGGCAATTCAAGCCGTCTTTGGTAATGCGGCGTTTGATCGTTATATTCCTTTTGCGATTTCAGACCAAAGTGCTGAGCAAGAAAACCCAGTGTTATTGGCTTTCATGAGCTTGATGGCGCTGCCTGAGAATCGTTGTGGTCTTTCTGAATTGCTCACTTTACTTGAAGTTCCTACGGTAATGTCTCGTTTTAAATTCAATGCCGAGCAATTTGAAATTGTGAAACGCTGGGCTGAAGAAACTGGTATTCGCTGGGGATTAGATAACACCACATCTGCACAGTTTGATCTTCCTGAACACAATCAAAACTCTTGGTTATTTGGTATTCAACGCATGTTGCTTGGTTATGCGATGGAGCAAGGTGCTGGGCTATTCGAAGGCATGGCGAGTTACGAACAAGTGCAGGGCATGAATGCGGAAATTGCCGGTAACTTAGCGCAGTTTATTGATCAGCTTTTGACTTATCAGATCATCCTAGGCCAACCGCATACAATTACGACATGGCGAACCACCATCAACCAGTTAATGGATGATTTTTTAGATGTCGAATTAGAAGGTGAATTGGTCGTTAAAAGCATTCGAGATCAACTGCAAAAGCTAGAAGAGAACTTAGAAGATGCGGGTTTTGATGCGCCAATCTCTGCACCAATTATTAATAATTATCTGAAAAATAATTTATCTGGTGGTAAAGCGAGTCAACGATTCTTAGCGGGACAAGTTAACTTTTGTACCTTAATGCCAATGCGTTCAATTCCATTTGATGTGGTGTGTTTGCTTGGGATGACGGATGGATCTTATCCTCGAACCATGCCTGTTGAAGGTTTCGATTTAATGCAAAAACGCATGAAACCGGGTGACCGTTCACGTCGAGATGATGATAGATACCTGTTTTTAGAAGCGCTTCAATCGGCAAATAAAGCGTTTTATTTAAGTTATATTGGGCGTTCAATTCGCGATAACACAGAAAAAGCACCGTCAGTATTAGTCAGTGAGTTACTTGAATATTGCCAGCAAGGTTATTGCCTTGAGGGGGATGGTGAGTTAAATCCTGAAGCATCCGCAAAGCGCTTAGTTAAGCAATTAACCATAGAACATCCTTTGGTTCCTTACAGCCAACAAAGTTTTATTGGTGGCAATATCAGCTATGCAAGTGAGTGGTTACCAACGGCTAAATTAGAAGGGGCAGCGGCGCCTGAATTTCAGACTGCACCATTAGTGTATACGCCTGAAACAAAAGAGCTAGAGCTTACTGAGCTGCAACGTTTTTGGCGATTACCTGTTGCTTATTTCTTTAACCGTGGATTGAAAGTATTTTTTGAAACGGTAGAGAGTCGAGTTGAAGATGATGAGCCGTTTACCATCGATGGTCGTACTGGCTATGGTATGAAATCGGATTTACTAGAGGACTTATTGGCCTACGATGATCCTAACCATATATCTAAAATCTCTCGTGATTTTTATCATCAGCAAAAGGCCCAAGGTAAATTACCGATTGGTAGTTTTGGTGAGATAGCGGCAGACAAAGAAGTAAACACGGTAAAAGATTTGGTTGCTCATATTCAACCATTAACGACGTTACCATTAGACGATCAAGAAGTGCGTTTACGCTTTAGCTTCCCTCATGGTGAAATGGAACTGCAAGGTTGGTTAAAACAGCGTTATCAGGCAGGGATGCTGCGTTATCGTGGCGGTAAAATTCGTTCACATGAAGTATTAGCAACCTGGATTGATCACCTGTGTTTGTGTGCTATGGGCCAGCAGCAATTTACTCACCTATTTGGTACCGATACGATTTATCATTTTGAAGCTATTGAAAAAGAAAAAGCGTACCAAGAATTAGAGACTATATTAAGCCTTTATATTTCGGGTAACTGTGCACCATTGCCTTATTTACCAAAAGCGGCATTAGCTGGACTTGAAGCGCATTTTGATAAAAAAGGTGTGTGGAGTGATGACGAAGAAACGCAACAAAAAGCCCTGAAAAAAATGGCAGATGAATACAATGGTACTCGTTATGCGGGCGAAAATAGCAATGATTATGTCATGCGTATGTGGCCAGAATGGAATGATGATTTTGGTCAGGCTATTTTTGATAATGCTCAAAAGGTGTTACGTAATGCATTGTTGCATAGTGAGAAAGAAAAGTTATAAAGGGTAACGGTGGGTCATCAGTAGAAAGTAGGGTGGCCGCCAGTAAATCATTTTTAGTGTAGGGCGTTCGCTGTACGGCCACAGGTCAGAGGTTGACCGAATCCTGATTACAAATGCACATTTAATGAGCTCTTTGTAAGTGGCGCTGAGTGTAACAAAGCATAAAAAGTGAACCGTGAGAAAGATCTCACATTGATAGCTTTATTAATTTTATTATCGTTGTTCCCAATGAATTACGATATGGATCACACAAATATCTTGTAAAAACAGGATGTTGATGTTTAAAACGGTGATGTTCGATGACGACAATCGCAGCTCCAAATCAATTGAATGCAATGACGTTTCCTTTGCATGGGACACGTTTAATTGAAGCTTCAGCTGGTACTGGTAAAACATTTACCATTGCCAGTTTGTATTTACGTTTATTGCTGGGACATGGTGAGGAAAATAGCCGTCATAGTGAAGAATTAACCGTAGATAGAATATTGGTAGTAACTTTTACAGAAGCGGCAACGGC
The DNA here is from genome assembly GCF_028765545.1 of Aliivibrio sp. S4MY1. GTDB lineage: Bacteria > Pseudomonadota > Gammaproteobacteria > Enterobacterales > Vibrionaceae > Aliivibrio. The sequence continues at coordinate 182,980 of NZ_JARACP010000010.1, read as the reverse complement.
TGAGTTGAGAGATCGTATCCGAGCAAAAATACATGATGCTCGTTTAGCGTTTGCTCGTGCTGTTCATAATAATGATTATAAGAGCGGTGATCCGGTTATTGATCCACTGTTGGCTTCTATTGGTGACCATAAATCAGCTGCGCAGATCCTTTTGAATGCCGAACGCAGCATGGATGAAGCCTCAATCTTCACCATTCATGGTTTTTGTCAGCGTATGCTAACCCAAAATGCCTTTGAATCGGGTGCGCAGTTTGAGAGTGAATTTGTTACCGACCAAGCCAAATTAATGCATCAAGTGGCTGCGGATTTTTGGCGTCGCAGTTTTTATCATCTACCAAAAATGGTGGCTGAAAGTGTTTATGATTGCTGGCCAAATCCATCGGCATTATTAGGTGATATGGGTAATAGTCTTACCGGTGTACCAAAGCATTTAACCGTAGAGCCACTAGATAATTCATTAGAAGAGTTCTGTCAGCAAGGCATTGCTCGTATTGATGAATTAAAAAAACAGTGGGCAGAACATTGTGTAGATTTTGAAGCGCTAATTTCAGGTTCAGGTGTAGATAAACGCAGCTACACTAAAAAGAATTTACCTAATTGGTTAGAACAAGTGTCATCGTGGGTCAATAACCCAACCACCTCATTGCAAGTACACGATAAGCTAGAAAAGTTTTCTCAAGAATTATTAATTGAAAAAACCAAAAAAGGCGAAGCGCCAGAACACGCCGTATTTAAACTTATTGATGATTTTCTAGCTCAGCCATTAGAGATTAAACAGCCACTACTATCATTAGCGATTCATCGCTGTCGCGAAACGTTACAACAAGCGAAAGAGCAAAAAAATTGGTTATCGTTTGATGATTTGCTGACTCAACTATCTCAAGCGACAGAAAATCAAGAGAATGCCTTATTGCTAGAAAAGATCCGTGAGCAATATCCAGTGGCCTTGATCGATGAATTCCAAGATACCGATCCGCTGCAATATTCGATTTTTAGTACGCTTTATCAAGATCAGCCACAATGTGGATTATTCATGATTGGTGATCCAAAACAAGCGATTTATGCTTTCCGTGGTGCGGATATTTTTACCTATATTCAAGCTCGTCGCCAAGTCGCAGATCATTACACCTTGGATACTAACTGGCGCTCAACCGCAGATATGGTGTCGTCAGTGAACCGTATTTTTGAACATGGTAAACAGCCTTTTTTGTACGATGACGATATTCCATTTTATCCGGTTAAATATAATCCTGTTAATGCCGAGCAAAAATCATGGGCGTTAGAGAATCAAACTCAGCCAGCGATGACCTTTTGGTTGCAAGAGAGTAAAGATGGCAATCCAGTAAATAAAACCAGTTATCAGCGTGTGATGGCAGAATCAACTGCCGCACAAATTCAAACCATTTTGACGGGGGCGCAACAAGGCTCAGCGTATTTACAAAACGGAGAGAAAAAACAAGCGATCAAAGCGGGTGATATTGCGGTTCTAGTTCGTACTGGTAAAGAAGGTAAATTAGTTCGTGAAGCCTTATCAAAACAAGGTATCGCCAGTGTCTATTTATCTAACCGTGATAGCGTATTTTCTTCTCCATTAGCGAAAGATGTATTGCGTTTATTGCAAGCGGCCATGACGCCGACAGATGCAAGGGCGGTTCGTTCAGCATTAGCATCGTCATTATTTGCTTATACTGCCGATCAATTGCATCAGTTTAATGTCGATGAAATGCAGTGGGAGCAAGCGGTTAATGAGTTTCGCGCCTATCGTAAGCATTGGTTACAGCGCGGTATCATGCCAATGTTGCACCAAATCATTACCCAGCAAGGGATCTCTGAGCGTTTATTAGCGGAAAACGGTGGTGAGCGCCAACTAACAGACTTATTGCATATCGGTGAATTACTGCAGCAAACTAGCCAAACCTTAGACAGTGATTATGGATTATTACGTTGGTTGTCTGGTTCTATTTCTGAGCCTAATGGTGATTCAGAAGAGCAGACAGTACGTTTAGAATCAGAGCGTAACTTGGTGCAAATCGTTACTATTCATAAGTCCAAAGGGTTGGAATATGACTTAGTTTTTTTGCCTTTTGTTTGCTCATATCGTGCGATAGACAAAAAAGGCGAAGTCAGTTTTTATGATGAAGATAATCGTTACTCGGTGTTGGATTTATTAAAAGAAGACGATTCCGTTGAGAAGGCAGAAAAAGAGCGTTTAGCCGAAGACTTACGTTTGATTTATGTAGCGATGACTCGTGCGGTTTATGCTTGTTATATCGGCATCGCGCCTATCACTAAAGGTATCTCTAAAAAACCACCAACGGGCGTGCATTTATCGGGGTTAGGTTATCTAATTCAACAGGCGGATGAATGTAATGTTGAAGAACTGAAAGCCTGTCTTGAAAAGTTGATTGCAGGCAATTCGCCTATGGTGATCCAATCACCTCAAACCATCACCGATGAGTTGTATCAAGAGGTTCAAGATGAGCATATTGAACTGCACGCTAGTAAGTTAAGTGAACCTGTGAAAAGTAATTGGTGGATGACCAGTTATTCTGGATTAGTAAAACAAGGCAACCACTATAATGATGCGTCATTAGAGCTTATTAATTTAGATATCGATTCAGCAGAAGATAAAGACGATAAAGAGTTGGATTTAGAGCCAGAGCGAACCATCTTTACTTTCCCTCGTGGAGCGAGAGCGGGTACTTTCTTACACTCATTGTTTGAAGAGGTGGAATTTACTCAACCCATCACCAGTGAAGAAAATACGCAAATCATCATTAAGTTGCTAGAGAAAGAAAACTACGATGCAGAATGGCTAGAAGTCGTTCAAAACATGATGCAGCGAGTGTTAGATTGTCCACTCGATGGCGAGAACTTACGTTTGGCAAGCAAAGGTCCAACTCAACGTTTGGTTGAAATGGAATTTTTACTTCCTATTGAGTTGCTAAACTCAAGTTTAGTGAATAAAACCATCGCCAAGCATGATGAAGTATCAGCACGAGCAGGAGAACTTGGCTTCTCTACCGTTAGCGGCATGCTAAAAGGTTTTATCGATTTAGTGTTTGAGCATGAAGGTAAATATTACGTTCTCGATTGGAAATCAAACCATCTGGGAGACTCCTCAGAATCTTATGGCGGAGATGCCTTAGTTGAGGCAATGCGAGATCACCGTTACGATTTTCAGTATCAACTTTATGCATTGGCACTTCATCGATTTTTGAAGAGTCGTATTGCCGATTATGATTACGATACCCATTTTGGCGGTGCGTATTATATTTTCTTGCGTGGCGTTGAAGATACATATGAAGGGCATGATGCAAATTCTAACGGTGTATTTTATTCAAAACCGAGTAAAGCTTTGTTAGAGGAGTTAGAGAAATTGGTAGATGGAGAAACAGTCGATGCTTAAGCAATTACAACACTTAATGGCTCATGGTGTACTTCGCCCATTGGATCTTCAATTTGCTAAATTTATCGCTCAACAAGAAAAAAATAGCGATAAAAATCTCATCATGCTGTTGTCTGCGATTACAAGTCATGAATTAGGAAAAGGTCACGTCTGTATTGATATTGAGCAGATAGAACAGGGCGATCTTTTTACTCTCCCAGCAAAGTATCGTGATGCGCTATTAGAATTAGTTCCAGAAAAAAGCCTCTGGATTTCTGAGTTAACCACTGCTTCTACAGTCTCAAATGGTACAGAAGCCAAGCCTTTAGCTTTTGATGGTACTCGCTTGTATTTACAACGCTACTGGGGATTTGAGCAACGTGTGTCTAACCGTATTACTAAAGCGGCACAAAGTGTGGCGGTAAATCCTCAGTTATCGAATACATTGGATGAGTTGTTTGCTCGTCAGTATCATTTTTTATTTTCAGCCTTGAAAAAGTTAGAGAATAACAATCAAGTTTCTCGCCAACAATTAGTGTGCGATATGCTTGATGTTGTTCAATCGGATGATCTTGATTGGCAGGCAATTGATACGGCTTTATTAGCCGCGACTAAATCTTCAGAACTAGAAACGTTAGATCAATTAATTCCAAATACCCACTGTGTTAATTGGCAAAAAGTAGCAGCAGCTGTGGCGTTAACTCGTCGATTCTCCGTAATTTCTGGAGGTCCAGGTACGGGTAAAACAACCACAGTAACCAAGCTTTTGGCCTCTTTAGTGACGCAAGCTCAGCAGGATAATAAAAACATAGCGATTAAACTGGTTGCGCCAACTGGTAAAGCCGCGGCGCGTTTGACTGAGTCCATTGGTCAGGCGGTACAATCCATTGGTTTAGCACCTGAAGTGAAAGAAGCGATCCCGACTGATGCAAGTACACTGCATCGACTGCTTGGTTATATTCCAAATCAAGTGGATTTTCGTCATAACAAATCGAACCCATTGCACCTTGATGTACTGGTGGTGGATGAAGCGTCTATGGTCGATTTGCCTATGATGGCACGACTACTCGATGCAGTACCTGAACACGCTCGTGTTATTTTATTGGGCGATAAAGATCAACTAGCTTCGGTTGAAGCGGGAGCGGTGTTAGGTGATATTTGTCAGTTTACCAAAATGGGTTATAGCCAGAACCAAGCACAGCAGTTATCTCAACTAACTGGCTTTAATCTACTGGCACAATCACATAATAACGCCGTTGCAGATAGCTTATGTATGCTGCAAAAGAGTTACCGTTTTGATGCGCGTTCAGGTATAGGGCAACTCGCCAAAGCCATTAATGAAGGCAGTAAATTTAAAGTGGAAGCTGTATGGGCCAAAGGGTTCTCAGACATTCGTTTTTATGATTTAAGCAATGACAGTTACAACGCAATGATTACTATGATGGTCAATGGTTATCGCAGTTACTTAGGGCATATCCATGCAGGTGATAAACCTGAAATCGTACTGAAAGCATTTAGCAAAATTCAATTATTATGTGCGATGCGTGAAGGGGATTTTGGTGTGGTTGGATTAAATCAGCGTATTGAAAAAGCGTTGAAAAAGTCTGATTTAATCCCTCACGGTGATGAAATTTGGTATTCGGGGCGTCCTGTTATGGTAACGCAAAATGATTATGGTGTTGGTTTGTATAATGGCGATATTGGTATTGCTATGCCAGATCCTATTGATCAGCGTTTGCGTGTCTATTTTGATATGCCAGATGGCTCTATTCGTGGTGTGCTACCAAGCCAATTACCAGAGCATGAAACGGTGTATGCAATGACTATTCATAAATCTCAGGGCTCTGAGTTTGAGCATACAGTATTGGCATTACCTGCAGAGTTTAGCCCAATTTTAACTCGTGAGCTGATTTATACCGGTGTGACTCGAGCGAAGAAAAAACTCGATTTATTTGCGACGGAAAAAGTGGTGGCTCGAGGGGTTATGATTAAAACTCAGAGAAACAGTGGGTTAGTATCACTAATGAATTAAATGATATGAGAGTGATTAACTTTTAGAAGTCGGTCACTCTATTATTTCATCTTTGTAATAGTTATTTACTATTTTTGAGTCTAGCTAAAGAGTCAAAAATGCCTATAATTGCGGTTCTAAAATTCGGAAGGAATGTCGGATATTCTATTTTTACCAACCATGTTAATTAGATGATTAGTGGCTGGATCTAGAGTTTTACTGCTATATGTTTAAATTACTTGTTTCAATGCCGCCAGCGATGGCTCTTATTATTGCGATTATTTCAGAAGTGATTGCAACCTCATTCATTCCTAAAACCGAGCAATTTACTAAATTAACACCAAGTTTAATTGTGGCTGTTGGCTATGGTATTGCTTTCTTTTTGCTGTCCGTAACCGTAAAAAGTATGCCTGTTGGCATTGTTTACGCGATATGGAGTGGAGCTGGGATTGTCTTAGTTGCGGGTATCGGATATTTCGCTTATGGGCAAAAACTAGATTTACCAGCAATAGCAGGAATAGCTCTTATTCTATCTGGTGTATTAGTCGTTAATTTATTTTCTAACACTGCTGGTCACTAGAGTTTAAGCTTACTCGTTTTATAATAAAGGCCGTAACGGAATCACTCCATTGCGGCCTTTGTTTATTATTGAGTCTTTAATACTAAAATTTTTGATTTTCTCTGAAAGTTGTACAGTTTTTGTTTTTTCATCGGTAAGTGTGAAACATCTACCTCAATAAAACCTTGTTCTCTAAACCAGTGAAGACTGCGAGTGGTGAGAACAAAGAGTTGGGATAATTTGTATTGTTTTGCCTTCGTGCGTAAACGATTTAATAAAATAATACCGCGATCTCCATCCCTATAATCAGGGTGAACAGCAACGCAGCCCATTTCTGCCATTCTTTCTTCTGGGAAAGGATATAAAGCGGCACACGCTATGACTAATCCATCTTTTTCAATAATCGTAAATTGTGCAATTTCTTGTTCTAACTGTTCACGAGAGCGGCGAACTAAAATGCCTTCCTCTTCTAATGGGCGAATTAAATCTAATATGCCACCAATATCATCAATTTCAGCATCACGAACTTGTTCAGAGCTCGCCATGACCACCTGAGTACCAATACCATCAAAAGAAAATAACTCTTGGATTAATGCGCCATCTTCTTTGTAGCTAATTAGATGACTACGAGGAACCCCAGCTTTACATGCAGATATCGCTCCTTTTAAAAAGCGCATTGTGCCAGTGAGTTTTCCGTTTTCAGGTGTTAATTCTTTTTCAAGACGTTGAAGGATCTCTTCAGCTTCTCTTGGAAATAATTCCGCTAAAATCTGTCCTTTTTTATTGAGGACACCTTGCTCTGAACAGAAACCAATGAGCTTGTCGGCATTTAAGCGGATGGCTAACTGAGTGGCAACATCTTCTGATAAAAGATTAAAACATTCGCCGGTAACAGAGCTCGCAACAGGGCCAAGTAGAACAATAGATTGTTGATCTAACATTCGATTGATCCCTTGGGTATCGATTCGACGGACACGTCCACTGTGGCAATAATCAATACCATCATCAACACCTAAAGGCTGAGCAATAACAAAATTGCCACTGATAACGTTAATTTGTGCTCCAGCCATTGGTGTATTGTTTAAGCTCATTGAGAGGCGAGCGGTAATATCGAGTTGCAACTGTCCCGCGATTTGCTTTACTAGCTCTAAGGTTTTCTCATCAGTAATTCTTATTCCTTTGTGGAAAGGGGCGCGATGTTCTGTTTGCTTTAGTAATGAACGCATCTGAGGACGAGTGCCATATACGATGACAATTCGTAACCCTAATGAGTTAAGGAGGGCGATATCATTAACTATATTAGCAAAGTTAGGATAGGCAATCGCCTCCCCACCAAGCATGATGACAATGGTTTTACCTCTATGAGCATTAACATAGGGAGCGGACTGGCGGAAGCCTTTTACTAAAGCAGTACTACGAAATTGCACTATACGTCATCCATGAGTGATTTTTTATGTTGATATAATGACTAGTTATTTGGTTATCTACAAGTATTTAGTACAAAGTCACATAAGTTTCGCTTAATCTTTTTAAGATTTGCAGATATGCTTATTACATACGTTGTTTTTATTAGGCAGTATCATGAGTCAAGCTCAAGAAAAAGAGTTAAAGAAAAGAAAAGTTCGACTATTAGTGTTAATTAGTTTTGTTGGCATGGGATTAGTTGCTTCAGTTATTGCTGCTATGTACAAATCGGGTGCTTTTGCTCAAATGCCGGCATCTCAATTATATGGTAAGTGGGTTGAGCAAGGGGTTCCAAGCTACGCTCAAGACAGTTTTACTATTAATGCTGGTGGTGTTTATACTCATGGTCGTTTAATCAATACTAAATTTAATTTTGATGGAAGTGAGTTAAGTTATACGCATGGTGAAATGACTTATGTGTATCAAGTTGAAGATGATGACGGCGCTCAATTGCTTCGTATTAAACCAACGCATTATAAATCTACTTTTCGTAAATTATGATTCTATAAGTTCAAGGTGATGTTATTCGTTACCTTGAACTTCTTTTTTATCTACTCTTTCCCTCTATGTAGTGTCAAGTTTTGTCAAAATTATCCTTTTCTTACATTTATTGCAGTGTAAGCAATTGCTCTCTCTTTATTTGTTTGTCATTCTTCTCGCATTATTTATCAATAAGGTTTTATTGTGTTTCGTAAATTTTCTCTTGTGTGTGTTCTTCTGGCTTTAGCGGGTTGTGCTGATCGTCCTACCGAACGAGCCCAACAATATTTAGATGGTGGGTTCAGTAATAATTTAAATGAAGTTAGTGAAATTCATTCTGATAAACCGTCTGATTTTAGTGCCTTTAAAAAACAAAGTGCAGAGGTAATTAAGCGCTCAGAGTCAATGTCATTACGTTATGAAGAGTTGTACGTACAATTGCAAAAATGGATTGATGAAAGCTCGAACCCTGCTGAACTTTCAGCTTATGGTATTCAATTTGCTCAAATGGGTGGTGGTGATAAGCAAGGGAATGTGATGTTCACTGGCTATTTTTCTCCTGTAATTGAAATGCGCCATACACCAAATGAAACTTTTAAGTACCCTGTATACGATAAACCTGATTGTGGTTCTGATTGTCCAACTCGTGCAGAAATTAATGCTGGCGCATTATCTGGTTTAGGTTTAGAGCTTGGTTATTCTGACAATATGATTGACCCGTTTATCATGGAAGTTCAAGGCAGTGGCTTTATTCATTTTGGTGATGATGACAAACTAGAGTATTTTGCCTACGGTGGTAAAAACAACCATCCGTACGTAAGTATTGGTAAAGTGTTGATTGAACGTGGTGAAGTCGAACGTAAAGATATGTCGCTAAAAGCAATTAAAGAGTGGGTTGCTAAGAATGATGAAACGACAGTTCGTGAATTGTTAGAAACCAATCCATCTTATGTGTTCTTTTCACCACGAGATGCACACCATGTTCTAGGAACCGCAGGTATTCCTTTACTTGCTGGCGCCGCTGTTGCTGCTGATCGTACTTTATTGCCTATGGGAACCCCAATACTTGCTGAGGTACCTCAATTAGATAAGGACGGCAAGTGGACGGGTAAACATGTGCTTAAAGTATTATTGTCGTTAGATACTGGTGGTGCAGTTAAAGAAAACCATTTGGATCAATATTACGGTATGGGAACAGAAGCTGGCATTGCTGCTGGTCACTTTAAGCATTTTGGCCGCGTGTGGAAGTTAGGTTTAAAAGATTCTGAAACTGAAAATCCATGGGAAATGCCTAAAGCAAAATAATGTGTTAGTCACTTGTATTGCTTAACACTTGATCTTCTAAAAAAGAGTGCGTATAAATCGTGCTCTTTTTTTGTTTTTGAGTAAGGTAACCCCATGCGCGAATTAACCACTCCTGCTTCTGAAAGTTATGACCAACGTTTTGGTGGCACTCGCCGTTTGTATGGTAATAGTGAAGTAGAAATCATGCGTGCAGCTCATGTATGTGTCGTTGGTATTGGTGGTGTGGGCTCTTGGGCTGTAGAGGCGCTAGTGCGTACTGGCCTAGGTGAAATTACGTTAATCGATATGGATGACGTATGTGTTACTAATATTAACCGTCAAATCCATGCGATGACGGGTACGATTGGCCAAAGTAAAATTGAAGTCATGGCGGAGCGCATTAAATTAATTAACCCTGAGTGTAAGATTAATTTAATCGATGATTTTATTACCCCTGAAAATCTATCTGAATACATATCTAAAGACTTTGATTACGTACTTGATGCTATCGACAGCATGAAACCTAAAGCGGCATTACTGGCGTATTGTAAGAGCAATAAGATTAAAGTGATCACGACTGGTGGTGCGGGTGGTCAAACAGATCCGACTCAAATTCAAATCACAGATTTAACTAAGACAATTCAAGATCCACTGGCTAAGAAATTGCGAGATACGCTGCGTCGTCACCATAATTTTACGAAAAATCCAAAGCGTAAATTTGGTATTGATTGTGTGTACTCAACAGAGCATTTGAAATACCCACAAGCAGATGGCTCGGTATGTGCGACTAAAGCAACTGCTGAAGGACCTAAGCGTATGGATTGTGCGAGTGGTTTTGGTGCAGCTACGGTGGTAACGGCGACCTTTGGTTTTGTTGCGGTGTCGAGAATTGTAGAGAAGTTGATTGAGAAACACTCTTCTTAGAGACTAGAGACTAGAGACTATAAGAGCGTGTATGTCAGTGTTGATTGTTTAACTGCTCATATCCGCTCTTTTGCTCTTATAGAAGCGTTCTAGATTCTAGCTAGCGGAGCGTATAGTTTCGTTAATAGTTTCAATGATCGCCTTAAGCCCATTACCACGTGATGGGCTTAAATGTTCAATTAACCCCAATTGAGCAAAATACCCATCCATATCAAAAGCCTTAATCTCTTCTGCAGTTTTATTATTAACCACCGCCATTACTAATGCGATAAGTCCACGAACAATTCTTGCATCAGAATCAGCACAGAAGAAATAAACGCCATCAATGACTTGATGTTGTAACCATACTTTACTTTCACAACCAGAGATCGTTACGTTTTCCTGTTGTAGCTCTTCAGGCATTTTAGGCAGTTTTTTACCTAATTGAATCACGTTACGGTAACGGTCTTCCCAACCTTTAGCTTCACTCATTAAATCGAGAACAGTGGTGTGAGTAATGTCAAAACCAAAAGGTGATGATGGGAATGTAGACATAAATAAAATACCTTAAATTTGAGCTTATAGCATATCTGCGGCTTTATTTAGCGCATCGATAAAACGTTGAACATCTTGTTTTGTATTATACAAGGCAAATGAAACGCGTACAGTACCCGTTAACCCTAATGCATCTAACATAGGATGAGCGCAATGATTACCAGAGCGAACGGCAATGCCTTGTTGATCAAGTAGAGTTGCTATATCTTGGTGGTGGACGCCATCAATAACAAAAGAAAATAGACTCGCGTTATCTTGTAAACCGATGAAGCGTAAATCTTCAATCCCTTTGATGCCATCAATAGCCATCTGGCGAAGTTCATTAATATGAGTATTAAGATCATCATGGGCGAATTGCTTAACCCAGTTAATTGCTGTAGCAAAAGCAATCGCACCAGCAACGTTTGGTGTACCAGCTTCAAATTTCCCTGGGAGCTCTGCAAACGTAGTTTTTTCAAACGAGACTTTTTCTACCATTTTACCGCCACCATGCCATACAGGCATAGATTCAAGTAAATGTTGTTTACCATACAAAGCGCCGATCCCAGCTGGTGCAAATAGCTTATGACCAGAGCAAACATAGAAGTCAGCATTCATGGCTTGAACATCAATAGGATGATGAACAATTCCTTGAGCGCCATCAACAACAACAATCGCCCCTACTAAATGTGCTGCTTTAATGATGTCATCAACTGGGTTTAATGTACCCGTTACGTTAGTTACTTGAGCTACAGCAACAATTTTTGTGCGCTTGGTTACCAATGACTCAAATGCATCCATATCTAATGTGCAATCTGGTTTCATTGGTATTTTTACAACGGTTGCTCCCGTTTGTTCTGCCACAATTTGCCAAGGAACAATGTTAGCATGGTGTTCTAACTCACTGATTAGAATTTCGTCACCCGCTTTTAATGTGCTACGAGCGTAAGTTTGAGCAATTAAATTAATTGCTTCCGTAGCTCCGCGAGTCCAAATTATTTCTTTACTGCTTTTTGCATTAATGAAGTGTTGAATGGTTTCTCTTGCTTGCTCAAATTGAAGCGTAGCTGACGCAGTTAGGCTATGGCTACCACGATGCACATTAGCATTACTTTTTTGGTAATAATCTTGAATTGCACTTAATACAGCTAATGGTTTTTGTGTGGTTGCCGCACTATCAAAATACGCAATAGGTTGCTCATTTATTTCTTGTAATAGAGCTGGGAATTGAGCGCGAACAAGTTCAACATTAAATGCAGTCATAAGGATTTTCTTCATTGGAGTTAGCAAACAGAGGAATGATGCGGATTTCTGCCTCGTAAGTCAAAATTACAGACAAAAAAAAGCACCGTATTAAACGGTGCTAATATTTTCTTAACCAAAAGGTCAAAAATACAGGAAATAATTGGGTATTGTTTACAAATGCTTTGGAACCAATACTCGGGCTCTAATCGTCGAGCCAATATGCAAACACAACATGCAGTTTAGAGGCATGAAAAAAATACTCAGGGAGGAATATATGTCTTTGCTCTAAACTACGGGGCTAATAGTAGGTTTTATCTGGTAGTTCGGCAATGGACAATTTATAATACCAGACATTAAAAAAACTAATGGTTCAGAATGTGAGTTTTTATGTCTCGAAGATTACCACCTTTAAATTCTTTACGCGTGTTTGAAGCGGCAGCTAGACACTTAAGCTTTACTCGTGCAGCGGAAGAATTGTTTGTTACTCAAGCGGCAGTTAGCCACCAAATCAAAGCGTTAGAAGAATTTCTTGGCTTAAAGTTATTCCGCCGTCGTAATCGTTCTTTGCTTCTTACTGAAGAAGGTCAAAGTTACTTCCTAGATATTAAAGAAATCTTTTCTTCGTTATCAGAAGCAACAGATAAAGTATTGGAAAGAAGTGCCAAAGGCGCATTAACCATTAGTTTGCCACCAAGTTTTGCTATTCAATGGTTAGTACCAAGATTATCGGATTTTAATAATCAAGAACCAGATATTGATGTGCGCATTAAAGCGGTTGATATGGATGAGGGGTCATTAACAGAAGATGTTGATGTTGCTATCTATTACGGTCGTGGAAATTGGCCGGGTCTCCGTGTGGAACTCTTATATCAAGAGCAGCTTTTGCCACTGTGTTCACCTCAAGTGTTACTGAACGAAAAACCATTAGCGACCATTGATGATTTACGATTCCATACATTATTACACGATACTTCTCGTAAAGACTGGAAGCTGTTTGTAAAGCAATTCGAATTAGCGGGAATGAATGTAAATCAAGGCCCTATTTTTAGTCATTCAACGATGGTGTTACAAGCTGCAGCGCATGGCCAAGGTATCGCGTTAGGTAATAACGTACTGGCTCAACCTGAACTGGATGCAGGTCGTTTAGTCGCTCCATTTGAAGAAGTGTTAATCAGTAAAAATGCATTTTATTTAGTATGCAGTGAAAAGCAGGCAGATACAGGCCGAATTGCTACTTTTAGAGAGTGGATTTTAAGTAAAGCTCGTAGTGAGCAGGAAATTGTTGATGATGAATAGTCGTCAATGTTTACTTATTTCTAGCCTTAGTGGGGCGCTAACCGTTAGCTTAGGTGCTTTTGGTGCTCATGGTTTAAAGTCAGTTTTATCACCTTATCTTCTTGATGTGTATGAAACTGCGGTGCAATATCAGATGTGGCATACCCTTGCGTTGTTTGGATGTGGAATTTTGTTGAGAAATTCATTTTCAAAAGGGGTATCATACGCCGCCTTGCTATTTACCATTGGAATGCTATTTTTCAGTGGAAGTTTATATGCGTTAGTATTCACTGGAATAAAATGGTTCGGTCCAATTACTCCATTAGGTGGATTCTGTTTTATTATCGGTTGGTTAACGCTGGCTGTTTCAACTTATCGTTTGACTGAGGTTTCAAAGTGAAACAAGTAATGTTCTATTGTCGCTCTGGTTTTGAAAAAGAGTGTGCAGGTGAGATCCAAGACAAAGCCACTCAACTAGAAGTGTTTGGTTTTCCTCGCCTAAAAAATAATACAGGCTATGTGCTATTTGAATGCTACCAGGAAGGCGATGCAGACCGTTTAATTCGTGAGATTAAATTTAATGAGCTAATCTTTGCTCGTCAAATGTTTGCAGTTGCTACAGAAGTAAGCGATCTACCAAAAGATGATCGTATTTCTCCAATTCTTGAAGCTTTAGTGGATGTTGAAGGAATGCCTTGTTGTGGTGACATTCGTATTGAAACACCTGATACGAATGAAGCAAAAGAGCTATTGAAGTTCTGCCGTAAATTTACGGTTCCAATGCGCCAAGCTTTACGTGGTAAAGAGATGCTTACAGCACGAGATTCAAATCGAATCCCTGTATTGCATGTTTGCTTTATTGCTCCTGGTCACTGCTACATTGGTTATTCTTATACTAATAATAACTCTCAGTTCTTTATGGGTATTCCGCGTCTTAAATTCCCTGCTGATGCGCCAAGCCGTTCTACATTGAAACTGGAAGAAGCGTTCCACGTATTTATTCCACGTGATGAGTGGGATACTCGTTTGGCTTCTGGTATGTGGGGCGTAGATTTAGGTGCGTGTCCAGGTGGTTGGACTTACCAACTGGTTAAGCGTTCTATGTTTGTTCATGCGATTGATAACGGCATGATGGCTCAAAGCTTAATGGATACAGGCCAAGTGAAACACCACATGGTTGATGGTTTTAAGTTTGAGCCACAAAGAAAGAACGTAACATGGCTAATTTGTGACATGGTTGAGAAACCAGCTCGTGTTGCGCACCTTATGGGTGAATGGCTAATTAAAGGTTGGGCGAAAGAAGCGCTATTTAACCTTAAATTACCAATGAAAGGTCGTTACGATGAGGTTCTTCAAGATATTGAAAACCTGAAAGATTTCTTAAAGAAAAACGGTTTCCAATACAAGCTTCAAGCTAAGCATTTGTATCATGACCGTGAAGAAATCACTGTTCATATCCAAGCGATTTCAAATATATCTCCACACTAATACTGTTTCATTCGAATATTGGTGTGATCCAAATTATTGAGAAATAAAAAACGCCCGCTGATGTTGATAATCAGCGGGCGTTTTTATTTATCTTCAACAATGGTTATTCGGAGTTGGGGTTATTTAGGTACGATGTTGAATATGGTGTGCTTTGGCGCAAAAAAAACTGTTTGTCATCGCTCTGGTAACCACATCAAATATAGCCATCTTTCTTTTGCAGAAAAGCACACTATATTCATGATACTTGGTAGTCCCTAGTCCCTAGTCCCTAGTCCCTTTCTCATATCGTATATCTTGCAAATTAAACCCAAGCTCAATATCCGTTCTTAACCCCGCAACCTGACGAGATAAAATAGCGGTCTCGTAATGCTCATCAAATTTCTTACGGTATTTTTTAGGAAGATCTTCAGACTCATTTGCGGCCTCAATTGTTGGGAATTGAGTTAGAATTTCTAACGCGGCTTTTGGGCCAACTCCCGGAATACCTGTAATTTTACTGGAACTGATCCCAGCTAATCCCCAGTAATCAGCCAATTGTTCAGGCTTTAAACCAAACTCTTTTTCTACAAAAGGAGCATCTAACCACCGATGTTGGAAATAATCTCGAATACGTAAAGTAGGAGAGAGTAACTGACAGTAGCCTTTATCGGTAGAAATGATCGTAACTTGCTCATTATGCACCGCTACTTTATTGGCTAGGGTTGCAACCAAGTCATCCGCTTCATCACCATCAGAAAGCAGTGAATCAATCCCTAATTTCCACCAAGCTTCTTGAATTTCATCCATGCCTTTTTGCAATGCTTCTGGCATGGGTTTTCTATCTTCTTTATATTTAGGGAGGATCTCTGCACGCCAGCCTCGATCTTGGAGATGATGATCAAACACAGCAATGATATGAGTGGGTTCTGTTTCTTTTAAGATGCGGTTGATAGTGCGAGTAGTGGTGGTAATAACCGCTTGAATGTCATCTTGATTCGGTTGAGCGGAATGAACGCGACGAATGAGGTTTAATGCGTCAATAATAACCAGATGAATTGCCATAACGTATTCATTCCTATATATAAAAAAAGAAAAAGCCTACGCAATGTGCATAGGCTTATTATTGTACGTTAGTGAAGGTGAAATATTCCAGCCCTAATCAACAACGATTTCATAGCAAGGTTCATATTTAGAACCAGGTAGCTTCATTCGGCCCTGTTTTACAAAATCTTGCAATAGACGATCCATCTTTTTCATTAAGTCAGGATCACCGTGAAGTTTAAACACACCGTGCTTTTCTATTTCTGCAATGCCTTCTGCTTTTACATTTCCAGAGACAATACCAGAAAACGCTTGGCGAAGATTTGCGGTAAGACTTTCAGTCGGTTGGTTTAGATGCAAATCAAGACTAGCCATTGCTTCATGAGTTGGTTCAAAAGGTAATTGGAATTCAGGCTCAATTTTTAGTGCCCAGTTGAAGCTATAGGAATCATCCGTTGCTTTACGGTACTCTTTTACTTTCTTGATGCCATGATTAATAATAATTGCCGCTTTCTCTGGATCACCAACAACGATCTCATAATATTGAGTCGCTTCTTCACCTAAAGTATCACGAATAAAGGTGTCAATAGAGCGGAAATAATCTTCGCTCTCTTTTGGACCAGTAAGAACGATAGGCATCGGTTGCTGACGGTTTGCTGGGTTCATCATGATCCCTAAGATATAAAGCAACTCTTCAGCTGTTCCCGGGCCACCAGGAAAAATAACAATACCATGAGCCATACGCACAAACGCTTCTAAACGTTTTTCGATATCAGGCATGATAATAAGTTCATTGACTATTGGGTTTGGTGGCTCAGCGGCAATAATTGAGGGTTCAGTCAAACCAACAAATCGACTATCGTTATAGCGTTGCTTAGCATGACCAATTGCAGCGCCTTTCATTGGGCCTTCCATTGCACCGGGGCCACAGCCAGTACAAATATTTAATTCTCGTAAACCAAGTTCATGGCCCACTTCACGAGTGTATTGATATTCGACAGGATTAATTGAATGTCCGCCCCAACATACCACTAAGTTAGGCTCAATACCGGTATGTAGCGCTTTTGCATTACGTAAGATGCTGAATACTAAGTTGGTTAGGTGAGTGGCTTTAGTGAGATTTAATCGATTGTGATCTGCAATTTGCATATTCACATACACCATGTCGCGTAACACAGAAAATAAGTGCTCTTGAATGCCTTTGATTATAGTCCCATCAACGAATGCGTGTTCTGGTGGGTTATTTAGCTCAAGTTTAATTCCGCGATCTCGACGCGTAACAGAGACATCAAATGACTTATATTTATCTAATAATTCTTTTGAGCTGTCAGTATGACTGCCTGAGTTTAATACCGCTAACGTACAGTTCCGATACATACGATAAAGATCACTAGAAGCGGTTTTCTTTAATTGGTCAACTTCTAATTGTGATAGCAAATCCATGCTACCTGCAGGACTAATATGAGTAATCATATTGCGCCTCCCTAGCTGTTTTTATTATTGTTTAATTATTAAACTTACACAGCAATGGAAGGATTAGCGAGGAAAAAAAAATAAAAATGAGAGGTTTTTGAAAGAATTACACCAAAAATAATAAGAATTAGGATAATTACAAATAAATGAATTGCTCTTTTCCTTTTGATTTTTGCTTATAAAGAGCATCAATGGTTCGTTTAATCACTTTTTCAGGAATATCACTGTTTGTAAACTCAGAGGAGCATACTGATACCGTGACTTGAACGTGGTCATTTTTAAACTTAAATGGCAATTTAGAAATGGCTAATTGAATCGCTTTAAGCTTTTTTTCTTGTTCTTCTTTACTGGTTTCGGTAAATAAAATTAAGAATTCTTCGCCGCTAAATCGGGCAACAAAGTCGGTGTCTGTTACTTGGTTTTCGATGGTTCGAGCAATAATAGTAAGTGCTTTATCGCCTGCTAAATGACCAAAACGTTCATTGATTCGTTTAAATTGGTCAATGTCGATCATAGTTAGAACAAGAGAGTGTTGATGACGAACCCAACGTTTATATTCTAGATCTAAACGTTCGTGCATTGCTGCTCGGTTATATACTTTAGTTAGTGGATCCCTAAATACACGTTGTTGTTGATCACTTAACTGGCGACGGTATTCAAGAGTTTCTTCATATAAATTATTGAGTTTTTTTGTAGTATATTCATGACGTTCAAGCAGTGCTGCTTCACGCTCTTGCATTGCGCTATTACGTTCTGCTAAGTCATTCATCTCATTGAGCAACATTGTCATCTTAGCTTTGTGTTCTTGCTCACTGGCTTTCTTATCTAATAGGTTTTCAGCTTGTTTAATTAGAAGTGAATACTCTTCATTAAGTAAAGAGCGCTGTTCTAAGTACGATTGGCCTTGGCTTTGATTTTGTTCACTTGTTTTGATGATTTGTGCGACTTGAGTATTCATTTCACCAACGAATGCCTGTGATGCTTTACGCTCGTTGTTTGTGCCTTCTAGAACTAATTGCAATGTTTGTAATGCTAAATCAATCAATGATACTGCATCAGTACCTGTAAGAAGTTTACTGCGGATTTCTAATAATTTAGTACCAGAGGTATTATTAAAGTCCAGTTCAGAAATCAGATGTTGTAGTTCATTACTTAATTGTTCTTGAGTATCGCTATCAATCACTTCATTACTATTAATTTCAGAAGAGAGCTTCCCAACAGAAATGAATTTAATCGCTCGTTCATAAAGCTCAACTAATCGGACAATACGTTGAATATGCTTACTGCCATCGTGAGAAGGGTATTGTAAAAGAGAGCGAAGATCGCGCTTAAGCCCAGCAGGCAATCCAACCACTCGCTGTAATGTTTCTCCACAGTAAGATATATGGTCTTCCATTACCGAGTGCTCTTTTTGAACATTCATCTTGTAGCGATTAATGAGTCTTTCAAATGTCGCTATTTGAATAGTTAAATCTGATGTATTTTCAACTTGCTCTATACGAGTTGCTAGATCAACTATTTCTTTATCTAGCTCACTGTCATGATGTTTGCAGGCAGCACAGAAACGTAAAATAATACGCTTTAGAAGCAGTATTTCGCGGCGTGATTTCAGCGTAGTATCACGATGTGATAGACGTGTTTGATTCAGCTGCTGTTTTAACTGATTTAATTCTGAGGCAACAATGGAAACTTCAATCATAATAACCTAGGGGATAACTCAATATTTATGTAATGTGTCAAAGTATTGATATTGTCAATAAAGCGATAATAACAAATTTATAATTAGCAAGCTAAAAAAAAGTATAACATTTTCTTATCTTTTAAATATTTACGTCTGTTTATTCTTAAATCTGTGAGGTGTTATCCAGATTTATCTTTAAAGTATTGAAGTCGTTACTTTTATTAGACCTTGATTAATTGCTTGTTCACAAGCTAATTGTATGTTGCTACTAGCAAAGCTAGCAGCTGGTGCATTATCTATTGCTCGGTAATGTACCCAATGGCAGTTGGTTTCTTTTGTACTCATTTTATAAGCAGTATTGGTTGCCATTAGTAGGATATCAATAAGTTCACGGTCATTGATTGCGGTGTACGCTCTTGGTAAGAAAGGATACTCAACCATACCTATGTTAACTGTTTTATCTGTCATTACTTTAGAATCAAAACGATTAATCCACTCTTGAATTGTTTCAGCCATTTCTTGAGAGTTTGATGTTGAATCAGATTTATGTTCAATATAAAGAAAGCTAGCGTCAGAAAAATGATAGATACGATTTGGTAAACTTACGACAGTCGACAAGTAATCTCCGAATTCTTTTTCAATTGATAAGCCTTCTTGGTACCCATGAGTAAAATATAAATTTTGTAGCATAGGTATATGAAATAAGGTAAATCTAAGTCTATCGCTTAGTGGTTCATTAATTAGTTCACCTAAATGCCATTGCTCTATGTTTGAGCTACTTTGTTGTAATGATGAGGGTAGTCTTTCCGTTAATAAGCGGAAGTTTCGTAAACCACTTCTTGGGTGGGTATAGTATTTATTTAATAGAAGATGCAAACGCTTCTTTAGGAAACGATTAACTTGCTGTTTTCTAAAAGCGTAGATCGAAATAACGGTTAATAAAATGAGTAAAAAGCCTGCAATTTTTTGAATTTTACGGGTTTGTAAATTATTCTCTTTTAATTGTAGCTCTAACCCTTGGTAATGCAGTGATTGCTCAATGATGCTTTTTTGTTGTCTAAATACCTCTTCATTAATCTCATTTTGTGCCGCTTGAATAGATGAATTTAAGGTTTCGTATTCTCGCTGAGCCTTCAATGCTAATTGATATTTTCCCATTTTTTCATAGGTTTTGGAAAGCAATTTTTGAGACTGCAGCTTTAATAAAATATTGTTGTCTTTTTGACTGTATTTGATGGCGCTATGAATTTGTTCAATTGCCATCTCTGTTTTATTTTGGACAAGATATAACTTCGCTTGTAATAGTGCAGCGTTTGCTTTTTCTTTGGGCAAATCTACATACTCATTAAGATTATTTGCTTGTTTTAAGTAATGCTCACTGAGTGCGTAGTTGTATAATAGAAAGTAAGTATTGGCGATATCTAAACGTAATGAGATTAATTTATTTACGTTGTTTTTCTCTTTCTCTTGGTCCAGAGCATTGAAGTATTGGACTAAGGCTAAGTTAAATCGCCCTTGCTTTAAATGTATTTGCGCTATCAATATAAGAACATTGGAAAGCTGTTTACTGTTGTTATAGCGACCATAAAATTCAGCTGATTGTGAGGCGTGTTCTAACGCTTTATCAAGTACTTTTCTTTGAAAAAATAGCTGGCCAAGTAGATAGTTAGCGCGCGCTAGTTGACCACTTCTATCAGCTTCAATCGATTGCCAATAAGCACTTAATAACTCGGTTAGGGCCTGATCAAATTGTTTGTTTTTTAAAAAATATTTTCCATAAGAAATATGATAAAAGATCATACTACTTGGATCGTTAAGTGCTGCTCCATGGGACATAGCTTGTTTGTAATATTGTTGCGCTTTACTATTATGCCCTTGATTAGATTCAACTTCTGCGTGAATTAATGCAAGCGCGAAGTAAAGTTTTTGGTGAATTGCTATTTGCTTATCGGATTGATTTAATTCTTGTGCGATATCTTCCAAAATAGCATTTGTTTCATCAACATTTTGAGTTAAGTTCCACCACAAACCCGCATAAATAAGTTTTGACTCAAGATAACCTGATTTTAAATTGAATTCTTTCGCTAACGAAATAGCTTGTTTGATCGCTTTAATTGACTTTCTATTGTGGTCAAGGCGTTTATTAGCAAGTGCTTTAATTTGAAATGCTTCTACGGTACTAATGGGAGTTCTAATGGTTCGTTCAGAATCATTATTAATGTGAATTCTATTTGGATCTTGTCCTGGGGAAATTTGACGTTGCTCTAGGTATTGCTCAGCAATTGTTCGTGATTGCTCTGGGTTCGTATCTAGCAATTGATACGCGTCATTCAATATAGGCGCAGAGAAAAATTTAGCCCAAGATGAAAGCGGGAAAAAAAGAAAAATAACAAGAAGGCATTGGCGCAGAGACATGTAAATATTCCATTAAAAAGCAACCGTTACATACTAGCGATGTAGCGGAATTTGTCTACTAAGAATAGACTTAGTAGACAAAATTGAATGCTATTTTTATTGACGAGCTAAACGGAGGTTGTGCTCTGGTTTTTCTAAATGCGAACTACGGAATGGGTTAATATCCAAACCGCCACGACGAGTATAACGGGCAAATACCGTTAACGAATTTGGCTTACAGAATTTCATGATATCAGTATAGATACGCTCAACACATTGTTCATGGAACTCGTTATGCTGACGGAACGAAATCAAATAACGAAGCAGTTTTTCACGATCTATTTTATTTCCGGTATAATTGATCTCAACACTGCCCCAATCCGGTTGATTGGTGATTAAACAGTTAGACTTCAATAAATGACTATGCAGTGTTTCTTCTACAACGTCATCAGATGTACTTGATTCTAAATATTCAGCATCAAATTCATAGTTATCAATAACGATATCTTGGTTATCTATACATTCACCAGTCATATCAACAATAGGCTGTTGAGAATAAGCTTGAACGGGATGGATCTTAACCTTTACCTCACCGCCTGCACAGGCACTTAAGTCTTTAATTAAGGTGCTTGTAACCTCATCCCATGATGCAAATTTAGTTTGATTAAAGCTATTTAAATACAGCTTAAAGGACTTTGACTCAACAAGGTTAGGGCTGGTTGCGGGCAGAGTGACATCACCAACGGCAACTTGAGGTAAACCGTTTTGGTTTAGCCAAGATAGTTCATAAAGCGTCCATACGTCACAACCCTGAAATGGTAGTTCATCACCTAAATCAAGATCATCTCGGTTTAAACTACGAGGAACGGCTTGCAATAATTCAGGTTCATAGTTGTGTTTGTATTCGGTTTTTTGGCCAAGAGTCAGAGATTTTAGCTCATCAGCGTTGGTGTATTTAGTCATATTGAAAATGCCAAAAGTAGATTAGAATAAGAATAACGGAGTAAATCGTCATTATTCATTTAATATCGCTTAGTTTACTTTAATTTTTACCTTATTAGGAGAATCGAATGCCACTTTCGGTAGAGCAAGCGCTTGCTAACTTTAGTCAACGTTATGTCGAAGCATGGAAATCAAAACATAATAGCCTTCCGATGAACGAAGAATTAGTGGGATTAGCTTCTCCTTGTATTGATGAAACCCGTGATTTAGAAGTGTCATGGCAGCCTGTTAATCGTGATGAAAGTATTCGCTTAGTTAATATCGAACAAGGTATTGAGCTTGATCTGCATGATGATTTTCATGCCTTTTATGGTGCCCAATTCAGTGCTGATATGATGGCTAAATTTGGTGATATAAATATTGAATTACTTCAAGTATGGAGTGATGAAGATTTAGAGCGCTTACAAGGAAATATGCTAGGTCACCTTGTGATGCAACGCCGATTAAAATTAGTCCCAACATTATTTATTGCCGTCACCGATGATGAAATGGAAGTGATCTCTATTTGCAATCAAACGGGTGAGATTATTCTAGATACGGTAGGAACGAAAAAGAGAACCGTATTGGCAGCAACGATGGTTGAGTTTTTAGAAAAACTGGAACCTGTCGTTGAGTAAACTGATTTAAGTAAATCGATAAAATCCCCAAGATGTTAGGAAAGAAGCGTTAATGTTTGTAACTGAATTAGATTTTGAAGTCTATTGCGATACCTCTATGGCGGCAGTAGAAAAGGCCATCAATTATTGTTTAGATTGTCTGCGTTATAATGGACAAGTGATTGGTCGTGAGTTGCCCGTTGTTATGAAAGGAACAAACTTTGTTGCTCGAGTTGTTTGCCCTGAAGAAGATTCACTCCATCCTGATAATCATAGTCCACAAGTAAAACTGGCATTTAAACAATTAAGTGAATTTGGGTTGCTGCAACCTAAAGTTAAGATTGTTGGTCAAGATATGAATTCTGATCCGAGTGATGAGAGTGAAAAAGTAAGTTGGCAAATTCTTTATACCAGCCACTTACATACCTGTTCTCCGATCCGTCATGGTGAGACATTTCAGCCAATCCCTCTTTATCGTTTACCTGCTGTTGCTAACGGCGATCAAAAACAGTTTATTAAATGGCAGGAAGATTGGAGTGCTTGTGATCAATTGCAAATGAATGGTTCTGTTGTTGAGCATCCGTCTTTACATGAAATTAGTTCAAGTAAAAGTCATTTATTTAAGCGTGGTTGGGATCTATGTCGTCGTATGGCTGTGGTTAGTGGCATCCCAACTTACTTATATATTTACCGTGTTGCTGGTGAAAGCAAAGAAAAAGAACAAGCGCGTAAATGTCCAGTATGTGATGGTGATTGGGCGTTAGCAGAGCCTATCCATGAAGTATTTGATTTTAAATGCGATGAGTGTCGATTAGTTAGTAACCTGTCTTGGGATTTTAAAGACTGATATTAATCAGCTGTTATACCGATAAAAAATGGGAGCTTGTTATGAGCTCCCATTTTTTATTTTTAACTTTCTATTTTTTAGCGATTTATTTTTTAAACTTAGCAAGAATGCGATCCAATTGATTGGCAAATTCACGTCGGTCGGTTTGCGATAGAGCAGCAGGACCACCAGTTTGAATACCACTGGCACGCATGGTCTCCATAAAGTCACGAATGTTCAAGCGTGCTTTAATGGTTGCTTCTGTATAAAGCTCACCACGAGGGTTTAATACTTGCACTTTCTTAGCTATTAACTCTGCTGCCAGGGGAATATCACCACTGATCACCAAGTCACCTGCTTCCGAGCGTCTTACAATTTCATCATCAGCCACATCAAAACCAGATTCAACTTGGATTGATTTAATATTTAAAGCAGTTGGTACAGGGATGTAATGGTTAGCAACAAAAGTCAGTTGAATACCAGTACGTGTAGCGGCGCGACAAAGTACTTCTTTGACGACTTTAGGACATGCATCAGCATCTACCCAAATTTGCATTATTTATTCTCCAGAGCGGCTAAACGTTGCGATAACTCTTTTACTTGAAGTTCAAGTTGAGCAATACGTTCATCTGCTGTTAATGGGGTGTCTTTGACTTCAATCTTAGGAATGCTTGAAGTGGATTTAAAAGATTTAACTGCAGTAATAATGGCTGGCATTGGTACTTGAGTAGTCAATCGTGAGCGAACAAGAGCCGTTGTCGGCTTTTTTCCTTCATCAGTTAAATCTTGCAATATCTTTTGCAGTTCATCCGTTACGTTTTTCATTGTGACGTCCTATATTTCATCTGAGTCCATAATAACTAAAGATGTACACTTCTACTATAAGAATAAATACGTGATCTAGATCTCTCTATTTAAATAGTGGGTTTTAAAGATGAATAGAAAAATGGGAATGAGAGTGTGCGAGATCTCTCACTTAAGGGATGAGAAATATCGTTTTCTTTATCGTAAATATGTCCTTTTATTTATTTAAGTTTATGTTTTTATAGATAATTGATATTTTCTTTGCATATTGTAATGAGAAACAGATAAAAAAAGTGCTGCTAGACCATTGTTCAAAAAAGTCAAAAGCGTAATCTTATTGGTGTCGGAAGGATGCTGACACGGAACAGGAACTAGCCAAGGATTTGGTATGCTTTAGGATAAGGCACTCGGTTACTTAGGATGAGTAATCGGCATGGAAAGCAAAATTGGACATTGAATGGATTCAATAGTAGCTAGGATGGTTGCTACTAAGGAAAGACAGTGGATACCTCTAGGATAGAGGAAGGATAAGCATCAGGATGATGTAAAGGACACCGCTAGGATAGCGATGAAAGGATAAGCTGACGGATTTCAGCATACTATCAAGGATTTGATACACGGAGCACCATGAGTAGCTGGACTGCTGCGAGTAGAGTTATGGCCCCATTAGACGAGAGTTTAATGGGGTTTTTCTTTTTTACCTCAACTATCTAAGTTTCCATCCCAAATACGAAGAATTATCGGACTCTCTATTCGTTAGATTTACATTACTTCAAGCAAGCCCTTTCGTATAAAAAAACATCAAATCATCGAGATCACATTTTTAACCTGTAAATGATTAATATTCGTGAGTTGAATCAAATTTGTTCAATAATGTAATGTAACCGGTTACTGAAACCGGTTACATTGATTTCAAGTTAATTTAATTCGCATGTTTAAAATTCAATTCAGGGGTGAAAAATGAGTACGCAAGCGGCAACTATGCAAAGCACAATAATGGATAAGGTAAACAAAATCCTTCCTAAGCTCTTAAAGGTAGTTAATTCAAAACCAATTGTAGCCATTAAAGAAGGCTTCATGTTGACTATGCCACTGACCATTATTGGCTCAGTATTTTTATTACTTGCGTTTGTACCTATCGATGGCTACGGCGAATTCATGGCTGGTATTTTCGGTGCTAATTGGTCAACACCATTATTTCAAGTGGTAGGTGCAACATTCGATATTTTGGCTCTAATTGGTGCTTTTGGTATCGCTTACACTTACGTTAAATATGAAGGGCACAATGGCGTAAATGCGGGGGTATTAGCCATTGTGTCTCTTCTTATTGTAATGAACGCTTTTGTTGTTGCTCCTGATGGTGTGACGCATATAGGTGGTGTGATACCAAAAGCCTTCCTAGGTGGTAAAGGCATGATTGCAGCTATTGTTATTGGTTTAGTTGTTGGCATGATTTATTCAATGGCCTTTAACCGTAACTGGGTTATAAAACTACCAGATAGCGTGCCAGAAGGTGTATCTAACGCCTTTAAATCATTGATTCCTGGTTTTATTATTATCACGCTTGCTTTCTTAACGTACATATTCTTTGAAGTGGTGTTCGAAAGAACCTTTATTGAAACCATTTACCATATTATTCAAACACCGTTACAGAGCATGTCTGATTCATTCTTTGGTGCAGTAGGTATTGCTTTACTTATCTCTTTACTTTGGTGGTGTGGTGTCCATGGACCAGTCATTGTTATGGGTATCATGGGACCTATCGTTACAGCCAATGCACTTCATAATCAATCTATAGTGAATGCAGGCGAAGCACTTATTGCTGGTGAGAATGGAAAGATAGTGACCAACCAATTTGTTGACCAATTTATTACTGTTGGTGGTTCAGGTCTAACGTTTGGCTTAGTGTGTTGCATGGTGCTATTTGCCCGCTCTGTTCAGTTTAAGCAGCTAGGTCGTCTCTCTTTTATTCCAGGCATCTTTAATATCAATGAGCCTGTAATTTTTGCAACACCAATCATCTTTAACCCAATTATGTTCATTCCATTTGTTACTGCACCAGTGCTGTCTGCAATTATGGTTTATACCTCAATTAATATGGGATTTGTTGGACCATTCACGGCAGTTCAAGTGCCATGGACAACACCAATGGTATTGAGTGGATTTATTGTTGGAGGATGGAGTGCCGCAGTATTACAGGTTGCAGTCTTCTGTATGACGTTATGTGTGTACTTCCCATTCTTTAAATATCTAGACAAATTAACGGCGCAAGAAGAAGCGAAATCAGCAGTGCCTGAAACAGAATCTGTAACAACGACAGCAACAGCTTAATTGAAATTTATTAGATTATTATCGAGGTTATTATGAAAAAGATTTTACTACTATGCGCAGCGGGCATGTCTACATCAATGGTTGTTAAAAAAATGCGAGAATCGGCGGAACTGCAGGGGTTGGAGATTCATATTGAAGCCCATGGTGTTGAGACAATTCAAGATTATTTAGCAGAATATGATTTATTTCTACTAGGGCCACAAATCCGCTTTAAGAAAGATGAGCTTCAGAAATTGGCTGACGAAGTAAATAAGAAAGTAGAAGTCATCGACATGATGGATTACGGCATGATGAAAGGTGACAAGATCCTTAAAGGTGCATTAGTACTTTTAGGTTAATCATATTCTAGGCCTAAGAAGACTTAGGTCAATACAAACATCAGTTGGCTATCGATTTGTTAGCAGCAGTAGAGCAGGAATTCGAGATGAAATTTGCAAATGATTTTTTATTAGGCGCCGCAACCGCTTCTTACCAAATAGAAGGCGCATGGGATCAAGACGGAAAAGGCCCAACAAATTGGGATGAGTTTACTAAAATTCCAGGAAAAACGTTCGAAGGGACTAATGGTGATGTCGCAATTGATCATTACAATCGTTATAAAGAAGACATCGCATTAATGGCTGAAATGGGATTGGAGTCTTACCGTTTCTCAATCTCTTGGGCTCGTATTTTTCCAAATGGTACCGGAGAGATTAATCAAAAAGGAATCGACTTTTACAATAACGTCATTGATGAATGCTTGAAATATGGCATCGTTCCTTTTGTTACCTTATATCACTGGGATCTACCTCTTACGTTAGAAAAAGAAGGTTCATGGTTAAATAAAGCCACCTGTGATGCGTATGTTGAATTTGCAAAGTTATGTTTTAATGAATTTGGAGATCGTGTTAAACATTTCATTACCTTCAATGAAACCGTTGTGTTCTGTGCATTAGGCTACATGGCTGGCGCACACCCACCGGGTATCCAAAATGATCCTAAGAAATATTTCCAAGCAACGCATAATGTATTTTATGCACACGCTAAGGCGGTGATTGAGTATAAAAAACTGAATCAGTTTGGTGAGATTGGCTTGAGTCATGTATTTAGCCCTGCATTTGGTGTTAATGACTCAGAGGCGAGTCACTTTGCCGCAATGCACGCAAATCAATTTAGTATGAACTGGTTTTATGATCCTATTCTATTAGGTAAGTACCCTGAATACGTGGTTAAACAACTGCAAGAAGAAGGTAACCTACCTGATTGGACAGATGAAGAGCTACAAACTATTTTTGAAGCTGCGCCTTTGAATGACTTTATGGGGCTGAATTACTACCAACCACAACGTGTTGAAAAAATTGAAGGTAGTATGGCGTCTCGAACGATTACTCGCGAAAACTCAACAGGATCTCCTGGGAATCCTAGCTACGATAATGTGTATCGCACAGTAAAAATGGACGATAAAAAATACACAAAATGGGATTGGGAAATTTCACCAGAAGGCTTTGTTGCTGGGCTTGAAATGATCAAAGAGCATTATGGTCAGATCAAACTGTACATTACGGAAAATGGCTTAGGTGATGAAGACCCGATTATTGATGGCGAAGTGTGTGATATTCCGCGAATTAACTTTATCAAAGATCATCTAGGTGCAGTAAAAGAAGCGGTTCGTCGTGGAGTACATATCAAAGGATATTACGCTTGGTCTGCGATTGATTTATTGAGCTGGTTAAATGGCTATAAAAAACAATATGGCTTTATTTACGTCGATCATCAAAATGGATTAGCACGTAAGAAAAAAGCGTCGTTCCATTGGTTTAAAGACGTTATCGCTACTCGTGGTGAAAATATTTAACTGAAATAAAGGGAGAAGTTCGTATTATGGCAACGTATATTTCGTTTGATATTGGTGGAACAGACATAAAGTTTGGCGTGTTAAATGAACAGGGACAAGTCCTTGAACAAGGAAAAGTGAAAACTGAAACTTGTGGAGAAAAAATCATTGCCACACTTGTCGATATAAAAGATCAGTGGTCAAAAAAGTATACGTTTGATGGTGCGGCTTTCTCTCTTCCTGGATTTGTTGATGTAAATACAGGGTATTTGAAAACTGGTGGAGCAATCGATGATTTTTACGGCTTTCAGTTTAAAGATGAACTGAGTAAAAGATTATCGTTACCTGTTGAGTTAGAGAATGATGTTAATTGCGTAGCCCTTGCTGAAAAATGGCGCGGAAAAGCACAAAATGTTGAGAATTTTATCTGTATTACGATAGGCACTGGAATCGGTGGCGCTATTTATATCAATAACCAAATGGTTCGAGGTCATGGCTTTATGGCAGGAGAATTTGGTTATATGTTTACAAAAAACGTATTTGATATTGAAGATAAAGCAACAGCAAGTATGAGTTTTACTGCCTCAGTCAGAGAAGGACTAAGACGTCGTTATTCGAATTTAAAAAATATTAATAGTATTGATAATTTATCAGGAAAAGATATTTTTGGTCTAGCATCAAAAGGTGATGACATTGCAATAAAAGTAATTGATGATTTTTATAATAATATTGCTATTGGTTTATATAATCTTACCTTTATTTTAAATCCAGAAAAAATAATCATTGGTGGAGCAATAAGTAGCCGAGAAGATTTAATCTTTAATATTGAAGATAAATTTAATCAAATTATTAAAAGTCAAGGTTCAATTAATAATTTTAATGTTAAAGAGTTAGTTTCGATTGAAAAAAGCACTTTCAATAATGACAGTGGATTAATCGGAGCAGTATATCACTTTTTAATAATGCAGAATAAATGTAGATAGGAATAAAAAATATGCTAGTAGGTGAAGAGTTAGAAACCACAGTAATGGAATTAATTATTAATGCAGGTGAATCTAAGTCATGTGCAATGGAAGCGTTACGAGCAGCAAAATCTGGAGAGTGGGATAAAGTTGATGAACTTTTAAAACAATCTGCAGAAGCTTCAAAAAGAGCACATGATGTACAAACACAACTCATTGGTTTGGACGAAGGTGAAGGAAAAGTGCCTGTTAATTTAATTATGGTACATGCACAAGACCATATTATGACCTCAATGCTTGCTAAAGAAATGATTCAAGAGTTAATTGAGATCCACCGCGCATTGCAAAATAAATAATAACGTGTATTTAGCGTAATAACTTAGCTATTATTACGCTAATTTCATATACATATTTTTGAGGGCTTCAATGGCAACAATCAATGACGTATGTAAGCTTGCCGGTGTATCTAAAGCAACCGTTTCTCGAGTAATGAATGGGAAAGGGCCGGTAAAAGAAGAAACAAAAAAACTGATTTTTGATGCAATGGAAACATTGAACTATAAACCGAGTCTCGTAGCTCAAGCATTGGCAACAAATAGTTCGAATAGTATTGGTCTTATTGTGTCGTTCTTTGATGGTTATTATTTTGGTATTTTACTCAAAGAGGCGACAAGAATTGCAGAAGAATCAGGGAAACAGTTAATTGTTACAGATGGTCATAATCAACTTGAAACTGAAATAGAAGCCATTAATTCATTAGTCGCAAGAAAGTGTGATGCTATTTTAATTTATAGCCGTACCATGACGGCTGATGATTATTGTGAAATTCAGAAAAAATTGCCTATTCCACTTGTTGTTATTAACCGGACGTTACCTGATGGATTAGGACATGCAGTAGCTTTTGATCAATATGATGCAAGTCAAATGGCTATCGAACATCTTGTTGAGTTAGACCATAAAAAAATTGCAATGATTACCCTTAATATGGGGTCAAGTACAGGGCAAATTCGATTAAAAGGTGCGAAAGAAACGCTTGAGAAACATGGTATTACTTATGATGATAACTTAACTATTATAAAAAATGGTAAGTTAGAAGATGGATATCAAGCCTGCAAAGAGTTATTAAAAAGATCGAGTGATATTACCGCTATTTTTTGTTTTAATGATCACTTAGCATTAGGTGCAATAAAAGCATTAAAAGAGATGAATATCCGCGTTCCTGAGGATATTTCAATTGTTGGAATAGATAATGATGAAATCTCTGCATTTTTATCTCCTGCATTAACAACGATTAATATTCCAATTCAAAAAATCACGCAGTTAGCAATGGATAAAGCATTAAGATTAATTTCTGATAAAGAAGTGAAAGCAACCACTGAGATATTAAAAGGAAATTTAATAATTCGTGAGTCTACAAAAAATATAATTAAATAGTTTATCATTTTAAAGCATCCATAATTTGATGCTTTTAATGTTATCTATTGAAAGTAGAACCATTTAAAACCTAAAAGTAAAATATATATAAATATAAAACGTGCGTGATCAGCTTAATATTTAACACTTATAAGTATTGAATGAATGCAATATAAAGGTGAATAATTTAATTAGTTCATGAGTAAGTCGTAAATATAATTCGATAATATTCGTGAGTAATTTAATTTGCTGTTTTACTATTTTAAGGAATTATAATGAAATTATTACCTGTTGCTCTGGCTGTTACGGCGACCCTATCTTCATTTTCTATTTTTGCGGAAACAGATCCACTAGATAATATCCAATTAGATGATCAACAACCACTCGTTATTTCTCCTCAAACTGATATTCCTGATGGGATTGTTTTTTCTGGATATGCTCGTTATGGTTTTCATTTTTCAGATGATGCTGAAAAGTATGTATCTGCCGATGGTCAATTGATTGGTAATGCTGCTGGTCGTTTAGGTAATGAAGGTAATGGCGGTGAGTTTCAGTTCGCTAAAGGATTCGTCTCTGATAATGGCACTATTTGGGATGTTGTTATCATGCTAGAGCATTGGGGTGATGAGGTTGGTTTGAAGAAATTCTATGCGGGGGCGACGAATGTCTTTGAATCTCAACCTAATGCCTATATTTGGGCTGGGCGAGATTTTCATAACCGACCACAAACGGGCTTGAACGATTATTTCTGGATAATGAATGATTCTCAAGGTGCAGGTATTAAAAACCTTGAATTTGGTAATGTGAAATTTGATATGGCTGCGGTAGCACAAGTCGTTGATGGTGGTGGTACTGGTGACAGTGGTAATTATGCCATTACATCTAAATTACATGGAATTAATTTAACGGACGCATTAGATCTTTCTTTTTATGCTAACTATGGTTTTTCCTCTAAAAATACTGAAAAAAATCGAGAAGATGATACAAGCTGTAAAGGCATAGACAAAAATGGAACATGTTATGTCGATGATATTGACTCGTATCAACTGGCGCTTGAATTAAATCATAGTGTTGGAATTATGAGCAATAAGTTTGTAACTCGCTATGGTAATAACGTTGATAACAATATTTTTAATAAAACAGAAGACTTATCGACGTTGTTAATGCAGTTAGAAGGTAAGTTAGTAATGAGCAATCAAACTAATATTGAATACCTAGTGGGTTATCAATCATTAGAAGATAAAAATGCGAGTCAAGATGACCGAGCTAACTACAGTGCCATTGTGCGTCCTACTTATGCATGGAACAATATTCATTCTACATGGTTAGAGGCAGGTTATTCATTGGTTGATTTTGATAACCAAAGCGGACAAAACGATGCTTGGAAAGTGACGTTATCTCAAAATATTAGTTTCGATATGGACTCTGGTGCTCGGCCAATGCTGAGATTTTATGCAACGGTTGGAGATTCGAACACCGAAGTAGATTTAACTCGTGGAGAAACGGGTAAACAAGATACCTTTGCTGTTGGTGCTATGTGGGAAGCGTGGTGGTAAGAATACCGATATTTTAAAATAAGGGGGGAATTGAGCAGGCTGCAATACTGAGGGCCTGCTCAGTTTTCGTTAATATTCCTCAGCCATTCGATAAGGAGGTAAATTAAACTTTGCAGCCTTAAAGCCTACCATGATCAATTTGCCTGTATAGTGATCATCACCAATAGAAGAAAATTCAAATTCATACATGGTATATAACTGTTTCTTACCACTTGGTAAGCGAAATCCATACGATCCTCTTGCGACACTTAGTAGCTGCAATTCCATTTTTTTACAGTAATGCTGAATGGCTTGATGCGCGTATTCTGATTGTCTTCTTTGTTGCCAAAAAAGAAAACAGAAAAGCGTTAATGCCAATATCGCAAGTAGATTGTCCATATATTAGCTCTTCGTGGTTTGTTGTAATTTTAATAAAGCGTCTGCAAGTTTAGGGTCCGCTTCTCCATGAAGGATCTGAAGCATGCACATACGAAGCTTCGGTTGCATTACTAAATCAGCAAACAGTTGATTGAACAGTTGTTGATCGCCTGTTTGAGCTAAACGTAGTAAGAATAAATTTGCAGTTACTATATCTTCTAATCCAGCCCAACAACGGCCAGCTACCGCCACTAATACTTCTGGATGACTTAATCGTTCGCTTGATAGAACGTTTGTTAATGCCTGAGTTAAGATAGGATTTGAAGCACCTGAAAGGGCGCGGATATGTGCCGACAGTAAAAATAGGTCAGCATTATCATCAGCACAAAGAACAGTGACAATATCTAGCTGCTTTTGTGCTAATTTTTCTGGTAGATCTACATGCTCTAAACAACCAAGAGTGGCGTATAAAACGGTGGTAGGTAAATGAGATAATGCTTTGCGTAATACTGTGCCATTGTTTTCTTTATTTAGGTTTGCGCATACATCAGCTAAGCCCTGAACACCAACAAACTGCCAGTTATTCCAACCATTCTTACCAGAAAGGTAGGTTTGGGCATGTTCATAATACTGACTCATGGATTGCTTTAAATCAGAACGTAATAAGCTATGAAACATGGCCATTTTGTCGTCTTTAGGTTTAAAGGTATAAGGGTTACTAGCCAATTTTTGTTGTTGCTCTTCGTTTAAATCACCACTTAATGACACACCAATCGCTTCAACAACATATTTAATAAAGTTACCAATATCGCCTTGTTGTAATAAACCGCGTTCATCTAAAGGAAGTTTTAAAAACCAAATCCAAGGTTGTTTAGCCTCATTCCAATAAGCAATAGCTAAATGAGCATGACGCTGTAGCGGAAAAGGATAAGGTTGCTGCCCAGCTTCAATAGATTCAAATTGTTTATTTGATATAGGTTGAACACGGCGACCTAAGTCATAAATCGTGTATTCACAATTTGATTGTTGTATAAGTTGGCTAAGCGTATAAATCTGATCCATGATTGTCTTATTCTATGGGTAATGTCGTGATTATACCCAAGCCTTGATAAGATGGTATCCTTTGTCATTAAAAGTATCATAGAGTGCGAGTTTTATCGGATATGACGACATCGTTAGAATTATCAACATTATTAGAGCGGTTAGCTCAGCAATTAGAGCATTATGGGCATTGGCAACTTACGTCACCATCCATAGCCGATTTATCAAGTACTGAGCCATTTGCTATTGATACTTTGTCAGCATCAGAGTGGTTACAGTGGATTTTTATCCCTAAAATGAATTATCTAATTGAGAATGGGCAACCAACACCAAAAGGATTCTCAATTGCGCCCTATATTGAAGAAGCATTAAAAGAGATAGAAGGGTATAACGAGATTGTACGCTTATGTCATGCCATTGATGCATTAGGTAAATGAAGTGAATACAGAAGAAAATATCGCAGTGAACGGCGAATTATTAGCAGAACACGTCGAGCCAATAGAGCTTGAAATTGTGTATCGTGATGAGCATTTAATTGCGATTAATAAACCAGCAGGAATGCTAGTGCACCGCTCGTGGCTGGATAAACACGAAACGGTATTTGCGATGCAGACATTACGCGATCAGATTGGTCAGCATGTCTTTCCGTTGCATCGTTTAGATAGGCCAACATCAGGAATATTATTCTTTGCTTTATCAAGCGAGATTGCGGCACAAGTATCTCCGCTTTTTGCAAGTCGAGAAATAAAGAAAACCTATCATGCGATTGTTCGTGGATGGATAGAAGAGGCGGATACGCTTGATTATCCTCTTAAAAAAGAGTTGGATAAAATTGCCGATAAAAAAGCCTCAAAAGAAGTTGAAGCGAAGGAAGCTATAACGGAATACAAACCATTAGCTAAAGTAGAGCTGCCTTATTCAACGGGTAAATTTCCAACCAGCCGTTATTGTTTAATGGAGCTTAAGCCTCATACGGGGAGAAAGCATCAGCTTCGTCGTCATATGGCTCATTTACGTCATCCTATCGTAGGTGACACGAGTCATGGTGATGGCAAGCATAATCGATTATTCAAAGATAATTTGGATAGCCACCGTTTGTTATTACATGCATCAGAGCTGAGTTTTACTCATCCAATTACTAGTGAAAATATAGTAATAAAAGCAAACGTTGATGAAACGTGGCAGAGATTAATAGCCGAGTTTGGTTGGGATGTTGAGTTATAGTTAATACCAATCGTAGTAAATAACTGATCATCCTAACTGGTTAAAATGCTTGATAACTACGTTGAAATTTTTGATTGTAGAATAACTACTTATCGAAAAATTTCGCCTTGTTCTCAAGCATTTTTCCTGCGTTATTTCTGATCACTTACTTACTGTGATTGGTATAATTACGTTAAAGGCAATAAAAAAGGGAAGTGAGATAAACTCACTTCCCTTTTTTAATTAAGATTTTGAATTCAAATCTTGATAATCAATTAAGATTATTTAGCCATTGCTTCGCTGCCGTTTTCACGGATTTTCTTAAGCATAGACTTAACAACACGTGGGCTACCAGCAACTAGGCCGCCAGTCTTCATGTATTCAGTGTTGCCAGAGAAGTCAGTACAGATAACGCCAGATTCACGAGCGATTAGATCTGCTGCAGCCATCTCCCAAGGCTTAAGGCCAAGAGCGAAGAAACCATCAATGCGAGCTGCCGCTAGGTAACATAAATCTAGAGAAGGACAGCCAGAGCTACGGATATCAGAACATTCAACAAACATCGCGCCTAGTACTTTTGAGTAGCTTTCAACGTGTTGTTTTTGACGGTAAGGAAGACCCGTAGCAAGAATTGTCTCGTTCATGTCTTTTAATTCTTTAACACGAATACGTTGGTTGTTGCGTTGAGCACCAGCACCACGTTGAGCAGTGAACAATTCATTACGGATTGGATCGTATACACAAGCCACTTCTGTACGGCCTTTAATGCGAACTGCCATAGAGATAGAGAAGTGTGGAATACCTTTTACGAAGTTAGTCGTGCCATCTAATGGGTCAATGATCCATTGAACGTCAGCGTCTTTGCCTTCGATTAGGCCAGACTCTTCAGAAATGATGCTGTGATCAGGGTAAGATTTCTTGATCATATCAACAAGCATATATTGAGCATCGTTTTCGATGTTCGTAATAAACTCGTTATTGCCTTTTTTTGTTGTTTCAATTTTGTCAGTTTGCTCAAAAGATTTAGCAACAAAGTCACCGGCTTTACGCGCAGTACGTATAGCAATATTTAGCATTGGATGCATAGTTATATCCCAAAAGATGTTAAAGAACAGAAATCGGCCGCGAGTATACACAAACTAATTATTAAAAGGAAGCGTTTATTTTTTGTTCAGTTGATGTCTTTATTATAAAAAAAGCGAGTTAAGGTTAAAAATCTCGGATATATAAAGAAGCAAGGTAGATTGCTTTATGGTAGTATCCGGCGGCTCTTTTCATCAGATGGAAAAATAACATGTTAGATAAAATTCGTATTGTCCTTGTTGGCACTAGTCACTCAGGAAACATTGGTTCAGCAGCTCGAGCAATGAAAGTGATGGGCTTAACTAATATGGTATTAGTGGCTCCTGAATGTGAAGTTGACGGCCAAGCTATTGCATTAGCAGCAGGCGCAAGTGATATTGCGAATAACGCACGCATAGTTAATACATTAGATGAAGCGATTTCTGATTGCGGTTTAGTGATTGGTTCAAGTGCGCGTTCAAGAACGCTTGAGTGGCCAATGCTTGAGCCAAGAGAAGCTGGTGTAAAAGCTATTGAGGAAGCGCCATCGCACCCAATCGCCTTTATTTTTGGCCGAGAAAGAGTAGGACTGACTAACGAAGAGCTACAGAAATGTCATTTCCATGTGTGCATTCCAGCGAATCCTGAATACAGTTCATTAAATTTAGCAATGGCTGTTCAAACTATCAGTTATGAAGCTCGCGTGGCTTGGTTAGATAGCCAGGCTTACAAAGGTGAATCACAAGAATCGGAATACCCTTTAAACTTCGAACTAGAATTATTTTATGAGCACCTTGAAAAAGTGATGACGGATACCGACTTTATTAATAAGGCGCATCCAGGTCAGGTGATGAATAAAATGCGTCGAATGTTTAACCGTTGCCGACCTGAAACGCATGAATTGCGTACCTTACGTGGGATCTTAACCGCGGTAGAAAGAAGCATGAAAGACGAAAATATAAGCAAATAATAATACCTGACTAAAATAGTCGGATAAATACTTGACCAAAACAGTCAGGTATGGGAGACTCATTCCATACGAATAGTGTGGATATGAGGTGACGTATGAAATTAACTTCGAAAGGAAGATATGCAGTAACAGCAATGCTAGACGTTGCACTGCATGCGCAAGAAGGGCCAGTGCCACTTGCAGATATCTCGGAGCGACAAGGGATTTCATTATCTTACCTTGAGCAGTTATTCTCTCGATTACGTAAAGCTGGTTTAGTTGCTAGCGTAAGAGGCCCAGGCGGTGGCTATCGCTTAGGGTTAAAACCAGAAGAAATTGCGGTTGGAATGGTTATTTCAGCAGTTGATGAATCGGTTGATGCAACTAAATGCCATGGTAAAGAAGGCTGTCAAGGTGGGACGCGTTGTTTAACGCACACACTATGGCGTGACTTAAGCTCACGCATCAGTAGCTTTTTAGATGGAATAACACTTGGTGAACTCATGATAGATAATGAAGTTCAACAAGTATCAGATAGACAAAACATCGATGCAGCCTTAAATCATGGGCTAGTAACGAGTTCAAAATTAACAAATTCTGTGGGTGTTAATGTCCGCCTTTGACGGTCAAACGTCTGTATTATCGGAGATGAAAATGAAACTGCCAATTTACTTTGATTATTCGGCTACGTGTCCTGTTGATGAGCGTGTAGCGAATAAAATGGTTCAACATATGACAATGGATGGATGTTTTGGTAACCCTGCATCACGTTCACACCGTTACGGCTGGCAGGCTGAAGAAGCGGTAGATACAGCTCGTGATAATATTGCGGCTTTATTGAATGCCGATCCACGTGAGATCGTATTTACATCTGGCGCTACAGAATCAGATAACCTTGCAATTAAAGGTGCTGCGCATTTCTATAACAAGAAAGGCAAACATGTCATTACTTGTAAGACAGAGCATAAAGCGGTTCTTGATCCATGCCGTCAGCTTGAGCGTGAAGGTTATGAGGTGACTTACCTTGAGCCAGAATCAAACGGTATTGTTGATTTAGCAAAATTAGAAGCTGCGATGCGTGAAGATACCGTGCTTGTTTCTATCATGCATGTAAACAATGAAATTGGTGTGATTCAAGACATCACTGCGATTGGTGAACTGTGTCGTTCACGTAAGATTATTTTCCATGTTGATGCGGCGCAATCAGCGGGTAAAATCCCTCTTGATGTACAAGAAATGAAAGTGGATTTAATCTCACTATCAGCACATAAAGTATATGGTCCTAAAGGTATTGGTGCATTATACGTACGTCGTAAACCACGCATTCGTTTAGAAGCACAAATGCATGGCGGTGGCCATGAACGTGGTTTCCGTTCTGGTACATTAGCAACGCACCAAATTGTGGGTATGGGTGAAGCATTCCGTATCGCAAAAGAAGACATGCAAAAAGATTATGACCATTGTTTAGCGATGCGCGATCGTCTGCTTGATGGCGTTAAAGATATGGAAGCGGTACACATTAATGGTGATTTAGACCAGCGTGTACCACATAACTTAAATATCAGTTTCGAGTTTGTTGAAGGTGAATCACTGTTAATGGCACTGAAAGACTTAGCGGTTTCTTCAGGTTCAGCGTGTACATCAGCAAGCCTTGAGCCATCGTATGTATTACGTGCGTTAGGTTTAAATGATGAATTAGCACACAGCTCGATTCGTTTCTCATTTGGTCGTTACACGACAGAAGAAGAAATTGATCACGCTATTGCACAAATCAGCCAAGCAGTAAACAAACTGCGTGATATGTCTCCATTATGGGATATGTACAAAGAAGGCATCGACTTAAACACAGTTGAGTGGGCACACCACTAACACGGACGTTCCAGAATTTAGAGGTATTTATCATGGCTTATAGCGAAAAAGTAATCGATCACTACGAAAATCCACGTAACGTAGGTTCATTTGA
Source organism: Aliivibrio sp. S4MY1 (assembly GCF_028765545.1). Classification (GTDB taxonomy): domain Bacteria; phylum Pseudomonadota; class Gammaproteobacteria; order Enterobacterales; family Vibrionaceae; genus Aliivibrio. Next base: position 143,903 of record NZ_JARACP010000010.1, on the reverse strand, counting down.
AAAAGATGATCCGTCAGTAGGTAGCGGTATGGTTGGTGCTCCTGCTTGTGGTGACGTAATGAAGTTGCAAATCAAAGTGTCTCCTGAAGGCATTATTGAAGATGCAAAATTCAAAACATATGGTTGTGGTTCAGCAATCGCGTCAAGCTCACTGGTTACCGAGTGGGTTAAGGGTAAAACTCTTGACGAAGCTGCAGCACTTAAAAATGCTGAAATTGCAGAAGAACTTGAACTTCCACCTGTAAAAGTTCACTGTTCAATCTTAGCGGAAGATGCGATTAAAGCTGCGGTATCTGATTACCGTAACAAGCACTAAGATTAGAGTTGTTTTATAAAGCGTCAATTTGTACTTATAGGTACAAATACGGCGCTTTATTATTAAATTAAGTCATTATTTACTAATGACCTCCATGACCACAAAACAAATATAGTAAAGGTTGTAGTATGGCCATCTCAGTAACCGAATCTGCGGCAAACCGTGTACAAACATTTCTTGAAAGCCGAGGAAAAGGCATTGGTTTACGTTTAGGCGTAAGAACCTCTGGTTGCTCTGGTATGGCATATATTCTTGAATTTGTTGATGAACTAAATGAAGAAGACCAAGTGTTTGAAGAGTTTGGTGTAAAGATCATCATTGATCCTAAAAGCTTAGCTTATATGGATGGCACAGAATTAGACTTTGCAAAAGAAGGTCTAAATGAAGGATTCAAGTTCAACAATCCAAACGTAAAAAGTGAATGTGGATGTGGTGAAAGTTTCAACGTATAGAGCATCACGTTAACTATGAACTATTTTGAATTATTTGGGCTACCAAACCAGTTTCAACTGGATGGTAGCCTTCTTTCTCTTCAATTCCGAGAATTACAAAAGCGTTTTCATCCTGATAACTTTGCGACCGCTTCTGAGCGTGACCGCTTGCTTTCTATTCAAAAAGCAGCGCAAATCAACGATGCTTATCAAACGCTTAAAAACCCCGTCACTCGTGCAGAATACATGCTATCAGAGCAAGGTCATGATATTCGTGGTGAGCAAACCACAATGCAAGATCCTGTGTTTTTGATGCAACAGATGGAGCTTCGTGAGGAGTTAGAATCGTTACCATCAAGCTCTGATCCTGAAAGTGCATTGTTTGATTTTGCTGAGAACGTATCAGTTATGCGTAAAGAGCAATTAGGGCTATTGCAGCAGCAATTAGAGAGTGAAATTTGGCAAGAAGCCGCTCAAAGTGTACGAAAGCTGAAGTTTATTGATAAACTGAATCACGAAGTCGAACAGTTAGAAGACAAATTATTAGGTTAACCCAATAAAGGTTAATTCAAATAGACGAAGGATATTTTCATGTTACTACAAATTGCTGAACCAGGACAAAGTGCTGCACCACACCAACATAAATTGGCGGTGGGTATTGATTTAGGTACGACTAATTCTCTGGTTGCTTCAGTTCGAAGTGGTGAAGCGAAGACATTACCAGATTTGAAAGGTAATGTTATCCTGCCATCGGTTGTACAGTATCAAGACAATAAGATTTGTGTTGGTGCTAATGCGTATTCATCAGCTGCTTCTGATCCTCAAAATACCATTATTTCAGTAAAACGACTGATGGGCCGTTCATTAAAAGATATTCAAGCCCGCTACCCTGATTTACCTTATCAATTTACTGAAAGTGAAAATGGTTTACCTGTTATTCAAACAGCTCAAGGTGAGGTTAATCCTGTTCAAGTTTCTGCAGAGATCTTAAAGTCTCTTTCTCGTCGAGCAAAAGAGACATTAGGTGATGAGTTGGAAGGTGTGGTTATTACTGTTCCTGCTTACTTTGATGATGCGCAACGTGCGGGTACTAAAGATGCAGCGACATTAGCTGGTTTAAATGTTCTTCGTCTATTAAATGAACCAACAGCTGCAGCAATTGCATATGGTTTAGATTCAGGCCAAGAAGGTGTTATTGCTGTTTATGATCTGGGTGGTGGTACGTTCGATATTTCAATCTTGCGCTTGTCTAAAGGCGTATTTGAAGTATTAGCAACCGGTGGTGATTCTGCACTTGGTGGTGATGATTTTGATCATGCTATTGCGAATTGGGTTAAAGACCAAGCAGGGATCAACACACCTCTTTCTAAGCAGGAACAGCGAGAGTTGCTAACGTTAGCAACGGAAACTAAAGTCGCTCTCTCTGATAGTGAGTCTGTGAGTATTTCTTTTAAAGAATGGTCAGGTACAATTGCTGTTTCTGAATTTAACCAATTGATTCAACCTTTAGTTAAGAAAACACTAATGGCGTGTCGTCGTGCATTAAAAGACGCAGATATTAGCACTGAAGAAGTAATGGAAGTAGTAATGGTTGGTGGTTCAACTCGCACTCCATTTGTACGTACATCTATTGGTGAGTACTTCAATAAAACCCCATTAACCAGTATCGACCCTGATCAAGTGGTAGCTATTGGTGCAGCTATTCAAGCGGATATTTTAGTGGGTAATAAACCAGATGCTGAAATGTTATTGCTTGATGTTATTCCGCTGTCTTTAGGGATTGAAACCATGGGTGGTTTGGTTGAAAAAATCATTCCACGTAATACCACCATCCCTGTCGCGAAAGCGCAAGAGTTCACCACTTTTAAAGATGGTCAAACAGGCATGATGGTTCACGTTGTTCAAGGTGAACGTGAAATGGTAGAAGATGGTCGCTCACTTGCTCGCTTCTCATTGAAAGGTATTCCACCGATGACTGCGGGTGCTGCACATATTCGAGTGACTTATCAAGTTGATGCTGATGGGCTTTTATCTGTTACCGCAATGGAAAAAAGCACTGGCGTTCAATCTCATATCCAAGTTAAACCTTCTTATGGCTTAAGCGATGATGAAGTCGCAAATATGTTGAAAGACTCGATGACATTCGCCAAAGAAGACATGCAAGCGAGAGCATTAGCAGAGCAACAGGTAGAAGCCGATCGTGTTATTGAAGGGTTGGTTGTTGCTTTGAATAGTGATGGTGATGCATTGTTATCAAAAGAAGAACAAACAGAAATTTTAAAAGCAATTGAGGCGTTAATCGTCGTACGTCAAGGTACAGATACGCAAGCAATTGAAGATGGAATAAAACAAGCTGATGCAGCAAGCCAAGAGTTTGCCGCGCGTCGAATGGATGCCTCTATTCGCGCTGCATTGGCCGGTCAATCTATTGATGAGGTATAGAAATGCCAAAGATTATTGTTCTACCACACGATGAGTTATGCCCAGAAGGGGCGGTACTTGAAGCAAATGAAGGGGAAACGGTTTTAGACGTTGCTCTTAAAAATGGCATCGCTATTGAGCACGCATGTGAAAAATCATGTGCATGTACAACGTGCCATGTTGTGATTCGTGAAGGGTTTGATTCACTTGAAGAGAGTGATGAGCTTGAAGATGACATGCTGGATAAAGCGTGGGGTCTAGAGCCAGAGTCTCGTCTTGGTTGCCAAGCAAGAATGGCTAAGCAAGACTTAGTGGTAGAAATTCCAAAATACACACTAAACTTAGCATCAGAAGATCATTAATCTTTCGATTCTAAAATAGATTAAGAGGGCAAGTGTTGAGACGTAAGTAATTACCTCCTCAAACTTGCCCTTTTTATTGCTTGTTAGTAGCCACATAAAAAAGGAGTTTATGATGAGTTTAAAATGGATAGATTCTAGAGATATCGCAATTGAGTTATCAGAGAAGTACCCTGATACTGATCCCAAAACCGTTCGATTTACTGATTTGCGCCAATGGGTATTAGATTTGGAAGACTTCGATGACGACCCTAAGCATTCAGGTGAAAAGGTATTGGAAGCGATTATCCTGCGCTGGATGGATGAGAGGGATTAAAGATATTTTTAGTTAATCAGTATTTTACCAATAACGCTTAAATTCCCATCGAGTGGTTGGATCGATCTCTTAGATTTTGGTGAAATGCCTTGTATCGCCTGTATAAAGTAGGCAAATTAGATAAAAAGAACATTTTGTTCGAGTATACCCATAGTATTAGCGCAATATAAGTAATCAGTAGAATTCACCTACATGATTGTATGGAGTTATTGCGTGCTTAAAGGAGATTCATCATGTCACAAAAGATGACAGTACAACTTTCATCAATCGCTGCACTTGCTCATTGGGGTGAAAATGCACCGCTTTCGTTTACTGCAGAGGGCGCAGTGATCCACTGTACTGATAGTGATGTTTATAGCGCAATTCAGCGTGCTGCTCGAAAGCTAGCAACTCAAGGGCTTGTTGCTGTTGAACTGCAAGGTTCTGAGTGGAACTTAGAGTCTATTTGGTCTTTTGTTCAAGGTTTCCGTGATTCAAAAAGCAATAATGACGTTACTTGGACCGCACTTGTTGAGGCGGATGAAAAAGAGCTGAATGATCGGATATTAACGACTAACTGGACTCGTGAAGTCATCAATAAAACGGCGGAAGAAGTCGCACCTCGTCAACTTACCACAATGGCTGCTGAGTTTATTAAATCAGTTGCACCAGCCGGAACGGTAACGGCTAAAATAATTAAAGATAAAGACTTACTAACGGAAGGTTGGACTGGTATTTACGCGGTAGGTCGTGGTTCTGAGCGCACATCTGCGATGCTGCAGCTAGATTACAATCCTACTGGTGATGCTGATGCTCCTGTTTTTGCATGCCTTGTAGGTAAAGGTATTACCTTTGACTCTGGTGGTTACAGCATTAAACCTTCTGGCGGCATGGCGTCAATGAAAGCTGACATGGGAGGCTCTGCGCTAGCAACGGCTGGTCTTGCAATGTCGATTCTTCGTGGTTTAGATAAGCGTGTTAAATTGATTTTATGCTGTGCTGAAAATATGATCTCTGGGCGAGCATTAAAGCTAGGCGATATCATTACCTATAAAAATGGTAAAACAGTAGAGATCTTAAATACTGATGCAGAAGGTCGCTTAGTTTTAGCTGATGGCCTTCAATTTGCCTCAGCACAAAACCCAGAACTTATCATTGACTGTGCAACATTAACAGGTGCCGCAAAAATGGCTGTGGGTAATGATTTCCATTCATTATTGAGCTTTGATGATGAGTTAAGCCAGAAAGCGCTAGTTGCCGCTCAAGAAGAAAATGAAGGGCTATGGCGTTTACCATTAATGGAATTTCATCGTAATATGCTACCATCAAACTTTGCTGATTTGGCAAATATTGGTTCAGGCCCATACTCGCCAGGTGCAAGTACGGCCGCTGGTTTTCTTTCTTACTTTGTTGATGATTATAAGAAAGGGTGGCTACATATGGATTGCTCTGCAACTTACCGTACAGCTCCTTCAGATAAGTGGTCAGCCGGTGCAACCGGTGTAGGTGTAAGAACGTTAGCGAACCTACTTACTAAATAACGAATAAGAGATCGAGCCATAAACTCGGTCTTTTTTCTTATAACAATAATAGCTTCAAGAGAAGTAAAAGAAACTTAAAGGAAAGTAAAATGACAATAGAACGTACTTTTTCAATTGTAAAACCAGATGCAGTTAAACGTAATCTTATTGGTGCTATTTACCGCCGTATTGAAAAGACAGGTATGCAAGTTGTTGCGGCTAAAATGCTGCGTTTAACTAAAGAGCAAGCTGAAGGTTTTTATGCAGAGCATGAAGGCAAAGAGTTCTTTAATGAGCTTGTCGCTTATATGATGTCTGGTCCGGTAATGGTTCAGGTATTGGAAGGTGAAAATGCCGTTGTTCGTTACCGCGAATTAATGGGTAAAACTAACCCAGCAGAAGCTGCTTGTGGTTCACTACGTGCAGATTATGCAATCAGTATGCGTTACAACTCAGTTCATGGGGCTGATAGCCCAGAATCTGCGGCTCGTGAGATTGCTTACTTCTTTGCTGAAGATGAAATCTGTCCACGTCCAGCAGAATAAATCCATAATAAAAAGTAAGCGAAGTTAAGATTTCTATATTAATTAGAAAATAAACCATTTCGCTCTCTATAAGAGTAGTTCATCTCACTCTGATGGGAATCTGCTCTTATAGAATCTAGGCACAAAGTGCATATAGTCTCTACTCTTTGACTTTTCGCCTGCCTCTAATCACTAGTAATATCCTCTCAAAACTTGTACAATTCTGCGCCCGATATTCGCGGTGATGTTATTTATCAGAGAGGCAACATGACTACAGCTAAAATCAATCTACTGGACTTTGATCGTAAAGGACTTCGAGCATTTTTTTCTGAGGAATTAGGAGAGAAAGCATTCAGAGCCGATCAAATCATGAAGTGGATGTATCACTTTGGTTGTGATGACTTCGATCAAATGAACAACATCAACAAAAAACTTCGTGAAAAACTAAAGCACAAGTGTGAGATCCGCGCCCCTTATGTATCAGAAGCTCAGCATTCGGTTGATGGCACCATCAAATGGGCGATGAAAGTAGGCGATCAAGATGTTGAAACGGTTTATATCCCTGATGGTGACCGTGCTACATTATGTGTATCTTCTCAAGTAGGTTGTGCATTGGAATGTAAATTCTGTTCAACTGCTCAACAAGGCTTTAACCGTAACCTTAAAGTTTCTGAAATTGTAGGCCAAATTTGGCGTGCTGCTCGTGAAATTGGGTTAGAAAAAGAAACGGGTCGTCGTCCAATTACAAATATTGTAATGATGGGCATGGGTGAACCGCTGCTTAATATGAAAAACTTAATCCCATCATTAGAAATTATGCTTGATGATCTAGGTTTTGGTTTATCTAAGCGTCGTGTAACGGTATCGACGTCAGGTGTTGTATCTGGCTTAGAGCAAATGATTGGGAAAATCGATGTAGCATTAGCGATCTCTCTTCATGCTCCAACGGATGAACTACGTAGCGAAATTATGCCAATCAATGATCGTTGGAATATTGATGCATTTTTATCGTGCGTTCGCGAATACATTGCATCATCAAATGCTAACCGTGGTCGTGTAACGGTAGAGTATGTCCTTTTAGACCATGTTAATGATGATATGAATCATGCAAGACAACTCGCAGAATTACTAAAAGATACCCCTGCAAAGATTAATTTGATTCCATTTAACCCATATCCTGGGTCACCATATAAAAAGCCAAGTAATTCACGTATCGATCGATTCATGAAGACACTAATGGAATACGATTTTACGGTAACCGTTCGTAAAACTCGTGGTGATGATATTGATGCTGCTTGTGGTCAATTAGTGGGTGATGTAATCGATAGAACTAAACGTACTCAAGTTAAACAGCAAGGTGAGGCTATCCCTGTTAAAACTGTTTAACCTTGATGTATAACAGCAAGGGAAGGCAGTATGAGAAAATGGAGTGCGGCACTATTAACAATTGGAGTGTTAATCAGTGCTGGTTGTGTCACGGTAAATGAAGCCGATGACATGACCCAAGAAGAGATAATTCGAGCTGCTGAAGCTCGAATTACCCTTGGATTAAGCTATTTAAATGCGGGCAACATGATCAAAGCCCGTGAAAATTTGGAACTGGCTGTACAATACGCTCCCGACTATTACCGCTCTCAAACTTCCCTCGCTTACTATTACCAACAAGTAGATGAAGATGGATTAGCTGAAAAGGCTTACAAACGAGCATTACGTTCTTCATCAAAAAATGGTAATGTATTAAATAACTACGGCGTTTTTCTTTGTAAAAATGGCCGTTATGAGGAAGCTCAACAGAAGTTTGCTCAAGCAATAGACCAACCTTACTATTACCTTGTTTCGGCAAGTTATGAAAATGCAGCCATGTGCGCATTAAGTAGTGGGGATAAAGTGACAGCAAAAACGTATTTTGAGCGCTCACTGGCTCATGATCCGAATCGAGTTCGTTCCACCCTTCAATTGGCTAAATTGAATATTGATGAAGGTAACTATTCAGAACCGAGAATTGCGCTGTTTAAATTTACTAAGAAGTATGGATACAAACCCGTTAGCCTAAGCTTACTCATAGAATTAGAAAAAAAAGCAGGCAATACGCATTTGGTTAAAAAATACGTAAATATTCTCGGGAAAGAGTATCCAGACTCAACAGAATATCAGAATTATATAAATTATGACGATTGAACATATTGAAGAAAAAGTAGAAACATTAGTCGCTCCAGGCTTGTTACTTAAAGAAGCGCGTGAGGAGCAAGGATTATCACTTGAAGATATCTCATCACGTTTACGTTTACGCGTAGAAGTATTACAGCAAATTGAAGCCGATCAATTTGATATGGGAAAATTAGCGACGTTTACTCGTGGTTACTATCGTTCTTATGCCAAAATTGTCAATGTGCCTGAAATCAAAGTATTAAATGCTTTAGACCAATTAGGTAAAGCATTGATAGAAGAGCATGATATGCAGAGTTTTTCTCGTAAAACGAAAAGAGAAAAACATGATAACCGCATAATGAAACTGACATGGGTTATTTTTTCGTTAATTCTTAGTATGTCTGTTTTGTGGTGGTGGCAAGAACAAGCTCAATTAGAGAGCAAACAAGACGCAGAATTAATTACAGAAGTAACACCTGAAGCACCAACCCAAGTTACAGAAAGCACTATTGGTGAAGATGGCGCTACAGATGAACGTTTAGTGCTTAATGAGACTAATGCTCTTGAGGTTGATACTAAGCTTTCAGAATTAGAAACAAGACCTGAAGAACTTGAAACACCTATTGCAGAAGACGTAAGTACCAATGAAGCAGTAGATGCAACTTCAGAAGCAAAAGCTGAAGAGAAAGTCGTAGTAGTAGAGCCTGTAGCGATTACTGAAGATGTACTAATGACCTTTAATGATGATTGTTGGCTACAAGTTCAGGACGCTTCAAACAATCGTTTGTACTCTGGCGTAAAAAAAGCAAATCAAACACTAAAACTGACAGGTAAAGCGCCTTATAAACTAGTTATTGGTGCTCCAAGTGCCGTAACACTGATTTATAAAGGTAAACCTGTTGATTTATCTGCATACCCTGCTGGTAAAGTTGCACGATTAACCCTACCTCAATAATGAGTTGATTCCATGCATACAGAATCCCCAATTAAACGCCGTCAATCTACTCGCATTTATGTGGGTAATGTTCCTATTGGAGATGGCGCTCCGATCGCAGTTCAGTCAATGACAAACACGTTAACGACTGATGTTGCGGCGACAGTTGCTCAAATTAAAGCACTTGAGAAAGTCGGTGCCGACATTGTTCGTGTTTCAGTGCCTACAATGGACGCTGCTGAGGCGTTTAAGCTAATTAAACAACAAGTTTCCGTTCCTTTGGTTGCTGATATTCATTTTGATTATCGTATTGCTTTAAAAGTTGCCGAGTATGGCGTAGATTGCTTACGTATTAATCCGGGTAATATCGGTAATGAGCAACGTATTCGCTCTGTTGTTGATTGTGCTCGAGATAAAAATATTCCAATTCGTATTGGTGTTAACGGCGGCTCATTAGAAAAAGACATTCAAGCTAAATATAAAGAGCCAACAGCAGAAGCGTTACTTGAGTCAGCAATGCGACATGTTGATATATTGGACAAAATGAACTTTGATCAATTTAAAGTGAGTGTAAAAGCATCCGATGTGTTTCTCGCGGTTGATTCATACCGCTTGTTAGCAAAACAAATCGCTCAACCATTACATTTAGGTATTACTGAGGCTGGTGGTGCACGCGCAGGCTCTGTAAAGTCAGCCGTTGGTTTAGGGTTATTATTATCTGAAGGTATTGGTGACACATTACGTATTTCTTTGGCAGCAGATCCTGTTGAGGAGATCAAAGTTGGTTTTGATATCCTAAAATCATTGCGTATTCGTTCTCGTGGCATTAACTTTATTGCTTGCCCTACGTGTTCTCGTCAAGAGTTTGATGTGATCGCAACGGTGAATGAGCTTGAACAGCGTTTAGAAGATTTAATCACACCAATGGATGTATCTCTTATTGGTTGTGTTGTAAATGGCCCAGGTGAAGCTGAAGTTTCACATATTGGGATTGCGGGAAGTAACCGCAAAAGTGCATTCTATGAAGATGGCGTACGTCAGAAAGAGCGTTTTGATAACGATAATATTGTGGATAAATTAGAAGCAAAAATTCGTGCTAAAGCAGCAACGTTATCAAAAGAAAACCAAATTGATATTAATCAGATAGACTGATTAATTGTAGATATAAACAAACCCATTGGGAAGTGAACGTGGCTAAAGCAATCCAAGCAATTCGAGGCATGAATGACTGCCTTCCAACACAATCGCCATTGTGGCACAAAGTTGAAAATAGCGTAAAACGCGTTATCAGTGCATACGGTTATAACGAAGTTCGTATGCCTATCGTTGAGCAAACGAATCTTTTTAAACGAGCTATCGGTGAAGTTACTGATGTCGTTGAAAAAGAGATGTACACGTTTGAAGACCGTAATGGTGATAGCTTAACGCTTCGTCCTGAAGGGACTGCGGGTTGTGTTCGTGCAGGAATTGAAAATGGTTTACTGTACAACCAAGAGCAACGTTTATGGTACATGGGCCCAATGTTCCGTCACGAGCGTCCTCAAAAAGGTCGTTACCGTCAATTCCACCAAGTGGGTGTTGAAGTATTTGGTTTGAACGGTCCTGATGTTGACGCTGAATTGATTATGATGACAGCGCGTTTATGGCGTGAATTAGGCATCGATCAACACGTTCGCTTAGAGTTAAACTCGATTGGTTCATTAGAGGCGCGTGCTAACTACCGTGTTGCACTCATTGCTTTCTTAGAACAACACCTAGATGTATTAGACGAAGATTGTAAGCGTCGTATGCACACCAATCCAATGCGTGTTTTAGATACAAAGAATCCAGATGTACAAGCAATTTTAGGTGATGCGCCTAAGTTATCTGAGTACTTAGATAATGATTCAAAAACACATTTTTCTGGATTATGTGAACTACTTGACGCTGCTGGTATCCAATATCAAGTTAATGAACGTTTAGTTCGTGGATTGGATTATTATAACCGTACTGTTTTTGAGTGGATTACTGAAAGTTTAGGCGCTCAAGGTACCATATGTGGCGGTGGTCGTTATGATGGTCTAGTTGAACAACTAGGCGGTAAAGCAACACCGGCTGTTGGTTTTGCTATGGGTCTAGAGCGTTTAGTATTACTAATGGAAACATTAGAATTAACTGACGTACGCCGTTCAGTTGATGTGTACATGGTGACGTCTGGCGAAGGTACATTAATGGCTGGCATGAAACTGGCTGAGTCCCTACGTGAACAAGTACCAGGCTTACGCGTAATGTGCCACTTTGGTGGCGGTAACTTTAAAAAACAATTTAAACGTGCTGATAATGCCGGTGCAGCAGTTGCTCTTATCTTAGGTGAGAGTGAAGTTGCAGAGCAGACAGTTAACGTAAAAGATTTACGAACTGGTGAGCAAGAAACTTTAGCTCAAACAGAAGTATTCGCAAAATTAGCTGATTTGATTTAAGAGGATAGGACGTGGAAGCCTACGAAACTGAAGAACAACAAGTTGAAGCCATTAAAAGTTGGTGGAAAGAAAATGGCAAGGCAGTCGTTGTTGGTGGCGTTGTTGGTATTGGTGCTATTTTAGGTTGGAAATATTACCAATCAGCGCAAATTGAAGCAAAAGATACAGCGTCAATGTCTTATGAGAAAACATTAACGGCATTGCAAGCATCTGGTGCAGAAGGCGCTGAGTCAACTCAAGCGTTTATTAATGCAAATGAAAAAAGCGAATACGCTACTTTAGCGGCTCTTCAGCTAGCAAAAGTACAAGTAGAAGCTGGCCAACTTGATAATGCAATAACGCAGTTAAATTGGATTGCAAGTAACAGCAAAGATGAGTCTTTGATTGCTACTGCACAAGTTCGAATTGCTCGTATTCAAGCACAACAAGAACAATTTGATGCAGCACTAACAACATTATCAACTGTGAAACCTGTAAGTTGGGCTGCACGTGTTGCTGAGGTTAAAGGTGATATTGCACTTCGTCAAGGTGATATAGCAACAGCACGCACGGCTTATACAGAAGCACTGCAAGCTGGCATGAACCAAGCGGTTCAAATGAAACTGGATGATTTAGCAGAGTAAGGACAACTGAATGCGTAAGGTGTTAAAAAAAGCGGCATTATGTACCTTTGGTTTCTCGATGCTTTTTGGCTGTGCGAGTGAAGAAGATACAATCGTAATGGCACCGGTTCCTGTTGTTCAAAATCAATTTGAACCGACTACGGAATGGACAAGTTCAATTGGAGATGGCGTTGGGCATTATTTTTCTCGTTTAACGCCTGTTTACGCTTATCAAAAAGTTTATGTTGCAAGTCGAGATGGTTTGGTTAAAGCGCTTGATCCTGAAAATGGTAAAACAATTTGGGAGCAAGATTTAGAGCAAGATGATACCGCTCGATTATCTGGCGGCTTAACACTGACATACGGCAAGGTATTTATTGGTTCTGAGAATGGTGAGCTTATCACTCTTGATGCAGAGACGGGTGAAGAATTATGGCGTGAGAAAGTGGATGGTGAAGTACTTGCAAAACCATTAGCTGATGAAGGTTATGTTATTATTCATACAAGTCGTGGAGCATTGGTTGCTTTTGATGCTGAAACGGGTGTAGAACAATGGCAAATTAACAGTGAAGTGCCTAACTTAACCCTTCGTGGTGACAGTGCACCTGTGAGTATCTCTGGTGGTGTTTTTTGGGGAATGTCTAATGGTCGTTTAGCAGCCGCTTTGATCTCTAAAGGTCAGCTATTATGGCAACAACCAGTAGGTACACCAAAAGGGGCAACAGAAATTGATCGCCTCGTTGATGTTGATGCATCTCCACTTATTTTAGGTGGGCGCTTATATACCATTGGCTACAATGGTCAGTTAATCGCATTAGATCTTCGTACAGGGCAACCTGTTTGGAAGCGTAATTACTCATCAGCGATGAATATGTCATCAGATGGAAAGCGACTTTTCTTAGTGACAGAAAAAGATCATGTTGTCGCTGTTGATGCACGAAGTGGTACCGAGCTTTGGAATAATGAAGAGCTTGAATACCGCCAGTTAACATCGCCAACGATTATTGATAATTACATCGTGGTTGCTGATAGTGAAGGCTACCTACATTGGTTGGATAGAGATACAGGGCTGTTTATGTCTCAGCAAGAGATTGACAGTGATGGTATCTCAGTATCCCCAATTTTGGTGGAAGATAGCTTTGTTATTGTGACTCGCGAAGGCGATATCAAAAAAATGCGAATTAAATAAGTTTTATTTGCTATAATTGTGAATTGGCTCCAAGTCCTTTGGCTTTGGAGCCTTTTATTGTTTTTAGATAGTGAAAGATAATCCAATTTGGTGATGGCTTTACTACTTGATAAATCCGTTAAAACCATCATCAAATTGGTATTAGCTCGCGCTATGCCTATGATTAAATAAAGAGGTATGTATGATTCCTGTTGTTGCTCTGGTAGGGCGTCCAAATGTTGGTAAATCGACGCTGTTTAACCGTGTTACACGCACAAGGGATGCATTAGTTGCTGATTTTCCTGGCTTAACTCGCGATCGTAAATACGGCCGTGCTAAGTTAGAAGAGCAAGAATTCATTCTTATCGATACCGGTGGTATTGATGGAACAGAAGAAGGTGTAGAAACCAAAATGGCAGAACAGTCATTAGCTGCGATTGAAGAAGCTGATGTTGTGTTATTTATGGTTGATGGCCGTGCTGGTTTAACATCATCTGATGAAGCTATCGCAAAACACTTACGTTCACGTGAAAAACCAACTTTCTTAGTAGTAAATAAGATTGATGGTATTGATGCAGATGCAGCAAGTGCTGAATTCTGGCAGCTAGGCATGAACAAGGTTTATCAAATTGCAGCTTCACATGGCCGTGGTGTTACATCACTTTTAGAACTTGCTCTAGCTCCTTTTATGGAAGAGCTTGTTGAAGAGTCTTTGAAAGATGAAAATGGTGAGATGACTGATCTCACTGAATTTGAAGATTTCGAAGAAGAAGAAAAAGATCTAACTGAAGAAGATGCAGAAAGAGATTTTTCTCGTCTTCAAGATCAACCAATAAAACTAGCCATTATTGGTCGTCCTAACGTAGGTAAATCAACACTAATTAACCGTATTCTTGGTGAAGAGCGCGTGGTTGTTTATGACATGCCTGGCACCACTCGTGATTCTATTTACATTCCTATGGAACGTGAAGGTCAAGAGTATGTATTAATCGATACAGCAGGCGTTCGTCGTCGTGGTCGTATTAATGAAACTGTTGAGAAATTCTCTGTAATCAAAACTCTAAAAGCAGTAGAAGATGCTAACGTTGTTCTTTTGGTTATCGATGCGCGTGAAAATATTTCCGATCAAGATCTAAGCTTACTTGGCTTTGCATTAAATGCAGGCCGTTCATTAGTTATTGCGGTGAACAAATGGGATGGTTTAGATAACGATGTGAAAGAAAAAGTAAAGTCTGAGCTAGATCGTCGTTTAGGCTTTGTTGACTTTGCTCGTCTTCACTTTATTTCAGCTCTACATGGTACTGGTGTTGGTCATTTATATGAATCAGTACAAGAAGCATATGTGTCTGCAACTAAGCGTGTAGGTACGTCTGTTCTTACTCGTATTATGAAAATGGCTCAAGAAGATCACCAACCGCCAATGGTTCGTGGTCGTCGTGTGAAATTGAAATACGCTCACGCAGGTGGCTATAACCCACCGCTTATCGTTATTCACGGTAACCAAGTAAAAGAACTACCTTCTTCTTACAAGCGTTTCTTAATGAACTATTTCCGTAAGTCATTAGAAATTATGGGCACCCCTATTCGTATTCAATTCCAGAATAGTGAAAACCCATTTGAAGATCGCGGTGGTAAATTGACTCTATCTCAAGAGCGTCAACGTAAGCGCCTAGTTGGCGCTGTGAAAAACCGTAATAAGAAGTAACCTAGAGCTACTTTACTAATATTATTCAATAATAAAACGCCCACCTATTTGTTGGGCGTTTTTTTTAGGTAAAAATCATGACTCAGTTATCAGCAACAGAGATTTTATTTTGTCATAACACGTGGCAATCTAATTCCATTGTGAAACTTATTAAAGAAACAGAGCAAGGAAAGTGGATAGTTACTAAAGAAACGCCTTTTCATCCTGTAAGCCATATTTGGCCAGATCACCCAGAGGACAAAGGTGTACTTCAAATCAATAATATTGAATACCCTGTACTTACTTGCCAAACAGGTGCCGTCGAACTATCTACAGGTGAGCTTTATATTGGTAAAGATATTCCAATTAAACGTGGAGAAGAGGGCTGGATTTTTGTTGTTTCGCATTTAATATCTAAAGATGCCGATATAGCAGTAGAAAATACTGTTGAGCTAAAGGTTGATAAAGAATACCAAGATTCATTGAGTCGTGGACACAGTGCTGGTCATATCGCTTATTTGGCATTAAACAAAGTGCTTCATGCTAATTACTGGCGTAAAGATGCAGATAGAAAAGATGAACTGGGTCATTACAATTTCAATAGCTATGCTCAAGAAACTAGCTTTGTTACAGAAGATCATTGCGAAGATGTATATCGTTTAGGTAAAACATTACGTAAACGAGGGTTGAATAGTGCAGAGATGATGTCGGATCTTGAGAGTATTGCAGAGCAAGTGAATCAACAGATTAGTGTGTGGCTTGCCTTAGAAAATGAAGTTTCTATTGAGTGTGAAGGCAAAGCGTTAACTGATTCACGTTACTGGATAGCTGACTTTGGTATAGATGGTATTGCTAAGCTTCCTTGTGGTGGAACGCATGTCTCTTCTTTTAAAGAATATCAAGAGATTAACGTTCAGCTTAACGCACAAGATGAGCAAGAATTATTAATGTTAACTCGCTCTATTAAGCGAGTGTAAAGTCGAAATTACATAAGATGTAACTCTTTTTCTGTATTTGGTATTATTTTCATGCTTTCGGTTGAAGTGAAAAGGTTAATACTGATTGATGTGCTGGATCTTCTGTTTTTAATGAGCGATATCGAAGTTTTATATCGTTTAAAATTGAAAAACAGGATATGTAACTAATGCTTTCGGGGTGTGGTTATATAAATGTTCTTAAAGGGCATGATCGCTGATCAGATCCCTATAAGCATAAAGATCCACACTTTTAAATGCGTACAGAGATACTGTGTTTATTTGAAATAGATTAAGAAGGAAAAAAGTGATGCAAACAAACGAATGTCCAAAATGTCAGTCTGAATTACGCTGGCAACGAGAAGGATATCATTGTGATTTTTGTCAGATCGATTTTAAAAAAGTGGCTTATTGTCCTGATTGCAATAAGGAGATGGAAAAGCTTAATGCGTGTGGTGCAGCAAGCTATTTTTGTCATGATTGTAATGAGTTGAAATCTAAGTCTCGTGCGAAAACCGACTTTGTAGAAATGAGATCCAACTAGCCTGAGTTCAGGCTAGTTAATTATTGTTGAGGTAATTTCGCCATCAGCAAAATGAGTGGTTATGCTTTCACCAGTTTCAACTTGTTTTGTTGAAGTGACAACCGCTCCTTTGTTATTACGAGTAATGGAATAGCCGCGTTGTAATGTCGCTAATGGACTAACGGTATCGAGCTTCTCTGCTGCTAATGCTAAGTGATGACGCTGCATTAATAGATTTCTGTCCATTGAATCGAGTAAACGGCGCTTTAGTTCCTCTATTCGTAATTTATCTTGAGATACTTTTTTGGCAGGGGATAGATTACTTAAGCGTAAAGTTAGGTTCTCAACCTTGTATTGGTGACGTTGTAAACGTTGCTGCATATACGTCATCAAACGTTGATTCAAATCATCGAGCTTTTGGCTTTGATTGTTTAACTGCATTTGTGGATGCTGTTTTTCAAGACGATGCTGAAGAGTTGATAGTTGACGCTGCTGTTTTGATAAATAGCGATCCATTGCACTGTTTAATCGTCGTTTCTGATGGCTAACCGTTTGCAGTTGAGAAGACAAATCACGACTTACCAATTCAGCCGCTGCAGAAGGTGTTGGTGCTCGAACATCTGCGACAAAATCGGCAATGGTAACGTCGATCTCATGGCCAACCGCACTCACTATTGGGATCTCACTTGCCGCAATGGTTCTTGCGACGATCTCTTCATTGAAGCACCAAAGATCTTCCAATGAGCCTCCGCCTCGACCGACGATCAAAATATCACACTCATTACGACTATTTGCACGCCCAATCGCTTGTGCAATTTGAATTGCCGCACCTGCACCTTGAACCATGGTTGGGTAAATTACTACGGGTAGGTTAGGATCTCGTCGTTTCAATACGTTTAAAATATCAAATAAAGCAGCGCCTGTTTGCGAGGTAATTATACCGACACGTTTTGGTTGTTCAGGTAAAGGCTGTTTAGCGGTTTGTGCAAAGAGACCCTCTGCAGCAAGTGACATTTTAAGCTGGTCAAACTCTTGTTGAAGGCGACCATCACCTTCGGGCTGCATACTTTCAATAATTAGTTGATAGTCGCCGCGGGGTTCGTATAAAGAAAGGCGAGCTTTAACAAGAACTTGTTTACCGTTTTGAGGCTTAAAAGTAACCCGACGATTATTGCCTTTGAACATCGCACATTTGACTTGTGCTTGGCTGTCTTTAAGCGTGAGATACCAATGCCCAGAGACGGGAACAGTAAGGTTTGATATTTCCCCAACAAGCCAAACAATGCCCATTTCATTTTCTAATAATAGGCGAACTTCAGAGTTAAGACGTGAGACTGTAAAGATGCGAGGATTAGAATCGAGAGACATGATAATGCCTTAGACATGGCTATAGGAATTAGCGGCAATATAATACATAGCAAGGGGGATAATGCAAATTAAAAATAAATAAATGTGTAGCCAAGCGATTGCGCCGTGCGTATAATCCGTCTGCAATATCAAATCCAAAACACTTTATTATGCGAAACGATAAAGTGGGATTTATTCCTTTAAACACTTATGTTGTGAGATATTGCAAATGCTACGAATCGCAAAAGAAGCTTTAACCTTCGATGACGTTTTACTCGTCCCAGCACACTCCACAGTTCTTCCTAACACCGCTGATCTTCGCACTCAGTTAACGAAGACTATCTCTCTAAATATCCCTATGATTTCAGCATCAATGGATACAGTGACAGAAGCGCGCCTTGCTATTGCATTAGCGCAAGAGGGTGGCATCGGTTTTATCCACAAGAACATGTCTATTGCACAGCAAGCTGAACAAGTTCGCTTAGTAAAAATCTTTGAGGCTGGCGTTGTTTCTGCTCCAGTAACCGTTCGTCCTGACGCAACTATCCAAGATGTGAAAGATCTGACTGAAAAACACGGTTTTGCAGGCTTCCCTGTAGTAACTGAAACTAACGAACTTGTTGGTATCATTACTGGTCGTGATGTTCGCTTTGTAACAGATCTATCTAAGAAAGTTGACGTTGTTATGACACCAAAGGCACGCCTAGCTTCTGTTAAAGAAGGTGCAACTCGTGAAGAAGTTCAAGAGAAAATGCATGAAGCGCGTGTAGAGAAAGTATTGGTAGTGAATGATGAATTCCAACTAACCGGTATGATCACTGCAAAAGATTTCCATAAAGCAGAACGTAAACCAAACGCATGTAAAGATGAGCGTGGTCGTCTACGTGTTGGTGCTGCTGTTGGTGCTGGCGCTGGTAACGAAGAGCGCGTTGCTGCTCTTGTTGAAGCCGGCGTTGATGTTCTACTTATCGATTCATCTCACGGTCATTCAGAAGGCGTTTTACAACGTATTCGTGAAACTCGTGCTTCATTCCCTGATCTACAAATCATTGGTGGTAACGTAGCAACTGGTTCAGGCGCTAAAGCATTAATCGATGCTGGTGTAAGTGCTGTGAAAGTAGGTATAGGCCCTGGTTCAATTTGTACAACTCGTATCGTTACAGGTGTGGGTGTTCCTCAAATTACGGCTATTTCAGATGCAGCAGAAGTTGCAACGGCTCATGGTATTCCAGTTATCGCTGATGGCGGTATCCGTTATTCTGGTGATATATGTAAAGCAATCGCAGCTGGCGCATCATGTGTAATGGTTGGTTCAATGTTTGCTGGCACAGAAGAAGCACCGGGTGAAGTTATTCTTTATCAAGGTCGTTCATACAAATCTTACCGTGGCATGGGCTCTCTTGGTGCTATGTCTCAAGGTTCTTCAGACCGTTACTTCCAATCTGATAATGCAGCGGACAAGCTTGTTCCTGAAGGTATCGAAGGTCGTATCGCATACAAAGGTCGTCTAAAAGAGATCGTTCACCAACAAATGGGTGGTTTACGTTCAAGCATGGGCTTAACAGGTTCAGCAACGATTGAAGACATGCGTACTAAAGCTGAATTTGTTCGTATTTCAGGTGCAGGGATGAAAGAGTCTCACGTACATGATGTTCAAATCACGAAAGAAGCACCTAATTATCGTTTGGGTTAAAAGAAGCGCCTAGGCTAATTTTTCTTAATTTTCTTTGCAGAATCTTCCGATTTCGTTGTCAAAGGTACTCATTTACACTTGTAAACTCCGTGCCTTTTCCTAGAACTCGCATGATTCTGCTGTGAAATATAAAGAAAAAACTTTGTACCAAATTCAATTTTAAGCGTGTGGTTTTATAGTGAAGCCACACTAAATAAATGACTTTTTGAGAAAGACTAATGACGACTAATATCCACGATCAACGCATTCTTATTTTAGATTTTGGTTCTCAATACACGCAGCTTGTTGCGCGTCGTATCCGTGAGATTGGTGTTTACTGTGAGCTTTGGAGCTGGGATGTAGAAGAATCTGACATCCGTGATTTTAACCCAGATGGCATCATCTTATCTGGTGGTCCTGAAAGTGTTACTGAAGCAAATTCTCCTCGTGCTCCTCAATATGTATTTGATTCTGGTGTTCCTGTATTTGGTGTGTGTTACGGCATGCAAACAATGGCAGAACAACTTGGCGGTAAAGTAGCAACGTCTACTGAGCGTGAATTTGGTTATGCTGCGGTACAAGTAACAGGTGAATCAGTGCTGTTTAAAGATCTTGAAGCGACTCAAGATGTTTGGATGAGCCACGGTGATAAAGTTGTTGAAATCCCATCTGATTTCGTAAAAATTGCAGAGACAGAAACTTGTCCTTACGCTGCAATGGCGAACGAAGAGAAAAAATACTACGGTGTTCAATTCCACCCAGAAGTAACTCATACTAAAAACGGTCTAAAAATGCTTGAGAACTTTGTTCTTAATGTATGTGGCTGTGAAGGTCTGTGGACTTCAGCATCAATCATTGAAGATGCCGTTGCTCGAATTAAAGAGCAAGTAGGCGATGATGAAGTGATTCTTGGTTTATCTGGTGGTGTAGATTCATCAGTAGTCGCTATGCTTGCTCACCGTGCAATCGGTGACAAACTAACGTGCGTATTTGTTGATAATGGTCTACTTCGTTTAAATGAAGCAGAGCAGGTAATGGAAATGTTCGGTAACAAGTTTGGTCTTAAGATCATTCATGTTGAAGCTGAAAAGCGTTTCCTAGATGCACTTGAAGGTGAATCAGATCCTGAAGCGAAACGTAAGATCATTGGTCACGTATTTGTAGATATCTTCGATGAAGAGTCGAAGAAACTATCAAATGCAAAATGGTTAGCTCAAGGTACTATCTACCCAGATGTTATCGAATCAGCAGCATCGAAAACAGGTAAAGCGCACGTTATCAAATCTCACCACAATGTTGGTGGTCTTCCTGATGACATGGAGATGGGTCTTGTTGAGCCATTACGTGAGCTATTTAAAGATGAAGTGCGTAAGATTGGCTTAGAATTAGGTCTTCCATACAATATGCTTTATCGCCACCCGTTCCCTGGGCCTGGTTTAGGTGTTCGTGTTCTTGGTGAGGTTAAGAAAGAGTACTGTGACTTATTGCGTCGTGCTGATGCTATCTTCATTGAAGAGCTGCACAATGCGGATCTTTACCACAAAGTATCTCAAGCGTTCACGGTATTCTTACCAGTACGTTCTGTAGGTGTAATGGGTGATGGTCGTAAATATGATTGGGTTGTTTCTTTACGTGCAGTAGAAACTATCGACTTTATGACAGCGCATTGGGCACATTTACCATACGATTTCTTAGGTAAAGTATCTAACCGCATTATCAATGAAGTTAGTGGCATTTCTCGTGTTGTTTACGATATTTCTGGTAAGCCACCAGCAACAATCGAATGGGAATAATCTCTGATTCAATGAATCTGATTTAATTTAAGAAAGCGCCGAAAGGCGCTTTTTTTGTTTCAATTGTAAAGTGTAGTAATTTATATTGTTAGTTATATGTTTCAATGAAAACTTATCTTACAAAATATATGTTTGCACTTCTAAATTATTCAACTAAATGCTCTATTTCTTTCTTAAGTGGTTTACACTGTTTCAGCAAAAGAAAAGTTAAGAGAAGTCACATAATTTCCAAATTCTTTTCTGAAAATACAACATTAATAATAGATGGAGTTACGGATGAGTAACCAAGCAGCAGAGAAAGCATCTAAGCCAAGTGGTATGGATCGTTTTCTAAATACAATCGAACGAGTAGGTAACAAGATCCCAGATCCTGCACTACTGTTTTTCTGGGGCCTTTTAATTGTTTGGGGTCTTTCAGCGCTATTATCACAAGTACAATTTGACTTGATTCATCCTGTTACTCAAGATGCAGTCCAAGTGAAAAACCTTTTAACTGGTGATTCATTAGCAAACTTTTTAGCAACAATGGTGAAGAACTTCACAGGTTTTGCTCCATTAGGTATCGTATTAGTTGCGATGTTAGGTGTTGGTGTTGCTGACTCTTCAGGTTTTATTCAAACTGGCCTAAAGAAAATGCTGAACTTCACACCAGCTAAACTATTAACACCAATGCTTATTCTTGTTGCTATCGTTTCACACACAGCAGCAGATGCAGGTTATGTTTTAGTTATTCCACTAGGTGGTATCATTTTCCACGCAGCAGGTCGTCATCCATTAGCGGGTATCGCTGCTGCATTTGCGGGTGTATCTGGCGGTTTCTCTGCAAACTTTATCCCATCGGGAATCGATCCATTACTAGCTGGTTTTACACAAACAGCAGCACAAGTACTAGATACGACTTACATTGTTAACCCATTGGCAAATATTTACTTTACAGGCCTTTCTTCAATTCTAATTGTTGTTATTGGTTGGTATGTAACTGATAAGATTATCGAACCACGTTTAGCAAATACTCCAGTTGATGAAGATGCAGAAACAGCACCAGATTTAGGCTCTTTTACAGAGATTGAATCGAAAGCATTTAAGTTCGCTGGCTGGGCAATGGTTGCAGGTATCGCACTATTAATCGCACTTATTTATCCTGAAGATTCAGCACTGCGCTCTCCTGATGGCCAAATTACATCATTCTCAGCGCCTTTAATGCAGTCAATTGTACCGCTTATTTTCATTCTGTTTATCATTCCTGGTATCGTTTATGGACGTGTATCTGGCACATTTAAAAGCAGCAATGATGTAATTAAAGCAATGTCAGAAACAATGGGTACTATGGGTGCATACATGGTTATGTCATTCTTCTGTGCACAGTTCCTAGTTGCTTTCAGTCAATCAAATATTGGTACTATCTTAGCTATGTACGGTGCTGATTTCTTAAAAGCATTAGAGCTTCCTGGTCAATTAACGATTATTGGTATGATCTTACTAACGGCATTCGTTAACTTGCTTATTGGTTCTGCATCAGCTAAATGGGCTCTAATTGGCCCTGTACTTGTTCCAATGTTAATGGGTGTTGGTATCTCTCCAGAGCTTTCTCAAGCGGCATACCGTGTAGGTGATTCTGTTTCAAATATCATCTCACCATTAATGGTATTCTTCCCATTAGTAGTGGTTTACTGCCAACGCTATGTTAAATCAACGGGTATCGGTACATTGGCTTCTTTAATGATGCCTTTTTCTATTGCTATGCTAATTGGTTGGACAGTATTCCTACTTGCTTACTGGGCGCTAGGCATTCCTCTAGGTATCCAAGCACCATATACATATAACCTGCCAGGTTAATTTGTATTAGTAAAAAATAAAGCCCTGAGAATAGTAAGTTCTCAGGGCTTTTTTATGAAAGTGAAGAAGGAGGAGGGGGATTACTTAAATTTTCTTAGATAACGATACACAGAGTCTTTCGACACATTAAGAATATTAGCTGTGATCTGAGTGGCGTCTTTGATATTGAATGCACCTTGGTGGTGTAAACGTTCAACAATGGTTCTGACTCTTCGAGAGACGGCAATACTTTCATCTTCTAACACTTCACTCTGTATTCTTGAAATCGAATCCGTTAGCATTTCTATACTGTCCTTTGCAAAGGTTTCTGGTGACGCTGCTAACTGAGCTGATTGAGGAAACAGATCCATAAAGAAACTGTTCATTGGAACGTCAAGGTTAGAGTTCATACAAAGTAAAGCGATAGGTATCCCTGCCTCATTTCGAATCATCGAAGTAACAGAACGCATTAATTCGCCTTTATCTGTTCGTGTGAAATAAGGGGTTGATACATCAGAACCCGCTTTTAGCTTTTCTAATGCTAAGTTGGTTATAGGTGCACCAATACCACGACCCGTGACATGCCCATTAGCAATTTTAATGATTGATGGATTGTCTGAATCTAAAGAGTGCAATACTACTTCGACATGTTTTCCAAACATAGCAGCAATGCCATCAACGATACTAAAGGTTGATTGAAGAATTAGCTTATCGGCTGTAGATAGTTTATGTAGCATAGATACTCTTATGTTAGTGGGAAGTGATGTCACTAGCTAATAGTGACATCTTTTCATTATGATGCCATTATTTCAATGATTTCATGGTCAATATTCGGCATGCCTGTTGTTATCATTCTACCTATGTTTTTAATGGTTTTTTCTACATCTTCTGCGATAACACCTTGCTTCGTTACACAATGGTCATTTAAAGCAAGAAGAGATGATTTCATGGCTGATTGAGCACTACTTCCTACTTTCATTGCACACGTTGATTTCGCTCCATCACAGATCATTCCACTCGTATCACTAATAGTATTCTGAATCGCAGAGCAAGATTGTTCGAATGTCCCACCAGCTAAATAAACCATCGCCATAGCGGCGGCAGCCGAGGTTACAGCGTTGCCACAAAATGCTGATAGTGGTGGGTAATGAGATTTGATATAAATAGCCCCAAGGTGACTCATAATAAATGCTCTCGCTAACGTCTCTTCATCGGCGTTATAAAAGTCAGCCATTTTAACGACAGGAATTGTTGCTGCTATACCTTGATTACCGCTGCCATAATTAGACATTGCCGGTAAGGTAGCACCGCCCATTCGAGCATCAGATGCAGCAGAGGTGTAAATTAAAATATCACTGTCTAAGCTTTTTGAAAGCAGGCCATTATCTATGTTCTTTTGATAAGTTCGACCGACTTCTAAGCCGTATGGATTATCCAATCCTTCTTGAGCGAGTGCAATATTGAGGTCTTTGGCTTCAAGAATAAATTTAATGTCATCAAACTCAGCCTGAGTAGCAAAGTTATAAATCGATGATATTGTGATATCTACGCCATCACAAATAGAAGCAGTAGAGGCTTTTGGTAATAAAGAATCAAGGGAAAAAATGATATTACCATTTAGGCGTTTTTCAACAATTAGCGTATGACCTCCGCTGATCGTTACTTCTGCACGCTGTTGTGAACTTTTAACGATAACGCGACAATAGATAAATTCATCTGTGGTTTCTCGTTTTACTTGAACGTGTCCTGCATCAATCAGCTGCTGAGCTTCATTGAGTTGAGATTCGTTTAATTTTGCTAGTACTTCCAACCCGGCTTCTGGATCTCCGCCAGTAGCTCCTGTAGCTGCAGCAATGGCAAGGCCAACTCTACCTGTTCTTGGAACAAAAACACCCATACTATTTTTATACAAATTATCAGAGACAAAAACATCAATAGTTTCTGGTTTTTCTCCAAGCATCTGCGTTGCTACGCTTGTAGCATAGGCTGCACAAATAGGTTCAGTACATCCAAGAGCTGGTTTCACAACATTTTTTAAAATAGTGATGTATTGCTTCCAGGTAGAGTTCATTTTGTTCACCTTTATCTAATTATTATTTTTGATGTGCAATTGCTTCTACTTCAACAAGTACACCAAGTGGAAGATCTTTTACAGCAAAGCACGATCGTGCAGGGCAGTCTGTATGGAAAACCGTTTTATATACTTCATTAAATGCAGCAAAATCAGTGATGTTAGCAAGGTAGCAGGTCGTTTTTAAAACCGTATTAACATCCCCATTTGCTGCTTCAATTACTGAAATTAAGTTTTTAAGAGACATTTCAGATTGAGCAGTAATTCCACCTTCAACAACTGAGCCTGTTGACCCATCAACAGGTAATTGACCCGATGTAAAAATAAGCCCATTAAATGCGGTGCCGTGAGAATAAGGGCCGATTGCTTCTGGTGCTGATTTTGCCACGATAATTTGCTTCATATGTCCTGTCCTTTTTTGCAACTATTGTTGATTTTAAGTTTTAACTGTAATTATGCAAAAATAATTGCATTTAATTTGTGTGAGTTAAATTTATGCTTATTCTCAAGGGAATGCAATTACTTTGTAGTAAGTTTTTGTTTGTTTTACGAACTGAGATCTCGCTATCATTTCAAATAAAATTGCATTGTTATTTTTAAATTAGAGAGTAAATTCTTCAAAAGTTGCAAGTTGGCGGCGGTTTGTCGCTTTAAAATTATAAAAATAGTGATCCCTACAAAGATGGAGTTTTATATGAACACAGCTACATTAGCAGGACTTGGTCGTGATCAAAGTAATATGACTGATTCTGAATGGAAAAAAGCCACTAAATTTGACAGCACTGATATTGGTTGGATAGTGATTAGTATTGGTATGGCTATTGGTGCGGGTATTGTTTTTCTACCTGTTCAAGTAGGAATTATGGGGCTTTGGGTTTTCCTTTTATCTTCAATTATTGGCTATCCAGCCATGTATTTGTTTCAAAAACTTTTTATTAATACTCTTGCAGAAGCAAAAACATGTACGGATTACCCTGGTGTCATTACTGGTTATTTAGGTAAGAATTGGGGAGTGGCTTTAGGTGTTCTTTATTTTATTATGTTGGTTATCTGGGTATTAGTTTACTCATTAGCAGTAACTAATGACAGTTCTTCATATTTGCATTCTTTTGGTGTAACGGAAGGGCATTTAAATGACAATGTTTTTTATGGTTTAGGTTTAATTTGTGTTCTTGCATTTATTGGTTCTAAAGGTGAAAAACTGCTATTTAAATTATCTGGTTTTATGGCGGTCACGGTTTTATCTTTAGTTGCTGTAATGGGGCTGCTATTGGTTTCTCGTTGGGATTTTTCTAATATTCCAGCAATGGGATCGTTTGGTCCAATGTTAAAAGATGCGATTATTACGCTTCCATTTACCTTAACGTCTATTCTTTTTATTCAATCTCTGAGCCCTATGGTTATCTCATACCGTTCACGTGAGAAATCAATCGAAGTTGCGCGTTATAAATCACTAAGAGCGATGAATATTGCTTTTGCTATCTTATTCGTTGTTGTGTTCTTTTTTGCAGTGTCATTTACCTTTGCAATAAGCCAAGAGCAAGCGACAGAGGCAATGAATAAAAACATCTCTGCATTAGCGATTATTGCTCATTACTTCCCAGGAAGTTGGGCAACGGTTACCGGTATTGTGATTAATATTTTTGCTGTCGTAACTTCATTCTTTGGTGTGTTTATGGCATTCCAAGAAGCATGTCGTGGTATTGCAATGAACTTATTGTTAAGACGTATGGATGAGTCTGCAATTAATAAAGAGGTAGTTAATAAACTAATAACGGTGTTTATTATTTTACTTGCGTGGTCTGCTGTTGCGTTAAATGCGCCTATTTTATCATTTACTTCGATTTGTAGTCCTGTATTTGGTTTGGTAGGTTGTTTAATCCCTGCATATCTAGTTCATAAAGTACCAACACTTCATAAGTACAAAGGTTTATCAACTAATCTAATTATTGTGACGGGTATACTTCTTTGTATCTCTCCAGTGTTAGCGTTTATCTAATTATAGAAAATTAATATATAAACATAAAAAATCCCAGAGAAGGAGAACCTACTCTGGGATTTTGCTATTTATGCTTTTGCTTATCTTAAATCAGTATTATTTATTTAAATAAGCAGCATGAAACTCTAGATGTTCATCGATAAACGTCGAAATAAAGAAGTAGCTGTGATCGTAGCCAGGCTGCATTCTTACTTCTACATCGGCACCCGATTGCTCAGCTGAAGAAAGTAAGCATTCAGGCTTTAATTGTTCTTCTAAGAAGCCATCAGCTTCACCTTGGTCAACTAAAATTGGTAACTTAGAGCCTTTTTTCAGTAGCTCAGAGCTATCGTACTCTTTCCAAGTCTCTTTATTATCACCAAGATATAGACCTAATGCTTTTTGACCCCAAGGGCAGTTAATTGGGCTAGATATAGGGCTAAATGCAGAGATAGACTGATATGCGTCTTGATTTTTTAACCCAATAGAAATTGCACCGTGGCCACCCATGCTATGACCAGAAATTGATTTTTTATCTGATACAGGGAAGTGCTCTTCGATTAACGATGGTAGTTCTTTTGTCACATAGTCATACATATGATAATGACGATTCCACGGCGCTTGAGTTGCATTTAAGTAGAACCCTGCACCTAGGCCAAAATCGTATGCGCCTTCTGCATCATCAGCAACGTCTTCACCACGAGGGCTTGTATCCATAGCAACAATCGCAATGCCTAATTCAGCCGCTTTTTTGAATGCGCCCGCTTTTTGCATGAAGTTTTCATCAGTACAAGTTAAGCCTGATAACCAGTATAAAACAGGAACAGGATTTGTCTCAGAAGCGTTTGCAGGTAGAAAAATAGCAAAGCGCATATCGCAGTTTAGAGATGATGAAGTATGTGTGTATTGTTTGTGCCAACCACCCGCAACTTTTGCTTGGCTGATATTTTCGATTGTCATGATGAGCCCTTTTATATTTTGATTCATATCAGCGAGATCACTGTATTGAATAGAAATCTACTGGTTGATTTTGAAGTGCTTTAAAATAAAGAATTACACATTCAGTAAGCTTATCTATACATTGCGCCACCCACGCAGATAAGCATGTTGTCTTTATATAAAGCACTTGGAGATCAAAAGTAGAGAAGGGGGCTAGAGTATCTAACCCCTTACTTTTACTTACTTATCCATATGTAGAACAGTACGGATAGATTTACCTTCGTGCATTAGATCGAACGCTGCGTTTACATCTGCAAGCCCCATAGTGTGAGTGATGAAGTCATCAAGAGCGAACTCACCTTGCATGTAACGGTCAACGATACCTGGAAGTTCAGTACGACCTTTAACGCCACCGAATGCAGAGCCACGCCATACACGACCAGTCACAAGTTGGAATGGACGAGTTGAGATCTCTTGGCCAGCACCAGCAACACCGATGATGATTGATTCCCCCCAACCTTTATGACAACACTCAAGTGCAGCACGCATAACGTTTACGTTACCGATACACTCAAAAGAGTAATCAACGCCGCCGTCAGTCATTTCAACAATCACTTCTTGAATTGGCTTATCGAAGTTTGTTGGGTTGATGCAATCAGTCGCGCCTAATTTTTTAGCCAGTTCGTATTTGCTTTCGTTCAAGTCAACACCGATGATGCGGCTTGCCCCTGCCATTTTTGCGCCAATGATAGCTGAAAGACCAATACCGCCAAGACCGAATACAGCAACTGTGTCGCCTTTTTCAACTTTAGCTGTGTTAAGTACTGCGCCCATACCAGTCGTTACGCCACAACCTAGAAGACAAACTTCTTCAAGTGGTGCTTCTTTAGAAACCTTCGCTAATGAAATCTCAGGAAGAACTGTGAATTCAGAGAACGTAGAGCAACCCATGTAATGGAAGATAGTTTCGCCATTAATAGAGAAACGGCTAGTGCCATCAGGCATAAGACCTTGGCCTTGAGTTTCACGAACAGCCTGACAAAGGTTAGTTTTGCCAGATTTACAGAATTTACACTCACCACATTCCGCAGTGTAAAGAGGGATAACGTGGTCGCCAACTTCAACGCTTGTCACGCCTTCGCCGATCATCTCAACAATACCGCCACCTTCGTGACCTAAGATAGATGGGAAGATACCTTCTGGATCATCACCAGATAGAGTGAATAAGTCAGTGTGGCATACGCCAGTAGCAACGATGCGAACTAAAACTTCGCCCGCTTTAGGAAGTTGAACATCCACTTCTTCCATTTTAAGAGGTTCGCCAGCAGCCCAAGCTACCATTGCTTTAGATTTGATGTGTGTTTGATCAGGTTTAATATCAAGAGCCATTGGATTTTCCTTATTAATATATTCGGATGAGCAGTCAACTAAAGCGTAGTTGAGTTTTGTATTTCTGCTCTCTCGTTTTGATGTGGCTAGTATAGGTGTTTCAGAAGAATTGATAATCCCTCTAAACTGAAAATGATTTTTACGTAATTGTAATAATACTTAGGCTTTTAGCTGTTCATGAGGTCTTTATGATTAGAAAGGTAAGTAATAAAGGGAGGTATGCGTTAATATCGAATAAAAAATGTGAAGCATAAAAAAGCCCGCTAGATGTTATCTAACGGGCTTTTAATGAAATTTATGCAGAGTAGGGTGCTTGAGATAATAACTGTTTTTCAGATGATTGATTTTGCTTCTTCTGCCATTTATCAATAACTAAAGCGGCAATCATATCTCCCTCAACGTTGACCGCGGTACGGAAAGTATCAAGTGGACGTTCAATGATTAACAGGATCGCGATAGCTTCTAATGGGATCCCAGCAGCTAAAAGCACCAGTTGCATGCCTGACATAGATCCTGAAGGCATTCCGGGTGCACCAACAGAGGAAACCATAGCCATAATGAAAATCATGATTAATCCTGAGGTTGTTAAATCAACCCCAAAAAGTTGAGCTAAGAATATAGCAGCTACTCCTTCGAATAATGCGGTTCCGTCCATATTCATTACCGCACCAAGGGGTAACACCATACTGCTTGTACTTTGTGATACCCCAAGTTTATCTTGGGCACTTTGCATTGCTAATGGCAAGGTGGCTGAGCTAGAAGAGGTAGCAAAAGCCATCGCCATAGGTGCAGAGATCGCTTTAAATAAGGTTGTATATTTAATACCTGTTGCTACTTTTGCAATCGTTGGTAAAACAATAGCGCCATGAATTAAAGTCAAAACAAAAACCAATAGAGCAAACAGAGCTAATTGTTCAAATAAAGATTCTCCACCACGAATAGTAAAATCAAAAACAATCGCAAATACCGCCAATGGAGATAATTTAATTATCCAACCCACTATCGTATTAATGCTTTTATTTAAACCACTGAGTACCTCAAAAATAGGGTGTTTTTCTGGTAATGATGAGAGTAAAGCTAGCCCTAACATAAATGAAAACACAACGATAGCGAGCAAATTACCATTCGTTAATGCTGCAACAGGATTAACAAAAGCCATATTAAGTAGTTTTCCAGCAATGGCAGCGCCGCCAGCAGACTCTTCACTAATAAGCTGAACATTATCACCAACAGGTGCAAACTCAGTCAGAGGTTGCCATGCGGGTAATAATAATGATGCACCTAAACCGAGAGAAATAGCCAATAGAGTAGTAAAGCTATAGAACAGTAGGGTATTTCGACCGACTTTCTTTAGACGAGTGATAGAACCTATGCTAGTGATTCCTTGCAGTAAAGATAACATTACAACTAAACCAACCACCATTTTTAGCAAGCCAATATAAGTGACTTTTCCTAGCATTACTAATTGATACCAAGTAGTTTGGGTTACATCAGTTGTTGGAGAAATAAATAGCGCAAAAAACCATGCAAGTAATGCAGCCAGTAGCAATTGCAAAGGTAAAGATTGACGAAGTTTGGTCAACATAATAGTAGTTTCCAGTGATTTGGATAGGGGCTTTTATACGTTTATTGAAGGATTTTTCCTTTAATAAACATATGCATCTTTAAAAAATAAAGCCCGTTTGAAATGAATCTAACGGGCTTTACGTTTAGTTAATGATGGTTAAATTTTAAATGTTAGAGCTTATTTATCCATATGTAGAACAGTACGGATAGATTTACCTTCGTGCATTAGGTCGAACGCAGCATTTACATCAGCAAGCCCCATGGTGTGAGTGATGAAGTCATCAAGAGCGAATTCACCCTGCATGTAGCGGTCAACGATACCTGGAAGTTCAGTACGGCCTTTAACGCCACCGAATGCAGAGCCACGCCATACACGACCAGTCACAAGTTGGAACGGACGAGTTGAGATCTCTTGGCCAGCACCAGCAACACCGATGATAATTGATTCACCCCAACCTTTGTGACAACACTCAAGAGCCGAACGCATAACGTTAACGTTACCGATACACTCAAAAGAGTAATCAACGCCGCCGTCAGTCATTTCAACAATCACTTCTTGAATTGGCTTGTCGTAGTTCATTGGGTTGATGCAATCAGTCGCGCCTAATTTTTTAGCCAGTTCGTATTTGCTTTCATTTAAGTCAACACCGATGATGCGGCTTGCACCCGCCATTTTTGCGCCGATGATAGCTGAAAGACCGATACCACCTAGGCCGAATACAGCAACTGTGTCGCCTTTTTCAACTTTAGCCGTGTTAAGAACCGCACCCATACCTGTAGTTACGCCACAACCTAGAAGACAAACTTCTTCAAGTGGTGCTTCTTTAGATACTTTCGCTAATGAAATCTCAGGAAGAACTGTGAATTCAGAGAACGTAGAGCAACCCATGTAATGGAAGATAGTTTCACCGTTAATAGAGAAACGACTAGTGCCATCAGGCATAAGGCCTTGGCCTTGAGTTTCACGAACAGCCTGACAAAGGTTAGTTTTGCCAGATTTACAGAATTTACACTCACCACATTCCGCAGTGTAAAGAGGGATAACGTGGTCGCCAACTTCAACGCTTGTCACGCCTTCACCAATCATCTCAACAATACCACCACCTTCGTGACCTAAGATAGATGGGAAGATACCTTCTGGATCATCACCAGATAGAGTAAATAAATCAGTGTGACAAACACCAGTTGCAACGATACGAACTAAAACTTCACCCGCTTTAGGAAGTTGAACGTCCACTTCTTCCATTTTAAGAGGTTCGCCAGCAGCCCAAGCTACCATTGCTTTAGATTTGATGTGTGTTTGATCAGGTTTAATATCAAGAGCCATTGGGTTTTCCTTTATTGGGATAATTTAATCTACGACATAAATAGCAGTTTCATTTTAAGCGTAGTGCTATTTTTTGTTTGTGCTCGTCGTCTTGTTGGGTGCCATTATAAGTATTTCTCATCATTTGATAATACGGTAGAATGGTAAATAATCTTTACGTATACGTAATAATACTAATGAGGAAAACGTTGTGATTGATTGGGAAGGGGTAACTGAATTTGTTGCAGTTGCCGAAGCGCAAAGCTTTACAGGAGCAGCCCGAGCTCTTGATACATCAGTAGCTCAAATTAGTCGTAAAGTTGCGGCGTTAGAAGATCGTTTATCAATTAAGTTATTAATCAGAACAACTAGAAAAGTATCTGTAACTGAAGCTGGGCAAACCTATTATCAGCATTGTCGTCATTTAGTTGAAGGGTTAAAGCAAGCAGATAGAGCGATCACAGAGCTTAACGCAACACCTCAAGGCCGTTTAAAGATCACGTCATCAGTAACTTATGGTGAGCAGCTAATTGCGCCACTGCTTAGTGACTTCATGCTGATGTATCCACAGCTTGAACTGGAATTAATATTATCAAACCAAACGTTAGATCTCGTTGAGCAAGATTTTGACCTAGCGATTCGATTAGGCCGACTAACAGATTCAACCATGATGGCAAAGCGTCTATCTAGTAGACAAGTTCGAGTGTGTGCTTCTCCTGGTTATATTGAAAAATATGGTGAGCCTCATACCTTATCTGAGTTATCGCAACACAATTGCTTAGTGGGTAGCTTACCTATTTGGCGTTTTATCGAAAATAAAAAAGAAAAAAGCGTAAGAGTAAAAGGGTCTGTTCACTGTAATAGCGGGGCTGCTTTAACGAATGCGGCATTAAAAGGGTTAGGCATCGTTCAACTGCCTGATTTTTATGTTCAAGAGTCGATGGATAAAGGTGAGCTTGTAGAGATACTAGTACCTTATCGTGAACCAAAAGAAGGGATTTGGGCTGTGTATCCAAATAACCGCCACCTTTCCACTAAGGTACGTTTATTGGTTGAGTTCCTAGCGAAAGAATTAGCTGAGTAAGTATGACGGTTGAAATAGAAACTAAAGACACACACCGCTATATGCAACGAGCTATGGAGCTGGCGGCCATTGCTGAAAGCGAAGGAGAGGTTCCTGTTGGCGCGGTCATCGTTTTAAATGATGAGATTATTGGCGAAGGGTGGAATCGCTCTATTGGCACTCATGATGCAACGGCTCATGCTGAGATGATGGCAATTA
Source organism: Aliivibrio sp. S4MY1 (assembly GCF_028765545.1). Taxonomy (GTDB): domain Bacteria; phylum Pseudomonadota; class Gammaproteobacteria; order Enterobacterales; family Vibrionaceae; genus Aliivibrio. The sequence goes on along the minus strand of NZ_JARACP010000010.1, from coordinate 110,387 downwards.
AGCAAGCAGGACAGAAAGTAGAAAACTACCGACTTATTGATGCCACCTTATACGTTACTCTTGAACCTTGCCCTATGTGTGCAGGGGCTGTTGTTCATAGCAGAATTAAAAAAGTTATTTTTGGTGCTTCTGACATGAAGACAGGGGCGTCAGGTAGTGTGATTAATCTATTTACTTCTGCAACTGCATTTCATTTTGTTGAGTGTGAGTCGGGAGTGATGGAGGAAGAGTGTAGGGCGCAGCTACAAGCTTTTTTTAAACGCAGACGTAAAGAGAAAAAAGAAGAGCGTAAATTACAGCGGGAAGCTGAATTGAAAAATCAGATGATGGATTAATCGAGAAGACAAAGAAAATATAGTAGAAAAGGCAAATTGAATTATCGCAATTTGCCTTTTTACTGCGTGCTAATACAAAACTTTCGACTAAAGATTAGCGGCAAGAGAATGCTTCGCCTTCATCAAATAGAGACATTGCATAAGTACGTTGACGATGAAGTACTTTCTTATGGTTATTTAACAGCTTACGTCGACGTTGAGTGCTGCCTTTTAGTGAAGTATTTGGTTTAAGTTTTCTTCTATTAGAGAGCATGGGCTCCCCCTTAATTTAACGTATAAAAATTAAAGTACGTTTAATACCAATTCCAGTAATAAATAGATCATCTAATTAATTATATTGATATAACTTTAATGGGCATATTTTTTAGGTCAAGTTAACTCAGCGTATATGTTAATTGTTACCGTAACATGAACATGCCATTTAATAAGTTTTTAATAATTTTCATTACTAGCAAATAGAGACTTATTTGCTAGATGTAGCATTACTAATCGTCGCAGCTTCAGAAGAAAGTGGGACATCAATTACGGTCAAATCTTCAACCGTAATTTCTTCTTGGGTTAATTTATTTGCTTGCTCTTGCTCGTAGCCGATAATGCTTTGGTAATAGCGACGAATGTTCTCTACATAATTCTGAGCTTCATCACCACGAGCAAAACCATAGCGAAGGTACTTGTAATAACGCTTTTGACGCAATAGTGGCAGGTTATCTTTAACATCTGTCCAAGAGTCAGGATCGCCACCTAAACGTTGAGTTAGACGTCTTGCATCCATCATATGTCCAAAGCCTATGTTGTATGAAGCAAGTGCAAACCAAATCTTCTCATGTTCAGTAATTGAGTCAGGAACTCGCTTAACTATTCGACGTAAATATTCAGCGCCACCACGAATACTCTGTTCTGGGTTTAAACGGTTCTTAACACCAACAGATTGGGCCGTTGGTAGCGTTAACATCATCATGCCACGAACACCTGTAGGTGATTTTGCAAGAGGATTCCAATGAGATTCTTGGTAAGAAAGAGCAGCAAGGAAGCGCCAATCAAAGTCACCTGCGTATTTTTTAAATAGTGGTTCCCATTTTGGCAACTTACTTTCTAGTGCACGAATAAAAGCACGAGTATCAACATAATCAAACGATTCAACATGGCCAAAGTATTTTTCTTCAAGAAGCGCAAGTTTGCCACTCTCTTTTAGTTCACCAAAGAACTCAATCAGTAGGGCTTGTAAGCTGTCATCTTCTGTTTGTTGTATAAACCATGCAACGGGTTGATCTTCCGTTAATTCAAAAGCGACAGCCAATTCAGGATGAATACGTTGTGTCAGTGATAATTCAACAGAATCAGCGATCGTGTAGTGTATTTCGCCAGTCGCTACTTTTTTTAGTAACTCGCTAACATCAGTATCTGCTTCAGTATGCCACTCTAATTTCGGGTGCTTTTCTTTAAGCTTTGTTACCCTACCCTCAAAACTTGAATCTTTAACAATGGTGATATTTTCATCAAGTTGAGTTAGGTTTTTGATATTACGAGGGCGCCAGCTGCCTTTTTTATATACCACTTGTTGGCTGACATAGTAGTAGACAGGTCCCGGACGAAACTTTTGTAAGCGTTCAGGGGTAATTGTCATATTGGCCGCGATAATGTCGACTTCATTACGCTCTAACGCAGGAAACAAGCCTGAATAAGTATATGCAGGGGTGATCTCGAGTTTGACTTCTAGTTTTTCAGCAAAGGCTTTTGCCAGATCGTAATCTAGTCCAGTAGGGCCATTAGAACCAATGTAATAAGAAAGTTGGTTGTTTAACGTACTGACTCGTAAAACACCACGTTCCCTGATTTGCTCTAACTTTGTTTTTGGTTCTGATTCTACCTGGCATCCTGTAAGGGCGAAAACCAGTGTAGAAATGACAAGGCAAGATTTTAGAAGACGATGATATGGGATGTGGCTCAAGTCAGAATGCTCTTTTAAATAAGTAAGGCGTAGTTATATCAAATGGCATATCAAGAGGCAAAAGCATGGTAACAAATTACAACAATTATTAGAGATTGAGACAGTTTATTTTTAGTTGTGCCTGTTTTTTGCGCAATAATTTTAAATTCAAAGGTCATTTACACTTTTTTTTAAAAAAATACGCAAACGGTTGCTTTTGGTGTTACTTCACAAAACAAAATCCTTTATAATGCGCTCGCAATACCAGAGGTAACATCGGCATAGTCACTATGAGTTATGAATAATTAATCGAGTTAACTATTTTTAACTGCATGAAACTATTCCAATATTACCTTTAATTCATTGCCAAAGAGACCTAAGTACATGAGAATTTTGCGTGGTTCACCTGCTCTATCTGAATTTCGTGTTAACAAGCTACTTGAGCTTTGTCGCGAGCTAAATTTACCTGTTACTGGTATTTATGCTGAGTTTGCACACTTTGCTGATCTAACGGCGGACTTAGATGCGTCTGAAGTTGAGAAGCTAGAAAAATTACTGACTTACGGTCCAACGATTGAGGAGCATGAACCTGAAGGTTTATTGCTACTTACCACCCCTCGTCCAGGTACTATCTCGCCTTGGTCTTCAAAATCTACTGATATTGCGCATAACTGTGGCCTAGCTACAATCGCACGTTTAGAGCGCGGTACTGCTTTTTATATAGAAACGTCTGAAACGCTTTCTGAGCTTCAATTGGTTGAACTAAAAGCCATTCTTCATGATCGCATGATGGAAGTGGTATTTACCGATTTTGAATCAGCGTCTGCATTGTTTGCAGTGGCAGAACCTGCGCCATATGCAGAAGTTGATCTATTAACCGGTGGCCGTAAAGCGCTTGAAGACGCAAACGTTACCCTAGGTCTTGCTTTGGCAGAAGATGAGATTGATTACTTACTTGAAAGCTTTACTGAAAAGCTAGGTCGTAATCCAACAGATATCGAATTAATGATGTTTGCACAAGCGAACTCTGAGCATTGTCGTCACAAGATCTTTAACGCGGATTGGACTATCGATGGCGTTAAGCAAGAAAAATCATTGTTTAAAATGATTAAGAACACCTTTGAAGTGACCCCTGACCACGTATTGTCGGCTTATAAAGATAACGCCGCGGTAATGACAGGTTCTGAAGTCGGTCGTTTCTTCCCAGATCCAGAAACTCGCCAATACAGCTACCATCAAGAGAAAACACACATCTTGATGAAAGTTGAAACGCACAACCACCCAACCGCAATCTCTCCATGGCCGGGCGCATCAACAGGTTCAGGCGGTGAAATCCGTGATGAAGGCGCAACAGGTATTGGTGGTAAGCCAAAAGCCGGTCTTGTTGCTTTCTCTGTCTCTAACCTTAAGATCCCGAACTTCGTTCAACCTTGGGAAACTGATTTTGGTAAGCCAAGCCGTATCGTTACTGCTTTGGATATCATGCTTGAAGGTCCTCTGGGTGGTGCAGCATTCAACAACGAATTTGGTCGTCCAAACCTATTAGGCTACTTCCGCACTTACGAAGAGAAAGTAAATTCTCACGCTGGTGTTGAAGTGCGTGGTTACCACAAGCCAATCATGCTAGCTGGTGGTCTTGGTAATATCCGTGACGAGCATGTTCAGAAAAAAGAGATCCCAGTCGGTGCAAGCCTAATTGTTCTTGGTGGTCCAGCGATGAACATCGGCCTTGGTGGCGGTGCCGCTTCTTCAATGGCATCAGGCCAATCAGCAGAAGATCTCGATTTCGCTTCAGTACAACGTGAAAACCCAGAGATGGAGCGTCGTTGTCAGGAAGTTATCGACCGTTGTTGGCAGTTAGGCGATGCGAACCCAATCGCATTCATCCACGATGTGGGTGCGGGCGGTATCTCAAATGCACTTCCTGAGTTAGTAGACGATGGCGAGCGTGGTGGCATCTTTAACCTACGTGACGTACCAAACGATGAACCAGGTATGAGCCCACTTGAGATCTGGTGTAACGAATCTCAAGAGCGTTACGTGATGGCCGTTGCAGATAAAGACATGGCAACATTCGACGCGATTTGTAAGCGTGAGCGTGCACCATACGCCGTGGTTGGTAAAGCAACAGAAGAGCGTGAACTTAAACTTGAAGATTCACACTTCGACAACACGCCAATCGACATGCCAATGGACATCCTATTAGGTAAAACACCTAAGATGCACCGTGACGCGACAACGCTAAAAGTGAATAACCCTGCGATTGATCGTTCTGGTATTGAAATGAACGAAGCGGTTGACCGTGTTCTTCGCCTACCAACAGTCGCTGAGAAAACCTTCCTTATCACTATCGGTGACCGCTCGGTAACAGGCCTTGTGGCTCGCGACCAAATGGTTGGTCCATGGCAGGTTCCGGTTGCAAACTGCGCAGTAACAGCGGCAAGTTACGACTCTTACCACGGTGAAGCAATGTCTCTTGGTGAGCGTACGCCAGTGGCACTACTAGACTTCGGCGCATCGGCTCGTCTAGCGGTTGGTGAAGCAATCACAAACATCGCTGCGACAAACATTGGTGATATCAAGTATATTAAACTGTCGGCGAACTGGATGTCTCCAGCAGGTCACCCTGGTGAAGATGCTGGTCTTTACGAAGCAGTTAAAGCGGTAGGTGAAGAGCTATGTCCAGCACTGGGTCTAACTATCCCTGTAGGTAAAGACTCAATGTCGATGAAGACTCAGTGGGAAGAGAACGGCGAGCACAAAGAAGTAACGTCTCCGCTATCTCTTGTTATCACTGCATTTGCTCGTGTTGAAGATATTCGTAAGACGATTACGCCTCAGCTTCGCACTGACAAAGGTAATACAAGCCTAGTTCTTATCGACCTAGGTAACGGCAAAAACCGTCTAGGAGCAACAGCTCTAGCGCAAGTTTACAAGCAGCTTGGTGACAAGCCAGCAGACGTAGACAATGCAGCACAGCTAAAAGGTTTCTACGAAGGCATTCAAGCACTTGTTGCTAACGACCAAGTTGTGGCTTACCACGATAAAGGCGACGGTGGTTTATTCGTAACGCTAGCAGAAATGGCATTCGCAGGTCACTGTGGTGTTAACGCAAACATTGAAGCGTTAGGTGAAGACACACTAGCAGCACTATTTAATGAAGAGTTGGGTGCGGTAATCCAAGTTCGAAACGATGATCTAGATGCTGTTCTTTCTACACTTGCTGCAAACGGTCTAGAAGCGTGTTCACACGTCATTGGTTCTGTTGAAGACTCTAACGAACTAGTGATTAAGTCTGGCGAGTCTATAGTGATTGAACGTAACCGTACTGAACTACGTACTATCTGGGCTGAGACAACGCACAAGATGCAAGGTCTACGTGATAACCCAGTATGTGCTGATCAAGAACACGAAGCGAAGAAAGACAACTCAGACCCAGGTCTAAACGTAAAGCTTAGCTTCGACGTAAATGAAGATATCGCTGCACCGTTCATCAACGCTCCTATGATAAATAAGGGCGCTAAACCTAAGATGGCAATTCTACGTGAGCAGGGTGTTAACTCTCACGTTGAAATGGCAGCAGCATTTGACCGCGCAGGCTTTGAAGCAACTGATATTCACATGAGCGACATCCTAACGGGTCAAGCTGTACTAGAAGAGTACAACGGTCTTGTGGCTTGTGGTGGTTTCTCTTACGGTGACGTACTGGGCGCTGGTGAAGGTTGGGCTAAATCGGTTCTGTTTAACGACTCTACGCGTGATCAATTTGAAAACTTCTTCAAGCGTGAAGATACCTTCTCTCTAGGTGTGTGTAACGGTTGTCAGATGTTGTCTAACCTGCGTGAACTTATCCCTGGAGCTGAATACTGGCCACGTTTCGTTCGCAATGAATCTGAGCGTTTTGAAGCGCGTTTCAGCCTCGTTGAAGTTCAGAAGTCTGATTCTGTATTCTTCAATGGCATGGAAGGTTCTCGTATGCCAATCGCAGTTTCTCACGGTGAAGGCCGAGTAGAAGTGCGTGACAACGATCACCTAAGCGCGATTGAAAACTCAGGTACAGTTGCTCTACGTTACGTTGATAACAATGGTAATCAAACGCAACAATACCCGAATAACCCGAACGGTTCGCCAAACGCTATCACTGGTTTAACAACGACAGATGGCCGTGTGACTATCATGATGCCTCACCCAGAGCGTGTATTCCGTACGGTTGCTAACTCTTGGTCTCCAGAAGGTTGGGGCGAGAATGGCGCTTGGATGCGTATGTTCCAAAATGCACGTAAGAATGTGGGTTAATTGAGCAATAAAGAATAGAGTCTTAATCCTTATAATCAGTTAGTTATCACGATTTTTATTAAAAATGTGATTAAAATCTGAAAAATAAATAAGCACTCTGTTCTATAATAAATAAAAGAGTTGGGTAAAGACGGCTTTTTTAAATAAAACCGCTGAAGTTTAGGCTTCAGCGGTTTTTTTGTTAGAATAGCTTTTTACTTTATCTGTTGAGACAAACAATGAAAAATTCGCACGTAACGATTGGCTTGAGTAATCCTAAAAGCCCGACAAATGTTGGTGCAGTAATGCGTGCAGCGGGCTGCTATCAAGTTGATGATGTTCGCTATACTGGTGAGCGATATGATCGTGCCGCTAAGTTTCAAACGGATACTAAAAAAGTGGCTAATAAAATTCCATTAACGAGCGTAAATTGCTTATTGGATGATTTACCAGAAGAAATGAAGGTAGTTTGTGTAGAATTAGCTGAAGGGGCAACCTCGCTTCCTGAGTTTGTACATCCAGAAAAAGCAATTTATGTATTTGGCCCTGAAGATGGTTCGATTACACAACAAGTTGCTGATCGCGCCGATCATGTGGTTTATGTTCCAACCGTTGGATGTATGAATCTAGCTGCTACAGTTAATGTGCTGCTATACGACCGATTAGCAAAATCAGTGGATATTGTTAAAGGGGATGAGTTAATCCGCAGTAGTCGCGATAATCGCAATCATTTGGTCGTAAAAAAATAAGACTTACTTCTCTTTTAAAGTACTTATAGATTGACATCTTTTTGATGCATTTTTGGCTAGATGTGTTCTAATAGCGGGCATTAAAGGGAATGCAGATATTAACCTGCAGTTATAGATGGATTTTCTAATAATGATCTATCCCTTAACTATCGAATTCTAGGAAATGAAAATGGCAAAATTTGATTACCGTATTGTAGAAAAACGTAACGCTTGGGCTGCTGAAATTACGCGCCAAGTAACTTCTCGCAGAACGGTTGTATCTAAGCGTCAGCTTGGTTTTGAATCTGAAGCAGAAGCAGTTGAATGGGCAGAGAAAGAGCTTGTTGAATTTGCTAAAACGCAAGCGGTGCGTAATGATCGTAAAGCGGAACAACGTAGCGAAAAAGAAGAAATGATCGCACGTAAGAGAGAAAAAGCAGCGGCACAAAAAGCTGAATATGAAGCAGCTCGTGATGCAGAAGAAGACGAATACGACTTCGACGAAGAGTAATTTGTCATCACAGTAATGTGATAGAAAAACAGATACCATAAAATGGCAGTTATTCGTAACTGCCATTTTTTATATCCTTAATAAAGTAAAGTCACTCATGATAGAAAAAGAAGCATTATTAGAATCAATTATCCAAGAGTTGCGTGATGTGCATCAAATGGCGGTAGAGGCAACTCAACGAGCGATTGATCAAGCAACTGATAAAGAAGCGATAGCGCGAAGTAAGTATGAAACGTTTGGATTAGAAGCATCATATTTAGCACATGGGCAAGCGTTACGAGTCGCTGAATGTGAAGCGGATATTTTGGCGTATCGTAAATTACCACGTTTAGACTACTCAGAATCAACGGCGATTAATCAATGCGCTTTAGTGACTCTAATCAATCAAGATGATATTGAAAGTCGCTTCTTTATTGGTCCTTCAGCGGGTGGAGTTAAGGTTTCTTACCAAGGCGTGGATTTTTCATTGATCACACCGACGGCCCCGCTGGGAAAAGCGATAATAGGTTTGCAACTCGGTGATGAGTTTGAGTTAAATTTAGCGGGGAAAAAGCAAAAATACGAAATTATTGATGTTAAATAATTTTATTTGTGATCAAAAAAAGAGAGGCAAGCCTCTCTTTAGAATGTGATTTTGACTATGTGGTTAAACGCTAGGAACTACGATTTGACCATTAGTCAGCTGATCTGTATCCGCTTCAATGATTTCATCAATGTAGGTTTCTACTGCTTGACCAACCATTTCGTCATCTTCAGTAAAGTAAGCAAGATGGAAAACAGCATCACCTTCATTAACTAAAGGTAAGGTTTGTTGACCGATAACGATGCCGCCTTTATGAGCGCGAAGTTCAATTTCACTATGACCTAATGGTGCGCTGATGTAAGCCAAAACTTGGCCTTTTTCAACTTGTTCACCCAGAGTTACAACCGTACGTAAAATACCATCGCTTTCTGCACGTAACCAACTTGTAGATTTAGCAATGACCGCTTCTGGTAAGCGTTTTCTGCTCGCCTTTAGCATGCCAATGGCTTGCATTACACGTTGTACACCCACATAACCCGCATTGATCGCAATTGGTTCAAAGCGTAATGCTTCACCTGCTTCATACGTTAATACTGGGATGTTACATTTTTCAGCTTCACTACGAAGTGAGCCATCTCGAAGAGGTGAATCAACAATCACTGGTGTACCGAATGCGTGTGCAATACGTAACGTCTCAGGATTACTTAAATCAGCTCTTAGTTGAGGCAAATTCGTTCTGTGAATAGCACCAGTATGTAAATCAACAATATAATCACAACGTTGCGCAATCTGAGTGAAGAAGGTGTTTGCCATACGAGATGCCAAAGAGCCTTTTTCAGAACCAGGGAAACAACGGTTTAAATCACGACGGTCCGGAAGATAGCGTGATTTATGAATAAAGCCAAAGACGTTAACAATAGGCACAGCAATTAATGTGCCTTTTAGTTTCTTCGGATCAATGTTATTGATTAATTGACGTACAATTTCAACACCATTAAGTTCATCACCATGAATGGCAGCATTTACCATCAGGATTGGGCCAGCATGCTGGCCATTAATGATCTCAACAGGGATCGATAGAGGTGAGTGCGTATAAAGCTTAGCGGCTTCAATCTCAATTACCTTTCTTTCACCAGGTGCAACCGAGTGCGTTAGTATTTCAAACGCTTGATTTTTTTTAGCCTTTGCCACGAGTTTTAGTCCTTTTAGTCGCTGCAGTTTTTTCAATAAAATCAATAATTAGGCCAGCAACATCTTTACCCGTTGCTTTTTCAATGCCTTCTAAGCCCGGAGATGAGTTCACTTCCATAACCAGTGGACCACGCTCAGAGCGAAGTAAATCTACACCTGCAACATTTAATCCCATAATATTAGCAGCAGCTACCGCTGTCTTACGCTCTTCAGGAGTCAATTTAACAAGTGATGCTGAACCACCTCGGTGTAGGTTAGAGCGGAATTCGCCTTCTGCACCTTGACGTTTCATAGCAGCAATTACTTTGCCACCAATAACGAAGCAGCGGATATCTGCACCGCCAGCTTCTTTGATGAACTCTTGAACCATGATGTTCGCTTTTAAGCCCATAAATGCTTCAACAACACTTTCTGCTGCTTTACGCGTTTCTGCAAGAACAACGCCAATACCTTGAGTACCTTCTAAGAGCTTGATCACAACTGGCGCACCGCCAACCATGTCTAATAGGTCTTTAACGTCATCAGGCTTGCTTGCAAAGCCTGTAATCGGCATACCAATACCTTTACGAGAAAGTAATTGCATTGAACGCAGTTTATCGCGAGAACGAGTAATCGCAACTGATTCATTTACAGGGTATACCCCCATCATTTCAAATTGACGTAATACTGCTGTTCCGTAGAACGTTACTGATGCACCAATACGAGGGATAATTGCATCGAAATCAACTAGTTCTTCACCTTTAAAGTGAATTTGAGGTTTTTCTGAATTGATATTCATATAACAACGTAACGCATCAATTACTTTTACTTCGTGTCCACGACTCTCAGCAGCTTCAATTAAGCGGCTAGTAGAGTAAAGAGATTGGTTGCGCGATAAAATACCGATTTTCATTATACAGTTTCCTCAAAATCAACAAGGTAAGACGACGATGGATCTACAACAATACGATCTTGCATTGCTGTCCTTCCCAGTAACATACGAAACACCATTGTTTCTCGGTTACTTAATGTAATTTCAACTGGCCACTCTTGGCCTGAGATTTGGATCATTGTTTTTATTACGTAGCGTAGCTCTTCTTGACCGCTTGAGCTTTTTACTTTTCGGCGGTCAACGATTGGTGCTTCACAAATTTGCACGAAATCGTTATTACGCTTTTCTGGATGAATCCAGAAGCGGACCCAGTCTTCACCATCCTTTGTGAAGGGCTCTACTTTAAAAGCATGCAAGCAAGAAGTTTTGGCGCCAGTATCAACTTTTGCCTTAATTAATTTAATACCAAGTTCTGGAAGGCTTAATGATTCGCGCCATCCGACAATGATTTTATCTGTCATTAATTTGTCTCAAATAGAAAAAATCCACATTAAGTATAGTTAATACTTTGCGGATATCTAACCCATTTGGCTACCATCTAATTATCTGAGTGCGTAACTCAGTAGTCTGGAGTTTGGTGGAGTAAGTAGAGAGGTGTTATAGGATGTGTACACCGTGACTCAATGACGGCGAATTTATCAGTAGTTTTTAATTTCGTCAAATAAAATATTGATTATAATTTTGACGCTTTTGGATTACTTTTTCTAATGCTTATCTATTGTTAGGGGAATACGTTATATATTCCTTTTGTTTAAAAAAAAAGCATATTTTATTGTGGTTTTATGAAAATAAATGAATGGATATATTGTTGCTATCGAAAATAAATCAGAAGAAATCACCTCAAATTTTATTTTATAAGAAATTAATCAACAGCTTTGATAATTTTTTCTGGTTTTTAATGAAATCCAAGGTAATATAATCGCATTGTACTAGTTGAGTGATGCGTTTAATGAGCAGTAATAGAGAAAGTTTTAGTTCACGATTAGGTTTTATATTGGCAGCCGCAGGGGCTGCGGTTGGTCTTGGCAATATTTGGGGCTTCCCAACACAAGCCGCAAGTAATGGGGGGGGTGCCTTTTTACTTGTTTATTTAGTTATGATTTTAGTTGTTGCTTTTCCTATGTTGGTTGTCGAAATGGCTATTGGTCGTTATGGTCAAGCAAACCCCGTTGATAGTATGCGTTCACTTACCTCTAATCCATTAGGTAAGAAATTTGGTGCGTTTGTCGGTTGGATTGGATTAAGTGTTCCTAGTGCGGTATTAATGTTTTATAGCATTGTTGGTGGATGGTTAATCTGTTTTCTACTTGGTGCGATGGCTAATGTCATTGGTTTACATGACGTATCTGAGTGGTTTAAAGGCTTTAGTATTGAACGTAATTTGCTTGGTACAATCATTTTTTATGTATTAACTATTCTAATAGTACAAGGTGGAATTAAAGACGGTATTGAGAAGTGGTCGACACGTTTAATGCCTGCATTATTCATTTTATTTGGTCTATTATTTGTTTATATCATGATGCAGCAGGGTGCTGTAGAAGGATTAAAGCACTACCTTATCCCTGATTTTGAAAAGGTAATGGACAAAAAATTAATTTTAGCAGCGATGGGACAGGGCTTTTTTTCTCTAACCATTGGTGGTTGTTCAATGTTGATTTACGGTTCTTATTTAAGTAAAAAAGAGAACCTACCAAAGATGGCGATGAATGTAACGTTAGTAGATACCGCCGTTGCTTTTATTGCTGGTCTTGTTGTTATGCCAGCGATGTTTGTTGCCATGCAAAAAGGCGTTCAAATTTACGCTGAAGACGGTTCACTATTAAGTTCAGATACTTTGGTGTTTACAGTATTACCAATGATGTTTGATAGCTTAGGTTTGTTTGGTGATTTATTTGCGATTGTATTTTTCTTATTGTTAACGATTGCTGCATTAACGTCATCAATATCTATGCTTGAATGTTCGGTATCATTAGTTAGCGAGCGATTTGAAACAAAAAGAACACCAACAAGTTGGGTGTTAGGTTCATTGATTGCTGCTTTCAGTGTTGTGATTGTCTTTAATTTTGGTGAGTTATTTGGTCTGGTCGCGATGGTTGCAACTCAATATCTACAACCTGTTGCAGCGCTATTGTTCTGTGTATTTGGTGGCTGGGTATGGAGTCGTCATTCTAAAATTAAAGAACTTGAGCAAGGCTATCCTGAGTTTCAACAAGGTTTCTTTGGTAAAGTGTGGCCTTTATATGTGAAGTTTGTGTGTCCTATTTTAGTTATCACTGTTTTATGGGCATCGTTTTAAATTAATGATGTGATAGCTTTTCTATCAGGCATAAAAAAGCCAGCATATTAATGCTGGCTTCTTATTTTTATTGTTGTGGATTATTCATCCAATGATAAACAATTATAGTTTATCCCAAGCATCAGCCCAGAATTGGCTTTCTGCTGGTGCGTAAGCAGAGCTTGAACACCATGCAGTGTAAGGCCAAGGCTTACATTGGTAAACATCACCGTCTGTTGCTAATACTTTATCGCCCGCGGAGTAATTTACACCCGCTTCGTACGCAGGAACATCACTTGGTGGTGGTGTTGGCGTAGATGTATCTTCAGCAACAAGGTTAAAGCTGTAACGCGCTTCCACTGAATCATCATCGTTTGATGCGATTAGACGCATAGAGTAATAACCTTCTTCAATATTTGCCAGTTTTAAAGATACAGCTTCTGTGCCGTTAACTGATGCAGAGTAAGTCGTTACTGGGCTGCCAAAACGGTCAATAACATCAAGGTTAATAGACGCCATTTCATTTGTTGTTACTGTAAACGTTACTGTTGCTGAAGAATCTGTTACAGAGTACTCGTTTTTAAGATCGGTCACTTTAGCGTTTAATTCAACGTCTGGTTCTGGTGTTACATCGCCACAATCGCTGTCACCAATTTGTTTCCATACACCCCATTCACCAGTGGTTCCCGGCTCATCACCTTGAGTCCACCAACCTGCTTGCCATGTTTTGCCATTGTGAGTCGTTGTCTCATCAGCTAGGTATACTTGGTCTGCTTTCCAAGGGTTAACACAAACTTGTGAACCATCATTTACGGTTACTGTACGTGTTGCCGTTACTGTTTGATCTGCGCTGTCTTTTACTGTGTACGTTAACGTGTATTTACCCGCTGTCGTTGTGTCAACAGAACCTTCAAGAGTAATCGTTGATGTTAGGTCGCCATCTTCAGCATCGGTTGCTTTAACACCCGCTAGAGCGTTGAACTCTGTACCAATTTTTACCGTTGTGTTTGCTACACCAGAAAACTCTGGTAATGCGCTGTACACTTCTACATTACGCGCTTGCTTTGTTTCGTTACCGTCAGAGTCAATCACGCTGTAAGTCAGAACGTTATCACCAAGAACGTGAGTGTTTACTGAACCTTCAACAAGGATAGATGCAGAAACATCACCGTCTTCTTTATCCATTGCTTTAACGCCAGCTAGTGGGTTAAATGCCGTACCGTGTTGAACACGAACATCCGTTAGACCAGTGAACACAGGCTTACCAGCAACTGGTGGCGGTGTTGTTTGGCTGTGAATGTACGGGCCGTAAGCATTAATAAAGCTGCTGTTGTATGGTGTACCCGCTGAGTTTGTACCGATATCCCAGTTGATTGACCATGTCATTACACCACGTAGTGGTTGACCTTGTTTCTTCAGTGCATCAAATGCGTTGTATAGTGCTTGAGGCTCTTTTACGAAACCAGATGCTGCTGCGTCATTGTTTGTTGGAATACCAAAAACCAATTTGTCGTGTGGGATCTTGTGGAAACCACGAGTACCGTTGATTAATGAATCAGAGATGTAGTAAATGAACTTCTCTTTCATTGCATCGTTGTTTTGAGTGATCCATGCGTTTTCTTCGTCAACCCAAATACCGTCGCCACCTTGGTTGTAGAATTGTGGGTTGATCCAGTCGTAGTAACCTTCTAGGCGCTCAAGGTATGGAACGTATTTGTCACCACTTTTCAGGTATGGGAACTCAGGTGCCATTGTGATTAAGAAGTTTTTACCTTGTGCACGGTAGTGATCTTTAACAATTTTCAGTGCTTCAGGAATTACCCATTGGTTATCTGCTGCAGTAACAGCCGCTTGCTCTAAATCGATGTCTAGACCATCAAAACCGTATACTTCTACTAAGCGGATTACTTCTTCAGCAAAAGCGACTTCATCGCCACGCTTTAATTCGATGTGTGCATCTGCACCACCAAGTGCGATCAATACAGAACGACCTTGTGCATTCAGCTCTTTAATTTGGTCGATGAATTCTGCTTCTGTCAGGCCTACTGCTGGATCAAGACGGAAGGTTGGGATGCGGCCTTCAGCGGTGTCATATACTTTCATGAATGACACATCAACCACGTTGTACATTGGGTTTGTTTCTTCAAGTGTCATACATGGAGCATTACCTGCTTGATAACCGCGGCCATCACACCAGTTATGCCAGTAACCAACAACAACCCCACCTTCTGGATTAACCATGTCGTCGTTTGCTTGAGCTTGAACAGAGAAGCCTGCACCAAATAGGGCTAAAGCGATTGCATTAAGTTTTATTTTTTTTGTAAGTAATGTCATGTTTTTTTTATTCACTTTAAAGAATTAAGACCAGAAACAATGTTAACTAAACGTAACGTCTTTTTTCTGGCTCCTTGCTGATGGAGTGAAATTTACCAGTGAATTCTCAAATCAGTGACACTATAAGTGTAACAAAATGTAACCAGATAATAATCGAAAAAAAACATGCATTATTATCGTACTTTACTGCATGCTATAAAATTCGATCGTTAATCTATACTATTGATTTTATTTGTTTTTATTGTTTCCCTCTAAGGTTTTGAAAATGAATAAGTATGACAAAGATGAAAATTGAAAAATTATTTTAATGCTTTTATATTAATTTCTAGGTGGTTTATCACCTGAATTAAGATCTCATTTTTCGAGCTGGTGGTTTGACTAAATTAAATTATGATGATTTCGGTTTGTGTTTGATATTTGTTCAAACCAAACAAGTATAAAACTTCTTGTTATCATTTTACTTACACTGTTTTTTTCTAGTCAACGCGAGCAGTAATAATGGAACTAATATCAAAAAAGCATTGTTCGTTATTTCGCCACCTTTGATTGTTTTCAATAAAGGATACAGATAAAAATAAATGATTTTGTGTGTTTTAAAGGGGGGATGATGTGTAATTGAGTGAGGTTTTATACTAATAGATATAAATATTTAGTCATTTCTCCTTTCTTATTTCTTTTTTAATAAGAAATAAGAAAGGAGAAGGCATGGCTAGCTCTTCTCCTTTCTTAGCGCTAAGAAAACGTATTGTAAGATAATAAGTGTTAGCATTAGGCGTTATACCAATGGTATTAATGCATAGGTATTATCTAAATTGCTTTGCTTCTTCTAAGTAGTCAAACCCAGCATCAGCTAGCTTTTTAATGAGAGCGTCTTTATCCAACTCATAGAATTTAACGTAACTATTTAGATCTCCAAATTCATCACGGATCTTCATGTTAACTATGCTCATTAGCATAACAGGATCCATTGATGCGATCTTTTCTGGTGTCATTACTCATCCTCAAAATCAGAAATTAATAAGTTTGCAGCTGCAAATGCGGCTTTTTCACGAATTGCTTTAGGAAGGGCTTCGTCTGCGGCAATATCATTTAGTGATTTAACAGCACAAGTGATCGCTTGAGGGATGTAGCCCTGATCACCACTACCAATTAATGAATACAACTCACGAACCATCTCACAACAATCATATACTTTCATTAGACTTTCCATTTTAAAATGATAACTATGGTGAAGTTTACACTGAGCAATTTTTATTACCAATGATCAAATGTTTTAAATCGCTAATACATTGATTTAGATAAAACAAAGCCTCAAACAAGCCTGTTATGGCATAACTTGTTATGAGGCTTTAACTTATCTAGGAAGGATTCTATTGATGTTCGTTTATCGTAAGCTCGTTTAGCTAAATTACTTAGCGTCTAACATGCCGCGATCAATGATGAATTCGATGATTTTATCTAAACCAACACCTTCTTTAAGGTTTGCAAATACGTATGGACGAGTTGGACGCATACGCGCTGTGTCTGATTCCATGACTTCAAGAGACGCGCCAACGTATGGTGCTAAGTCGATTTTGTTGATGATCAATAAATCAGATTTTGTGATACCAGGACCACCTTTACGTGGGATCTTCTCACCTTCAGCAACGTCAATCACATAGATAGTTAAGTCTGCTAATTCAGGGCTGAAAGTTGCACTTAGGTTATCGCCGCCACTTTCTACAAAGACAACATCTAAGTTCTTATGACGTTGTGCTAACTCTTCAACTGCCGCTAAGTTCATTGATGCATCTTCACGAATGGCAGTGTGAGGACAGCCACCCGTTTCTACACCAATGATGCGATCTGCATCTAGTGCTTCAGCTTGAGTTAAGATCTTAGCATCTTCTTGAGTGTAGATATCATTAGTAACTACGGCGATTTGGTAGGTATCGCGCAGTGTCTTACATAGTACTTCTAATAGTGCTGTTTTACCTGAACCAACAGGGCCGCCAACACCAATACGTAAAGGTTGTTTGTAATCTTGCATTTGCTTCTTCTTATGATCTAAATAGTCGAGTGTATTGGCTCTCGTGTCGAGAACTTGCCAATACTTGCGCTGGAGTGAAACTACCAATCAGGTGTTCAGGCCAATGCTGTGATTTTTCTACTGCTTGTGGGATAACATCTGCCATTTCTAATAACAACTGTTGCCCGGCACTTTGCCCTAATGGAACCAACTTTATACCAACAATAACGGCATTTTCTAACCATCCCCACGCATACGCTGCGGCGAGTTTGGTTGGTGTTAAGTTCCAATGGTTGGCCGCAAGTGCAAAAGCGGCAACTTGAGTTTGTTTTACCATTGGTAGGGTAGTTTGATTTAATTCGATCCCTAATTTTGGTAATAACATAGAGAAGGCGAGTCCTCTTTGTCTTTCTTCAAGACGTAACTCTTTGGTTTCTCGATTGGCGATAATAAAATCACACCAATCTTGAGCTTGTTGCCATTCTTCTTGCTGCAATAACTGAGTTAATTTGGCTAAAACAGGCAGCTCTAGAGTGGATAAGCTATCCATTAATTGATTGCTCAACCAATGCTTTAGCTCAGTAACATTCGTTACCCAGCCTTTTTCAATCGCCCATTCTAATCCTTGCGAATAAGTGAATGAGCCAACGGGTAATGACGGGCTAATTAATTGATAGAGCCGTAAATCCTCTAACACAATGACCGCCCTTAGTGGTGATGACCATCGTGTGAACCCGCACTTGAGCCACCGTAAGCGCCCGGTTCAGGTTGGTATTTAGCTTGTTCAACTTTTACGTTTAATCCTAAACGTTGCACCATGTCATCAAGTACGTGATCGTGTAAGTAACGGCACCAACCTGCTTCAACTTGTAGAGGAACATGACGGTTACCTAAGTGATAACACGCTTTTGCAAGTAGCAATAAGTCATCGTTATAAGCTGTTGAAACCGTCTCTTCTGCCGCGGTGATCATCGCTTGGATACCCTCGTCACTTTCAACGATATCGTGCTCTTTTAATACAGTCCCACGAGGTAAAAACAGACCTGCTTCAGAGCCATCGCTTAAGGTCACTTTTAGGCGACTTTTGGTGCGCTCTTGCATCGTTAAGCAAATTGTTAGCTCAGCTGTGTTGTGCGTATGTTCTTCACCGTGATGATGCTCATCATGATGGTGATGTACAAGGTGAGTAAATTTAATCATGGTTGTTCACTCTAAAAAGTGCCCCGCCGGTAAATAGGTAGAAAACCAGCGAGGCAGGGGGTTAGAATAAGAAATAACGTTGTGCCATTGGTAACTCTGTTGCTGGTTCGCATACAAGAGGAACGCCATCGGCTTTTACTTCATAGGTTTGGCTGTCTAATTCAATGTTTGGTGTATAGCTGTTATGTATCATCGATTTTTTCGAGATGTTGCGACAGCCTTTTACTTCACCAATCTGACTTTGTAGATTCAACTTCTCTGGCACACCCGCTTCGATACTCGCTTGAGATAGGAAGATCATTGAAGACTTGAATTTCGCTTTGCCGTAACAGGCGAACATTGGACGATAATGTACCGGCTGTGGTGTTGGAATTGCGGCATTGATGTCCCCCATAGGGGCGTAAGCGACTAAACCACTTTTCATAACAAGCGCCGGTTTTACACCAAAAAATGCTGGGTTCCATAACACTAAATCAGCCAGTTTTCCTTTTTCAACAGAGCCAACTTCATGTGAAATACCATGAGCAATCGCTGGGTTGATGGTGTATTTAGCCACGTAGCGTTTAATTCGTTCGTTATCGTTATGCTCGTTATCACCTTCTAAAATACCACGTTGAAGTTTCATTTTATTCGCACACTGCCAAGTACGAATAATCACTTCACCAACACGGCCCATGGCTTGTGAGTCCGATGACATTACCGAGATTGCGCCCATATCATGAAGAATATCTTCAGCAGCAATGGTTTCACGACGAATACGAGATTCCGCAAAAGCCACATCTTCTGGAATAGATGGATCTAAGTGGTGGCAGACCATCAACATATCCAAATGTTCATCAACGGTATTGATGGTGTATGGCATGGTTGGGTTGGTTGATGCCGGTAAAATATTAGGTTCGCCTACTGACTTAATCACATCTGGAGCGTGACCACCGCCAGCGCCTTCGGTGTGGAATACGTGAATAACACGATCACCAATGGCTTTCACGGTTTCTTCGTAAAAACCACCTTCATTCAAGGTGTCTGAGTGAATGGCAATTTGAATGTCCATTTCATCAGCTACGTTTAAACAGTTATGAATAGCCGCAGGGGTTGCACCCCAGTCTTCATGGATTTTTAACCCCATTGCACCGGCTTCAATTTGTTCACGCAGTGCTTCAGGTTTACTTACGCAGCCTTTACCAAATAGACCTACGTTAATTGGTAAATCATCAACCGCTTCTAACATGCGGTGTATGTTCCAAATACCTGGCGTTACCGTGGTTGCATTGGTACCTGCAACAGGACCTGTACCACCGCCAATAAAGGTAGTAACACCAGAAGTTAAGCCTTCTTCCGCTTGTTGAGGGCAGATAAAGTGAATATGCGTATCAACGCCACCAGCGGTAATGATTTTGCCTTCACCAGCGACCACTTCGGTTGCTGGACCAACAACGATATCGACATTCGGTTGAACGTCAGGGTTACCCGCTTTACCAATACCAAAGATGCGACCATCTTTAATACCGATATCGGCTTTAACAATTCCCCAGTGATCGAGAATTAATGCGTTGGTAATAACCACATCAACGCATTCACTATTAACCACTTGGCTTTGACCCATGCCATCACGGATCACTTTACCACCGCCGAATTTCACTTCTTCGCCATAGGTTGTAAAATCTTTTTCTACTTCTAAAAACAGTTCAGTGTCTGCTAGACGAAGGCGGTCGCCTGTTGTCGGCCCAAACATATTGGCATAAGCCGTACGAGAAATATGCGCCATTACTTCACCTCTTTATCGTCAGGAATTGTTGTAGTGATGTGCTTATCGACATTACCCATGATTGCGGCTTGGAAACCGTAGATTTCACGTTTACCTGCAAATTCAACCAGTTCAATGGTGCGACGTTGGCCGGGTTCAAAACGAATCGCCATGCCCGCAGGGATATTTAAACGGAAGCCTTTTGTTGGCTCACGGTCGAAATGAAGCGCTTCATTAACTTCATAAAAATGGTAATGAGAGCCAACTTGAATAGGGCGGTCGCCGTAATTTGCGACAGATAATGTGTGTGTTGTGCGGCCCACGTTCAATTCTATTTGACCTAGGTCGTTATTAACTCTTAATTCGCCAGGGATCATCATTTGCTCCTTAAACAATAGGATCGTGAATTGAAACGAGTTTAGTTCCGTCAGGGAAAGTACATTCAACCTGAACATCTGGGATCATCTCAGGGACGCCTTCCATTACATCATCAGCGGTTAAAATAGTACGACCGTAGTTCATTAGATCAGCCACTGTGCGTCCGTCACGTGCGCCTTCCATAATTTCAAAACAGATTAGGGCGATAGATTCTGGATAATTCAGTTTTAGTCCACGCGCCTTACGTCTTTCAGCGATCATGCCCGCAGAAGCAAGCAGCAGTTTGTCTTTTTCTCTTGGTGTTAATTCCATTGCTATTCCAACTAATTATGTAGCCCAGATGCGTGGGACTTCGGGTAAGGAGCCTAACCAATGTTGGCGAGTGTGTTGCCATAGAGTGCTGAAACACGCCATCATTGGCTCTGTTTGGTGGCCTAAATAACGGATAACCAATAAGCCATCAATTTCAGTAATTCCACAAATAGGATCGCTATTGCCAAATAACCCAGTTTGTTCATGGAAATGTTCATTAATCAGTGTTCTTAATTTATCTTCTAGTGTTTCAGATGCAGGGTAGATATACAGATTTCCAAGCATTGGGTAATCTCGCATTCCTGCTGCGTGCTTAATTTCATTAATGGCGTCGATATACATGGACTCTGAAAGCAGTAATTTGCCATCAACGTTAATGTTGGTTCGCCCTGTCACCATACCTTTTTCAAAAATCTCATTGAGTACAGGGCGGCCAAAGCAGTTCATTTCCCAACCAATAAAATGCGAATTTTTATGTAGAGCAACTTGAGTATTTAAGTGTGCTTGGCTATCTGGGAAAAAAATGTTTTCTTGAGGTAACCACTCTAAGAAGCCTTTTTCTTCGACATTTAAGCATTGTGTTTGGCTTGATGTTGCGCCAGAGCTACGATAAAACTTAGTGGCCCCTGGTGTTGTTATTAATGAGTGAGCCTCTGGTGCAACATGAATATTAATATTGAGTTGATCACCACCGACTACGCCACCGGGTGGGTGAAGTAAATAGGTATGAGAAACCCCAATTTCTGGATAAAAAGGACGCTGCACCATTAATGGACCAACTTGTTCACGACGAACTAGTTTGGTATTTGAGCCTCTTTTTTCATAGAAAAGGGATATGTCTGCTAACCAACCAGAGGGGGATGTATTTATTTCAGGCATATTTAACCCTGCCGCTATGGCATATTTTCCTCAAAAGAAGTAATGAAAATAAATAGCAAACATCTCCAGTTTAAAACTAGAGAGATAAGTATTCTAAATAAATTGTAATTGCCTAAATTACGGCAGTGTTGAGTTAAGTACTCATATTTACAGTAAAGGTAATCTAATTTGAGTGAACATGAATATGAAAAAGAGATTAACTTTAGAGAAGATTTTTGAACGCTTTATGATCTGGATATTAATCCTATATTTTAGACTTGGCAACAGAAATATAATGAAAAATAGAACTTTTTTAGGGTTTTAAATTTGTTAAATATAAGTAGAAAATTTATTCTAAAAACAGGTCGATATCTTTGAATAAAACTTCTTAATTAATAGTAATTATTTTATGACAAATAGAGTTAAGTAAGGCTTTTTCATGAGAAATAATTAAAAGTCCCATGTTTTTTTCCTGACACAGTTGCAGTAGTTGTTCCCAAATTGTTTTTTGAGTAATGGGATCGAGTTGAGCTGTGATCTCATCACACAGTAAGTATTGAGTTGTGGGTAATAATGCGCGACATAAAGCTAAACGTTGTAGCTGTCCGCCAGATAGCTCTGCTGGATAACGAGACAACCACTCTTTATCAATACTAAAGCGCTCTAGGTATTCATCAAAAGGATTATCACGAAAGCTCTCTTTTAAAGATCGTAATAATGTCCACTTAGGATTGAATGAGCGTTCTGGATGTTGGCCAATCCATTGAACTGGATTAGGTGTGCTTTTGTTGTATTCAGGTATCGTTACACTCCCTGAGTTAGGAGTAATAAAACCAGCCAATAGCATGGCGACGGTTGATTTACCGCTGCCACTGATCCCTGAGAGTCCTAGAATCTCTCCCTGTTCTAGGTTGATATTGGGCAGCGAAAGTGGTTTATTTTTGTAGTGAATACAGGCGTTAAGTAATTGAATCATATTATTCCCAGTGGTTAGGTAAGGCTTTCCATAACGCTTGGCTGTATGGTTGGCTTTTTCCTTCCTTAATGTTTTTTGGGCT
Organism: Aliivibrio sp. S4MY1; assembly: GCF_028765545.1. GTDB lineage: Bacteria > Pseudomonadota > Gammaproteobacteria > Enterobacterales > Vibrionaceae > Aliivibrio. Next base: position 87,859 of record NZ_JARACP010000010.1, on the reverse strand, counting down.
AGTGTACTCTATGGATGACAGTTGGTTTCCATCATCATTATTATTTAATACAAGAATTCGATCGGCAATATCAATAACGTGTTTTAAGTCATGACTGATGATGATGACACCTTTTTTCTCATTATGAGCGAGGTGTTGATAGTGCTGAAATAAAGGTTCAACATATTCATCATTAATACCACAGCTTGGTTCATCAGCAATAATAACGTCTGGGTTTTGAATGAAAGCCAGCGCAGAGAGCACACGTTTCGCCATACCTCCTGATAATTGATAAGGGTACAAACTAGCGACAGATTGAGGTAATTGAGCAAAAGTGAGAGCCTTATGAATAGCGGTTGTATTTTTGCGTTGATACCATTTTTTTGTAGGGTCAAATTGCGCTAGTTGGGAACCAATTTTTGCTGTCGGATTTAAAGCATCAATGTACTGTGGAACTAAAGCCATTCGTACTGTTGGATCAATATTAATTTCTCCTGTGACGCTGAAATCAGAGGAGAGGGAGTTCATAATGGTGTTAATTAATACACTTTTTCCACAACCACTGGCTCCGATGATCGCCAATACTTCACCTTTATCAATAGATAAAGAAAGGTTGCTGATCAGCGGGATTTGGTGATCTTTTTGTTTGATATTTAGTGCACTAATTTGAATCATTGCCAGCTCCTTATTTTCTTGTATTAGCGCCAATTTGCATCAGCAGTAATGAGCTAATGATTAACATTATCCCCGGGAATAAAGCCAGCCACCATTGGCCACTAAGTAAGTATTTACTTGCTTCAGAGAGCATTCCCCCCATGGAGGGCGTGGACGGTTCAATACCAAAGCCTAAAAACGTCAATCCGGCGCCATGAACTAATGCTTGAGGGTATAAGACTAACATTCCGGTTAGCATTTGTGGCAAAAGGTGAGGCGTCAAATGCGTTACATAGCTGTGCAATTTAGAGTGCCCAAAAGCCAGTGAATGCGATACATAAGGTTTTTGGCGTAACTGTTCAATTTCAACTTTAAGCAAGCGCGTCAATTTAGGCCAATGACTAAAGGTAATAGCAACCACTAACCCTTCAAAACCACCACCAACTAAAATGGACAGTACAATCATGACTAAGATGTGTGGTAAAGCACTCCATACATCAATTAGGGTATTAATTAGGTAGCTACAAGTTGTATTGATATTTCCAATCAAAGCCAAACACATCGAAAGCAATGAGCAGAAGAGAGAGGCTAGCCCTCCCATAGCAAGGCTGAATAAAAGCGCTTTGAGAGTTCGGCTAAAGACATCTCTGCCTAACCAGTCGGTTCCAAACCAATAATGGGTGTTTGGCATAAGGTTTTTATTGAATAAATCAATGTTCTCGCCATTATTTTGCCAAGAGAGGGAAATCAGTAATAAAAGACAAAATAAGGTTAAAGGAAGATGCTTCTTTAACATAATAAATATTCTTTAAGGTTAAAATGAGGCGGACAAAGAGAGCCGCTTAGTGAGTAGCGAGGCTAGGGCATTACCGATAAAAACAAAGATGGCACAACAAAAAGTGATCCCCAGCAGCAGTGGCGTATCTCCACTAAGGCCTGCTTTTACTAAGGTTTGTCCTATGCCTGGAAAATTAAAGACGGTTTCAACAATGACTGATCCACTTAATAATTCAGAGAACCCCGCTAATTGAATGACTAAAGCTGGGACTAGAGTGTTTCTTAATAAATGGTACCGAACAATAGAGAAAATAGATTGACCATGAAGGCGAGCATATTGCACATGCTGGCTATGACTCACTTCAATGACCTTTTCTCTCGTATGTAAAATAATGGGTGCCATTAAGCTAAAGCATAAGGTCACTAATGGTAATACGAAGTAAGGTGCTTTTTCATATAAAGATAAACTCTCAGGATCAATTCCTAAAGGAGAAACACCGCCGATAGGAAACCAAACTAATTTTATAGCAAAAACACTGATTAGGATTAAACCAACCCAAAAACTAGGGATGGCATTCATCATTAATGTAATGTGAGTAAAAACGTTACTCCATTTCTTTGTCGGAAATAAACCAAGTAACAGCCCCATGGTATAGCCAAGGATAAGTGATAAAGCACTCGCGCTAGCCATTAACATGATGGAATAACGACTGCGTTGCCAAATGATCTCACTGACAGGCTCTTGATAGTGATAAGAGTAACCAAGATCACCTGACAGTAATGACGTTGTAAAATCTATCATGCGCTCCAAGGCGGTTTGGTTTAGGCCTAGTTGTTCGATAAGCTGTATTTTTCGCTCACCAAACACAGCGAGCGCGTTACCATCAAAATACGCACTGATGGGATCAATCGGTGATAACGCCAAGAGTAGCGTTATCATTACAAGAGCCAAACACAGTTGAATCACAAGGCGAGTTAAACTTACGCACACACGACTTGAATGTTGGGTGTTTATTGACACGTCCAACGCCACTCTTCGATATTTGCGGTTAGCGGCCAGCCATGATCATGTGGTTCAGTAATTGGTTTTCCTAAATCTAAGCAATTTTTAGCCATATAAAGGTGCTGAATATTAACTAACCAAGTCCATGGGCGATCTTGTTGTATCTGCTGCTGTGCTTGTTGCCAAAAAGGCAATGATGCATCCCATGATGGTGCTTTAAGGGCTTTATCAATCGCTGAGTCGACCTGTGGATTTCGATAACCGCCTGAGTTATAGAAATCAGTATGCGCATAACGAGAGTGATAAACATAAGTTACTTCACTTGCAGAGTGACTACCAAAGCCCATAAGGACGGGAGTTGTCGTCATTTGGAGGGCAATATCATTCCATTCGAGACCTTTAACATTAATGTTAATACCGACTTTAGCCGCCATTGAACTGATTGCTAATGCCAGCTGTTCTCTGACACTATCTCCTGCTTTATAGAGCAGAGAAAAAGAAGCTTCATGACCTTGTTTATCTAGCGTCCCATTATTATTACTGTCACTCCAACCCGCTTGTGCAAGCAAAGCGTTAGCATGGCTTAGGTTTACTTTTTTAGAAGTGATATCTTGGGTATCCAAACCCCAAGGCATATTATCTGCGATGGAATACGCAGGTGTTGCATAACCATCTAATAATTTATCTACAATTAATTGCTTATCAATTAAGTAATCAAACACTTCCCTTATGGCAGGGTCGGCTGTGATGTAAGTCATTTCAGCATTTTTGTTGTAGTGCATTGGCCAGACAATACCACGATTATCTAGTGTCGGTACTGACCATAGCTTATAGCCTTTGAGTGTTTGATTTGCATAGCGTTGAGGTACAACACTTAAATCTAATTGGTGTGTTTTTAGTTGAATAAAACGAGACTCTTCACTTCCAAAAACAGCGATTAACTGTGAGAAATGAGGTGTTTTCCCATAATAATATGGATTCAATTTCATACTAACGTACTGGTTTTTTACCCACTTGGTTAGGACATAAGGACCAGAGCCTACCGGGGATGAGCCATAACGAAAGCTATTATCTTGCTGTTGATAAACGTGTTTTGGAACGATTCCAATAGAGGAGAATCGGTCTAGAAATGTAATGTCACATTGAGTCAAATGGAAAGCTACCGAATAAGGAGTTAAAGGCTCTGCCATTTTTAATGCACTGAGATCATGGGTGCTGCTTTGCTGCAAAATTTGATTGTAAGTGAAAGCGACATCTTCTGCTGTCAGTTGAGTACCATCACTGAATTGAACGTCGTTTCTTAAAGTGACAATCCAGGTCAGTTTATTATTGGTTAAGCGCCATTTTGTCGCTAAGTCGCCAACAAAATTTAATTCTTTATCTCTTTTTAATAGGGTAGATTGGAATAACGGATTGCCGTATTTACCCCAACCAAGGATCGGGTCAAAGCCGGAAGCGGGTTCACTACCAAGGGCAACTTTTAAAATATCTGGTTTTTTAACTTGAGGTTCAGAAGCGAATGTTGAAAGACTGAACGTAGTAAAAAAAGAAATGATTAATGAAAATAGAAAATAAATGAATAGATTTTTATTTCCATTTATTAATTTAAATAATGTATTCACAACTTGTTTCCAATATAAAAGAAGTAGTGCAGGTAAATGAGAGAATGCATTTACGAACTGCATTAGAAATTAAGTGGCGATCTAAACTCATCACACGAATATAACGATTGTTGATTCAGTTATATTTGAGACAATACGAAGCACCTTAATAAAAAGGTAATTACACATTAGTTGTTATAGTGCTAAATACGTATAGATTGATGGTAAATAATATCAGATCGAATTTGATGGTATTAACAAATAGAGAGTTAAATTCATCGGTATATAAAAATCGCAAGCCGTAGAACAACGGTAAAAAAAGAGAGCGATCTTGTTGCTGCGGATTCTATCAGTAGATGTAAAGTAATCAAGAAATAAATGAGTAAAAGTAACATTATTTCATGGATATAAAAAAGGCTAAGTAAATCTACTTAGCCTTTGGTATTTAAAAGGTGATGAAATTAGCTTAATTGAGCTTTAATGTGCTCAACGATGTTTGCAATTTCAACCACTTCTTTGCTGTTTGCACGACGGTTTTTATATTCGAAGTTACCTTCATCCATACTACGGTCGCCAATAACAACCGTATGTGGAATACCGATAAGCTCGATGTCTTTAAACATAACACCTGGACGCTCTTTACGGTCATCAAAGAGTACATCGATGCCCATTGCTGTTAGTTCTGCATACAGTTTTTCTGCTGCTTCTTTAACGCGCTCAGATTTGTGCATGTTCATCGGTACGATAGCAACCGTAAATGGTGCAAGCGCTTCTGGCCATACAATGCCGTATTCGTCGTTGTTTTGCTCAATAGCTGAGGCAACAACACGTGAAACACCAATACCGTAACAACCCATCTCAAGGATAGAGTTTTTACCGTTAGCATCAAGCACGCCACAGTTCATTGCTTCTGAGTAGGCTGTGCCTAATTGGAAGATGTGACCGACTTCGATGCCGCGTTTCAGTTGTAGAGTACCTTGACCACATGGGCTTAGATCGCCTTCAACAACGTTACGTAGATCTTCAACTTGACCAAGCTGTACATCACGCTCCCAGTTAACACCAAAGAAGTGCTTACCATCGATGTTTGCGCCTGTACCAAAGTCACTCATTACTGCAACAGAGCGGTCAACGATGAATGGCAGTTCTAGGCCTACAGGACCAAGAGAACCAGCACCAGCGCCGATTAGGTCATGAAGTTGTGCTTCGTCAGCCATCTCTAGTGGAGAAGCAACTTCTTTTAGGTTTTCAGCTTTAACTTCGTTAAGTTCGTGATCACCACGGATGATAAGTGCAATGATATCAGCGTCAATTTCATCAGATGCTTTAACAAATAATGTCTTAACTGTTTTTTCAATCGCGATACCGTGTTGCTCAACCAATTCTGCAATTGTTTTTGCGTTTGGTGTATCAACCGTTGTCATCTCTTGAGTAGGAGCAGCACGTTCAGTTGTTGGTGCTAGAGCTTCTGCTTTTTCGATGTTAGCTGCGTAATCAGATTCTGTTGAGAATGCGATTAAATCTTCGCCGCTTTCAGCAAGTACGTGGAACTCTTGAGAACCACTGCCGCCGATAGCGCCTGAGTCAGCCAATACTGGACGGTACTCAAGACCCATACGGTCGAAGGCTTTACAGTAAGCATCGTGCATTGCATCGTAAGACTTTTGTAGGCCTTCTTTATCGATATCAAAGCTGTACGCATCCATCATGCAGAATTCACGTGCACGCATAACGCCAAAACGTGGGCGACGCTCATCACGGAATTTAGTCTGGATTTGGTACAAGTTTAGTGGAAGTTGCTTGTAAGAGTTAACTTCGTTACGAACAAGGCTCGTGATAACTTCTTCAGCTGTTGGGCTAAGTACAAACGGACGAACATGACGGTCAGTAAAGCGAAGAAGCTCAGGACCCATCTTTTCAGAACGGCCTGTTTCTTCCCAAAGCTCAAACGGTTGAACTACGGGCATCAAAGTTTCGATTGCACCTGCATTGTCGATCTCTTGACGAACGATGTTTTCGACTTTACGCAATACACGTAGACCAGTCGGTAGCCAAGTATATAAACCTGAAGCTAGACGACGGATCATACCTGCACGTAGCATTAGCTGGTGGCTTACTACTTCTGCGTCGTTTGGAGTCTCCTTCAGTGTTGAAAGAAGGTATTTGCTAGTGCGCATGTTTTCATCCATTTGTTAGTTATGAATATTGGAATAGCTCGACTTAAACAGTTAAATCGAGAGTTCAATCTTAGTTATGGTATGTTCTTTAATGAGAACAGGATCAATCTAAAATTAAGCTTTCTATGATATCAGCCTAAAAGCGATCTCAAAAGCGATCAATTGCAGTTACCGTGATCGAATTGCTATCTACAGTAAATTTTACGTTCAAATCAAACAAATTTACCGCATATTCTTTGTTATCAGCTTTCCCTTTCTTATAAGCTGGTCGTGGATCTTGTCTAAGAACCTCTTTTATTACCGCCTCTATCTCTTTTCTTTGTGGGTGAGAACTTAGTGATTTTTGTGCCTCTATCGATAAATACACATCAAGAACGTCAGGTTCTTTCTCTGCAAAACCACCGAGTGCATCAGGAATAGAATCGGAATAGGGGATGTAAGGTTTGATGTCTATGATTGGCGTGTTATCCACCAAATCAACGCTGCCCAATTCTAAATAGGTTTGATTGCCTTCTTGAACCACGCCTTTTAATTCGACCGCAGACATACCAATACCATTGGGACGAAAGGTCGCACGCGAAGAAAATACACCAATACGCTCGTTGCCACCCAAACGTGGTGGACGAACCGTGGGTCTCCATCCCGCCTCTAAGTTTTGGTCAAATAAGAAAAGAAGCCATAAATGAGAGAACTGCTCAATAGCACGCACGGATTCAGGTGAGTTAGCATCCCCCACCAATTTTAGGCGAGATGTGGCACTAGGTGCTAAGCGAGGTTGGCGAGGAACCGCAAACTTTTCTTTGTAAGGCGATTGGATAAAACCAACAGGATCGATGTGATAAGTCATTGAAGTATTCTTTATGAATAATAATCTTTAGATATTAAAAAAGGTTGACGCTCTCACGTCAACCTTTTGTAGGTTAGTTTGTTAAAAGAAGAGGATTACCAACCTTTAACTACGCCACCTTTAAATGTTTTAAGTGCTGCTTGGTAAACTTCTTCTGATTGGTACGCTTTAACAAATGTTTTTACGTTTTCAGTGTTTACGTTGTCAGTACGACCAACAATTAGGTTTACATACGGAGAGTCTTTATCTTCAACAAAGATGCCATCTTTCTCTGGTGTAAGGTTTAGGCTACTTGCGTAAGTTGTGTTGATTACAGACAGTGCTACATCATCAAGAGAGCGAGGAAGCTGTGCTGCATCCAACTCAACAATAGTGATGTTTTTAGGGTTAGTCGTAATATCACGAATCGTTGCAGCAAGACCAGAACCATCACGTAATGTGATTAGCCCTTGTTCTTGAAGAAGAAGTAAAGAACGACCAAGGTTAGTTGGATCGTTTGGTACCGCAATACGTGCACCATCTTCAATTTGGTCAACCGAAGTTACTTGCTTAGAGTAACCAGCAATTGGGTATACAAAAGAGTTACCTGCAATTTCAATTTTGTAACCACGATCGGTCACTTGTTGATCTAGGTATGGTTTATGTTGGAATGCATTTAGGTCAATAGAACCATCATCCAATGCTGCGTTTGGTGTTACGTAATCGGTAAAAGTTACTAATTCAACATCAAGACCATATTGCTCTTTTGCCACTTTAGCTGCAACCTCAGCAACTTGCGCTTCAGCACCCGCCATTACACCCACTTTAATTGAGTTTGTTTTTGCTTCTTCTTGTCCACAACCCGTAAGGATAAGTGTTGATGCTAGGCCAGCAACTGCTGCCAGTTTTTTTAGATTCAATTTCATTATTTACTCCTTAAAAATGAATTCCATATTAAATAAAATTAACGGTGATCGACTTTTTTAACTAAAGAATCACCAACAGATTGAATGATTTGAACCAAAACAATCAGCATAACAACGGTCACAGCCATGATGGTTAAATCATAACGGTGGAAACCATATCGAATAGCAACATCACCTAAGCCACCGCCGCCAACCGTACCTGCCATTGCAGAGTAGCTAACTAGCGTTACTAGTGTGATAGTTACTGAGTTTAAAATAGTTGGTAGTGCTTCAGGAAGCAGTACTTTCGTAATAATTTGCAGTGGAGTTGCGCCCATAGACTGTGCTGCTTCAACCAGACCACTTGGTACTTCGATTAATGCACCTTCGATTAAACGAGCCACAAATGGAATGGCACCAATGGTTAATGGGACAATCGCAGCAGTGGTACCAATAAAGCTACCTACAATCAGTTTTGTTACTGGAATAATCGCAACCATTAATACCAAGAAAGGCACCGAACGCCCCACGTTTACTATCGCACCAAGTACGCTGTTAAACGCCGTGTTCTCCATTAGTCCGCCTTTTTTCGTGATGTGTAAAACAACACCAAGAGGGATACCAATAGCAAAACCAACAATACCAGCAACCGCAACCATATAAAGGGTTTCGCCTGTTGCGTTTAATAACAGCTTGCTGTTTAAATCAAGCCATGCAGAAATCACATCAAATGACATAACCTAATACCTCTACTTTTACGTGATGATTGCGTAAGAATGTAATTGCTTGCGCTGTTGATTCTTGGTTGCCAAAAAACTCGGCTAGCATAAGGCCAAATTTAACGCCGCCAGCATAATCGATATCTGCATTTAAGATACTGATATCAATGTCAAATTCACGAGAGATCTGGCTAATGACAGGGGCGTCAACACTGGCACCAGTAAATTCCAAACGAATAAGAGGGTAACTGCCTTCTACATAGGTTTCTTGTAGACGAGATTTGAAATCATCAGGAATTGATAAATCTAATGTTGCACGAATAAACTCTTGTGCAAGTTTGGTTTTAGGATGAGCAAAAATATCGCTCACAATGCCTTTTTCAACCAACTCACCGCCACCGATAATCGCCACTTCATGACAGATGTTTTTTACGACTTCCATTTCATGGGTAATGATTAGGATAGTAATATTTAATTTTCGATTTAGATCTTTGATTAGCTCTAGAATTGACTTTGTTGTTGCAGGATCAAGCGCACTGGTTGCTTCATCACAAAGCAGTACTTTTGGAACTGTTGAAAGCGCACGAGCGATAGCAACACGTTGCTTTTGACCACCACTAAGATTTGCAGGATAAGTGTGGTGCTTATCTTCCAAGCCAACCAAATCTAATAGTTCAGTGACTTTTTTCTTAATCTCTTGTTTTGATTTTCCCGCTAACTCTAATGGTAGAGCTACGTTTTCAAATACAGTTCGTGAAGCAAGAAGGTTAAAGTGTTGGAAAATCATTCCGATATTGCGGCGTGCTTTGCTTAACTCGCTTGAAGAGAGTTTTGTTAAATCAACACCATCAACAATCACTTCACCATTTGTTGGCTTCTCTAACATGTTTACACAGCGTATCAGCGTACTTTTCCCTGCACCTGATGAGCCAATTACACCAAAGATGGTGCCTTGGGCAATATGTAGGTTAATATCTTTAAGGGCATTAATTTCCTTTGCACCTTGATAAAACACCTTATTAACGCGGTTTATTTCAATCATGATTCGCCTTGAACTGCATTTTTAAATAGGGAGCTAATGTAAATAGAAAGCCAGTGTAAATAGAAAGATAACCAAGGTTAAAAAATCTGAGCGATCTCTCATTTTTTATATCTTACTGATGCTATTTCGGATATTGATTTAAGTCAATAGGTATTTTTACGTCTAGACGGCTAAACGTATAAATTTTGATGCTAAGAAAGCAAAAGCGTGCGATAATTTTTTCATTAACCGATTTGACTATATAGAGGGTTTCACCTTGTCCAAACCAGCGGTATTTATTGATAGAGATGGCGTAATTAACGTTGATCGTGGCTATGTTCATAAGCGTGATGACTTTGAATATATTGATGGTGTATTTGATGCCGTTAAAAAATGCAAAGACATGGGTTACCTACTTGTATTAGTAACAAACCAATCGGGAATTGCTCGTGGTATGTTTACTGAAGAGCAATTTGAAATCCTAACTGAATGGATGGATTGGAACTTTGCCGATAACGGCATTGATTTTGATGGTATCTATTATTGCCCGCACCACCCAGAAGCAACGGTAGAAAAATACAAAGAAGAGTGTGATTGTCGTAAACCAAATCCAGGGATGTTTAACTCAGCACAGAGTTTCTTAGACATCGATATGGAAAACTCGGTTATGATCGGCGATAAGAAAGAAGACATGATGGCAGCACAAGCGGCTGGTGTTGGTACTCGCATTCTTGTTCGCACAGGTAAGCCAGTAACAGAAGAGGGTGAAGCGTTAGCAACAACAGTTCTTGATAGCATTGCTGATGTACCTAAGTTCCTTTTTGCTTAGGTGTTTTTTTATCTAAGTTAATCAGAAAATAGAATGTAATTAAGCGCCTATGGAGAAGTCTGTAGGCGTTTTTTTATGTTATTACTTTGTTTTAAAATAGCTTTTTCTTTCTGTCTTACTTTTAAGAGCTAAAGGGTGTATCTTTATTATAGAAATTTACTTAAAGTTAATTATGTAAATGGATTTTAAATAACTCAATGAGTAGAGTTGTAAACTAAGGTGGTTGTTATGAATAACGTTGATAAAAGTTCAAATCTGCTTTTAGGTAATGATCAGCCAAAGGCACTATGTCATCAAAAAACGCCCGTAGATGAGACTGTGAATACATGGGATTTATTAACGGATGAACAACAACAAGAAATCCTTTCTCATTTGAGTGAGATCCCTTTTCAGTAATTTGCTTGCTTTAATATTTCTCTTCTATTTAGTAGATAATCTAATCCAAAGAGGTTTATTTTGTGACACTTTCTTAACAAAAGTGTCAAATTCTTGTCTTTCTCTTTCTAATCCTTTCACTATTCTGCAAACTGTTAACTCGCTTACACTCTCAATAGGTCGGATTGTAGTTGGTATACTATTGAGCTAAGTTAATAAAACTATTATAAAAAATAAATGCAGCGGAGTCTGCAGATTGGATTTGGAGCAATAGTCACGGATGATATCTTACCTATTTAGACGACTTTTATTGGTTGTCCCAACCTTTATTGGTATTACCTTACTTATCTTTGCGCTAACGCGTTTTGTTCCCGGTGGCCCTGTAGAGCGTATGCTTTTGAGTTTACAGATGCAGGGAAGCGCTGAAACGGGTGGAACGAGCAGTGTAACTGATGGAAATAATGCTTTATCAGAAGATCAAATCGCTGAACTTAATGCGTTTTATGGTTTAGATAAGCCGGTTTTCGAAGCGTATTATGATTGGTTAACAAAATTAGTGGTGCTTGATCTTGGTGAATCGACTCGTTACTACGAACCTGTATGGGATATGATTGCAGAGCGATTACCCGTTTCCCTCTTTTATGGAGGAATGACCTTTCTACTCAGTTATCTTATTTCCATTCCACTCGGTTATTTAAAAGCGTTAAAGCACGGTTCCATTCTTGATTCTACGTCTTCCATTGCTATTTTTGTTGGCTTTGCTTTACCGGGCTACGTCATTGGTGTGTTCTTAATTAGTTTATTTAGCTATCAACTAGAATGGTTTCCAATGGGGGGCTTCGTGGGTGATGACTTTGATGATTTCGGCGCTTTTGAACAAATAAAAGATATTATGTGGCATGCGGTGCTGCCTCTATTTTGTTATCTCATCGGTGATTTTGCTCTACTTACGATGACGATGAAGAATAACTTAATGGAAAACTTAGCGGCAGATTATGTTCGTACTGCTATTGCTAAAGGGTTGCCATTTAGAAAAGCCGTTCGTAAACACGCCTTACGTAATAGTTTGATCCCTGTTGCGAGTCACTTTGGTAATTCACTGATGTTTTTTATGACGGGTTCATTCCTCATCGAGGTTATTTTCAATATTGATGGTATTGGCTTGCTAGGTTACGAAGCGATTATGGAGCGAGATTACCCAGTCGTTATGGGGTTGTTTGCCATTAACGCCATGATGTTGATGCTAGGCAATATTTTATCTGATGTGTGTGTTGCTGTGGTTGACCCACGCGTGAAGTTTGGAGCTTAATTATGACGTCGATATTAAATTTAAGTCCACTGACGCAAAAGAAGGTTCAACGTTTTAAAGCGATAAAGCGTGGTTATTGGTCATTTCTTATTTTGTCTTTATTACTGGTACTTTCTATCTTTGCGGAAGTGTTCGTTAACAGCAGAGCATTATTGGTTAGCTATCAAGGAGAGTGGCATTTTCCAACCTATGGTGACGTAAAATCGGGCGAGACCTTTGGTTTAGATTATGTCCATGAAACCAATTACAGAGAGTTGAAAGTTAAGTTTGAACAAGAAGAGCAAGGCAATTTCGTTATTATGCCTATTGTTCCATGGAATCCTTATGAACAAGATTTTTCAGGGGATTTTCCTCCTACAGAGCCCAGTCTTGAAGGACAACATTATTTAGGCACCGATACGATTGGCCGAGATATTGTGTCGCGATTGGTTTATGGCTTTCGAATTGCCATGGGATTCGCCTTAATTACCTTGGCAATATCTTACGCAATTGGCGTATCTGTTGGTTGTGCGATGGGGTTCTTTGGTGGCAAGTTCGATCTGTTTTTCCAACGCTTTATTGAAATTTGGTCTATGGTGCCTTTCTTATATGTCATCATGATATTGGTATCAATTATGAAACCTAGCTTTATGTTGTTTACCTTAATCAATGTCATGTTTGGCTGGATGGGAATGACATGGTACATGCGAACCATGACCTATAAAGAAAAGGCTCGTGAATACGTAATGGCAGCCAAAGCCTTAGGCGCATCCAATAGTCGAATTTTGTTTCATCATATTTTGCCAAACACCATGGTAATGATTGTGACCTTGGCACCATTTACTATTGTTGCAAATATCACCGCGCTTACTGCTTTGGACTATTTAGGATTAGGTTTAATGCCGCCAACGCCAAGTTGGGGAGAGTTATTGCAGCAAGGAAAATCGAATTTAGATTCACCATGGATAGCAAGCTCGGTTGTGACTGCGATTGTTACGGTATTAATTATGGTGACTTTTATTGGAGAAGGGATCCGTGAAGCCTTTGATCCAAAGAAACACACTCGATACGTTTAAATAGTAATGATTAATCTAGGTTGATGGAAAACAGGAACCTAGGCCATATCGACAATAGAGATAATAAAAAGAAAGGAATCGATAACTATGAATAAAAAGCTCACGATGTTAGCACTATCTACCACTGCGTTATTCAGTTCTCATGTATTTTCAGCCAAGCTACCTGATAATTTACAGTGGCAAACTAATGATACCGCACCTACATTTGCCTCTTCAAAAGCAACCTTTGGTGGTTCATATCGAACATACACGTTAAGTTTTCCACAAACTTTTCGAACGGTTGGTCCAGATTCGAACGGTTCATTTAGAGCATGGATTTTAGAAGCAAATCTCCCCCCATTAATTAAACACCCTAATACTGGAGAGTGGCTTCCAGGGTTAGCTCAGTCATGGGCATTTGGTGATGATAATAAAACCGTTTATTTTAAGTTAAACCCAAAGGCAACATGGAGTGATGGTAAGCCTGTCACCGCGGATGATTATCAGTTTATGTTAAAACTGATGCGTTCAACAGATATTGTAGCTCCTTGGTATAACGACTTTTTTACCAATGAAATTGCAGACATTATTACCTTTGATAAAAATACGGTAGGTATTGTTTCAGCCAAAGCTCGTAACCGTGATGAGTTGATTGAGTACACCAACTTAATGCCTCGACCAGAACACTTTTATGGTAAGCCAAAGGTTGATAAAAACAACGATGGTATTGATGATAAATTTGTTCGTAAATACAACTTCAAGCCAGAGCCTGTCACAGGACCTTACTATATTGATAAAATTAAAAAGGGTAAAAACATTACCTTTAAACACGTAGGTGAAGATTGGTGGGGTTATGAAAATAAGTATAACCAACATCGTTATAACGTAGAAAAAATTAATATCAAGGTGATCCGCGATGCTGATATTGCGCTAAAGCATTTTGAAAAAGGCAATTTAGATTCGTTTGATTTGGTTCGTCCTGATCTTTGGCATGAAAAATCTTCCGGCAAAAACTATCAAAATGGGTACATACAAAAAGCATGGGTGTTTAACCAAGCGCCAGTGGGAGCTGGTGGACTATGGTTGAATACGGCAAAACCAATGTTAGATGATATTAATGTTCGTAAAGGCATTATGTATGCGACCGACTTTGACATGATGATAGAGAAAGTCCTTCGTGGGGATTATTCTCGTAAGCCAAATGGCATGGGATTTGGTCATATTGGTTATGACAATACAGAGATTAAAGCGCCTAAGTTTGATGCTAAAAAAGCCATCGAATATTTTGAGCAAGCGGGATTCACTAAGGTCGGCTCTGATGGTATTCGTGTTAATGATAAGGGGGAGCGCCTAAGCTTTGCCGTCACTTATTCTCAGCAATCTTTCACACCTCGTGTTGCGGTATTAAAAGAGCAGGCAAAATTGGCAGGGTTGGATCTTGAGCTGAATCTTATTGATGGCTCAAGTATGTTTAAGTACGTTCTTGAGAAAAAACACGATATCTCTTTCCATAATATGGGCACAGGCGACATTCCTGCCTATTGGGAATATTTCCACTCAGATAATGCCAATAAACCACAAACTAACCATTTCACTAATTTCACCTCTCCAGAGCTAGATAGTTTGATCGACTCATTCAAAAATGAATTTGATATTGAGAAAAAACGAGCACTTTCTCGTAAGATCCAACAACTGATTGCGGATGCTAACGTTATTGTACCGGGTTATATGGTGCCATACGCACGTGCAGGTTATTGGCGTTGGATGAAGTTACCTGAAAATATGGCAACCAAACAAACTGGATACTTATTCCATGGTTGGGGATTTTCTCAAACATTCAGCACGTTCTGGATTGATGAAGCAGCGAAGAAAGAAACCAAAGCAGCAATGAAATCAGAAAAAACCTTTGAGCCTGTGGTTATCATTGATGACACTTACAAACTATAAGTTTAACTAAGTAACGTAAAGGCTAGGAGAGGGATCTCCTAGTGACAACATACTAATAAAAACAGTGAAGATGCATATGGATAGAAAGATTGTTTTATCAGTAGAAGATCTAGTGACTGAGTTTCAAACTGATGATGGCACAGTAAGAGTGCTAGATGGTGTTAGCTTTCAAGTACCAAAAGGAAAAACCATTGGTATTGTTGGTGAATCAGGCTGTGGAAAAAGTGTCACTGCAATGTCTATTATGGGTTTATTACCTAAGCCGTATGGCAATGTAGTCGGGGGGCTAATTTTATATAATGAGACGGATTTGGTTCAGCTAAGTCCTGATAAATTATATGAAATGCGTGGTAATTGTATCTCCATGATCTTCCAAGATCCAATGACGGCACTTAACCCCGTACATACCATAGGAAAGCAGATTAACGAAGTATTAGAACTTCACCGTCCTGATTTAGGTAAAAAGCAGCGCCTTTCCTATTCTTTAGAGATGCTAGAAAAAGTAGGCATCCCATCACCTGAGTCCCGGATTCATGAGTACCCTCATAATTTGTCTGGTGGTATGCGTCAGCGAGTCATGATTGCTATTGCGTTAGCGTGTGAGCCAGATATTTTAATTTGTGATGAGCCAACAACTGCATTAGATGTCACCATTCAGGCTCAGATTTTAGAGTTGATGAAAAAGTTGCAAGATGAAACGGGCATGTCGATTATTTTTATTACTCATGATCTTGGTGTGGTGGCTGAGATTTGTGATGAAGTTGTCGTGATGTATGCAGGACGAGTGGCAGAACAAGCGGGTATTTTTGAATTGTTTGATAATCCAAAGCACCCATACACGCAAGGTCTGATGTCTTCTATGCCGAGTTTAAGTTTGCAGCCAAAAACAGAACTTGAAACCATTCAGGGAACCGTTCCTTCATTACATGAAATGCCAGCAGGTTGTCGATTTTCAACACGCTGTAAATACAAGCAAGACATATGTAACACTGAGGTGCCAATCATGAGTGAAGTGGGTTTATTGCATCAGGTAAGTTGCCATTTTACTCATGAATTAATTGCCAGTAATGAGGTGGTTAAATGAGTGAGTTATTAAAAATTGATGGTCTTAAGCAGTATTTTTATTCAGGAAAAGGGATCTTTAATAAGGGATATGTAGTTCATGCGGTTGATGGGGTTTCACTGAGTGTTAATAAAGGTGAAACGCTTGGGCTTGTCGGGGAATCTGGTTGTGGGAAAAGTACATTAGGTCGTAGCCTTCTGAAGTTATTTGAACCAACAGCAGGGCGTATATACTTTGAAGGTCATGATATTACAGATCTTGGCAATAAAGAGATGCGGTCACTTCGCCAAGAAATGCAGATTATTTTTCAAGATCCTACAGAGTCTCTGAACCCAAGACACACAATAGAGATGATTTTAGAAGAGCCTTTTGTTATTCACGGAGTGGGGACAGTTGAGGAGCGCAAACAATGGGTGGAAGATTTGCTGATTAAAGTCGGTTTACCTGCGAGTGCAGCAACGCGTTATCCTCATGAGTTCTCGGGTGGTCAAAAGCAACGAATTGGTATCGCAAGAGCCATAGCGTTAAAACCAAAATTAATAGTGTGTGATGAATCAGTGTCTGCATTGGATGTGTCAGTTCAAGCTCAGATAGTGAATTTATTATTAGACTTACAAAAAGAGATGAACTTAGCGTTGATTTTTATTGCTCATGATTTATCAGTTGTGAAGCACATCTCTGACAAAGTAGCAGTCATGTACTTAGGTAAAATTGTTGAATATGGTGATTCGGAAACCTTATATCACTCACCAAAGCACCCATATACCGAAGCGCTACTGTCTGCGATACCTGTTGCTCATCCTAGATTTAGAGGAAAGGAGCGGATTATTTTAAAAGGAGATGTTCCTTCGCCTATTAATCCTCCCAAAGGATGTCGATTTTCAACTCGTTGCCCAAAAGCAGAGGCGGAATGCTTCACTAAAGAACCAATAAGGCACGAACTTTCTGATAATGGGCATGAAGTGGCTTGCCATTTATATAAATAAATATCTTTTTTGAAACATCTGTATTTGCTTGTTTTATCCTATAGTTAATAAAAAAGAATGAGAGAAAATCATGAAAAAATTATTTGCTTTTACGGCCCTAGGATTACTTGCTGGTTGTTCATCTACAACGCCTGATATGGGAACTGCGCAACCAGTTAACTATCAGTGCGATGGTGGTAAAAATTTTCAGATAACGTTTAATGAAGATAAAGCATTACTGCAACTTCCTAAAGAAAATTATGCTTTAAAGCGTGCCGTATCAGCATCAGGAATAAAGTATATTTCAGATGATGGAATGCCTGATATTAGTGCCGCGATAGTGTTTCACGGAAAAGGGGATGAAGCTCGACTGGATTTAGGTCGTGTAGTTTTAAAGAATTGTACAGTGATTAAATAAGTAAAGAAAAGGCGATGCTATTAATAACGCATCGCCTTTTTTCATTCAATGTGATTGTTAGGCACTACGTCCCATAAGTCACAATGTATCTATTAGGTTTATGGTTCATTGCAAGGACGATATTTAATACCACGGCACCAAGAACAGAGACAATCAATAACCAAGGGGTTATAAAGAAAAAAGAAGCACTTAAAATACAGAAGTCGATCGCCATTTGAACTTTACCTACCGATATTCCAAACTTCTCTTGAATGAAAAGGCAAAGGACATTAAAACCACCTAAACTAGAACGATGTCTAAATAAAATAAGCATGCCTAATCCCATCAATAAACCACCAGCGACAGCACAGTAAATGTCATTAATATGATCTACTGAGATCATCATATTCAAATGATCCGTCATGATAGAAACAAGGCCACCAGAGATTAAACTGGTTAGTGCAAACTGCTTCCCAAATCGTTGCCATGCCAGAGCGTAGAATGGCAAGTTACAAGTGAAATATAAAATACCAAAACTAATGCCGCTCATTTGGCTCAATAATAGCGCCAATCCAGTGGTGCCCCCAGTTAAGAGTTGAGCGGCTTGCAAAAAGAAAATACCTTGAGAGACTAAGAAAGTGCCTGTCAGAATAGCAATGACATCTTCCTTGTGAGTGTGTTTAATTTTTTCCATAACGACAGGGTCTGTTCTTGTACCAATAAAATAATGGTCGCAAGAATAGTAGGATTATAAATTTATGCAATCGATTGTCGGTAAATATAAGAGAAGATTTGTAGTAAAGCCTTTACATAGTGTAAAGCAAATTATTGACACATATTGAATCCTATTCATGTTGATAATGAGGAATCCTCAACAAAAATCATAAAGAAATATGTAATTTAGGCTATCTGATCTAGATCAAATTATGTAGAATATATCGCAGTTAAGACTAGTGACGTAATCGTTTGCGTCATTGGGCTATTTTTGGGTTTTATATTTATCTGAGTCAGGAGATACAGATGCTTAAGCGTGATATGAACATTGCAGATTACGATGCAGACTTGTTTGCAGCAATCCAGGAAGAAACAGTACGTCAAGAAGAGCATATCGAGCTGATTGCTTCTGAAAACTACACTAGCCCACGAGTGATGGAAGCTCAAGGTTCACAATTAACAAACAAATACGCAGAAGGTTACCCTGGTAAGCGTTACTATGGTGGTTGTGAGTTCGTTGATAAAGTGGAAACATTAGCTATTAATCGTGCGTGTGAATTGTTTGGTGCAGAGTACGCAAACGTACAACCGCACTCAGGTTCTCAAGCAAACAACGCAGTTTATATGGCACTTCTAAATGCTGGCGATACAGTATTAGGCATGAGCCTTGCTCACGGTGGTCACTTAACTCACGGTTCGCCAGTAAACTTCTCTGGTAAGCTTTACAACATCATTCCTTACGGTATTGATGAAGCTGGCCAAATTGATTACGAAGAAATGGAAGCACTAGCAGTAGAACATAAACCTAAGATGATCATTGGTGGTTTCTCTGCTTATTCTCAAGTATGTGATTGGGCGCGTATGCGTGAAATCGCAGACAAAGTTGGTGCTTACTTTTTCGTAGATATGGCTCACGTTGCGGGTCTTATTGCTGCTGGTGTTTACCCTAACCCAGTACCACACGCTCACGTAGTTACAACAACGACTCATAAAACACTTGCTGGTCCTCGTGGTGGTCTTATCCTTTCTAATGAAGGCGAAGATCTTTATAAGAAACTAAACTCAGCAGTATTCCCTGGCGGCCAAGGTGGCCCTCTAATGCACGTTATCGCTGGTAAAGCGGTTGCATTTAAAGAAGCACTAGAGCCAGAGTTTAAAGAATACCAAACGCGCGTTGTTGCTAATGCGAAAGCAATGGTTGCCGAGTTCCTAGCTCGTGGTTACAACATCGTTTCTGGTTCTACTGAGAACCACCTATTTCTAGTTGATTTAATTGACAAAGATATCACAGGCAAAGAAGCGGATGCGGCGCTAGGTTCAGCTAATATTACCGTTAACAAAAACTCTGTACCAAATGACCCACGTAGCCCGTTTGTTACTTCTGGTATCCGTGTTGGTTCTCCTTCAATCACTCGTCGTGGTTTCTCAGAAGCTGATGCGAAAGAACTTGCTGGCTGGATGTGTGACATTCTAGACAACATAGGGGATGAGTCTGTTATCGAAGCGACAAAAGCAAAAGTATTAGAAATCTGTAAGCGTTTACCTGTATACGCTTAATATTTTTAGCTACATTAAATTTGAAAGGCTAGCCTGTGATGGGCTAGCCTTTTTTATTGGAATTTAGAATATTAAGAGTGAAATAAAGTACAGATAATTCATCGTGGCTATAGGAAAAAATTTCAAATTCATGATTTTAATTCTATTTCTGTATTATTTTTGAGAATATGTAAAAATAAATGTGGTATGTTTCGATTTCAGTGAACTGAGCGTTTAGTTTCAGCACTTCTAAAAGGTTGAATCATGAGTAAAAAATTATTATTAGCATCATTGATATCAATGCTGCTTGCTGGCTGTAATCAAGAGAGTATAGATATAGGGTCTTCGAGACCAGAAGTTGATACCGGCCCCGGAACTGGAGGCGGTGGATCTCCTGAAGTTAAATACAAAGGCATTTTATCTTTAGATGGTGTTAATGTTTTTGGCAAATCAGTTAAATGTAACGATCAACCAGCAAGTGGTTTTGAGTTTGTAGCTAGTGAGCATATTTCTTGTTATGTCGATGATTTACAGATTGCAACGTATGCTGCAGGAAGTATAAAGCTAGCAACGAAAACACTAGATACTAAATATTTACAGCTAGCTTTAGCTGATGAATATAAGGATAGCTTGAATAAAAAAACGAACATAATAACGCTAATTCAAAATATGGCGGTAACTCGGAATAATCAACTTGATTTCGATTTCTCTCTATTAGAGCGCGCTCGCTTTGAAAGATTACTTAAAGAGATCGATACAGTTTCTGTTGATTTTGAACAGAAAGTTATCAATGAGACTAGTGGTTCTTTAGCTGATAAGGCTCCAAGTACACATATACCAAATATTGAACCAGAAATTACGGTTAGTGAAAATCCTAGTTTTGTATCTGTTAATGCGGAGAAGAGTTTACAATATACCCCAAAAGAAACAATTCTAACTAAGGCTGTATTACAAGATTCACAGGGTAACCCTGTTGAAGGCATAACTTATTTTAGTGCTTCAGGGAATGGAAAAACCAATGAGTTAGGTGAATTTGAATTTGCCTGGGGCGAGGCTGTTAGTTTTGGTATTGATACGTTTGAACTAGGCTCTGTTCGTGGCAATAAAACCGTATTTTACATTACCGATTTTGGTGAGGAACAAAGAGGGCGTAATGCTGAAGCACTTATTCAGCGTTATAGTGACCCATCATCTATACATTTGAAGTTATTAGATAAAACAGAAGCAGTATTTTCTCTTTATCCTAATGTTATTAATGAAATTATTTCACTTTCATTAAATGACCAAAATGCAGAATTGAATGTGGGTGGCTCTACTGATGGTAAGCCAAATACGGTAATAATTCCTGCTGAATTTAAAAAACAATTTGCATTAGGGCAAGCTTCTGAAATAGATAAAGCTATTTGTGGGCAATCTTGTGACGCGAGTGTTTTTAATCAATTCAATAATGTGCGCAATGTAGCATCAGAAATGGGCTCTATTCAAGCTGATATTAACAAGCTATGGGGCGTAGATAAAAACTGGGCACCAGTAGAACGTTTTCATGTATTTCATGACAGCACTAATTTCTACGGTAGTACGGGAAGTGCTCGTGGTCAAGCGGCAGTGAATATAGCAAATACCGCTTTTCCTGTGATGATGGCTCGTAATGATAATAACTATTGGTTGAAATTTGGTGATAAAAAAGCATGGGATGACAAAGGCCTGGCTTATATCACAGAAGCCCCTTCTGAAGTGATCCCTGATAATGTTGGTGCTAGCACCGCAACGTTTAATTTGCCTTTTGTAAGTATTGGGGAAATAGGGAAAGGTAAAGTCATGATCATGGGTAATGCGCGATACAACAGCGTGCTTGTGTGCCCAAATGGTTACAGTTGGAACGGTTCTGTTAATGCTGAAGGGCAATGTAGTATCACAACTGACAGTGATGATATGACGCATTTTTTCCAAAATACATTGCGTTATTTAACCAATAAAACTACCGCGGATAAGATACATGTAGGAACCAATATTCCAAACGTTTACTTTAAACGTCATGGGCAAGTTATTGGTAGCTCAGCACCTTATAAATTAGCGCCAGTGTTTAATGCAACGACAGAGCAATTATCCTCTTTTGATAGTATTACTCCAGAATCGATGCCTCTTTTACTTATTAATGCTTATGAGTATTTAGACAACGGTGTAAATAATGCCTATCAATTGCCAATGAGCGCTGATCTCAATAAACCTAGGTTAACCGTCGACGATATTACGGCGTTAATAGAGTACGTAACAAAAGGCGGTAGCGTTTTAGTTATGGAGACGCTCACTGAAAATAATAATATTGGTCCAATAGCTAGGTTATTTGATAGCGCTGGATTGGCATTTGGTATGAACAGCTCGGTGGTTTCGAGTGGTAATGGGCCAAATGGTGGCTATCCAGATCGAGTTCGTTCTCATCGAGAGTATGGTTCTTGGGTTATCGAGCGCTATGCTGCAGTCAGTGAAGGGGCTGGGGAATTACCAAAACTACCATATACGATTAATGATAAAGGTGAAGTTGTTTGGGATTTTATTCTTAACAATAAGCCTGATGATAAACCTGCTTTAGAGGTTGTTCGTTGGAGTGAAATTAATGAACAAGGTGAATCAAGTACTCATCTTGCATTTATTGATGAAAGCGAACACTTTAAAAAGAACGAAGATGGCCAGTGGATTGTTGATAACCAAGGCAATCCAACAGTCAACGATGCGTCTTTGAATATCGCCAAAAATCGTATTTTGGAACAATTTAAAGTTAATGGTGAGTTTACCTATCAAGAATGTGTGAATGCTGAATATCACTATGAAGTAAATTGTTTAGAATACAGACCTGGCAATGGGATCCCATTAACTGGTGGTATGTATGTTCCCGCTTATACCGAGTTAAATTTAGGTGATGCTGAAGCAAAAGCAATGGTGGATGCAGCAAATCTTGGAACTAATATTGAGAGTTTGTATCAGCATGAACGCTACTTTAGAACAGAAGGTAAGGAAGGTGAGCGTTTAAATAGCGTAGATTTAAATCGTATTTACCAGAATATGACCGTGTGGTTGTGGAATGATCTAGATTATCGTTACGAAAGTAAAGCAGATGATGAGCTAGGTTTTGAACGATTTACTCAATTCTTAAATTGCTATACCAGTGATGTAGCTCAAGGCAATACAACCTGTCCAGTTGATTTAAAAGAGTCATTAGATCGTTTGAAGATGGTTTATGGTTCAGATAAGGGGGTATATTCAGGACAAATGAATCCTAGTTACCCTTTGAACTATATGGAAAAACCTTTAACTCGTTTAATGCTTGGTCGTTCTTTTTGGGACTACGATGTTAAAGTTGATATTCGACAGTTCCCTGGTGAGCCTTCTGGGTCTCAAGGTGGTGATACCTTAACGTTAGATATGGGAAATTATAGTGCGGCTTGGTACGCGGGCAATCGCCAACCAACGGGTCAATGGGCTGTTGCTCATCAACCATTTACAGTATCAGTATTTGGTAATGAACAACCAGTTACTTTTTCAATCGCATTACACGATGATTTAACTGGCCGAGAAAAGCATGAATTAAGCTTGAAGCGTCCACCAAGAATGACAAAGAGCTTTACTCTTGATTCGGGGTCTCATGAGTTTACAGTACCTTATGGTGGTTTAATTTATGTTCAAGGTGGTGGTTCTAAAGAAGTAACTATTACGCTATCTAATACAGTTGATGCTCCACTATATGATGTGACAAACACTGAAAATAATGGCTGGATAAACCCAATCAATTCACCAGCACCAATTGGAGAAGTGGTATCGAATAGCTTTGTATATACTGCACCAAAATTGAATTTGAATGCAGAACGTTATAAAGGGCAGCTTGATGTTTTTGCCAATGAGTTAGATATCTTCTCAGAAGATCTTAATGATTTTTATGCGAGAAATGAGGACATCTCGGGTTCAAAAAACCGTAAAGTAACTGATGCCACAATGCCAAATAATCGCCATCATTTTGTCAATGATGTGGCAATTAGTATTGGGGCTGCGCATTCTGGTTATCCAGTCATGAATGATAGCTTTAATGTTCAAGGTCGCAATTTAAGTACTACACCACTTAATGATTGGTTGCTTTGGCATGAAGTTGGACATAATGCAGCAGAAGCGCCGTTTAATGTGACTGGTGCTACAGAGGTTGTAAATAATATTTTAGCTCTGTATATGCAAGATAAGCATCTAGGTAAAATGGAGCGTGTTGTTAACGATATCCAATTAATGCCAGAGTTTATTGAATCTGAAAAAGGACACGTTTGGGGTGCAGGTGGTGCTGGAGAGCGTTTAGTTATGTTCGCTCAATTAAAAGAGTGGGCTGAAACAGAGTTTGATATAAATGATTGGTATGAGGGGAGCATTCCTGCATATTACGAAACCTCAATAACGGGTATGAAAGGCTGGAATTTATTTAAGTTGATGCATCGTCTAACGCGTAATGAATCTGAATTAGACCTAAATTTAAAGGGTACTAATTACTGTTATAATCAGAACTTAGAAAAAAGCGATGCATTGATGTTATGTGCATCTTATGCTGCTCAAACTGATTTAACAGAGTTTTTTAGCGCTTGGAATCCAGGTGTTGTTGCTCAAATATTACCAGGACAAGAACAACCAATATATGAAGGTGGAGTCTCTCCATTTGGGAAAACTGCAGTTAGTAATTTGAAGTTGCCAATGCCACAAAGGGATCCTTTGAAAATTAGTGAAGTAACCGTTCGCTCATTACAATAGTTACTTTTAAATATAAAAAAGCCCCGGAACCATCACGGTTCAGGGGCTTTTTACTATCAGCTATAAATAAGAAAAACTTACTTATTAATATTAATCAACGCGCCAGATTTACATTGGAAAGTGTAGTAACGGCTTGTTTCATTAAACTTACCTAGACCTTCTCCAGTACAGTAATCAACGTTAATATCACGCATGATATCTAGTGTCTTTTGGCTATTTAGTTGGAACTTAGAGCCATCGCTACATACGATACGAACACGGCCATCATCACTAACTGAATATACTTTCACTTCAGTATTACATAGCTCAAAAGAGGCATCTTGATAATTGTCTTGTTGTTTTGGTGCACTGCTACAGCCAGCTAAAACTAGTGCAAATACACACGCTAAACTGATTTTTTTCATTGTGATTATTCCTTTAAACTAGATTCTTTATTAAATATATCGTTTATACGTAATGAAAGCGAATTTCTGATTAATAAAGTGAAAGTAAACATAAGACGTTTTAAATTGATAATATAGTTATTATTTTCATCCTTTATTTTAGTCAGCCTTGTAAGTTAACTAAGCAGCAATAGGCACGCCACGGCTTTTCTTGTACACTAAATAAAAAAGAATAGGAGGCAACTTATGCATTGTCCATTTTGTAGCGCAACAGACACGAAAGTCATCGATTCACGATTAGTTTCCGATGGGCATCAAGTTCGTCGTCGCCGACAGTGTTTGGCGTGCAGTGAGCGATTTACTACTTTTGAATCGGCTGAATTAGTGATGCCAAAAGTGATTAAATCGAACGGTAATCGCGAACCATTTGATGAAGATAAATTATCTGGTGGTCTATATCGTTCGTTAGAGAAGCGACCAGTGAGTGCCGATTTAGTTGAGTTATCATTAAATACCATTAAGTCACAATTACGAGCAACAGGTGAGCGAGAAGTGCCTTCAGATATGATTGGTAACCTTGTAATGGACCAATTAAAAGAACTCGATAAAGTGGCTTATATACGTTTTGCTTCTGTCTATCGTAGTTTTGAAGACATTAAAGAGTTCGGTGAAGAAATCGCAAAATTAGAGAAATAACATGAAACTTACCTCCCAAGATCACCAAATGATGCAAAGAGCCATTTCATTGGCAAGACAAGGTATTTATACCACTGCACCAAACCCAAACGTAGGGTGTGTATTGGTAAAAAATGGACAGATTATTGGTGAGGGGGCGCATTTAAAAGCGGGTGAGCCACACGCTGAAGTATATGCACTGCGTCAGGCTGGTAAAGATGCCGAAAATGCCACTGCGTATGTGACATTGGAGCCTTGTTCACATTATGGAAGAACCCCACCTTGTGCTGAAGGTTTAATAAAAGCGGGTGTTGCCAAGGTTATTTGCGCAATGGTTGACCCTAATCCTCAAGTTGCAGGGCGTGGTTTAGCAATGTTAAATGAAGCCGGTATTGAGACAGCATCAGGGTTATTAGAAGCCGATGCAAGAGCCTTAAATCCTACCTTCTTACAACGTATGGAAACGGGAAAGCCATTTGTTCAATTAAAAATGGCAGCGAGTTTAGATGGTAAAACCGCATTAGAAAATGGGGTAAGCCAATGGATAACATCAAAAGAAGCAAGACAAGATGTTCAACGTTACCGAGCGCAAGCAGGGGCTATTTTATCCACATCGAAAACGGTAATTGAAGATAATGCTTCGTTGAATGTTCGTTGGGAAGATCTTCCTGCATCCATACAAAAATCCTACCCAAAAGAAGCATTAAGACAGCCTTTACGTATTATCTTAGATCGCCAACATCAGCTAACGCCTAAACTTAAGTTATTTATGACAGAGGGAGAAATTGCGACAGTTTCTTCTCAGCTTTCTCACTCCGTGATAGCTCAAGGAAATCACCTTCATTGTAATGTAGGTGATGACGAGCAGCTGATTCTATCCGAAGTCATAGATAAAATAGCACAAGAATATAACGTTAATCATATCTGGGTCGAAGCAGGTGCGACATTAGCAGCAAGTATGATAAAAGAAAATTTAGTGGATGAGTTGATTATTTACCTTGCACCTAAGTTAATGGGATCCGATGGACGCAGCTTATTGAATCTAGTTGGATTAAAAGCCATGTCTGAAGCAATAGACTTAGACATTACGGATGTTCGAATGGTCGGAAAAGACATTCGTATTACAGCAAAAATAGTAAGGTAACAGATGTTTACAGGAATTATTGAGTCAATAGGAACACTTCAGGCAATCACTCCAAAAGGTGAAGATATTAGTGTTACCGTCAATGTTGGTAAGTTAGATATGGGCGATGTAAAGCTTGGAGATAGCATTGCCACCAACGGTGTGTGCTTAACGGTTGTTGCGATGACAGAGCATACCTATACTGCTGATTTATCGTTAGAGACTTTAAAGCGTACTGGTTTTGTTGATTACAAAGCGGGCGATAAAGTGAATCTTGAAAAAGCCATGTTACCAACGACTCGCTTTGGTGGTCATATTGTCTCTGGCCATGTTGATGCAGTTGGTGAAATCATTGAGCGCCATCAAACAGGCCGAGCGGTTGAGTTTTGGATCCAATTACCACAAAGTTTAGCAAAGTATGTGGTAGAAAAAGGGTCGATTACGGTTGATGGTATTAGCTTAACGGTGAACGATGTACGAAAAAATGCATTTAAGCTGACGATCGTTCCTCATACGGCAGCGGAAACAACCATGGATAACTTCTCTGTAGGACAAAAAGTGAACTTAGAAGTCGATGTTATCGCTCGTTATTTAGAAAGACTTGTGACCGGACAGAAAGAAGAGAAACCTGAGTCTTCTGTTACGATGGATCTTTTGGCAAAATCAGGTTTCTTAAAATAACCACTTAACCTAATTTAATATATTAAAGGTATTTCACATGGCAATTAGCTCAGCAAAAGACATTATTGAAGATATTCGTTTAGGTAAGATGGTTATCCTAATGGATGATGAAGATCGTGAAAATGAAGGCGATTTGATCATTGCTGCAGAAAAAATCACACCAGAAGCTATTAATTTCATGGCAACACACGGTCGTGGTTTAATTTGTTTAACTCTGACTAAAGATCGTTGTGAAAATCTAGGTCTTCCACCAATGGTACAAGACAATAACGCACAGTTTACGACTAACTTTACGGTTTCTATTGAAGCGGCTGAAGGCGTAACAACAGGTATTTCAGCAGCCGATCGTTCTCGTACAGTTGAAGCGGCAGTGGCAAAAAATGCAGTGGCAGCTGATTTAGTTCAGCCAGGCCATATTTTCCCGTTAGCAGCTCAAGAAGGTGGAGTATTAACTCGCGCTGGCCATACTGAAGCTGGTTGTGATTTAGCGCGTTTAGCTGGTTTTGAACCTGCAGGTGTGATTGTTGAAATCTTAAATGATGACGGAACGATGGCCCGTCGCCCTGATTTAGAAGTTTTTGCTGAAAAGCACGATATCAAATTAGGTACCATTGCCGATTTAATTGAATACCGTAATGACAATGAAACTACGATTGAGCGTGTTGCTGAGTGTAAGTTACCAACAGAGTTTGGTGACTTTGAGCTAGTGACTTACCGCGACACCATTGATAACCAACTTCATTATGCAATGAAAAAAGAGAATGTATCAGATAACGCGCCTTTAGTTCGTGTTCATCTACAAGATACCTTTACAGATATCCTTCATTCTGACCGCTGTTCTGAGCGCAGTTGGACATTACCAACAGCAATGCAGCGTATTGCAAATGAAGGTGGCGTGCTGGTTATCTTAGGTAATGAAGAATCAGCAGATAGTATTGTTCATAAAATTAAAGTATTAGAACGACAAGATAGTGGTGAAGCGCCAACAATGGCGAAAAAGCAGGGCACTTCTCGCCGTGTCGGTGTTGGGTCTCAAATCCTGGCTGATTTAGGGATCTCTGATATGCGTTTACTATCGTCATCTTCAAAGCGTTACCATTCATTATCAGGCTTTGGCCTTAATGTGGTTGAATACGTATCAAAATAAAGGCTCTCATGGGCTCTATTGAGTAAATAGAGCCCAAATAATTAGATATTTGTCACAAAGCTGTGATAGAATTCGCCGATTCTCACTATGATATATAGTTGAAAATAGTTACCCAGTTTAATTGGAATAATATAGATACAGGAAGGCTTATGAACGTAATTGAAGGCGGCGTTGCTGCTCCTAATGCGAAAATTGCAATTGTCATTTCTCGCTTTAATAGCTTTATTAATGAAAGTTTACTTTCTGGCGCTATTGATACTTTAACGCGTTTTGGTCAAGTATCTGAAGAAAACATCACTGTTGTTCGCTGCCCTGGCGCTGTAGAATTACCATTAGTTGCTCAACGAGTAGCTAAAACAGCAAAATATGATGCTATTGTTTCATTGGGTTCTGTTATTCGTGGTGGTACACCACATTTTGACTATGTATGTAGTGAATGCAATAAGGGTCTAGCACAAGTATCTCTGGAGTATAGTATTCCAGTGGCGTTTGGTGTTTTGACTGTTGATACTATCGATCAAGCAATCGAGCGCGCCGGTACCAAGGCTGGTAATAAAGGGGCAGAGGCTGCACTAAGCGCACTCGAAATGATTAATGTTCTGTCTCAAATCGAATCCTAATGGGGGTTAGTGTGAAACCAGCCGCACGTCGTAATGCACGTCAATTTGCGCTTCAAGCAATCTATTCATGGCAATTAAGCAAAGAAAATATTGCTGATATTGAAGAGCAGTTTTTAACTGCAGAGAAGTATGATGAAGAAGAGCATCATGCAAAAGAGCCTAAGCTACAAGCCCCAGAGACAGATGTAGCGTATTTCCGCGATCTTTTCTCAGGTGTTGCTCTTAACCATATTAAGTTAGACGGTAAAATGCGTCCATACTTATCTCGTCCACTTCAAGATCTTGACCAAATGGAACTTGCGTTATTACGTATGTCTATTTACGAGATGATGAACCGTGATGACGTACCATACAAAGTTGTTATCAATGAAGCGATTGAACTTGCAAAAGTATTCGCAGCAGAAGATAGCCACAAATTTGTAAACGGTGTATTAGATAAAGCGGCTCCGACTTTACGTAAAAAATAAGTTGGAAGTAGCATACTAATTAATTGTAAAGGTCAGCCTAGTTGCTGGCCTTTTTTATAACTAAAAACTGAATGCATAAACAATGAGTAGTGAATTTAATTTAATAGATCGATTCTTTGTTCAAGACAATCTTTCTAGAAGTGATGTTGACTTGGGTATTGGTGATGATTGCGCCTTGGTTTCAGTACCCGAAGGTTATCAAGTTGCGATTACAACAGATACTTTAGCTGCGGGAACGCATTTTTTAGAAGATGCTGATCCTGTTAGGGTTGGATATAAAGCACTGGCTTCTAATTTAAGTGATTTGGCAGCAATGGGAGCAAAACCAACCTGGGTTTCTCTCGCATTAACGTTACCTAAGCCTGATGAGAAGTGGCTAGAAGGATTTTGCGAAGGTTTCTTTGGTTTAGCAAAACAACATAATGTACAACTCATTGGTGGTGATACAACAAAAGGCCCTTTAAGTATTACTATTACGGTTCAAGGTCTTGTACCAAGGGGAGAGGCGTTAACTCGTAAAGGTGCAAAGGTAGGAGATGATATTTACGTTACTGGATTTATAGGAGACAGTGCTGCTGGTCTTGATATATTGCTCGATAAAAAGAAGCAAATAAAAACAGAGCTGGAACAAGAACTAGAACGTAGACATTATTATTCAAACCCCAAAATTCAATTAGCACAAAAAATTCGCCATCTCTGCCACTCTGCATTAGATATTTCTGATGGGCTTATTTCAGATTTAGGTCATATACTTAAACAGTCAAATGTATCCGCTCAAATACAGGTAAATGCTTTACCAATTAGTAATGAGCTTATGACATTTTATTCTCATGATATTGATAAGTGTTTGAAAATGGCATTAGTAAGTGGAGAAGAGTATGAACTTTGTTTCACTGCACCAAAAGAGAATAGAGAAGCAATTCAACAAATATCTTTTCTTTTAAATCAAGATGTTAGTATAATTGGTGAAATCGCGAAAGGTCCATTTACCACCTTGCAGAATAATGTGAAATTACGTAAAGACACCACCTTATTAGATTGGGTTCTTTATGGCTACGATCATTTTAGGAATTAATCATGACAAATCCTTTAGCATTAATTAGTTTGAAAAATCCGTGGCATCTTCTGGCTACAGGGTTTGGTAGTGGTTTAGTGCCAGTTATCCCTGGAACCATGGGAACTCTAGCTGCAATCCCATTTTATCTATTGTTAGCACAATTGCCTTTTTCTCTATTTGTAGCCGCTATTATTATTTCTGCGGTAATAGGAATTAAAATTTGTGATATCACTTCATCAGATATGAAGGTGCACGATCACGGTTCAATTGTATGGGATGAGTTCGTTGGTCTTTGGATAACAATGAGTATTGTTCCTTACTTAAATATATCGGTAACTGACTGGAAATGGTTACTAACAGGGTTTATTTTATTTCGATTTTTCGACATGGTAAAACCTTGGCCAATTGGATGGCTAGATAACAAAGTTCATGGCGGCTTTGGCATCATGCTAGATGATATTGTCGCTGGATTTATGGCTCTAATTAGCCTTTGGTTAATTGGTAAATATTCTGGTTGGTTATAAATGGTTAAATTCAGAGTAAAATATTGTTCAATGTTACTCGCATTGACGACGTTTTTAAGCTATTCAAAATCAGTATTTTCAGATCCGGTTTTGGTTGGTTACTGGGGGTATAATGAGTATCTAACAAAATATCCTAAAGAAAAAGCGCTAACATCATCACTGGCTGATACCGTAAAGGAAGCGCCCATTCCACTTTCTGTACAACAAGATAAACCTGTTAAAATTTCATTTGTTTATCCTGGAGAGCAAGCTTCTGACTATTGGAAGCGTAACTTAATTGCTTTTGAGGCTCGCTTACAAGCATTAAGTATCGATTATGAATTAATGCCAGTATCAACCCGCTTGAATGTAGACTTTAAAGAGCAGAGTCGCTCTTTATATAATGCGATTGAGAAAAAATCGGATTATCTTATTTTTACTCTTAGTACTACTCGTCATCGTAAATTTATTGAACATGCATTACAGAATCCTGAAACCAAAATTATTCTGCAAAATATCACAACACCCGTAAAAGCATGGCGTGACACTCAGCCATTATTATATGCCGGTTTTGATCATGTTATAGGTACTCGTTTGTTAGCAAAATATTTTCAAACTAAGTTTCCTAATGGTGCTAAATATGGGATGTTATATTATTCTTATGGCTATTTAAGTACTGCTAGAGGTGATGTATTTGTTCAATCAATGGATAATAATAAGTACACATTAACATCTTCATTTTATACAGAAGCAACAAAAGAAAGGCCTATGACGCAGCTCAAAGTATGGTAACTAGTAATCCTGATGTTGATTTTATTTATGCTTCTTCTACTGATATTGCTCTTGGAGCACTAGATGTATTAGATGAAATCACGAATGTTCAACCAGTACTTAATGGCTGGGGTGGTGGATCGTTAGAGTTAGCTGCTATCGAACAGGGTAAATTAGACGCTACAGTTATGAGAATGAATGATGACATAGGTATTGCAATGGCTGAAGCTATTAAGCTAGACCTTGAAGGTAAGCAAGTACCGACAGTATATTCTGGTGATTTTGAAGTGGTAACATCTGAAACAAGTTTAGAAGAGTTAGAAAGCTTAAAGCAAAGAGCTTTTCGCTACTCAGGAGTAGATTTAGAGCATGAATAAAGAAAATGTTTTGAAAAAAGCATCGTTAGCAGATCTTATCTTTCGAGCTATTTTCGTTATATTTTCTATTTTAACAGTCGGTATAACTATCCATACCTACCAGCTTAGTATTAATACGATTAACGAAGAGGTGAAGCGAAATCTTCAGCAAACCTCTAGTTTAGTGACTAATTTTTTAAATCATCGTTTAGCTATATTGCAAATAAGGCAAGATACGGATGCTGGTAGTCTTGGCTTACAAGATGGTAATAATACAGATCGTATTCGAAGTCTTGAGCATTATTTCTCGGATATAGAAGCCAAATCACCATATAACTCACCTGATTTTCGTTTCATTGAAGTTGATAACATGCTTTATTGGAATGATGGTAATAATCTTTTTCTTGGTTTAGACGAGCAAGATCTTCAGGAGATATTAGATAAAAATATTCATATTAATACTTGGTATTATATGATGATTGATAAAGCTGCACCTCAAGCACACCTTTTAATAAGAAAAACACCAGTTGTCACCTCCTCTACAGGTAGAGTGAGAGGTTATTTATATAATGCAGCAATATTAAATAATAACATTTCTTTTGTTCATGATTTAAAAAAAATAAGTAATACTCAGGAAGTTTTAATCGTCAATGATAATAATGTTATAGCTTCAAGTTTGAAATATGGAACGAAAGAATATAGTGAAATTGAAAATATAATTAGTGACGAAACATTGCACTTAAAAAATAGAATTGTAAATGTTACTGGCATTAATATTAAATCTCTTAATGGAAAATTATCTATATTAACTTTAAAAAACAAAGAAAATATAGAACTATTAGAACAGAGGTTTATTTATAGTGTTGTATTATCATTTTTTGTTCTTATCGCTATCGCTGTATTAATTAGAGGTCTTTTTGAGCATAAAATAGTATTAGCACTTAACTCATTGCTAAAATATGCAGATGATGTATCAAAAAAAAATTCGGATACTCAATATCAAGGTAGTGGAATTCTTGAATTTGATAATATCGGGCATAAATTAGAAGAAACCTTTATTGAATTAATTGAAGCAAAAGAAGAAAGTTATAAGGCTCAAGCCGCTGCTGAAAAGTCCACACAAGTAAAATCAGATTTCTTGGCTCGAATGAGTCATGAGATACGGACACCTTTAAATGGTATCCTTGGGATCTCTAGTTTATTAAAACAAAGTGATTTAACCGTTGAACAAAGAAAACAAGTAGCAATTCTTCACCAGGGAGGTGAGCACCTTCTTGCTGTGTTAAATGATGTGCTTGACTTTTCTCAAATAGAACAAGATAAACTCAATATATCGTGCGAACCATTTAAATTGAGTGACGTATTAGAAACAATTAACGCAATATATACTCCTCTTTGTTGTGAGAAGGGAATCTATTTTATTATCCATAATAAAATAGATGAAAATGCATTAATCAATTCAGATCAGGTGAGGCTAACTCAAATATTATTCAACTTATTAAGTAATGCTGTTAAGTTTACTGAATTTGGTAATGTTAAATTGACGCTTTCTTTAAAAACAAAGAATGACCAAATTATCCTTTATATTGATGTGGCAGATACCGGAATAGGTATGGACCGAAAGGAACAAGCGTTAATATTTGAGCCCTTCATTCAAGCGGAATCAACAGAAATAAGACGAGTTGGTGGTAGTGGGTTAGGATTAGCCATTGTAAAGCAGTTGTTGAATTTATTGAATGGAAAAATTAGTGTCCAAAGCAAATCTGGTGGAGGCTCTGTTTTTTATGTACAAGTCCCTGTTGCTGTTATTAAAACCGTAGATGCAAACATTGAGAGTCAAGGTAGTACTTACGAATCTTTGTTGCCAACAGGTTTAAATGTACTTTTGATTGAAGATAATAAATCTAATGCTTATATCGCTAAGGCTTATTGTCAAAAATATGGTTTAAGTGTGGATTGGCAAATTTCTGCTCAGAATGGTATTAATCAACTCTTAGAGAGATCGTTTGATCTTATTCTTATGGATAATCAGATGCCAGGGATGAGTGGTATTGAGGCAACAAAATATATTCGTGATGTATTAAAATTGAATACACCTATTTATGCGTATACGGCTGATGTATTAAAAGAGTCTAATGAGGAGTTCTTAATGGCTGGAGCTAATTATGTAATTACGAAGCCAATAAAAGAAAAGTCTATTTTAGATGCTTTAGTTTTTTATAAGCTCCAGTGTAGAAATTAGCTGCGTTTAATTCGAACTACTTTCATTATTTCTATTTCAAAACCCGCTAGTATTTCTACGCTTGGGTAATAAGTGATATTTACTTTTGCCCCTTTGAGAGATTGGTAGGGTTTTGTTCGGTTAAATTTGAATGGGACATTACAGTTTTCAATCATAATGGTATGCTGTATCCAATCTCCAATATCACGCTGAGTATGGGATGTAACTTTTACATCAACACTGTGCGTAAGTTGTTGGTGTTTACTAAGCATTTTATCTACGTCTGATTTCATTATGTTGACCATACAATTAATCGTTGGGTGATAATGAAAGATAAACGAACGACAGTCAATAACACAAGGAAATCTTATGTCTAAGAAAGTATATTGCATTGCTCAGTTTTTGCCGAAAGTAGGTAAATTAGACTAAATTGCTGTTTAGCTAGATATAAAAAATGCCACAGAGTTGTGGCATTTTTTATGTATTACTGAAAATTAGATAAGGATTACTTAGAGATCCAGATAGTCTCTGATCTGTTTTTCAATACCTTGCGCATCTAATCCAAGTTCGGTGTGCATTTCTTCTTGCGTACCTTGAGCAATGAACTCATCAGGTAAACCTAATTGTAGAACTGGTTTAATTAAGCGGTTCTTCATCAAGAATTCAATCACACCCGAACCTGCACCACCTGAAATTGCATTTTCTTCAATAGTAACTAATACATCATGACTCGTTACTAATTCGCATAGTAGGGCTTCATCGAGTGGTTTTGCAAAGCGCATGTCTGCAACAGTAGCATCTAACTTCTCAGCTGCCACAAGGCTATTTTCTAAGAAAGTGCCAAAGTTTAAAATAGCAACACGCTCTCCTTTTTCCATGATTTTAGTTTCACGAAGTAGGCGGCCTTTACCAATTTCTAGTGCTTGCATTGTTTTATCAACATCAACACCAGTTGCGCTGCCTCTTGGGTAACGAACTGCACTTGGTCCAGTATGCTTATGGCCAGTGTATAGCATTTGACGGCATTCATTTTCATCGCTTGGCGTCATGATAACCATATTTGGAATACAGCGCATAAAGCTGATATCAAAAGCGCCTTGGTGAGTCTGACCATCTGCGCCCACGAGACCTGCACGGTCAATCGCAAACATCACGGGTAAATCCATAATCGCAACGTCATGAATTAACTGGTCATAGCCACGTTGTAAAAACGTTGAGTAGATAGCAACAATCGGATTGTAACCGGCAATAGCCATACCACTGGCAAGTGTCACTGCATGTTGTTCTGCAATAGCGGCATCAAAATATTGGCTTGGGTATTCTTTAGAGAAGCGAACCATGCCAGATCCTTCGCGCATAGCAGGCGTGATAGCCATTAACTTATTGTCTTCTTTAGCCATATCGCAAAGGAAATCACCAAAGATGTTTGAGAATGTTGGTTTGCCGCCAGACGATTTAGGTAATGAGCTGTCTTTTGGGTCAAATTTTGGAACACCATGGTAGCTGATAGGATCTTTTTCAGCAGGCTCGTAGCCTTTTCCTTTCTTGGTCATGATGTGTAAGAACTGCGGTCCTTTTAAATTACGCATATTCTTTAAGGTATGAACAAGCTCGTTGACATCATGTCCATCAACAGGACCAATGTAATTAAAACCTAGTTCTTCAAACATGGTGCCAGGTACAACCATGCCTTTTAAGTGTTCTTCCGTGCGCTTTAATAACTCTTTAATCGTTGGGGTACCAGAAAGTACTTTTTTGCCACCTTCACGAATTGATGTATATAGGCTTCCTGAAAGTACTCGTGCTAATTGGTTGTTCAATGCACCTACGTTTTCAGAAATTGACATCTCATTGTCATTTAAGACAACTAACATATCTGGGTGAATATCACCTGCGTGGTTTAAGGCTTCAAATGCCATGCCTGCGGTAATTGCACCATCACCAATAACACTAACGACCTTACGGTTCTCTTGTTCTTTTTCAGCACAAATAGCTAAACCTAAAGCGGCACTAATTGAGGTAGATGAATGTCCTACAGACAATACGTCGTATTCACTCTCACCGCGCCATGGAAATGGGTGTAATCCGTCTTTTTGGCGAATAGTAGATAACTGTTCACGGCGACCGGTTAATATTTTATGAGGATAAGCTTGATGTCCAACATCCCAAATAAGCTGATCAAAAGGCGTGTTATACACGTAATGCAAAGCAACGGTTAACTCAACAACACCAAGACCAGACGCTAAGTGTCCGCTTGTTTTACTGACTGAATTTAATAGGTAAGTACGTAGCTCATCACATAAAGCAGGCAGGCTTTCTCTAGGTAAAGAGCGTAATTCATCTGGTGTATTTGCCAAAGCCAGAATCGGGTATTTTGAAATATCTAGTGACATAATATTAGCGCTTATCTGTTTTAGTTTTTACGCTCAATGACGTATTGGGCGAACGCTTGCATTGCATCCGTGTTATAAGGGATATCATTCAATGCTTCAATTGCGGTTTGGTACAATTGCTCTGCTTTCTGTTGAGCGCCATCAAGGCCAAGTAAGGCAGGGTAAGTACTTTTCTCTAATTCTAGATCAGAACCTTGAGGTTTTCCGAGAGTTTCAGTATCGCTAGTAATATCTAGGATATCATCTTGAACTTGAAAAGCTAAACCGATAGCGTCGGCATACGTTTCAAGTTGAGGGAGAATTGCTTTGCCCTTATCCCCAGCACATAATGCACCAAGTTGAACGGCACTTTTTATTAATGCTCCCGTTTTATGAGCGTGAATCTGCTCTAAAGAAGACAAGTTAACTTTCTTCCCTTCAGCCTGTAAATCAAGAGATTGCCCCATGCACATACCAGAAGCTCCAGAGGCTTTTGCTAACACGCGGATCATATCAATTCGAGAAGATTCAGCATCTGCGGTCAATGAACCATTAGCTAGAATTTCAAACGCTAAGGTTTGTAAGGCATCACCGGCAAGAATAGCGGTAGCTTCATCAAACTTTATATGACAAGTAGCATGACCTCGGCGTAAATCGTCATTATCCATTGCTGGTAAATCATCATGAATTAAAGAG
Organism: Aliivibrio sp. S4MY1; assembly: GCF_028765545.1. GTDB lineage: Bacteria > Pseudomonadota > Gammaproteobacteria > Enterobacterales > Vibrionaceae > Aliivibrio. The sequence goes on along the minus strand of NZ_JARACP010000010.1, from coordinate 50,177 downwards.
TATGAGTGTATGCATTCAACTGCTGCCGCTGCTGCATCAGTGTGTTCAGTCGGTACACCTAACATTTTTGCCGTGATATAGACAAGATAAGGACGAGCGCGTTTACCTCCAAGAAGTAATGCGTATTTCATCGCTTCAGTTAGAGGTTGCTGTTGAATTTCAATTTTATCAAGCCATTGATGCAATTGTTCAATGTTACGTTGTTGATAAATAGGTAATTGTTGTTTTAGTGAATCAATCATCATTAGTATCAAAAGGGGTTAGTTCAGCATTATCATCAGCTTGAAGAAGAATATCGACACGTTGCTCAGCTTGAGTCAGCTTTTCTTGTCCCGCACGAGCTAGGGCAATACCACGCTCAAACTTCTTCAGAGCATCTTCAAGAGGCAGATCTCCGCCCTCTAATTGGTTAACGACAGAATCCAGTTCTTCAATTGCCGCTTCAAACGATAAATTTTCAGGTTTTTTTACAGCCATAATGATTCACTCTTAAAATGATCCAAGAAAGGTAACTCAGAGTACGTAAAGGGTCAATTGAAGTGGTAAGAAAGTGATACATTAAAGTAGAATTTACGCGTTAGGGGTTAAATTTCAAGCAATCCATTGGTGGTGTTGTCTTTTTTAATAAAAAAATTAAACCATTGATACGTTCGGTCGATAAGAGATAAGCGGCAAAAAAATGGGTGATTTTTATGGCTTGTTTTTTGCTTAGCACATTATAAATAAACACAAGCAGCAAGATAGGGGAGCGCTCTGTGGATTTAGCAACGTTAATAGGTTTAGTTGGTAGCTTTGCATTTATTATCATGGCAATGGTACTGGCCGGTGGCTTAGCCATCTTTATGGATACAACATCGGTACTGATTGTAATGGGTGGTTCTGTCTTCGTTGTATTGATGAAGTTTACCGTAGGCCAATTTTTTGGCGCAGGTAAAATTGCCGCAAAAGCATTTATGTTTAAAACGGACGAGCCAGTTGATTTAATTGTGACGATCGTTGAAATGGCCGATGCTGCTCGTAAAGGCGGTTTTTTAGCATTAGAAGAAAAAGAGATCAGTAATTCATTCATGCAAAAAGGCATCGACTTATTGGTTGATGGACACGATGCTGAAGTAGTTAAAGCAACATTACAAAAAGACATCGCGTTGACTAACGAACGTCATGAGCGTGGGGTTGGTGTATTTAACGCGTTTGGCGATGTGGCGCCGGCAATGGGTATGATTGGTACGCTTATCGGTTTGGTAGGTATGTTATCAAACATGGACGATCCTAAATCGATTGGTCCAGCAATGGCCGTTGCACTTTTAACAACATTATATGGTTCTGTTATCTCAAATATGATCGCATTCCCTATTGCGCATAAATTAGAATTACGTAAAGAACAAGAGAAATTAAATCGACGTTTAATTCTTGATGGTATTTTAGCTATTCAAGATGGTCAGAACCCTCGTGTTATTGATAGTTACCTACGTAATTACTTAAACGAGAAGAAGCGTGTTGTTGATATTGGCGAAGAATAAAACTAGGAGCTAGCAATGGAAGATGAAGATAAGTGTAAATGTCCTCCTGGTGCCCCTTTATGGATGGCAACATTTGCTGACTTAGCAACGCTATTAATGTGTTTCTTCGTACTGTTACTTTCTTTTTCTGAAATGGATGTATTGAAATTTAAGCAAATAGCAGGTTCGATGAAGTTTGCATTTGGTGTTCAAAACGTACTTGAAGTAAAAGATATACCTAAAGGAACCAGTGTTATTGCGCAAGAGTTTCGACCTGGTCGCCCTGAGCCAACACCGATTGAAGTGATCATGCAACAAACGATAGATATCCCTCAGAAGACATTGGATTTTCATGATGGCGAGTCTGATCGTGCTGGTGGTACAAAACGTGATGCAGGTAAGCAAACAGGAGGAGAGTCATCGTCTACCTCAACGCAGACTAATTCTCAAAGTGAGTCAGAGTCAGAAAGCCAAAGCCAAACACAACAAGAGTTAGAAGAAACCATCAAAAAAGCACTAGAACGTGAAATTGATGATGGTGCGTTAGAAGTTGAGAATTTGGGTCAGCAATTAGTGATTCGAATTCGTGAAAAGGGCGCATTCCCTGCGGGTTCTGCATTCTTACAGCCTCAATTTCGTCCTCTTATCCGTCAAATTGGTGAGTTAGTTAAGGATGTCCCTGGGATTATTAGAGTGTCTGGACACACTGATAATCAACCATTAGATTCGGAATTATACCGTTCTAATTGGGATTTATCTGCGCAGCGTGCGGTTTCTGTTGCTCATGAAATGGAGCGAGTGAAGGGCTTTGAAAGCGACCGTTTACGTGTTCGAGGCATGGCGTCAACAGAGCCTCTTGTACCAAATAAAACGGCAGCTCAGCGAGCTCGTAACCGTCGAGTTGAAATTAGTATCATGCAAGGTAAAGCGCATGAGAGTGATGAAGTACCTAGTACTCAGCAGTAAAATATAAAGAAACAAAAAATGGAAAGGTGAGTTGAATTAGCAACTCACCTTTTTTTTCGGTATAATCTTGCGCCTTAGATTAGGTCTTAAATCCATTTAGTCTAACCTTTTGATTGTTATTCCACATCAGTGAAGCCTATATATGAAGTTTATCGTTAAGCCACACCCAGAAGTTTTTGTAAAAAGTGATTCAGTACGTAAGCGTTTTATTCGTATTCTTGAAACGAATTTACGCAGCATCATTAAACGCGAAACAAAAGGCGTTGAAGTGATTAACCGTCGTGATTACATTGAAGTTTCAGGTCTTGATGGTACATACCGTAATGAAGTACTTACGGCTGTTACTCATACTCCAGGCATTCACCATGTACTAGAAGTTAAACAGAGTGCTTTTGCGGATATGCACGATATCTATGAACAATGTTTAGAGATGAATCGTGAGATCATTGAAGGTAAAACGTTCTGTGTGCGTGCTAAACGCCGTGGTACACATGAATTTACTTCTATTGAATTAGAGCGTTATGTTGGTGGCGGTTTAAATCAAGCGGTTGAATCAGCAAAAGTACGATTAAAGAACCCTGAAGTAACGGTTAAGTTTGAAGTTGAGAATGAAAAACTGAACTTAGTGATTGCTCGCCATAAAGGTTTAGGCGGCTTCCCTCTTGGTACACAAGAGGATGTATTAAGTTTAATTTCTGGTGGTTTTGACTCGGGTGTTTCAAGTTACTTACACATCAAACGTGGCTCAAAAGTTCACTACTTATTCTTTAACTTAGGTGGTCCAGCTCACGAGATTGGCGTAAAACAAGTTTCTCATTTCTTGTGGAAAAAATACGGTTCATCAGCAAAAGTTAAATTTATCTCTGTCGATTTTGATCCAGTGGTTGCTGAGATCTTAGAGAAAGTTGATGATGGCCAAATGGGTGTTATCTTAAAACGTATGTTTATGCGTGCGGGCGGTATGGTCGCTGAGAAATTTGGCATAGAAGGTTTAGTTACTGGTGAAGCATTAGGTCAAGTATCTAGCCAAACACTAACGAACTTACGTCATATTGATAATGTAACCGATTCATTGATTCTACGTCCTTTAATTAACTGGGATAAAGAAGACATTATTGATTTAGCTCGTGAAATCGGTACTGAAGATTTTGCGAAAACAATGCCAGAATACTGTGGTGTGATTTCTAAGAAACCAACAGTAAAAGCGGTGAAAGAGAAATTAGAGAAAGAAGAAGCGAAGTTTGATTTCTCTGTTCTTGAGCAAGCCGTTTATAATGCGCGAGTAATGGATATTCGTGATATCGAAAAAGAAAGCCAAGAGCAAGCAACAGAAGTTGAGATGGTATCTGAGCTAGGCTCTGATGTTGTTGTTCTTGATATTCGTAGCGCAGAAGAAGAAGATGAGAAACCTCTAGCACTAGATGGTATTGAAATTGCTCATATTCCTTTCTTTAAATTAGCGACTAAGTTTGGTGATTTAGACCAATCTAAAGAGTACTTATTATACTGTGAGCGCGGTGTGATGAGTCGTCTTCAAGCTTTATTATTAATTGAAAATGGCTACAAAAACGTAAAAGTTTACCGTCCATAGCGTGTAATTATTACTGATATTGAAAAGGGAGTTGAGTAATCAGCTCCCTTTTTTTATTGGTGCTAGATTTGATGATAATTTAAGTTTGGTAGAGTCACTAGATCTGCAGCTAATTTTACAGTTAGCTCTTTTCCACCTAATAATGTTACGATCTCCATAGCAAACTCAAGAGCAGAGCCAGGACCTTGGCTTGTAATTAAATGATTTAATACATCAGTAAAAACACGTTTGATTCGACGGTTCTCCTCAGGGATGGCTTCCATAAAGGCTGGGTAACAAGTCATGCGTGCATCTGGATATAAATTATGATGTTGAAGCACGACAGCTGGAGCAGCACAAATAGCCGCAACCCATTTACCATCGTATTTTTGTTGTTTTAGCATTTCGATCAAAAGAGTGCTGTCTCTGAAATTTTCTGCACCTTTTAGGCCACCAGGAAGGACAATACAGTCAAACTCTTCATCAGCGACTTCCACTAATTTCACATCAGCAGTCAGAGTGACACGTTGAGCAGCTTTCATGGTTAATGATCCATCAAAAGCGGTGCTGGCAATCGTTACATCAAATTTAGCACGTTCTAGAATATCGATAACCGTAATTGCTTCTAGCTCTTCGGTTCCAGGGGCAAGGCATACGAGAATTTTTGCTGTCATAGGAAGTTCTCTTCTAATTGTTTTATTTGATTATATAACGTTTGGTTGGTTGATGCTGATATTCCATGTTGTTTTGCTTTTTGTAATAAGAACCCGGTAATAAAATCAATTTCAGTTTTTCGTTGATAAAAGCAATCTCTGTTCATCGATGAGTAGTTTTCAGCGGTTGCAGAAATGACCTGATTAACGGTTAAAAGCAGTTCTGACTGAGATAGGATGACTTCTTCTTGTTGTAATACTTGCTGTACTTCACAGCATACTTGAACGACATCTTGATGAATATCAGATTGAGATAACCCCCCATTTTGACATCGATGAATTGCAGTTAGTGGATTAATCGCACAGTTAATGGCAAGCTTTTTCCAGAGTGCTATTTCAATGTTAGGGTTCCATTCAATACTTGGTAAGCTATGGTCTAGTACTTCTTGAAGAAATTGACACTGAGCCCCTGACGCGTTGTACGGACCGATAACAGTATGGCCCACTCCAGTGTGTTTTACTTTGTGTGAGCTTTCTTTTAATGCGCCATGTGTTGTGGTGGCTTGTAAAATAGGGTGATGGCTAATTTGGTCTTTTATCACATCAATTGCTCCCATACCATTATGCATAAACAATAATATGGTGTCTTTTGAGAGTAACGGAAGTAAAGGAAGCAATGCGCTTTCAACTTGCCAGGCTTTTACTGTAATAAAAAGCAGATCACACTGAGAGAGTGATTCTTTATTATTGCAGGAAAAAGAGTGTGAAGAATTTTCTTTTGCATTTAAATAAAGAGGAAGCTCAGAAGGAATGGAATTTCTTGTCCATAAAGAGACATTGTGTCCTGCTTTTTGAAGGTAGCATGCCCATAAGGAACCTACTGCGCCAGGACCAAGAACAGTGATATTCACAGATAAATCCAGATAGAATAAATAATGAGAGAAGTGTAATAGGTTTATTAGAAAAAACAAAGGCGCTCATGGTGAGCGCCTTAGTAAAATTAAAGATCTAAATTAGATTAGAATTTGTAAGTAACCGCTACGTAATGGCCAACACCTGATGATTCAAATGAGTCAGTATCTTTGATACCGTAAATATCTTTATATAACTTCAGACCATAGCCAACAGCAAATTGGTTTGAGTGCCAGTAGATACCATTGTACATAGCACCACCATTACTTGCTGAACTATATTCTTCTTTCATACCAAACTGCCAGTCAATGTAACCTTGGTAAGAGATAAATGAGCCGTTATCAAAGTTATAGAATGGTTTAAACCAGTTTGTTGAAATTTGGAAACCATTCCAATCTTTAAGGTTTGAATCATAGTTTCCGTATAGGTTTAATCCCATTTTTCCGAACCATGGAACCATAATGTCAGAACCTAAACCAATTTTTTGTTGGTTTACACCAAATGTACCATTTTCACCATTCTCATCAGGAGCTATTGTGTTGACACCATCCCAAGTCATTTCTGATGCTACATATAGTTCTTGAACAGGTCCGAAAGATAGGTCTTTACCTGTTAAACCATCGATAGACATACGCGGTGCAAATTTCATGAACATTTTAGCTTGAGAGTTTGCTTTGTCGCTTCCCGGGTTGCTTGTTAAATTAAATACATCAACATAACCGTAAAGATCAAAGATACCAGAGCGTCCGCCAAATTCCATTTCTAGATAATCATGGTTAGAATCACCAGGTTTTTCATTGAATGCGCCCATTAAGTTAAATTGCATGAACTTAAAATCATTCTTGTGAATGTCACCATCGCTGTAATCAGCAGCAAAGGTAGGGGCAGAAAGGGTAGCAAGAACAGATAGAGCTAAAAGGGATTTACGCATAATGGCATCTCTATAGTTAGTATTACTAGAATAATAAGTCAGTAGGTTGAGTACTGTTTTTAAGATGTGTACATGATATCGATAAAGTTCACTTTTTTAAATGCAACCAATGTAACTCTAATGTTGTATGTAGATCTTGATCGTGTTTATAAATTCGACTTGGATATTAAAGTGATCTACATCACCCAGTTGACATTATTCTGACAGATAATTGTGAACACAAACAAAAAAAGCCTCCGAGATATAGAGGCTTTGATCGTGGAGATGTTATCTAGATTGAGCGTTTAAGAACCTTGAGCTTTATCAAGTAGGGCTTTGAAATGCCCTTTAAGCATAAGCAGCATAACTAAGCTTGGGATCACCATTACCGCTGTCAATATAAAGAATAATGGCCAACTATTTAAGTAGTCAGCTAATTCTCCACTGAATGACGCTAAGGTAGTTCGACCTAAATTACCTAATGAAGCAAGTAGAGCATACTGGGTTGCTGAGAACGCTTCACCAGTTAATATGGTTAAGAAAGAAACAAAGGCAACCGTAGAGAAAGCCGTTGTAAAATTATCAACAATAATAGTGGCTAAGAATAAATGCTCATTAGGACCCACATTCGCAATGAGAGCAAACATTAGATTACTTGCAGCCATAGCAATACCGCCGATCATTAATCCTTTAATTACGCCAAATCGAACGTTGATCAAACTGCCTAATAGGGTAAAGAAGACGGTAGCTCCCCAACCAATTAATTTTGAGTAATAACCAATTTGTTCATTACTGAATCCAATTTCTTTGTAGAAGGTAATCGACATTCTGCCTAAGAAGGCTTCTCCAATTTTAAAAAGGAAAACAAACAGTAATAGAGTACAAGCTGTTTTTACGCCATTACGATTAAAGAAATCATAGAACGGTTCAATAACGGTTACCGTAAACCAAGCTGCGACTTTAGAACCCACGAGCTTATTATGGCGTTCTTCTGCTTCATGTTGCAGTTCATCACGTTTAGTTTTTGGCTCGCCAACGAGTAAAGTAAATACCATCAATAACCCGACGATCCCAGCCATTCCATAATAAACACCATTCCAACCTATGCTATCCGCATTAACAAAGGCTAAATAACCTGGAAGTGAATAACCTGTCCACCAACCAATGACGGCCATTGCAGAGGCTTGTGGCATCTTGGTTGATTCTGATTTAGGGAAGGTATCGATACGGAAAGCGTCAATAGCAACATCTTGAGTAGCAGAAGCGGTTGCAATCGCCAAAGCAAACATTGAGGCTAGCATTAAATTATTTGATGGATCTAGGCCTGCAATTTGTAAGGTACAAAATAGTACGATAGCTTGACAAAGAAAAATCCAACTACGGCGTTGCCCTAGTTTATTACCGATAAAAGGAAGTTTTACGCGGTCAACTAAAGGTGCCCACATGAAGTTTATGGCATAAACAGCAAAGACAGAGCCGAAGTAGCCAATTGCGGCGCGAGTAAGCCCTGCGTCTTTTAACCAACCCGACATGTTTGAGCCAATTAATACCCAAGGAAAACCGCTAGAGCAGCCAAGCATGAAGACCCAAAGTAGACGTTTATCCATGTAGCTTTTAATCGCTGATTTCCATTGCATGGATTGAGACATGAAACGCTCCTTGTTTTTATATTTATATGAGAAAAAACAAAGCAGCTCGTAAGCTGCTTTGATAATGAAACAGAATCAATAATAACTAAATTACTTAATTAATGTTGCTTTAGTTATGATAATTGGCTCAACTGGGATATCACGCATACCATTTGGCAATGCTTTTGTTGGTTTTGTCGCCATTTCTTGAATTACTTCAAAACCTTGCGTAACTTTACCAAAAACAGCATAACCCGGTGGACGTTGGTTTGCGTTTAAAAAACCGTTGTTATTTAGATTAATATAGAATTGGCGAGTTGCAGAGTCTGGGTTATTGGTACGAGCCATTGCAATAGTTGCAGTATCGTTACTTAACCCGTTATTGCCTTCATTCTTGATTGGACCGTAACTTGCTTTTTTTAGCATGTCTTTATCAAAACCACCGCCTTGAGCCATAAACCCTGGGATCACACGGTGAAATTGAGTACCGACATAGCTGCCGTCCTCAACATAACGAAGAAAGTTAGCCACAGAAATAGGGGCTTTTTCTGAATTCAGCTCTACAGTGAAACTGCCTAACGTAGTATCAAACTTCACTGATTCAGCAAGTGCAGCTTGACTCGTCATAAGAGCAGCGACAATGACAGCTGCTTTTGAAATCATTTTAACCATTAAAAGTTACCTTTGATGTAAGTTTGTAGTTCTTCGTCAACGGCAATTTTGTCTAATACTGCATTCAGAAGATCATTTAATACTTGCTCGATATCTTGGTTATCTGCACTCATAGAGCCAGCTTTTTCAGAAACGCCGTTGTAGGTTTTTACAAACTTTCCTCTTGGTGTTTCTGCTGTGATTTGAAGCTTTACTTGTGTCTTCATTTCATTGCTCAGTAATGAGTGTTGAACACTAACTAATGCTTCAATGATGTCTAAACGTAATGTGTTATCGCTATCAACAGTAACGATAAATCCCTGATTTTTTAATTGAGTAGAGAGAGCATCTTCAAGCGTAACACGTAGGTTTTGTTTTGCATGAATTGGCTGAACATTTTGGCGTCCATTATCAATCACAGCAACGTATTGCGCAGTACGTAAATCACTGCTATCCAGAGTTAATTTTACATTTTCAACGATCTGATGTGCATTGCTTGATGCCACTGGTTTTATATCCAATTGAGGCTCTGAAGGAGCAGAACATGCAGCTAAAAATAGAGCAGAAATGGCAATAATGGCCTTTTTCATTAGAATATCCTTTTTTTATTTTGATTTTTCAGCTTTAACGGCTTCTAAAATAACGAATTTTGAATTACTAGCAATAGTGGTGACGTTGTCTTCACCGAATAATCGACATAATTTATCATCATAATCAAGATGACGGTTTCCAATAACTAATAATTTCCCTTCTTTGCATAAGATGTGCTTAGCATCACAGAACATTTGCCACGCAATATGATCAGTAATGGCTTGTCCTTGATGGAATGGAGGGTTACATAAAACTAGGTAGCTACTGTGTTTTTTAAATCCATCCAAACAGTTATTAGCGATAAATTGGAATTGACGTTCTTTACCTAAGTTTACTTCTAAGTTGCGACGAGCAGATTCAACGGCCATAAAGCTCTCATCAACACAGGTAATACGAGCTTCTGGGTTTAGTCGAGCAGCTTTAACGCTAAGAACGCCATTACCACAACCCAAATCAATAATATGACGTAACTCAGGATCAACCGGGATATGCTCAAGCATAAAACGAGCACCTTGATCTAAACGCTCTCCAGAATACACATTTGGGTAGTTTAATAGATCAATATCTTCATTATCTACACTCCAGCATACCGCTTCTGCAATGGTTGCAGGGTTAGTTGCGTTTGCATTTGAAAATACTAGACGGTGCTTCTTCCAAGCTAAAGAAGTTTTTGTTTCACCCAAGAAATCTTCAAATAACTCAAGAGTCGAATTGTGGATTTCCTTTGCTTTATTTACAGCGATAATAGGGCAGTCAGCACTCATAGATTGACGAAGTTTCTGAAGTTGCCAAGTTAACATGCGATTATTTTTTGGAATTTGCATGAGAACAAGATCAAAGCCTTGAGGCATTTCTTCAGTTGAAGTGATTAACTGAACACGGTTACATTGATTACGTTGAAGGTTTTTTAATGTACCACGCTGAGAGACAAAAGAGTCAGTCATCATGGTTACGTTGTGTTTTTCAGAGAACCAACAAGATAAAGCACCAAAGTTATCGTTTAAGATGAGGATATTTTTTCCCTCTTCTAACTTTAATTCTTCCTCAACATGCTTAATTAGGTATTCATCACCAGCATCCCATGCTTGCAGTAGTTCTTGAGCACGTTTAGGGTAACGTTGTAAATTTAGGCTTCGGTCAAGTAGACACAGTTCTGTTTTCATAATGATTCAATCTTCAAATAGGGAAGGCTTCTAGCTATTGTCGCAAATGGTGTATAAAGTGGAAACAGAAGAATTCAAATAAAGAAAGGAATTATATGATTCAGCATCAAATTGAACAAAAATTACGCTCAGAACTCTCTCCTTCTTATCTAAAAGTCTTAAATGAGAGCTTTATGCATAATGTACCAGAGGGATCTGAAAGCCATTTTAAAGTCATTGCAGTAAGTGATGAATTCGATGGTAAGCGATTATTAGCACGCCATCGTATGATTAATACCATTTTGGCTGATGAGCTTGCAAACCATATCCATGCATTAGCAATTCACACTTATACAGAAGCTGAGTGGGAAGTACTAGATAATGAGCGAGTGCCAACATCTCCTGATTGCGTGGGTGGTGGTAAAGGTTAAATTTGAAAATGAAATGTTTATTTTTTAACATAAAATAAATACATCATGATGCGGTATGTTAAAAAGTGGCTATTTATCGAAATGGATACTACTTAGGTGGTATTTTTTGATTTTGAACAAGAATTGTGCACTTGGTCTAAAATACGCAACATGTTTCAATGACTTTTAACAATGAATAGCAAAAAATAGTAGGAATCTGGAGATTGAACATGGCATTTTCACCATAAAAAATGATAGAATCTTCGGCCTTAAAACAGCTTTTTCGTATTTATGTAAAAAGCATATTACTAAAATGTTACGTGCTGCAATTTTCGAATTAACAGTATTAAACCTATTAGTAATGTCGTGTCTTATATAGAATCTTTTTTCCCATAAAATTAGTGCAAGTGCGTATGATTACAATAAAAAAGGGTTTGGACCTTCCTATTGCAGGAGCTCCAACTCAGGTGATTAATGATGGTAAATCCATCACTAAAGTCGCCTTGCTTGGCGAAGAGTACGTTGGTATGCGTCCTACGATGCATGTCCGCGTGGAAGATGTAGTAAAAAAAGGTCAGGTTCTTTTTGCTGATAAAAAGAATCCAGGCGTTATTTTTACTGCTCCAGTAAGTGGTAAGGTTATTGAAATTAACCGTGGTGCGAAGCGTGTACTTCAATCTGTAGTAATTGCAGTTGAAGGCGAAGAGCAGGTTACTTTTAATAGCTATGCAGCGAATGAACTAGTGTCTCTTGATCGTGAAACGATTAAAACACAACTGGTTGATTCTGGTGCATGGACTGCATTACGTACTCGTCCGTTCAGCAAGGTTCCAGCGATCGATTCTGAAACAAAGGCTATCTTTGTTACTGCTATGGATACTAATCCTTTAGCAGCTGATGCAGAAGTGATCATTAACCAACAAGAAGAGGCTTTTGTTGCAGGCTTAGACTTATTATCTGTATTAACAGGTGAGAAAGTATATGTATGTAAAAAAGGCGGTAGCTTACCTCGCTCTTCTCAAAAGAATGTTGAAGAACATGTATTCGATGGCCCGCATCCAGCTGGTCTAGCAGGTACACACATGCACTTCTTGTATCCTGTAGATACAAAGAATGTAGCATGGAGCATTGGCTACCAAGATGTGATCGCATTTGGTCAACTTTTCTTAACGGGTGAAATTTACTCAGATAGAATCGTATCTTTAGCTGGTCCTGCAGTAAATAATCCTCGTTTAGTTCGTACTATTACTGGTGCTAGCTTACTTGAATTGACTGACAGTGAAGTGATGCCTGGTGAAGTACGTGTTATCTCTGGCTCAGTACTTAACGGTACTCAAGCTTCAGGTCCTCACGCTTATCTTGGTCGTTACCATCAACAAGTTTCTGTTCTTCGTGAAGGACGTGAAAAAGAGTTGTTTGGTTGGGCTGTTCCTGGCAAAAACAAGTTCTCAGTAACTCGTTCTTTCCTAAGCCATGTATTCTCAGGTCAAGTATTTAACATGACGACAACTACTAACGGTAGTGATCGTGCAATGGTACCAATCGGTAGTTACGAGCGTGTAATGCCATTAGATATGGAACCAACAATGTTATTACGTGATCTTTGTGCTGGCGATGTTGACAGTGCAGCACGTCTAGGTGCATTAGAATTAGATGAAGATGATCTAGGTCTATGTACATATGTGTGCCCTGGTAAATATGAGTATGGTCCAATGCTTCGTGAGATCTTGGATACCATCGAGAAGGAAGGGTAATTGATGAGCCTTTTAAATTTATTTGAAAAAGTTGAACATCATTTTGAACCAGGCGGTAAATATGAGAAGTGGTTTGCTTTATATGAAGCAACAGCAACACTTTTCTACACACCTGGTTTAGTAACTAAAGGTGGTTCTCATGTTCGTGATAGCGTTGATTTAAAGCGTATCATGATCATGGTGTGGTTTGCGGTATTCCCAGCTACATTCTGGGGCATGTATAACGCAGGTCACCAAGCAATCGTTGCTCTTGAGCATATGTATTCTGGTGCTGAACTAGCTGCAGTTATCTCTGGAAACTGGCACTACTGGCTAACCGAAATGTTAGGCGGTACCGTAAGTTCCGATGCTGGCTGGGGCAGTAGCATGCTTCTGGGTGCTACTTACTTCTTACCTATCTACGCAACGGTATTTATCGTTGGTGGCTTCTGGGAAGTATTGTTCTGTATGGTGCGTAAGCATGAAGTAAATGAAGGCTTCTTCGTTACTTCTATTCTGTTCGCATTGATCGTTCCACCAACACTTCCTTTATGGCAAGCAGCGTTAGGTATTACCTTCGGTGTTGTTGTTGCTAAAGAGATTTTTGGCGGTACTGGTCGTAACTTCCTTAACCCAGCACTTGCGGGTCGTGCATTCTTATTCTTTGCATACCCAGCTCAAATTTCAGGTGATGCGGTTTGGACTGCAGCTGATGGCTTCTCTGGTGCAACAGCACTTAGTCAATGGGCGCAAGGTGGTCAAGGTGGTTTAGTTAATACAATTACTGGCAACACTATCTCTTGGATGGATGCGTTTATTGGTAATATTCCGGGTTCAATTGGTGAGGTTTCGACTCTTGCTCTGATCCTTGGTGGCCTAATGATCGTTTATATGCGTATTGCATCTTGGCGTATTATTGCGGGTGTTATGATCGGTATGGTTGCAGTGTCAACACTGTTTAACCTGATCGGCTCTGATACAAACGCAATGTTTAGCATGCCTTGGCATTGGCACCTAGTTTTAGGTGGTTTTGCGTTTGGTATGATCTTTATGGCTACAGACCCTGTATCGGCATCGTTTACCAGTAAAGGTAAGTGGTGGTACGGTATTTTAATTGGTGCTATGGCTGTAATGATCCGTGTAGTTAACCCTGCATACCCAGAAGGTATGATGTTAGCTATTCTGTTTGCAAACCTATTTGCTCCACTGTTTGATAACCTTGTAGTTGAAGGTAACGTGAAACGGAGACTAAAACGCTATGGCAAGTAATAACGATAGCATTAAAAAAACACTCGGTGTTGTTATTGGTTTGAGCTTAGTGTGTTCAATCATCGTATCAACTGCTGCTGTTGTTCTTAAACCTAAGCAGCAAGCTAATGCCGTGCTAGATAAGCAAAGCAAAATCATTCAAGTTGCTGGTGTTACTGGTGAAGGCTCAGTTCCTGAGTTGTTCGCTGCAAACATTGAGCCTCGTCTTGTTGATTTCAAAACGGGTGATTTTGTTGACGGTGATGCAGCAACTTACGATCAACGTAAAGCGGCTAAAGATCCAAAACAATCAATTAAGTTAACTGCTGAACAAGATAAAGCAAACATTATTCGTCGTGCTAACGTAGGTGTTGTTTACCTAGTTAAAGATGGCGATAACGTGTCTAAAGTTATTATCCCTGTTCACGGTACTGGCTTATGGTCAATGATGTATGCATTTGTTGCTGTTGAGACTGATGGTAACACTGTTGCTGGTATTACTTACTACGACCAAGCGGAAACTCCGGGACTTGGTGGTGAAGTAGAAAACCCAACGTGGCGTGCACAATTTGTAGGTAAGAAACTGTATGATGCAAATCATAACCCTGCAATTAAGATTGTTAAAGGCGGTGCTCCAGCAGGTTCTGAACACGGTGTTGATGGTCTTTCTGGTGCAACTCTAACTGCTAATGGTGTTCAACACACATTTGACTTCTGGTTAGGTAATGATGGCTTCGGTCCTTTCCTTACTAAAGTTCGTAATGGAGAACTGAACTAATGGCTAATGCTAAAGAAATTAAAAAGAGCATTTTAGCGCCGGTGTTGGATAACAACCCGATCGCGCTTCAAGTTCTTGGTGTATGTTCGGCTCTAGCTGTAACTACTAAACTTGAAACGGCTTTTGTTATGACTTTAGCGGTAATATTTGTTACTGCTTTATCTAACTTATTCGTTTCGCTAATTCGTAACCACATGCCAAACAGCGTTCGTATCATCGTTCAGATGGCGATCATTGCTTCTTTGGTAATAGTTGTTGACCAAGTATTGAAAGCATATCTATACGATATATCTAAACAGCTTTCAGTATTTGTAAGCTTGATCATTACAAACTGTATTGTAATGGGTCGTGCTGAAGCGTTCGCAATGAAGTCTGCACCACTTCCATCATTTATCGATGGTATTGGTAACGGTCTTGGTTACGGTTTTGTATTGATGACTGTTGCATTTTTCCGTGAGCTTTTAGGTTCAGGTAAACTGTTTGGTGTTGAGGTTCTTCCACTTGTTTCTAACGGTGGTTGGTATCAACCAAACGGCATGATGCTTCTAGCACCATCTGCATTCTTCTTAATTGGTTTTATGATTTGGGCTATCCGTATCATCCGACCTGAACAAGTAGAAGCGAAGGAGTAAGGTCGAAATGGAACATTATATTAGTTTACTTGTTAAATCGATCTTCATCGAAAACATGGCGCTTTCATTTTTCCTAGGTATGTGTACTTTCTTAGCTGTGTCTAAGAAAGTAAAAACATCGTTTGGTCTTGGTGTTGCAGTAGTTGTTGTACTTACAATTGCTGTACCTGTGAACAACCTTGTTTATACTTACTTACTGAAAGAAAATGCGATTGTAGCGGGTGTTGATTTAACATTCCTTAGCTTTATTACCTTCATCGGTGTTATCGCAGCACTTGTACAAATCTTAGAAATGATCTTAGATCGCTTCTTCCCACCTTTGTACAATGCGCTAGGTATCTTCCTTCCGTTAATCACAGTTAACTGTGCAATTTTCGGTGGTGTATCTTTCATGGTACAGCGTGACTATAACTTTGCTGAATCTGTAGTATACGGTTTTGGTTCTGGTATCGGTTGGATGCTGGCTATCGTAGCACTTGCTGGTATTCGTGAAAAAATGAAATATTCAGATGTACCTCCAGGTCTTCGTGGCCTAGGTATTACTTTCATTACAGTAGGTTTAATGGCGTTAGGCTTTATGTCTTTCTCTGGTGTTCAACTGTAGGGTAAGCACCCAATAATAAGGAATAACAAATGCAAAGCATTATTCTTGGTGTAGCGATGTTTACCATTATTGTATTGGCTTTAGTGTTAGTGATTTTATTCGCTAAATCTAAGCTAGTACCATCAGGTGACATTACTATCTCTGTAAACGGCGATGCTGATAAAGCAATCATTACACAGCCTGGTGGTAAATTACTAAGTGCTCTTGGTAGCGCGGGTATTTTCGTATCATCTGCATGTGGCGGTGGTGGCTCTTGTGGTCAGTGTCGTGTGAAAGTGAAATCTGGTGGTGGTGATATTCTACCTACAGAGCTTGATCACATTTCAAAAGGTGAGGCTCGTGAAGGTGAGCGTCTAGCATGTCAAGTTGCAATGAAAACTGACATGGAAATTGAACTTCCTGAAGAAATCTTTGGTGTTAAAAAGTGGGAATGTACTGTTATTTCTAATAACAACGAAGCGACTTTCATCAAAGAATTAGCACTTGCTATCCCTGATGGTGAAGAAGTTCCATTCCGTGCTGGTGGCTATATTCAAATTGAAGCTGAACCACACCACATTAAATACTCAGATTTCGATATTCCTGAAGAATATCGTGGCGATTGGGATAAGTTTAACTTATTCCGTTATGAGTCAATCGTAAATGAGCATTCGATCCGCGCTTACTCTATGGCTTCATACCCAGAAGAGAAAGGCATTATCAAGCTTAACGTTCGTATTGCAACTCCGCCACCAAATAACCCTGATGTAGCTCCTGGTGTGATGTCATCATACATCTGGTCTCTTAAAGAAGGCGACAAATGTACTATTTCTGGTCCATTTGGTGAGTTCTTTGCTAAAGACACAGATAATGAAATGGTATTCATCGGTGGTGGTGCAGGTATGGCGCCAATGCGTTCTCATATCTTTGACCAACTTTTACGCCTTAAATCTAAGCGTAAGATGTCTTACTGGTATGGTGCACGTTCTAAGCGTGAAATGTTCTATGTTGAAGATTTCGATGGCCTAGCGGCTGATAACGAAAACTTTGTATGGCACTGTGCACTTTCTGATCCAATGCCAGAAGATAACTGGGATGGTTACACAGGCTTTATCCACAACGTTCTTTATGAAAACTACTTACGTGATCATGAAGCACCTGAAGATTGTGAATACTACATGTGTGGTCCACCAATGATGAACGCTGCTGTTATCGGCATGCTGAAAGATCTTGGTGTTGAAGATGAAAACATCTTGCTAGATGACTTTGGTGGTTAATCCATTAAAGTAAAAAATATTGGCTGACTCATCACTGAGTCAGCCTTTTTTCGTATTAATGTCTCTATATAACCTGACAAAGTACAGGGATATAGGTTTTGTAAATCTATATTCCTGTGCCTTGTTGCATTATCTATATTTAATTAAGGAGTTGGCAGTGACTGTCAGTTTTACTCATTTAGTAAATAAAGTAAAAACAGCTATTTTGGTATCCTTTGCTCTAGTTCTACTTTCTGGATGTGGTGACCAACGTGAACAGGTATACCTAAATGGACCAACCATGGGTACAAGTTATAATATCAAGTTTATAGACCAAGATGGGTTACCTACCGCTGAGGCAATTCAAACAGAAGTAGATAAAAAGTTAGAATTAGTTAATGATCAAATGTCGACTTATCGTAAAGACTCAGAGCTAAGTCGTTTTAATCAAAGTACGGCTTCTACACCATTTACGGTATCAAAAGATACGGCAACAGTGATTAAAGAGGCAATGCGTCTTAATCAATTAACGATGGGAGCATTGGACGTTACTGTTGGACCTCTTGTTAATTTATGGGGATTTGGCCCAGAAGCTCGCCCAGAAGTTGTTCCTACAGATGAAGAATTAAATGCTCGTCGTGCGATTGTTGGGATTCAGCATCTTAATGTGACAGAAACAACAGTAACTAAAGACATTCCTGAGTTATATGTAGACTTATCAACGATTGCGAAAGGTTGGGGAGTTGACGTTGTTGCTAATTACTTAGAAGAGTTAGGCATCACAAATTACATGGTTGAAGTCGGCGGCGAAATGCGTGTTAAAGGCAATAACAAAGAAAATGTTGCTTGGCGTATTGCAATAGAGAAGCCATCCGTTGATGAACGAGCAATTCAAGAAATTATAGAGCCTGGCCATCACGCCGTCGCGACTTCAGGTGATTATCGTATATACTTTGAAAAAGAGGGTGTTCGTTACTCCCATATTATCAATCCAATTACGGGTAAACCAATAGCGAATAAAGTTGTCTCAGTAACAGTGCTTGATAAATCGTCGATGACTGCTGATGGATTGGCAACTGGCCTAATGGTGTTAGGTGAAGAAAAAGGCATGGAAGTCGCAAAACAACATAATATCCCTGTTTTCATGATAGTGAAGACACAAGATGGCTTTAAAGAAATCGCATCTGAAGCCTTTAAGCCTTTTTTGAAATAAGTGAGTAGATAATGAATACTTTTCTAATTACCTTTTTTGTATTTTTAGCGGTTATTGGTGCAATGGCTATTGGCTATATTGTACAACGTAAAGTCGTTAAAGGCAGCTGTGGCGGTCTTGGTGCTGTTGGTATCGATAAGGTATGTAACTGTCCTGAACCGTGTGATGCACGTAAAAAACGTGAAGCCAAAGAAGCCATCCGAGCTGAAAAATTAGCGGCGTGGGAAAAAGATCGCATCGCATAATTTTTCGTAATGATGAGTAATCTATAAATAAAAACAGCGCCTTTGAGTGCTGTTTTTTTATTTAAAGATATAAATAGTTACATTGGTATTAATTATTTGAATCTGAAATGATTCAGCGCTATCATTTAACTGTTTATTTATACAGTTGTGTTGTGTGAGCATAAATATGAAAAACTCACAGTTAAATACTGAGAAAAAAGGTCGGAAAATAATCCATATAGATATGGATTGCTTTTACGCAGCGGTAGAAATGCGAGATAACCCATTATTACGAAACGTGCCACTGGCTGTCGGTGGGCACGAAAGGCAACGTGGTGTTCTAAGCACTTGTAATTATGAAGCAAGAACATTTGGGATACGCTCAGCAATGCCAACGGGAAAAGCATTAAAACTGTGTCCTAATTTAGTCGTTGTACCCGGTCGAATGCAGGTATACAAAGAGGTCTCTCTTCATATTCACCGTATCTTTAAGCGCTATACAGATAAAATTGAACCCCTTTCATTAGATGAAGCGTATTTAGATGTAAGTGATTGCTCACTATTACACGGCTCAGCCACACTTATAGCTGAACAAATCAGAAAAGATATTTTTAATGAGTTGCAACTGACTGCTTCTGCAGGGATTGCACCACTTAAGTTTTTAGCTAAAATCGCTTCCGATCTTAATAAACCCAACGGGCAATATGTTATCACCCCAGAGAGAGTAATGAGTGAGATAAAGGGATTACCGTTAGAGAAAATTCCCGGTGTTGGTAAGGTGAGTTTAGAGCGGCTACACCAATTTGGTTTATATACGTGCAATGATGTTCAACGCTGCGAACAACGAGAGTTATTGTTAAGGTTTGGAAAAATGGGGGCTTCACTTTGGAAGCGCTCGCATGGGATTGATGAGAGAGAAGTTATTACTGAACGGAATCGAAAATCAGTAGGAGTAGAGAGAACGTTTACTCATAATATTCATTCTTTTGAAGAGTGTTGGTCGGTGATTCAGACTAAATTATACCCAGAGCTAGAAAAACGTTTACTTAAAGCGAATGGTTCTTTAGGTATTGCTAAGCAGGGGATTAAAATTAAATTTGCTGATTTTCAACAAACAACAATTGAGCATGTTCATTCCAGTCTTACCTTACCATTTTTTGAAGAGTTACTTATCGAAGTGTTAGAAAGGCAAAAGAATCGAGAAATTAGACTGATAGGAGTGAGTGTTATGCTTAAAGATAGAGAGGTTTTTCAGCAATTAAGTTTGATTTAAGAATGCACTGTAACAATAATGATGATTATGTTTGCAAAATGAGAATCAGTCGTGCGCGATAGGTTTTTATTTCTAGCGTTATTGTTACAAGCTTTTTAATTGTATGTAACATAAGCTATTTTTTGTAGAGCTGATAAAATAAGCAATATATAATCTCGTTTCAAAATTTATAAGATAATTATTATATAGAAACGGTTGTTTATGAAGTTTACAAAATGTGCATTGGCGTTAAGCTTGGTTTTTCCTGCAGTAGCGAATTCAGCTCCTTTACTTTCTTTAGATACGTTAACTAATCAAGAGAAAATTCAACAAACCAATGCATGGTTAGAGATTGATACGAAGGCTTTTCAACATAATATTGATACACTAAAACAGACCTTATCAGAAGGGACTAAAGTGTGTGCAATTATGAAAGCAGATGCTTATGGTAATGGCATTGAAGGCCTAATGGCATCAGTGATTGATCGCAACGTTGAATGCATCGGTATTACTAGTAATGAAGAAGCACGTATTGTTCGAGCTAAAGGCTTCGAAGGCGAAATTATGCGTGTACGCGCTGCAACACCAAATGAAATTCAATCAGGTCTAGAATACCAAATTGAAGAGTTAATTGGTTCAAGTGAGCAAGCTAATACCATTGCTAAATTAGCAAAAAAAAATAATACTATTATTCCAGTACACTTAGCTTTAAATGCTGGTGGTATGGGGCGTAATGGTTTAGATCTGACTCAGTTACAAGGTAAGAAAGAAGCGTTAAATATTGCGTTTAATGGTCATGTTAATATCGTTGGCATTATGACTCACTTCCCAAATGAGTCAGTTGAAGAGATCCGTACAAAGCTGAACTTATTCAAACAAGAAAGCCAATGGTTGATTGATGAAGCTCAGTTAAATCGTGAAAATATCACTCTACACGTAGCGAACTCTTACACTACAATTAACCTACCAGAAGCACATTTAGATATGGTTCGCCCTGGTGGCCTACTTTATGGTGATATGCCAAGTAATCCTGAGTATCAGCGCATTGTTCGTTTTAAAACCTCTGTAGCATCTTTAAATTACTTACCAAAAGGCAGCACTATTGGTTACAGCAGTACTTATGTATTGGGACGTGATTCTATTCTAGCTAACCTACCATTAGGTTATTCTGATGGTTATGTACGCTCTATTGGTAATAATGGCTATGTATTAATTAATGGCCAGAAAGCAAATGTAGTGGGTGTGACGTCTATGAATACCACTATGGTAGATGTTACCGATATTGCTGATGTTCAACCAGGTGATGAAGTGGTTCTTTTTGGCTCTCAAAATGAAGAGACGATTGAAACTAAAGAAATGGAAGCATTTAGCAGCCGTAGTATGCCTGAGCTATACGTTATCTGGGGTGCAACCAACCCGAAAGTATATTTATAATACCAGCTCTATTGGTATAAACAAAAACGGTCAGCATGTGCTGACCGTTTTTTTTATTAACAAGTAATAAATTATTTCTTAGGGATATTTTCTAAGATAGCTACCATTTGCTCCCAATAAAGAGCTACGGTGTCAATTTTCACTTTCTCATCTGGAGAGTGAGGGAACTTGATTGTTGGACCAAATGAAATCATATCCATTTCTGGGTAAGGCTTTTTAAATAGACCACATTCAAGACCTGCGTGAATAACCATAATATTTGGTTTATTTCCGTAAATACCTTCATAAACATCACGGAAAACATGCATGATTTCAGAATCAGCATCAGGTTTCCAACCAGGGTAAGTCCCTGAGAAAGTAACTTGTGCACCAGCTAGTTCAGCAATAGATAAAAGCATACCTTCAACCATGCAACGGCCTGAATCCATCAGTGAACGGATAAGGCATAGAATGGTAATAGAATCTTCGTCAGTGGTAATAACACCAACATTTAAAGACGTTTCTACAACACCTTCAATATCATCACTCATACGAATAACGCCGTTTGGACATGCATTAAGAGTAGCAATAAAGCATGCTTGAGTTACTGACGTTAATGTATTTTCAGTAGATGCAGCTTCATTGAGTGTAACAATATCTGTTTCAACACGGCCTAATTCTTCTTTTAATAACTCAGTATAAAAAGTGAATAATTCAGCTAGTTTCGCTTCGTTTTCAGCGGGTACGGCTACTGTTGCAAATGCTTCGCGAGGAATAGCATTGCGTAAGCTACCGCCACGGAATTCTACAAGACGTAAATTAAGCTCAGCAGCGTGTCCAGCAAGGAAGCGACCTAATAATTTGTTTGCATTACCACGGCCAGTGTGAATATCACAACCTGAATGACCACCTTTTAAGCCTTTTAGTGTAATTTGACGAGTTACATAACCACTAGGTAATGCTTCACGCTCGATATTCAATTTGATTGAACCATCAGCGCCGCCAGCACAGCCCATGTAGATCTCGCCTTCTTGCTCAGAGTCTGTGTTTAAAAGAATATCGCCTTCTAACCAACCAGCTTCTAGGCCGAAAGCACCAGTCATTCCCGCTTCTTCATCAATAGTAAGTAATACTTCTAATGGACCATGTTTAAGCTCTTTTGAAGCAAGCACAGCCAAGCAAGAAGCCATACCCATACCATTATCAGCGCCAAGAGTAGTTCCTTTAGCGGTTACCCACTCACCATCAATGTAAGGTTGAATCGGATCTTTTGTAAAGTCATGGGCGGTATCTTCATTCTTCTGTGGAACCATGTCGATATGCGCTTGAAGTACAACCCCTTTACGATCTTCCATACCCGCGGTCGCTGGTTTTTTGATAAATACATTACCAGTAGGATCACGACGTACATCTAAACCTTCACCTGTTGCCCAATCAATAATGTATTGAGCGAGCGCTTCTTCATGCTTAGAAGGGTGAGGGATAGAACAAATTTTATCGAAAAACTGCCAAAGTGGTTGAGGGGTTAGTTGACTGATCTCAGACACAAGGATCTCCTTTTGAAAGCATTATTTATTTAGAAATGCTCTATTCATTTGAGTTATTGGTTGTTAATTAAAACAAGTATACCTATGAATTTAGCTAATTACTCTGTTTGATATTGCAAATACATTATCAGAAGTCATGAAGAAAGTGCGAGAAATAGAGTTTTTTTTAATAGCAAAAATTAAAGTAATAAAATTACATAACGTTCGATACTAAAGAGAGGGTTAATTTAATAAGTGTGAGCTGTGTCATGTTTTTGTTGTAATTAAATTTCATGGTGGTATAGTTAACTCATCTGCTGTTACAGCAAGAAAGAAATGCTCAAAGGATGAGTCCGATTTATCGCCTCCAAGGAACCGAGATCAATTTTAATGTTAAAAACTATCAATTGATAAGGTGATGTTATGTTTTGTTTAAGTTCTTCAAGTTTCTGGAATCAACGCTCTGTTTATACAAGTCAATTCGTATACCCAGCTTGCTTTGGTTACTAATAAAACTTCGGTTTTATACAGTAAAGTAATACCCCTATAATTGGAATTCAATTAACCCCATTAAGGGTGACTTAATTCTCCGCCAGCCAAATCATTTGGGTGGCGTTTTTTTTATCTAAATTTTCTGCTTAAATCCCTTCAAAACCCTCATCTCTATTTTAAGATACTGACTTTAAATAAAAAAAATTAATTATTAGAATAAGGCATTCACTTTATTTACTATTTACATAGTAAAAGGGTAACTATCGCTAGAAATTCCTATAATTCCTCTTTATAATCCTCAGCCAATCGATTACGCAAACGTTTAGATTGCAATAAAAACTTTAGGGATTACTCAAATGCTTGAGAAACTATTTAAACTGAAAGAAAACGGTACGAATGTTCGTACTGAGATTATTGCAGGGTTAACCACCTTCCTAACTATGGCTTATGTTATTTTTGTTAATCCAGCTATTTTAGCTGATGCCGGTATGGATAAAGGTGCAGTATTTGTTGCAACTTGTATTGCTGCTGCAATCGGTTGTTTTATTATGGGATTTGTTGCTAATTTCCCAATTGCGCAAGCTCCTGGAATGGGACTAAACGCTTTCTTTACTTATACCGTTGTTTTAGGTATGGGGCATACATGGCAGGTTGCATTAGCGGCTGTATTTATGTCTGGTGTTCTATTTATATTATTAAGCTTGTTTAAAATTAGAGAATTGATTATTAATTCAATCCCTCTTTCTTTACGAACGGGCATCTCTGCGGGTATTGGTTTATTCCTGGCTTTTATTGCATTAAAAAATTCAGGTATCGTTGTTGATAATCCAGCAACTTTAGTTTCAATGGGAGCTATTAACGGTTTTCCTGCTGCAATGGGGGCATTGGCTTTCTTTTTAACGATTGCATTGGTTCATCGTGGTTATAAAGCTGCTGTAATGATCGCTATTTTAGCTGTTACTGCTATCTCATTACTTTTCGGTGATGTTCAATACGCAGGCATCATGTCAATGCCACCAAGTATCGCACCAACATTTTTACAATTAGATTTTTCTAGTGCGTTCGAACTGAGCATGTTGACTGTTGTTTTTGCTTTCTTGTTTGTTGATTTATTTGATACAGCAGGGACTTTAGTTGGTGTGTCTCAGAAAGCGGGCATCATGGATAAAGATGGAAATATCCCTCGTTTAAATAAAGCATTATTAGCTGACTCAACAGCGACTTCTGTTGGTGCTTTATTAGGCACATCAAATACAACATCTTATATTGAAAGTGTTTCTGGTGTTGCTGCTGGGGGGCGAACAGGCTTAACTGCTGTTGTTGTTGGTGTATTATTTCTTCTTGCACTGTTTTTCTCACCTTTAGCAGGCATGGTTCCAGCTTATGCAACCGCTGGTGCATTGTTTTATGTAGCAATTTTAATGATGTCAGGTCTTGTTAGCATTGATTGGCGAGATCTTACTGAAGCAGCCCCTGTTGTTGTGGTATGCTTACTAATGCCTTTAACCTTCTCTATTGCTGATGGCATTTCTTTAGGCTTTATCTCTTATGCGGCAATTAAATTGCTAAGTGGTAAAGGCCGTGATGTTCACATCAGTGTTTGGGTTCTTGCTGCACTATTCACGCTGAAATTTATTTTTACGGCATAGTCTGTTGTCTATGCTTTTTAGAGGTTTTGTCTATTATGGCTAACAAATTTGTAATCACTTGGGACAACATGCAGATGTATACTCGCCAGCTTGCTGAGCAGTTACTTCCTGCGGAACAATGGAAAGGTATTTTGGCGGTGAGCCGTGGTGGTTTAGTTCCTGCTGCTATCTTAGCTCGTGAGTTAAATATACGTTATGTTGATACGGTATGTATCTCAAGCTATGACCATGATCATCAGCGTGACATGACAGTGGTTAAAGCAATGGAAGGTGACGGTGAAGGCTTTATCATCATTGATGATCTTGTTGATAGCGGTGATACAGCGGTTAAATTACGTGAAATGTATCCTAAAGGTAAACTAGTAACTGTATGTGCTAAGCCTGCAGGAATGCACTTAGTGGATACTTACATTGTAGATATCCCACAAGATACGTGGATTGAACAACCATGGGATATGGCGGTAACATACGTTGATCCTATTGCGAAAAAATAATCGCAAGTTAATTGATTAATGGTCCTTAAATAGGACCATTTTTTTTGCCTTGAATTTGATTTTATTACACTCTACGTATTTCTTATTTCTCTTTCAGTATATAGTAATGGCTATGAACCTTTGTATTAGTGGTAGTTGATATATGACTCAGCCTGAAAGTGAAAACCTCTCCGTTAAATTATTTAAAAATAATAAACAAGCCTTAGAAACCTCAGGCCTTGTTCCTTATCTTCCAAGCAGTGCAGAGCAAATATCTTCTAATATTCATGATCGTCGTTGGTATCGAGAGTTGCGTCGACCTCAATGGATTTGGCAAGGTGTAGAGCCGATAGAGTTAGAATTACTGCTTGCTCGAATTGCGAACAGTAACAAACATAGAACTCGTGATGAATGGTTAGATACCGTCAGTGGCTATCACTCTGGTAATTGGGCTTATGAGTGGATTCACGCAGGAATGGATCACCAAAAAAGAGCTGCTGATCTGAAAGGAAATGAAGCCGCGGAGGAGCTCTTTAAAGCCAGTCTTTATTTTAGTATTGCCGGATATCCGCATATAAAAGGGGATAATCTTGCAACTCAAGCTCAGGTTCTTGCCAATCAAGCGTATGAGATGGCAGCAAAAGAATCGTCTCATCGAGTAGAGAAAATATTTGTTCCTTATCAGGGACGAAAAATCACCTGTTATTTGCACCTGCCAAGCACAGAAAAGCCCTTGCCTGTAGTGATTGTCAGTGGAGGGATGGATTCATTACAAACTGACATGTGGCGTTTGTATCGTGATTTTCTAGCGCCAAACAATATCGCAATGTTAACGCTAGACATGCCATCGCTTGGTCATAGTTCTCATTGGCCTTTGACTGAAGATTCTAGTTGTTTACACCAGGCTGTGCTTAACCATTTGCCAAATATCCCATGGGTAGACCGTTTTCATGCTGCGGTTATGGGTTTTCGATTTGGAGGTAATGTTGCATTACGTCTCTCCTTTTTGGAACCAAGCAGGTTAAAGGCTTGTGTAGCCTTAGGCGCTCCAATTCATAATATATTATCAGATTCCGCTTCCTTGAAAAAAATGCCTAAGATGTATTTGGATGTATTGGCTTCTCGACTAGTAAAGCAAGTTGTTGATATCAATAGCCTCACAAGTCAAATGCAGGCTTGGTCATTAAAGAATCAAGGTTTTTTATCTGGAGGAAGAAAAACACCAGTATCGATCCTTTCGATTGGATTACAAGGTGATCCTGTTTCACCAAAGTCGGATAATAAGTTGGCATCTTTATTTAGCCAATATGGCAAAGGGATTGAATTAAAAAGTAAGACCTTGCATAGTGGCTACGAAGAGGCACTAAATCAGATGATTGAGTGGATAAAAGAAGAGATGAAGCAATAATCTGACTTTTTATCCATCTTATTAAAGTGAAATGTTATTAAATGCTATTTTAGGCTTGTACTGTTCTGATTTGCTTGCTAAAAGTAGTTACAGTTATTCCAATTATATTACGATGATTATCGTCGTAATAATCACATCATTTATTAAGTAAAATAGGTAGTAGGGAATTGAATACACAATCTCAAACCATAGTCGTTAAACTTGGTACAAGTGTACTCACAGGTGGCACATTAAAATTAGACAGAGCACACATGGTTGAGTTAGTTCGCCAATGTGTTCAGCTAAAAAAAGCTGGCCATCAGGTTATTGTTGTTACGTCTGGGGCTATTGCCGCTGGTCGTGAGCATCTTAACTATCCCGAGCTACCCAAAACCATGGCCAATAAGCAGTTACTGGCTGCTGTTGGTCAAAGTTGCTTAATTCAAGCATGGCAGAGTTTATTTGGTATTTATGGTGTTGATGTAGGTCAAATGCTACTTACCCGTGCAGATTTAGATGACCGTGAGCGTTATTTAAATGCACGAGATATGCTAACTGCTCTACTTAAAAATAACATTGTGCCTATTGTTAACGAAAACGACGCAGTAGCAACCAATGAAATTAAAGTGGGTGATAACGATAATCTTTCTGCGTTAGTGGGTATTTTAGCTGGAGCAGATAAATTACTGTTATTAACAGACCAATCAGGTTTGTTTACGGCTGATCCACGTAAAGATCCAAAAGCAGAACTGATTAAAGAAGTTCATACTATCGATGAAACACTGCGCAAGATTGCTGGTGGCAGTGGTACCACGTTAGGTACTGGTGGTATGGCAACTAAGCTACAAGCCGCTGATGTGGCACGTCGAGCAGGTATTGAAGTAATTATCGCAGCAGGTAGTGCTGAAAATGTAATTACTGATGTTGTGAACTCTAAGCCTCAAGGTACGAAGTTCTTACCTGTTGAGTGTGCTTTAGAAAGCCGTAAACGTTGGATCTTGGCTGGACCTCCATCAAAAGGCAGTATTGTTATTGATGATGGCGCAGTAAATGCGGTTCAACAAAAAGGCAGTAGCTTATTAAGTAAAGGTATTACTGAGGTTTCTGGTCACTTTATTCGTGGTGGCGTAGCCAAAATTGTTAATACAAAAGGCGAATTAATTGCTCGTGGTATTTCACGTTATTCGAGTGATGATTTGTCTAAGATTTTAGGAAAACACAGTCAGGATATTTACGCAGTATTAGGCTACGAATATGGCCCTGTAGCTATCCATCGTGATGATTTAGTACTGATTTAGTAAAAGGATATATTGTGAATTTAACAACTATGGGTCAAGCAGCAAAAGCCGCTGCATTTGACTTAGCTGTTGCTCCAACAGCACAAAAGAACAAGGCGCTTGCTATTATTGCCGATGAGCTAGAAGCAAATAAAGACGCTATATTAGCTGCTAACGCAAAAGATATTAAAGCTGCTGTTGAAGCGGGTATTTCAGATGCAATGCAAGATCGTCTATTACTCACTGAAGAGCGTTTAGTTGGTATTGCTAATGATGTACGTAATGTTATTAGTTTAAACGATCCTGTTGGCAGTGAAATTGACAGTAAAGTCCTTGAAAATGGGATGTCATTATCTCGTCGTCGTGTGCCAATTGGGGTTATCGGTGTTATCTATGAAGCACGCCCAAATGTAACGATTGATATCGCTTCTTTGTGTTTAAAAACAGGTAATGCCAGTATTTTACGTGGTGGTAAAGAGACTTTCTTCTCCAATATGGAGTTAGTTAAGGTTATCCAAGTTGCTTTAGAAAAAGCAGGGTTACCAGCAGCATCTGTTCAATACATTGAAAAACCAGATCGTGAGTTAGTATCACAGCTTCTAACGATGGATGATTATGTTGATATGATTATTCCACGTGGTGGCGCTGGTTTACACAAAATGTGTAAAGAAAACAGCTCTATTCCTGTGATCATCGGTGGATTTGGTATTAGCCATGCGTTTGTTGATGAAAGCGCGGATTTAGAAAGAGCCTTAGTAGTTGTTGATAATTCAAAAGCTCAACGTCCATCTGCGTGTAATGCGTTAGATACGCTATTGGTTCATGAGGCGGTAGCACCACAGTTTTTAGCACTACTTGCCGATAACATGGCAGGCCGTGTTGAGTTAGTTGCAGAGCCTAAAGCGTACGCATTATTAAAAGATTTTGAAGGCGTATCATTACGTGAAGCACAAGAAGGTGATTTTGATACAGAATGGCTCAGCTATACATTGGGCGTTAAAGTGGTGGCTGATGTGAATGAGGCTGCAGCACATATGCAAAAGCATAATGCGAGCCATTCAGACACCATCTTAACTAACAACATTGAATCCGCTGAGAAGTTTATTAATACGGCTGGATCTGCTGCGGTATACGTAAATGCATCAACACGCTTTACTGATGGCGCTCAGTTTGGTTTAGGTGCAGAAGTTGCGGTATCAACTCAGAAGCTTCATGCACGTGGTCCTATGGGCTTAGAAGAGCTAACAAGCTATAAATGGGTTGGTAAAGCAGATTACCTAATTCGTAGTTAATTACTCTTCAATTAGCATCTAGCAAATAAATAAAAAGGTTGACGCCAAAACGTCAACCTTTTTTCATTTCCTGAATCCTGAATCCTGAATCCTGAATCCTGAATCCTGAATCCTGAATCCTGAATCCTGAATCCTGAATCCTGAATTACTTAACTTCTTCGCCTTTAGCTTGAAGATCAGCATGGTAAGAAGAGCGAACAAAAGGCCCACAAGCAGCGTGAGTAAATCCAAGCTCTAGCGCGATCTCTTTTAACTCATCAAACTCAGCTGGTGGAACGTAGCGCTCAACAGGTAAGTGGTGGCGACTTGGTGCTAAGTATTGACCTAATGTCAGCATTGTCACACCATGAGCTCGTAAATCTTTTAGGACTTCAACGATTTCTTCTTTCGTTTCACCTAATCCCATCATCACACCAGATTTTGTCGGAACTTCAGGATGTTGTTCTTTGAATTTCTTCAATAGATCAAGAGACCATTGGTAGTTCGCGCCTGGGCGTACTTTACGGTAAAGACGAGGAGCCGTTTCTAAGTTATGGTTGAAAACATCTGGTGGGTTATCGATCATTGCTTCTAATGCACGATCCATACGACCACGGAAATCAGGTACTAAAGTTTCAATTCGGATTTCAGGATTTAGTTCACGGATTTCACGGTTACAATCCGCAAAGTGTTGTGCGCCGCCATCACGTAAGTCGTCACGGTCAACTGAAGTAATAACCACATACTTCAACTTCATATCTTGTATTGTTTTTGCTAATTTTTTTGGTTCTTCAGTTTCAGGAGCCACAGGACGACCATGGGCAACATCACAGAAAGGACAACGGCGAGTACAAATAGCACCTAAGATCATAAAGGTCGCAGTACCGTGGTTAAAACATTCTGCTAAGTTAGGGCAAGACGCTTCTTCACAAACAGAATGAAGATTGTTTTTACGCATTGCAGATTTAATCTCATCAATACGTTTACTGCTTGATGGCAGTTTGATCTTCATCCAATCTGGTTTACGTAATACTTCTGTTTTTTCTGTTGGCATATTTTTAACTGGAATTAGAGCCATTTTATCGGCATCGCGGTATTTCACGCCTTTTTCCATTTGAATTGGCTTACTCATGATCGCTGCTTTCCGTTAAGTACTCGATATCTGTGTAATCAAGTAATGTTGTTAATTCTTTAATCAGTAGAGGATGAACATCTTCAACGTGTTCTGCTTTATTCTCTACTTTATCATCTTCTTTTAATAAGTCGTGCAGTTGTGCCATTTCCATTCCAGCATAACCACAAGGGTTAATACGAAGGAAAGGAGACAGGT
This sequence comes from Aliivibrio sp. S4MY1, assembly GCF_028765545.1. Taxonomy (GTDB): domain Bacteria; phylum Pseudomonadota; class Gammaproteobacteria; order Enterobacterales; family Vibrionaceae; genus Aliivibrio. The sequence continues at coordinate 19,508 of NZ_JARACP010000010.1, read as the reverse complement.
CCATATTTACATTTAGTGCTAATCCATGGAATGAACACCCTTTTCGAATGCGTAATCCAAGTGAGCATATCTTTTTATTATCAACATACACGCCCGGAGCATCAGGTCGTGCTGCAGACACTACACCAAATTGTTGTAGCGTATTTATTACCGTATTTTCAATATGCGTTACTAATTCACGAACGCCTGTATTTTTACGGCGTAAGTTGATCAGAACATAAGCAACTAGTTGACCTGGCCCATGATAGGTGACTTGTCCACCACGATCACTTTTTACTATTGGAATGTCTCCAGCAGCAAGTACGTGCTCTTCTTTACCAGCTTGTCCTTGAGTAAATACAGGGTTATGTTCTACCAACCACACTTCGTCGCATGTATTTTCATCACGCTCATCAGTAAAAGTATGCATTGCTTTCCATACCGGTTCATAATCTTGTCGGCCAAGGTTTTTAACAACGAGACGCTTGTTCAATAGGATCACACTTGATTTGAAAATTTGCGTTAATGATAGCAAGGATAGAAAGGAAGGAATAGATAAGAAATGTAGGGGTATATCAAAAATAGCAGAAGGCGGGCACTATTTATCTCTAAAAAATGCCCTGTATCTGATTATAAAACCATACGAACGATTTCAATCTCAGCTAACTCTTTGTATAGCGTTTCTACTTGCTCAATAGATGTAGCAGTAATGCTTACTGATACAGAGTGGTAGTTACCTTTGCCACTTGGTTTTACTGCTGGAGTATAATCGCCAGGTGCATGACGTTGAATTACCTCAAGAACAAGTTCAGGCAGTTGTTCATGAGCAAGGCCAACGGCTTTATAAGTAAATTTACATGGGAATTCTAGAAGATCTTTTAGCTTTGATTGCTCTTGCATAACCGTCTCCAATCGAGAGTGGATAAATAGTAAGAAGGAATTTTACTGTGACCTAAGTCAGATAACAAGAGAAATAAAAAAAGGTGGCCAAAGCCACCTTTTATTTATTGATTACTCAGTTATCAGCTTAACCAACCTTTGAACATTAATACGATGTAATCGATAAGACGACTAAAGATACCACCTTCTTCAACATCATTTAATGCCAACAGTGGGTATTCAGCAATGTCTTCACCATCTACTTGGTAGAAAAGCTTACCAACAACATCACCTTTGTAGATAGGTGCTTCAAGCGTTTTTTCTAATACAAAGCTTGCTGTCATTTTCTTCGCTTGACCACGAGGAAGCGTTACATAAGTATCTTCAGCAACACCTAGAGCGACTTCGTCAGTACTACCCATCCATACTTTTTCAGTTACGAATGTTTCGTTTGCTTTGTGTGGTGACACTGTTTCGAAGAATCGGAAGCCGTAATTAAGCAGTTTTTTACTTTCTGCTTTACGTGCATTGCTTGATTTAGTGCCCATAACTACAGCAACTAAACGCATTTTCCCTTCGGTAGCAGAGCTTACCAGATTATAACCGGCACCGTCAGTGTGGCCAGTTTTAATACCATCAACATTCATGCTCTTATCCCATAACAGACCATTACGGTTGTATTGGGTAATTCCATTGTAAGTGAATGATTTTTCAGAATATACACGATATTCTTCTGGTACATCACGGATTAATGCTTGTCCGATTAATGCCATATCATAAGGCGTAGAGTATAGATCATCGCTATCTAGACCGTGCACATTACCAAAATGGGTATTTTCAAGTTTTAATGTACGTCCCCAAGCGTTCATTAGATCCACAAAAGCATCTTCAGAACCAGCTACATGTTCAGCCATAGCCACACAAGCATCATTACCTGATTGAACGATGATACCCATGTTTAGGTCTCGAACTTTAACTGTGCTGCCAACTTCAATAAACATTTTTGAAGAACCAGGGAAGTTTTTAGCCCACGCATTTTTACTGATAACCACATCGTCATCCATCGAAATATTGCCACTTTCGATTTCTTGGCCGATAACATAACTTGTCATCATTTTAGTTAAACTTGCTGGGTTCATTCGCTCATTCATGTTCTTTTCAGCAAGAACTTTGCCTGAGTGATAATCCATCAGTACATAACCCTTCGCAGCAATTTGCGGAGCGTTTGGGATGACGGCTGGTGCAGCAACTGCAACACTAGAGCCAAGAATAAAGCTGGATAAAATAATTCGTTTTAACTGTTTCGCTGATTTTTTCATAATAATAACTTTTGCACTGTGAGGTAGTGAAACTGCATACATAATAGCAGATTTGAATATCATGACCAGATGTGTAATTAAATAACTGATTTTATATGAAAAGATAGCTAATAAAATGCATGGGATATGAAACTATATTAAAAGCTATCTTATTGTTATATAAAGACAATGGTGCATTTGATTAGTTCAACTAATATTTGCATTGTAAATGAGGGTAGATATCTGGTTACAATATTTACGTAACACTGACATTTAAGCTCATTATTTTTTTGCTTCTTGAAGAATAAAAGCAGATGAATAGCGACTGTTTTTTGCTTTTAACAGGGTACTATCGGCAAGATCACGATCAAGAAATGGTCCTAAACGAACCCGAAATACGGAATCCGATTTTACTATGTTGGTGGGAGCATCAAATTGCTTTTGTAATTGTAAAGCTGCTTTTTTTGCGCTGTCTTCATTTTTTACAGCAACCATTTGAATATGATATTGGTTTGGATCGATGGCATGCCAATCTTGAGGGTTGGTTGGTTTTTCAACAGAAACATATTCAATTTTTACATTTGCTGTTCCTGTTTTAATCACATCAAGTTTTGTGGCTGCGGCAAAACTTAAATCAATAATACGCCCGTCATGAAATGGCCCTCTATCATTTACTCTGACAATCGCTGTCTTGCCGTTATCTTTGTTCGTCACTTTGACATAACTTGGGATAGGCAGTGTTTTATGGGCTGCACTCATTGAGTACATATCATATACCTCTCCATTAGAGGTTTTGTGGCCGTGGAATTTCTTACCATACCAAGAACTTATGCCCTCTTGAGTAAAGCCTTTTGGTTTTTTTACAATCGGATAATCTTTACCTAGTAACGTATAGTCTTTATTTCCTGAAAGGCTTTTAGGCTCATAGCGAGGGTGAGCATCTTCAATGTGCTTAACTGATATTGGCGAGTCAGGTGCAATATCACTGTCTATTTGATAACGACCGGCATTAGGATCTTCTTGATTTACTGGTGGCTCAGAAGCACAACCTACTAATATAAGAGAGATAGTAAGTAACAGAATACGCATTAATTAACCTTAGAGTGAACATTTCTATGAGTATGGATTGACATTAATATGCCGAAACCGGCCATTAAAGTAACCATGGAAGTACCACCATAACTTACTAAAGGAAGTGGAACGCCAACGACAGGTAAAATACCACTTACCATACCAATATTAACAAAAATATAGACGAAGAAACTTAAGACAACACTGCCCCCCATCATTCGACCAAAGGCTGTTTGAGCTTTACTTGCTAAAAAGAGTCCGCGACCAATGATGAATAAATAAATGGATAAAAGGGCGATAACACCAATCAAGCCCCATTCTTCAGCGATTACAGCAAAAATAAAGTCGGTGTGACGTTCAGGAATAAATTCCAATTGAGACTGAGTTCCGTGAAGCCACCCTTTACCGACTAAACCACCAGAACCGATTGCAATTTTAGATTGGATAATGTGATACCCTGCACCGAGTGGATCGGACTCTGGGTTGAATAAGGTTTGCACTCGAACTTTCTGATAAGGTCGCATTAAAAAGAACCACAGAATAGGAATGAATGCACCTACGGCTATAGCGGCTGCTGAAATTATTTTCCAGCTAATTCCCGCCAAGAAAATAACAAAAATACCTGATGCGGCAATCAAAATTGATGTACCTAAATCAGGTTGTTTAGCAATCATGATCGTTGGGATAAACACCATTAATAATGCGCAAAACAGTGTTTTAATTGTGGGTGGAAGAGGTTGATTACCAATATAGCGAGCCACCATTAAAGGAACGGCTAGCTTAATAAGTTCTGAGGGCTGAAAACGAACAAAGCCGAAATTAAGCCATCGCTGTGCCCCTTTAGAGGCTTCACCAAAAAAAAGCACGCCAAGTAATAAAATAATACCAAGGGTGAATAAATAGGGAGCTGCAGCTTCATAAGCTCTTGGCGATATTTGAGCTAAAAGCAGCATGACTCCAAGTGACAAGAGCATTCGCATTGCTTGCTTATCCATCATTAATAGACTTTTACCACTGGCGCTATACATTATCATTAATGCTGCTGCCATAAGGGTTAATATCCCCATTAATAGGGGTAAATCTAAATGGAAACGGTGGAAAAAATCACGATTCTTTCCTGAAGCAATATCAACTCTCATTACTTTTTAGTCACCTCTTCTGATTTTGGCAGTAATACATAATCAAATACATTCCTTGCAATTGGTCCACCCTGACTTGAACCACCACCACCATTTTCAAGAACAAGAGATACAATAACTTTTGGATCTTTTGCTGGAGCAAAGCCGGTAAATAAAGCGTGATCTCTTAAGTGTTCAGCTATTTCGTCGGCGTTATACTCTTGGTCTTCTTTTAATCCAAAGACCTGAGATGTACCTGATTTACCTGCGCTCACATAAGGCGTTCCAGCAAAAGCACGCCTTGCTGTCCCCATTCGACCATTATTAACCAGAATCATGCCATCAATGGCTAATTGCCAATAGCTATCTTTTACCCCAGAGATTGGTGGATACGGCTCAGGTTCAAAAGGCATTTCATGCTGGCCATCAATAATTGCTTTTAGCAAATGAGGTGCTTGTACTTTACCGTGATTGGTAAGTACAGCTGTAGCTTTAGCTATTTGCATTGGCGTTGCTGTCCAATATCCTTGACCGATGCCTACCGGAATTGTATCGCCTTGATACCAAGGGGTTCTAAAGCGTGCCACTTTCCAATCGCGAGTCGGCATGTTGGCTTTACTTTCTTCATGAATATCGATGCCGGTGTAATCACCAAACCCAAACTTCATCATCCACGTTGAAAGTTTATCGATCCCCATATCAAAAGAGATTTGATAGAAAAAAGTATCTACAGATTCTTCAATTGATTGCTTTAAGTTAACCGTTCCATGCCCCCAGCGTTTCCAGTCTCTAAATAGTTTGGTTTTAGAATTAGGAATACGCCAATAGCCTGGATCATTACGAGTCGTTTCGGTAGTTACTATTTTTTCTTGTAATGCTGAAACAGCAATAAATGGCTTTACTGTAGAAGCAGGTGGATAAATACCTAAAGTACTTCGGTTTACTAGTGGGCGATCTGGGTTATTTAATAATGAATTATAATTTTTACTAGAAATACCATGCACAAATAAGTTTGGATCATAACTAGGGCTTGAGACCATCGCTAATACAGCACTGGTTTTCGGCTCTAGTACAATGGCTGAGCCGCGTCGGCCATCAAGTTGTTTTTCAACAAATTGTTGTAGCTCTACGTCTAGATTTAAGACGATATCTTTTCCTGGAATTGGTGGTACATATTTTAGTGTACGAACAATACGACCACGGCTGTTGACTTCAACTTCTTGATAACCTGCGGTTCCATGAAGGATATCTTCGTAATAACGTTCAATACCAAGTTTACCTATATCACGCGTAGCTTGATAATTTGCGTCTTTTTCTTCACGAGCTAAACGGGCTAGATCTCGATCATTAATTTTAGCAACATAGCCAAGGACGTGGGTAAAGGTTTTGCCATAAGGATAGAAGCGTTTTAAATACGCCTTAACTTCAACACCAGAGAATTTGTGTTGATTAACCGCAAAAACGGACACTTGCTCCTGAGTTAACTGGGATAAAATTGGTACAGATCTGAAACGACGAGTACGACGACGTTCTTTTTGAAAGTCATCAATATTATCCTGAGTAATCGGTAAAATACCTTGGAGCTCAGTAAGCAATAAAGGTAAATTTTTTACTTTATCAGGGGTGATTTCTAAATTAAAAACAGGGCGGTTTTCCGCAAGAGGTAAATGATTACGGTCGTAAATTAATCCTCGATTTGGTGCGATAGGAACGATTTTAATACGATTATCATTTGAGCGTGTTTTATAATCTTGAAATTCATTAATTTGGATATTGTATAAATTGGTCAATAAGATACCAATAAGTACAATGATCCCCGCAAAAGAGACAATGGCACGTGATGCAAATAATCTCGTTTCGGCGTGGTAATCACGAATTTGTGTGCGTTTGCGCTTAATCAACTCTTATTCTCTGTGGTAAGGATGATTGGCTGTAATGCTCCATGCTCGGTATAAGCTTTCTGCCATTACAACTCGAACAAGAGGGTGTGGTAGCGTCAGTGGAGATAAAGACCAACTTTGCTCTGCTGCTGCTTTACAGGCAGGAGAAAGCCCCTCTGGACCACCAATAAGGATGGATACGTCACGAGCGTCTAACTTCCAAACTTCAAGTTGTTCTGCTAACTGCTCGGTATCCCAACGCTTACCAGGAATATCAAGAGTTACAATACGGTTACCTTTAGGGACAGCCGCAAGCATGGCTTCGCCTTCTTTTTGAAGAATACGAGCAATATCTGCATTTTTGCCACGTTTTCCAGCGGTAATTTCAACAAGCTCAAGTGGCATGTCTTTAGGGAAGCGACGGCTGTATTCTTTATAGCCTTCTTCTACCCATTTCGGCATTTTTGTACCAACAGCAATTAATTGAAGCTTCATTAAACTAGCTCCACAACTTTTCTAGTTGATATAGCTCACGGTGCTCTTGTTGCAGAATGTGGATCATGACATTTCCCATATCAACAACCACCCATTCACCTTCCGCTTCACCGTCAATACCATAAGGCATTAAACCAATTTCTTTTGATTTATCTGATACGTTCAGAGCAATAGAACTAACGTGGCGTTTAGAGGTACCCGTACAGACAATCATAAAATCAGTAATGCTTGATTTATCGCGAACATCAAGAGTAATGATGTTTTCGGCTTTCATATCGTCAACATGGTTGAATAGAAAATCATGAAGTTCTTTATCTTGCAAAGTAATCACCTAGAAGAAATGGAGTATTTATGGAAGAGTATATCAGTGATACTCAATCAATGAGATAAGTTGGGTGTCACTGAAATGTGAATATTACACATATCTAACGTCAATTGGCTAAGTTGTGGCCAACAATTGGTATCAAAGTCAGTTTTTGTTGCTACTTCCATTAACGCCAATGAGCGAATGAGCTGCTGTATCTGTGGCATGGGTAGTCGCTGTAATGCGGATTGATACAGTGAACGGCGATTTTGCCAGACTTTATATCGGTCAAAAACCGTAAACATGGCTTCGCCCTGCGTTATCGCTTGTTGAAAATTCTGTAATAAGAAGAGCTCTTTTTGTAAGGTTCTTAATAAAATGACCACTTCCATGCCTTCACTTTCTAATTGACGCAAAATACGTTGCGCACGTTTAGCTTGGCCTGGCAATAATGTATCTACCAATTGGAATGGAGTGAAATGGTTATTTCTATTTAACGCTTCCTCAATACGAATTAAGGTTAATAAGCCGTCTGGGTATAGCAGCGCCAGTTTATCTAAGCTTTGAGCAAGGGCTAATAAGTTACCTTCATGCCATTGAGCAAGCATTTGTACTGCTTCAGCATCGGGTTTTAATTTCAATGTTTTACAGCGTTGTTGAATAAAGCGTGGTAACTGTTGATTATCAGGTGTATTACACGGAACAAATAATCCAAGTTGAGTTAATGCTTTAAACCATTGCGTATTTTCTTGTGCTTTGTTGACTCTTGGCCCTTGAAAAATTAGCAAAATATCATCGTGAAGTGCCGGTACCAATTCTTTTATTTTATTGGTATGTGCAGTCGTCAAGCCAGTATCAGGAATGGTGAGTTCCAATATTTGTCGAGATGAAAATAGGCTTAATGCTTGGGTGCAATCAAAGATTAATTCCCAATCAAGTTGTTTATCTAGCGTAAATTGGTGCTTCTCTTCAAACCCTTGTTTTATTGCGGCTTGACGAATGGCATCGAGGCTTTCTTGTTTTAAAAGCGGTTCATTGCCAAATAATAAGTAGCTCTGACGTAAACCTCTTTCAAGATTTTGAACAAGTTGTTCGGGAAATACTCTCATGACTATTGAATATTTCCTGTCGATGTATCCATCGTTTCAATGACTTCTTTGGTTGTCACTTTACTTTCAGTATTATCATCAAGCGTTGCTGTTTCAACACTTGTGCCTACTGGTGTGTCGTCTGCTTTTAAACGTGCCATTTGACGTAAAATTTGCTCAGCAGCCTGCGTTCGCATTTCATCTTCGATCATGTCACGTTCTACCGATTTCGCTAAGGCAGTTAATGGGTTATCAAGGTAGTTACGGTTTACTGATGTCGTATACGTTTTAATGTCATGTTCAGGGATAAGTACGCTATAAGTAACGGTATAGGTCAGCGCTTTTTCTGCTGCTCTGCTATTTTGATAAAGAGATAGAGTACGCTCACCAAGACTTTCACTGATTAAATTTAAGCTAGGCGTTACGGTTGTTGGTGCAACCTGACGGATCCCATTCATTCTTAATTGTTTTTGCACATTACGGGTTAAATCACTGTATTGGTCAAAACTGGTCAGAGAAACTTCATGCAGTTCTTCTGGTAATAAATAATTACCGCGCAAGTGGAATCCACAGGCTGAAACCATAAGTGAAAGAGTCAGAACAATAGTGGTTCGAAGAGAAAATAGAGATAAAAGACGTTTCACCGAGTAACTCCCTCAAGTGGTGTAAGAATGCTTATTTAACTGTTCTAATTAATTTGTCGTTTCAAAATAAAGCAGTTAAATAAGCATAAGCGGCTATCCGCTTATGCTTTAAATAGAAAAGTAATCTGATAAAAGGTTCAAATTACTTTTTACGTTTAAATAGTACTAACTGGTTAATATTAGTTAGCTACGATATTTAACAGTTTACCAGGTACATAGATTACTTTACGAATCGTTAAACCATCTAGGAACTTGATTGCGTTTTCATCTTTTAGACCAAGCTCTTTAACTTGCTCTTCAGTTGCATCTGCAGCAACGATCAGTTTTGCACGTAACTTACCGTTGATCATAACAACGATAGTTTTTTCATCTTCAACAAGTGCTTTTTCGTCAAATGTTGGCCATGCTGCTGTATCGATGTTCGATTCACCTAATGCGTCCCACATTGCAAAGCTTGCATGTGGTGTCATAGGGTAAAGCATAACAACAACCGCTTTTAGCGCTTCATCAAGAAGGGCACGATCTTGTGCTGATCCTTGAGGTGCTTTATTAAGCTTGTTCATCAATTCCATGATTGCAGCAATCGCAGTGTTGAATGTTTGACGGCGGCCAATATCATCACTTACTTTTGCAATCGTTTTGTGAACATCACGGCGTAGTGCTTTTTGGTCACCAGAAAGAGCGGCAACATCTAACGCGTCAGTTGCGCCTTTTGTTGTGTGCTCGTGAACTAATTTCCATACACGCTTAAGGAAACGACTTGCGCCTTCAACGCCTGATTCTTGCCATTCTAGAGTCATATCAGCAGGTGCTGCAAACATCATGAATAGACGTACTGTATCAGCACCAAACTTATCAACCATCTCTTGAGGGTCAATACCGTTGTTTTTAGACTTAGACATTTTGATCATGCCTGAGTGCTCAACATTACGGCCTTGGTTGTCGATTGCTTTCTCGATACGACCTTTTGTGTCACGCTCAATCGTTACATCTGTTGGTGCGATCCACTCTTTTGTGCCTTTTTCATTGGTGTGGCTAAATGCATCTGCAAGTACCATACCTTGACATAAAAGCTGCTTGAATGGTTCGTCAGAATTTACATAACCCGCATCACGTAGAAGCTTATGGAAGAAGCGAGAGTAAAGAAGGTGCATACATGCGTGTTCGATACCACCAACGTATTGGTCTACTGGTAACCAGTAGTTTGCTTTTTCTGGGTCTAGAATATCGTCAGCTTGTGGTGAACAGTAACGTGCATAGTACCAAGATGATTCCATGAAGGTATCAAAGGTGTCTGTTTCACGTAGTGCTGGTTCGCCGTTGAATGTCGTTTTTGCCCATTCTTTATCAGCTTTGATAGGGCTAGTCACGCCATCCATTACCACATCTTCAGGAAGAATAACTGGTAGTTGATCTGCTGGTACTGGGTGAACTTCACCATCTTCAGTTGTTACCATTGGGATTGGAGCACCCCAGTAACGTTGGCGAGAAACACCCCAGTCACGTAGACGGAAGTTTACTGTTTTCTTGCCTTTACCTTCTGCTTCTAGTTTCGCAGCGATTGCATCAAATGCCTCTTGGAAAGCAAGGCCGTCGAATTCACCAGAATCAAACAGAACGCCTTTTTCAGTGTAAGCCGCTTCAGAAACGTCTACATCAGAACCATCTTCAGGCTTGATTACTGGAATAATATCCAAATTGTATTTAGTTGCGAATTCGAAGTCACGTTGATCGTGAGCAGGAACGGCCATTACTGCACCTGTGCCGTAATCCATTAATACGAAGTTTGCTACATAGATTGGCACTTCACGACCATTAAGAGGGTGGATAGCACGTAGGCCAGTATCCATACCTTTCTTTTCCATCGTTGCTAATTCAGCTTCGGCAACTTTAGTATTGCGACACTCTTCAGTGAAAGCGAATAGCTCAGGGTTAGTTGCCGCCGCTTTTTCAGCAAGAGGATGACCTGCTGCGATGCCAACGTAAGTAACACCCATTAGCGTATCTGGACGTGTGGTATATACTTCTAAAGGTGCTTCTTCGCCGTTAACAGCAAAAGATAACTCTACACCTTCAGAACGACCAATCCAGTTACGTTGCATGGTTTTAACCATTTCAGGCCAACCATCAAGATTATCTAGGTCATCAAGAAGCTCTTGTGCGTATTCTGTGATTTTAATGAACCACTGTGGAATTTTCTTTTGTTCAACAGGGGTATCACAACGCCAACAACAACCGTCTTCAACTTGTTCGTTTGCAAGAACCGTTTGGTCATTTGGACACCAGTTCACAGAAGACGTTTTTTTGTAAACTAAACCTTTGTTGTATAGTTTAGTGAAGAACTCTTGTTCCCAACGGTAGTACTCAGGCGTACAGGTTGCAAATTCACGGTTCCAATCGTAACCAAAGCCTAATAGTTTAAGCTGGTTTTTCATGTATTCGATGTTTTCGTAAGTCCACGGTGCAGGCGCTGTTTTATTTTTTACCGCTGCATTTTCAGCAGGAAGACCAAACGCATCCCAACCGATAGGTTGCATTACGTTTTTGCCTTGTAGGCGCTGATAGCGAGAAACCACATCACCGATGGTGTAGTTACGAACGTGACCCATGTGTAGACGACCACTTGGGTATGGGAACATTGAGAGGCAATAGAATTTTTCTTTGCTTGCGTCTTCAGTCACAACAAACGTTTTGTTGTCGTCCCAATGTTTTTGGATCTTTTGTTCAAGATCCTGTGGATTATATTGTTCTTGCATCGATTTACCCAGTTATGTCAGTGGATCACAAAAAATGTGAGATCGGTTTGATCAGATAATACTTGATCGGCATAGAATAACTAATGGAGCGCTTATACTCAAGCGACCTGATAACCTTTAACTCACTCTTCGCTATATAAATCTAGCGAATTCTTGGAGGTGACTTATGTCTAAGCAAAAAACAGGTTATAACGCCGTCTTAGAGCGCGTAATGAATGTGTTAGAAAGAAGCCCTGAAGAATTTGAACACTGGGCTAAATCATCCGAAGAAGTGGTGGACGCTGCTTCTGATATGACCAAAGATGAATTGGCTTTAATTTCAAGTTATGTAAAACGAGACATGAAGGAGTTTGCTCAGAATTACGAAAAGAGCAAAACAACATTCCCTGATTCTCCTTTTTATCGATTAATCTCTGATTCTATTTGGCACGGTTTGCTTGAAATAACCGATAAAACACAAGTTGAATGGCATGAGATGTTTGATGACTTAGCACATCAGGGCGTTTATCAGGCAGGTGAAGTCGTAGGGCTTGGTATTTTGGTTTGCGAGAAGTGTGGTCATCGTGAGCAATTTAATCACGCACAAATTATTCAGCCTTGTACGCATTGTGAGAATGAAGAGTTTACCCGAGTATCTCTTAAGCCATAGCTGAGCTTATTGGCTAAAGCAGAAAGGTCTGTATCTCAATTAATAGATACAGACCGATAGAACTCAATTAGATTCTTTTACGCCAAGCAAGAAGTAAAGATAAAAAGACTAATAGGTATAAAGGCCATGAACCCCAGTAACGATATGGCGTTGTACCTATGGTTGGTATTACTTCGCCTCGCAATACAGCGGTAGTGAACTGAGGAATTTGTTTCGTTATATTGCCTTTATGATCTGTGATTGCCGTTACGCCGTTATTTGTTGAGCGAATAACAGGCTTTCCTATCTCTAAAGCTCGCATTTGAGCCATTTCCATGTGTTGCAGTGGGCCAATAGAAGTACCAAACCATGCATCATTAGATAGGGTTAAAATATAATCAGTTTGTGGTGTAATGTTTTCTCTGACCTGTTCGCCATAAACGATTTCGTAGCATAATGCAGGGGCTAATTGTGTGCCGCTGGCTTCCATGTTGGGTTGAATATAATCACCACGACTGAATGATGACATTGGCAGGTTAAAGATTGGTGCGATAGGGCGTAATAAGTTTTCAAAAGGAACAAATTCACCAAATGGAAGTAAATGGTGTTTGCTGTACCTTGGTTGCTGCGTGTAATCGTAGCCATTTGTTCCATTAACGCCTAATGAAATAATATTGTTGTAGAAATTACCGGTAGGGCTTTGGCCGACAATGCCAGTGATTACCGTGCTGTTGTTCATTGATGCTGCACTATCTAAATTACGTAGAAAACTAGGGATTTCAATTTCCAGTGCTGGTATCGCGGCTTCAGGCCATACGATAACATCGGCATCCCAATTTTTACGGGTTAAATCCATATATTTCATAATAGTAGGCCAGCGTTCGCTAGGCAGCCACTTAATTGCTTGGTTAACATTTCCTTGGATTAGCGCTACTTTTGTTGCTTTATCTGATTGAGGTGTAACCCAATCAAATGGTTTGGTGGCAAAAGAGCTGGCAATGATGACTGCTGGGATTAAAAGCAAAGTCCATTTTTTTTCCAGAAGGCTGTATACCATTGCCCCCACAGAAATCAGGATCATTAGTGTTATGCCTTCTACACCAAATATTGGGCCCCAAGCAGACAGTGGGCTATCTATTTGACTGTAACCTAGCCATAACCATGGGAATCCTGTAAATACCCAACCACGTAGCCAATCGGTGACAAGCCAAAGCGCCGGAGCGGCCAATAAGTATTTCGTTAGCTTATGGTTGCTAAAAATTCGTTGTAAAAGAAACGAGAATAGCATGGGATATAACGAAAGGTAGCTGATTAACCCTATCATTAAGAATAGGCTGGCAGCGACTGGCATGCCACCAAAGTTGTCGATACTGACATGAACCCAACTCACACCTGCACCAAAGTAACCTAAACCCCAAACAAAACCCAACCACGTTGCTTTTTTTGTTGTTTGTTTATGCAATAGCAATAAAAGAAGTAAAGGGGCAATAAAAGCAAAAGGCCATAAAGAGTAGGGAGCAAAAGCAAGGGTAGCGCTTGCGCCTGAAAGCAGAGCAATAAGAAGACGGGTGGCGTAGTGAGAAAGTAAAGGCATTGGCTATAACTCAAATAAATGTAGGTAGCGAAAGAGAGTTAGTCTGTATAAGTTAGATAAAGTTCAGCCACTGAGGATGTCAGTGGCTGATTGCATTATTCTGCTTCAGGTTCTTTATATTCCGATTCTTTATCAGGAATCGTTACTTGAAGTTGAATAATTCGACGGTTGTCAGCAGCAGTGACTTTGAATGTAAAACCTGAAATTTCAATCGTTTCACCACTTTCTGGTAAATGACCGAAACCAGTTAATACTAGTCCGCCAACAGTATCTATTTCTTCGTCGCTGAAGTTAGTTGAAAACGCGTCATTAAAGTCTTCAATTTCAGTTAAGGCTTTTACCGCAAAGGTATGTTTACTTAACTGACGAATGTCTTTTTCTTCTTCGTCATCAAATTCATCTTCAATGTCACCAACGATTTCTTCAAGAATATCTTCGATAGTAACAAGACCAGAAACCCCACCAAACTCATCAACTACAATGGCCATGTGGTAACGTTCTTCTCTAAACTCTTTTAAAAGCTTATCAACACGTTTGCTTTCTGGTACTACAACAGCAGGTCTAATAACTTGCTCTATTTCAAAGGCTTCACAGTCAGAGCCTAAGTATCTTAGTAAGTCCTTCGCAAGGAGTATACCTTCAACATGGTCTTTGTCTTCACTGATCACTGGGTAGCGTGAGTGAGACGCTTCAATGATGGTTGCTATCAGTGATTCAAGGTCTTGAGTTTTCTCGACCGTAACCATTTGAGAGCGAGGTAACATAATGTCTCTTACTCTCATTTCTGCTATTTCCATTACACCCTCAAGCATGTCTCGGGTGTCATGGTCGATAACTTCATTTTCTTCAGAGTCTCTAAATGCATCAACTAGGTCTTGGCGATCTTTAGGCTCTCCTTGGAAAAATTGTGAAAGGCGTCCTAAGAAGGACTTTCTACTCGGACCTTCTGTATTCTGTGAATTTTCGTCGTTCATGGCTTCTTTTAAAGTAAATGCTATCAATGTGGATAGCGCACATTAGTAACTACGGATTATCCCGTGGTTATTTCTCAGCAATGTATGGGTCTTCAAATCCCATACCTTGCATTAATTCGGTTTCGAGTGATTCCATCTCTTCAGCTTCATCATCTTCGATATGGTCATAACCTAGCAGATGCAGACTACCATGTACAACCATATGAGCCCAATGTGCTAATAATGGCTTATTTTGTTCAATGGCTTCGCTCTCAACAACTTGGCGACAAATAATTAAATCACCAAGTAGGTCAATTTCAATACCAGGAGGCGCTTCAAACGGAAATGAAAGTACATTAGTTGGCTTATCTTTACCACGATATTCGTGATTTAATTCATGACTTTCTTTTTCATCTACAATACGGATGGTTAATTCAGCTTGTGGTTGAAACTGTGGAATAACGGCATTTAACCACGTCATCAGTTCTTTTTCTGATGGTAAGCCGCTTTCGTTTTCACATGCAATTTGTAGATCGAGTTCAATACTCATTGTTCACCTGATTGTGTTACTTATTATTTTCTGCGTCAGCCATACGAGCGTCACGCTCTTGCTTTCTGCCTATTTCTTCTAGTTTACGCTCTTTTTGATCTTTTGCTTCCCATTTTTCATAAGCATTTACAATTCGAGCAACAACTGGGTGGCGAACAACATCATCTGCAATAAAGAAATTAAAGCTGATTTCATCGACTTCAGAAAGAACTTCAACGGCATGACGAAGACCAGATTTAGCCCCACGAGGTAAATCTATCTGGGTTACATCCCCTGTGATAACCGCTCGTGAATTAAAGCCAATACGGGTTAAGAACATTTTCATTTGTTCTACGGTGGTGTTTTGACTTTCATCAAGGATGATAAAGGCATCGTTAAGGGTTCTACCACGCATATAAGCAAGTGGAGCTACTTCAATAACGTTACGTTCAATAAGTTTCTCAACACGCTCAAAGCCAAGCATTTCAAATAGCGCATCATAAAGAGGGCGTAAATACGGGTCAACCTTTTGGCTAAGATCACCTGGTAAAAATCCTAATTTTTCACCGGCTTCAACCGCTGGTCGAGTTAACAGGATACGACGAACTTCTTGGCGTTCTAAAGCATCAACGGCGGCGGCAACAGCGAGATAGGTTTTACCTGTACCAGCAGGGCCAATACCAAAAGTAATATCGTGGGTGACTATGTTGGTTACATATTGTGCTTGATTTTCAGTTCTTGGCTTAATTAAGCCTTTCTTGGTTTTTATGAAGATCTCTTTTCCGTAAGGAATGGTTGATACTTCTTCTTTAGCTTGCTCTAAAATCCCCGACTCTTTCACCGCTAAATGAATTTGTTCTGGTTCAATATCAGGGTATTGATTTTTTATAGGGGCAGTATCGACGTATAGATCTTTGAGGATGTCGATAGTGGCTGAAACAGTATGAGGTTTACCAACGACGGTGAATTCGTTGCCTCGATAATTGATTTCGACACCCAAGCGGCGTTCAAGGTGTTTGATATTGTCATCAAATGGGCCGCAAAGGCTAGATAAACGGTGATTATCTGCTGGCTCTAAGGTCAACTCTAATTTGGTTGTTTTAATGCTCAAGATTGCCTCTCAGAATGCTAATTACAAATGCTTATCTATTATTTATTGGGTAAAGTATAAATTATCTCAAGGTTAAATAAGAAAAAAGATGATCAAGAAACCTTAATCATCTTTTTAGTTTTTGATTTTATTGAGGATGTCACATTATGGCGTAAAAGTACCTACACCAAGATCATCTTCACGGCGTGTTTTTTCCATCATCTCTGCTGGAGATACCGCAACGCGTAAACCCATTTCTTTTTCTGTACGCACTAGGTTACCGCGTAGAGAGTTAGTGAATGATTCAGTAATGTGAATATCAACAAATTGACCAATTAAATCAGGGCTACCGATAAAGTTAACTACGCGGTTGTTTTCAGTACGAGCACGTAATTCCATTGGGTTACGTTTTGACGGACCTTCTACAAGTGCACGTTGTACAGTGTCTAGCATTAGACGAGAGTAACGCGACGATTGGAAGTTAATTTGTTGTTGTAGTTCAGCTAAACGATCTTTCTTTGTTTGCTCAGGAATATCGCATGGATAATCAGCTGCAGGAGTTCCAGGACGAGCAGAGAAAACAAAGCTGTAGCTCATATCGAAATCAACGTCTTTAATTAGCTTCATTGTATCTTGGAAGTCTTTATCTGTTTCACCAGGGAAAGCGACGATAAAATCAGAGCTAATTAAGATATCTGGGCGAGCTTTACGTAATTTACGAATAATTGATTTGTATTCAATAGCAGTATGAGGACGCTTCATCATTGTTAGGATGCGATCAGAACCACTTTGAACAGGTAAGTGTAAGAAACTTACTAATTCCGGCGTATCTTCATATACCGCGACAATATCATCACCAAACTCTAATGGGTGACTTGTTGTAAAGCGAATACGGTCGATGCCATCGATAGAAGCAACCATACGTAGCAATTCAGCAAACGTACAGATATCACCGTCATACGTTGGGCCACGGTAAGCATTTACGTTTTGACCTAATAGGTTTACTTCACGTACGCCTTGTTCAGCCAGTTGTGCAATTTCAAATAATACGTCATCTAATGGACGGCTAACTTCTTCACCGCGAGTATAAGGAACTACGCAGTAAGTACAGTATTTTGAACAGCCTTCCATGATAGAAACAAACGCTGATGCACCTTCCGCTTTTGGCTCAGGAAGGTTATCGAACTTTTCAATCTCAGGGAATGAAATATCCATTACTGGTTTTTCATTTGATTGAGACTGTTTGATCATTTCTGGTAAACGGTGAAGCGTTTGAGGGCCAAAAATGACATCAACATAAGGAGCGCGTTGACGAATATGGTCGCCTTCTTGAGTTGCTACACAGCCACCAACACCAATCACTAAGTCTGGTTTTTTATCTTTTAAATGTTTCCAACGGCCTAATTGGTGAAAAACTTTTTCTTGAGCTTTTTCACGAATTGAGCAGGTATTTAACAACAGAACATCCGCTTCTTTTGGATCTTCAGTTAATTCATAACCATTTGCGGCACCTAAAAGATCGGCCATTTTAGATGAATCGTATTCGTTCATCTGGCAGCCCCAGGTCTTGATTAGCAGTTTCTTAGTCATGTAACTTTTTCACTCGTATTTTATTACTAGAATTCGGTACAGTTTTGAGAGACAAGCTCGATCAAAACGGATAGGGCGCGTATTGTACTGCTTTCCGCGCTTAATGACTAGATGTAGACACCCTTGAATATTTTATGGGTATTAGGCCGTATTGAGCTAGAAAGGTTAATTCGCACAATCTGATTGATTTTGATTAAGTGAAAATCACGGTAGAATAAAGGAAATAATTGACTCATATAAGGTCTATGGATGATGAAAAAATATGATTACACCATTGTTGGTGGTGGAATGGTAGGAGCGGCGACTGCTATTGGTTTATCAAAATTAGGGTATCAAGTTGCTATCATTGAGCATAAAGCTCCGGATTCTTTTGATAATAGCCAATCAATGGATGTACGTGTTTCTGCTATTTCTCAATCATCCGTTGATTTACTTAATGAGTTAGGTGCATGGGAGCATATTAAGAAAACAAGAGTTTGCCCTTATAAGCGTTTAGAAACTTGGGAGCATCCTGAATGCCGAACTCGTTTTCATTCTGATACCCTTAATATGGAACAGCTGGGGTTCATCGTTGAAAATCGTTTGATTCAATTAGGTTTATGGCAAGAGTTTTCTTCTTATGACAATTTAACGGTTGTTACACCGGCTAAAATCATCGAGCTTGAATTTTTTAGTGAGCACAATGAACTAACCCTGGATAATGGCAATAAAATTAAAACTAAATGGGTTATTGGTGCAGATGGTGCTAATTCTTATGTCCGCCAGAAAGCAAAGATCGGCATTACAGCTTGGGATTATCGTCAGCACTGCATGTTGATCAATATTGAAACAGAAAAACCACAACAGGATATTACTTGGCAGTGGTTTACACCTTCAGGTCCTCGCTCATTCTTGCCTTTACATGGAAATAAAGGCTCTTTAGTTTGGTATGACTCGCCTCAGCGCATTAAACAACTCTCTTCTATGACATCTATTCTGTTAGAAAAAGAAATTAAAGCGCATTTTCCACAAGAGTTGGGGGAGTTTACTGTAGAACAACATGGTTCTTTTCCTTTAACGCGTCGACATGCTCAAAAATACGTTGAACATCGTTGTGTTTTATTAGGTGATGCGGCCCATACTATTAATCCTTTAGCGGGTCAGGGTGTGAATTTGGGCTTTAAAGACGTAAAGGTGTTATTGGAAGAAATAGAGTCTAAAGGCACAGAGACAGATAAAGCGTTACGTATTTACGAATCAAGACGAAAAATAGACAATTTAGCGATGCAATCAAGTATGGATCTATTTTATACCTTATTCAGTAATTCTTTACCCCCAGTTAAATTTTTACGAAATGCGGGTTTAAAGTTAGCCGATTCATCTGGGGTGTTAAAAACACAAGCATTGAAATATGCGTTAGGTTTATAGAAATAATATCAAGGGCTAGAGCTTAGGGATGAGTAAAGCGAATCTGTACAAGATAGGGTGATCATTTGATCCCCCTTTTTTATTACGTGATATAAAAAGAACATGGATATGTGAGAAGAGATTTTAAGAGGAATAGTACAGACGAAAAAAAAGCCCATCAAATTAATGATGAGCTTTCTTAAAAATGGTTGGGATACCTGGATTC
>NZ_JARACP010000001.1 GCF_028765545.1 Aliivibrio sp. S4MY1 | reverse complement strand
AGTTTTAAAAAATCAAAAATCTATCACATCCATTCTTTTATTCTCAAAATTTGCGTTAAAACTAAGACAATCAAACAAAGTCTTTCAAAGAATTAGAAGCAGGTTGCGAAACTTCATTCAAACCATTATTAACCAAGATACATTTGTATTAGCCTAAACTCGATTTTATAAAATAATAAGGCTAGATAAATACCATGAAAAAATTATTTACTACATTAGCTGTACTAAGTGCTCTTTCAACAACAGCATTCGCTTCTGCATCTGAATGGGGTTATACGGGAGAAACCGCCCCTGCTAATTGGCACGGCACTTGTCAGAGCGGGCTAAATCAATCACCTATTGATATCACCAATGCTATAGAAAGTACTTTAAAGCCCATCACATTCAATTACGCACAAGCTGGTAAAAATATCGTTAATAACGGACATACCGTGCAAGTAAACTTTGATGGTAAACAATCCATTCAGGTTGAAGGTAAAACATTTAACCTATTACAACTTCATTTCCATGCCCCAAGTGAAAACCTGATTGCAGGTCATTCATACCCATTAGAAATGCATTTAGTGCATGCTGATAAAGATGGAAACCTAGCAGTGATAGGTGTGATGTTTAAAGAGGGTAAAGTAAATCCTGAATTAGCAAAAATTTGGGCTCAAATGCCAAGCTCAGGAGAGATAGCACTTGATAGTAAATTACGTCTTATCGACTTACTACCTAGCGATCAGGCTTATTATCGATTCAATGGCTCGCTAACAACTCCGCCATGTACAGAAGGGGTTACATGGTTAGTAATGAAAAAAACAGTTCCTATTTCTTCTAAGCAACTATCTCAATTTAAAGCTCTGTATGAAGGAAATAATCGCCCAGTACAAGCTACTAATGCTCGCCCAGTCCTAAAATAAATCGTTAAAATATTAAATTTTGCTCTAACTTTCATCAATACGATCAAATTTAGAGCAAATGATTTTTATATTAAAAAGAATCCTTTACAAGCAGAGGGGTTACCCCTATTATACGCGGCATCGGAGGGATGGCTGAGTGGTCGAAAGCACCGGTCTTGAAAACCGGCAACCGTTAATAGCGGTTCTAGGGTTCAAATCCCTATCCCTCCACCACATTCAAAGCCCTAGCAGAAATGCTGGGGCTTTTTTGTATCTGCGATTTTCTTCATAAATCCTTCATCATCCACACATCACAGCCATTATGAACGGTACCATCAAGTGGCTTTGATAAATGGCTAAAACCCAAGTCTTTATATAGATGAATGGCTGATTTCATACTTGATAAGGTATCCAAATAGCACTGAGTGTAACCAAAACTTACCGCATGCTTGAGTACCTTTTGAGCAATTGTTTTACCAAACCCCCTTCCTCTAGCCTCCGGCAATAAAAACAATTTACGTAACTCACATACTGTTTTACTGCCATTAAATGCCGCTAAACCACAACCACCAACAACCCTACCATCAAGCAATAAAATCAGATATTTACTCTTAAATTCAGGGTTATAATATTTACTCATCTCCAATACTTCATCGTCTGATGGACCAAATCCTTCCCCTACCGCTCCAAACTCAACACCAACGTTTTTTATAATGTAGCAAATATCATTATCGTGCTCACTGCTAATTGGAACAATTCGATATTCCATACCCTGACTCTCCACAAATTTCCTTATTTCATTATAGAAAAACAAATTAAACAAAATATTATCGATATTACAGAGTGAGTGCTTAATACAAACCTTGATCACAGAGATAACTATTTTTTTGTAACAATAAAACCAACCAAATAGTGCAATTAATTATCAAAAAAGCACACAAATACACGACATTTGATTCATATTTAATGTTTTCTTAGAGAAAAACTATAAATTGCAGCAAAGATCACATTTCTAATCAATCAACGAATTTCCACATATAAATACTCATTATAAATTTTATCTATTGAGACCCCTTTATTGCCTATGAATAATATCGTTAATCGTTTTCTTCTAGTGTTAGTCCTATCCTACTCACCATCTCTAATGGCTGAATGGGGAGTACATGCTTATAACTCTGTATCTATATCTGAGTCTGCTCAAAATATCGCAACGGATATAAAACAGCTCCCAGAGCAACATTTTTTTTCAAACCAAGAATACGGACAAGTCAAAAGACTGATGTCTCGTACTTTGCTGGCACAAAAGAAACAGGCCCAAGAATTAAAAGATTCATTATCAAATTATCAAGATAATGCCACGGATGACACCTGGGCTCGTGTAGAAAAAGACCATCGTTCATTGACCTCTTTAAATACGAGTAAAGAGTCACTTCTGCACCTAACAGAAACAAGAAATCGAGATCAATTAACCGGGTTTGGTCCTCGTGGGGTTACTCAGTTTTATGCCGAATTGCAAATAACTAACCTTAACATTAAATATTATACCTATTATCAAATTCGCAGTTTTAAAAAATTACTTAATGACCTTGCTATATCGCCAGTGCCAGTGATCAGTGTCCTGATCAAAGTATTAGGTATTTTCTTTATTTTCAATTGGTGGATGCGAAACAGCGACCGACTAATCCATGATTTTAAAACATCAAAACTAAAAAGCAGCTCAAACCCTAGCTTATTCGTTCGTACTATTTGGTATTGTAGTCGTGCACATAAAGCAATCGCGTATTTATTATTAATTACAGCGACATTACGTATTATTTCAACACTTCCGAGTTTGCAGCATTTGATCTTTCTAGAGATATTTACTTGGTGGATACTTGGGGGGTCTATTGCTGTCAGTTTCATTTTGGAATTTGCTTATAGAAACAGTAAACATAATAAAAAAGACATTATCGCTTTAAGACTATCAACCATTCGCCGATACGTTTGGGGCATAATTGTTGCTGGCGTAGTTTTACAAATTTCATCACGAACGTTAGGTGAAGGGACTATTTATGCTTGGATTAACTCTATTGTTTATCTATTTTTTGTCTTACTAACAGTCATTACGCTAAAACGATGGAACCAGACCATTTTTAACCGTATAGAGCAGTTAGAAACGCATCCATTATCAGTTCAATGGGCAATAAGAAATAAGAATACTGTATTGATGTCTATTCCTGCTACTGCCTGTGGTTCGGCATGGTTACTTGGACGAACAATTCAGCACCAAGTCATTTCTATACTTTCTCAATATGCAGCCTTTAGTCACGTACTCGCCTATCTCTTTAGAATAGAAGTAGCGAAACAAACTGAAGTCTCACGTGAGCAATCAAATCTAGTCCGCATAAAGGGAGAAAATGCATTTAATTATATCGCTCCTGGCTCAGAGACATCTGAATTAATCGAAGAATATGCGGAAGAAGAAATCGTTTCATTATCACGGTACTTATTAACAGATAGCCCTGCTGTATGTGTATTGTCTGGCGAGCGAGGCATTGGTACAACAACCGTATTAAATCGAATTTTAAATAAAGCTAAAAACGTAATTCCACTATATATAAATTGCCCTTACGATGGCTACTCGGCACTATTACCTGAACTTTCACAATTATTAGGATTAGAGGAAGGAGCAACAGAAAAGGATATCCTACAGCATCTTAGAAACAGCGATCAATGCTATCTAATTGCGTTTGATAATACCCAACGGTTAGTAAAACCAAAAGTGAATGGATTAGTTGATTTAATGAAACTAACCAATTTACTTAGACGTGCGAGAAAAAGTCATCGCGTTGTCTTATCTATTGATAAATCAAGCTGGCGCTTTATCGATCGTGCCCGTGGAGAGCGACTATTATTTGATCTTGTTACTTTTATGCCCAAGTGGAATGAAAAACAAATTGGTCAACTATTAGATTCTCGTATCATTGAAAAAAATGGAGAGAGCTCAATTTCTTTTGATGGATTAGTTCTCCCAAGACAATGGGATGAAGATACCTTAACTGATGAAGAACGAGCTAAGAATGGGTTCTATCGTATCTTGTGGGACTATTCAGATGGTAACCCTACTGTTGCATTACGTTTCTTTAGACTTTCTTTATACAAAGATAAAGAAACAGATACGGTACTAGTTCGTTTATTCCGAGCTCCTCAATCTGATGATCTAGAAACGATGCCAAAGCCTATGCTTGCTGTACTGCGTTCAATTGTACAGCTTGAAGTTGCTTCACCTATCGATCTTTGTGATTGTAGTCGACTCAGCATTGCTGAAGTAATCAGTACGTTACGCTACTTTCAAAGTCGTGGTTATATTGAGTGGAATGATGAAAAAGCACGTATATCAGATCATTGGTATCGTCATATTACTAACGCTCTTCACCGTCAACATCTATTGGTAAAATAATATGATTCGTTTATTCATACTTTGTTTGTCTCTATTTTCAGGTAGCTTTGCATTTGCAGAAGACCCTCAATCTATCGATAATTTACAACAATTTACTAGCTTAATTCGTTGGAGTGGCGTTGTTTTCTCCTTCTTTATTATTGTAGGCGCATGGCTATTTCTACGCTTTATTCAGTCCATTGTTGATGGCGTAAGTAGTCAATTTGCACAACGTCGTATGTTAATGCAAAAGTTGCAATCCTTCTTTCAATTTTTCATTTACATGTCGACAGCTGTTGCCGTATTCATGCTCAGTTTCAGAGTTGATGAGCGTGTACTCGCTCTGATCGGTGGTACGATCGCAGTTTCTGTTGGTTTTGCATTAAAAGATCTTACCGCCTCATTTATCGCGGGTTTGACCGTTATGATCGACCGACCATTCCAAGTTGGAGATCGAGTAACGTTTGAAGGGCATTATGGGGATATCATTGCCATTGGTTTACGCTCGGTACGAATGCAAACTCTTAATGATGATATTATTACGATACCTAACAATAAATTTTTAAATGACGTAGTGGTGAGTGGAAACTATGGCGGACTTGATATGCAGGTTGTTATTCCTTTTTATATAGGAATGGACCAAGACATTAATAAAGCTCGTGATATTATCCAAGAAGCGGCATCTTCAAGTCGTTATATCCACTTGCCAAAGCCTGTAGTAGTCTTAGTTAAACAAACGATAACCGATAACTATCTAGCTATACAATTAACCTGTAAAGCCTACGTTGTTGATATTAAATTCGAGAAATTATTTGAAACCGATATTACATTGCGAGTAATGCAGGAGTTTAGTAAAGAGGCCATTAACCCTCCAACCATTGCTATTCAAAGTAAATAAGTCTTCTTTTACTTACCTACAAAAAATAGGTAGAGAACACCTCTCTACCTATTAATTCTAATTTAAATAACACCTAACTCACGTAAGCGTTCCATTAAGTAACTATTCGCAGTATGACGATCAGACAATACAACTTCAGGTTTTGGATGCAAAAACAGCGGCAAAGAGATACGAGATTTCGTTTTATCTGCACCTTCAGGGTTAATCACTCGGTGCGTTGTTGATGGGTAATAACCCCCTGACGCTTCTTGCAACATATCACCAATATTAATGATTAGGTTACCAAAATCACAAGGTACATCTAACCAATCACCTTCTTTAGTCTTAACTTGTAAACCCGGCTCATTCGCGGCAGGAAGCACTGTTAATAAGTTAATGTCTTCATGTGCACCAGCTCGGATAGCACCAAGCTCCTCATCGCCTTCTAACGGTGGGTAATGCAGAACACGAAGCAATGTCTTATCACTTTGCTCTACCATGCTAGATAATGATTGAGAGTACAGTGCAGAAACATCTTCCGGAGAGTGCACTTCAACCCAAGATAATAGCTCACTAGCAAGTACATTAGCGTTATCGTAATACTCTTGAATTTGAGCTTTCAATTGAGCAGGGCATTGGCCTGTAGGGTAATAATGATAGTACTCTTTAATGTCTTTTTTAGTGTGCCCTTTTGCGACTTCTGATACCGATGCAGGGAAAAAGCCATCTTGCGTGTCTACATTAAACTGGAAGTTTTCTTTTTCTTCGCTGTTAAAGAATGCATACCAATTTTCATAGATGCTTTGTACAAGCTCTTGTTGGATTGGATGATTTTTTAACACGCCAAATCCTGTCTCACGCAGTGATTTAACAAACTGCTCCGCTGCATTCTCAGCAGTGTAATCAATTGCTTCTAATTTCATAATTATTATCTTATCGTTGGCTGACTGGTTTTTATAATGTTTTTTTATAATGTACTGTTAAATTGTATTAAGATGAGCAGAGAGCCTCAAGCGCTAATGTCTAAAAACAGACAACAATTCGTTTACACATAGAAACACAACTATTCTGTGCAACAACAATAAAGAGAAAAAGAAGAATATTTATGGTGGGATATTACCCAGCTATCGATTTAACAATAGCGGGTAATTTTTAAATTTCGTTAGCGCTGGGTTACCTTGGTAGTGGCTCTAAAATTCCATTTCTAACTAAGCCACGGCGAACGTTTTTGCACAGTTTAGCGAACTTGTCGATCTCAGAGAAATTGGGCGTTTCACCGCGCTCAATATAAGATTCCCAATACAATAATTCACTTTCAACTAGCTCTATCAATTTACGTGGGCAACCAACACAGGTATCACCGCATATCTGAGCTTCAGGCGCATCAAATGGAAAGTCAGCTTTTACCAACTCAATGATGTTATGCATTGCCGTTTTTAGATCAGGCTTTTGTGTTTTAGGTTTATTGGTCATAGTTTACTTCATTTTTATGATGTGGAACTCGAACAGATCATAGCGTATTTATTGATGTTTTTCACATTAAAGATAAAGTTCGGACTTAACGGCAAAAAACACATTAAGCATTACCTATTGATTGAATAGAAATGATATTCTACAAGTAAGTTTGAAGATAGATATCAAGCACTAAGATGATATAGGGTTGTACTACATCAATAAAGAATCAATAGACCCTGTATCCGGTGACTACCTATTAGATGTTGATGGACGTTTATCAATAAACAACCTACAGCGTTTACCAGGTAAAAAATTGGCTATTGCATTTGGCAACTCAACAATTGAAGTCTCAGAAGAAGATGTAAAAGTTGTTGGCCGAGTGGCTATGGAAATGAAGAAGAAATGATGGAAAAACAACACTCTGTATCTAAATTGACAAAGTGGCTTGGTTATACTGTTTTTATTGGCTTAATACCAATCTTACTCAGACTATTAACTAGTTACTTTACTGAAGGAGTTGCTACAACTTCTGCTGCTGATTTCATCGCAGTAGGCTTTGTTTTACATATATCAATCTTCAATGAACTTGAGCATATGGATGGGGATCAAACATGGAAAAGCATAAGCAATATTATTTCAATTGGGATGGTAGCTATCTATGGTGCTTTAATGCTTGGACTTCTCATTGTTGAGTCGGGATATAATGGCATTAATATCAATTTACTTACAGATTGTGCAATGAAATTAGCCATAGCATCGTTTATACTTTGCTTTATCATTTTTTTCCGTTTAACTGCAAAAGAAAAAGCAGAGAAAGCGGTTCATAAAGGTCAAAGTGAGGGTATTGTATGCTAGCAAACATTATAATTAGTGGTATAACTTTTATTGCCATTATTGCTGTAATTATCTTTTCAGTTTGGTCAATTATAGATACTCGTCGTAAGTATTCATATCAAACCTTTATTCAAGAAAGACAACAAGAACATAACGACGCTAAAGAGCGCTTTAAAAAAAGAACTAGGCTAGGAAAAAATGATTAGAAATTTTATCTATTTAGATGAACCAAAACTGTACTCTTTTTCATCACAATTATTTGAAGGTATCACCGACTTCATTCTCAATGAAAAGAGTTTAGACACTGAAAATAACACTACAGTTAAAGTCGGCTTACCTTCAAGTAAAATTATTGCTGATGTAATTCGTGAAACTAGCACATCAACAACTAAAAAGTTTCTTCACGATCATTCTTTTTCATTACTTGAACAAGAACTGATTAAAACAGAACAATTACTTGATATTACTGAAAATCAGCTAACTATTGATGATATTTCAAATAGTGGAAAATCTTTCATAAAAATAAAAGCCAAAGGCAAATTTATTGATACAAATGAGATAATGTCTACTTTAAAGAATTTCAACGATATCGGCGAAGCAATAGTTAAAGCTCAAGCAATAGACGAACTAAAAGAATTAGACAGAAAAAGAAGAACACTAACGACAGAGAAACAAGTAAAACAACTTCAATCAACTTTTAATAAAGAAGTTGAAAAAATAGCTTATGAAAATGAATACAGATTACCACCTGAAATGATATCGAGCTTTACGCAGTTAGTTGAGTTTTTTGGTGCTGATTTACAACGTTTTCAGCAAATAGGTTGTAACAATACAATTTTCACATCATGTTTAGATTCATCGCACTTAAGAGATAGCTTACCTGCTATCTATAGAAAGTATTCAAGAAAAACAGCCTTAGAGTTTGTGGTAGTTGGAACTATCAGCCACGGTATAGGAACTCAAAAACCTGAAGTACAAGAGTTACCAGACGATGCGAATATGCTGCAACACTTCCAAAATATGGTAGAGCATATGTATGACTTAGACCAAAATGCTTTTGGTAAGTTAGACAACGAAATAATCATAGAGCCAATCGCTATTTATACTGAGCTTTAGGTATAGAGTTGACTCTTAAAATTTATAATGAGAATAACTATGAAATTTCATATTGAGAACTTAGGTAAAATTAAACAAGCCGATATAAAGGTAAATGACCTTACGATTATCTGTGGGCCAAATAGTGCATCAAAAACATGGTTATCTTACTCAATCTACCATCACCTTAATAGTATCTTTAACCTATCTACATTTTTTGGTTTAAATCATAATATTTTTACATATGACGAATATGGAAAAATTGATATTGAATCTGAAAGATTTCAAAATGAACTATCTATGCTTATCAAAACTTCTTTTGATAATAGTAATAGTATGCTTCACAAAACATTTAATACTTTTGAATCAATATTCGAAAAATCAGTTGTTTCAATATTAGATACTGCTGACTACACAAAAATAATCACAGAAAAATTGAAAGATATTGAAATTAATTTAGGAATAGCTAACCATCCAACTCGAATTCAAAAAGAAAAAGATTCAAATATCATTGATGTACTATACATAAAAGATGAAGAGCCTGAAGAAGAAAACACTTTATCAAAAAGATCAGCAATAGCTATCTTGTTATCTGCATCTATTTCCTCAAATTTAGGTCGGTCGAATATAGAATTACCAAATCGTCCTTTTGTAATAACATCAGAAAGGGTTGGTAGCTTAGTTTTCCAAAAAGATATAGATGGAACTGCATTATCAATTAAGGAATCTCTAGAATCATTTATGGAAGAGTATTCTGATAATTCAGAAGTAAACAGCATTATCATGCAACTAAACAAACTAACCATTGGTAATCGAGCATCGTTAGCTATTCCTGTAAGGAAAAACTTGCTTGCAGTTAGAAATGCAGACAGCGAATTAAAAAAACAAAGTTATCTAGCAAAAGAACATCCTTATGTATCTGATGCACTTAATGAAATTGTAAAAGGTAAATTTACTGTTGACAATGGAACGTTAGTCTTTTCATCAAATGATGATAGTCACCAACTTCCAATTACAATAACTTCATCTTCTATTAAATCTCTTTTTATGATTGATTTATATATCAACTCTCTTGCAAAAAAAGGAGATGTTCTATTAATAGATGAGCCAGAACTAAACTTACATCCAGATAATCAGCGATTAATGGCTAAAGTAATCACTAGAATTGCAAATTCAGGGATTAAAGTTCTTATCACTACTCATAGTGACTATTTAATAAGAGAAATTAATAATTCTATTTCATTAAGTAATGACTTTGAAAACAAAAATAAACTTCTAGAACAATATAGTTATTTAGATCAAGATGTATTACAGCAAAGTCAAGTATCTGCATATAGCGTCTCAAATACAGGTAACGTTAGTGAAATGAACATTACTAATTTTGGAATAGATGATAGTATTTTTGACAATATCATTAATGAAGCCAATCAGCGACAAGAAGATATTATGTATGCTGTCGACCCATCCCTTTTTGAAGATGAGTGATTTATGACTATTCTTCAAAACTTGCAGAAAATATTAAATCCAGATTGCTTTAAACCAAATCCAACAGGAAATTCTATCGTCATTTCTCAATGCCACAAATTGGCAGACGATGGAGAAACCCCTTTAGATTGGACTCAAGAGCTTAAGATCACAAATCTAGATGGCGACGAAATATTTATATGCTTCGATTGGGATGACCATAAAATATACAGCCGCTACTTGATCGGTAATGCCGAGACTCTAACAGGCAAGGCTTGTGATTACATTATGCTAAAAGAAGAAGCTGATGAATGGCATGTATATATTGGTGAGCTTAAGTTAGGAAAAAACTCCTTTGATGGTGAAAAAATATCTCGTCAAATTAATGGTTCACTCGCCTTCTTACGCTATATATCTGAAATATTATTACTTCAATTTAACTGTGATAAATTGAAAAAGGCTAAAATTCACAAATTAGTTGTATATAAAAAACCATTACAGCGAACTAAAAATAGGCCAAAAATAAAACAAGGGATGAAAAAACCACTTTCACGATTAAGACCTCACTTTGGCTTTTTTACAGCACCACATAATGATATTACTATGATTGGTTTGCCATTTAGCCAAAGCTCTAAACATCATTCGTTAGCACTAACTCAATTTATGAGACGTACAAATTGATGTTTTAGATTGATTCATTCAAACATTGATTTTATCAGCCCACTTGATACTGTATATAAAAACAGTACTAAGTGGGCTTTTTATGGCTGTAAGAAACTTAAAAGATGGTAACAAACTACCTTGGCTTTGTGAGTGTTACCCACAAGGCCGTAAAGGAAAACGTATTCGCAAGCGCTTCGCCACCAAAGGTGAAGCGCTTGCTTTTGAAAAATACACAATGCAAGAAGTTGAAGATAAACCATGGCTTGGTGAAAAAGTAGAGCAACGCAGTTTATTGGATATGATCACTCTATGGCACAATCGTCATGGCATTTCACTTGCTCACGCAAAATACACCTATCGAAAACTTCAAGTTATTGTTCTTGGCATGGGTGATCCACTTTACACAAAATTCACAGCAAATATGTTCACTGAGTATAGAACGGCTCGTTTAGCTGGTGACATTGCCGATTTAAATAATCGTAAAGTGGCTGTTTCTTTTCGTACCTGTAACATTGAACAAGATTTACTGAATGCGGTCATTGCTGAGCTTATTCGCATGGGAGAATGGAAAGCCCCAAATCCATTGAGCTCTGTTCGTCAATTTAAACTGCATGAAGAAGAAATGCAGTTTCTTACTCTTAATGAGATCAAAACATTACTTAGTGCGGCAGCTCGGCATTCACACCCTGATATTTTAAAGGTAGTAAAAATTAGTCTTTCCACTGGCGGACGATTTTTAGAAATAGCTAACCTAAAAGGCTCTCAGCTGAATAAATACAAAATTACGTATACAAAGACGAAGGGAAAGAAAAATCGCACAGTACCGATTAGTGAAGCGCTTTATAATGAGATTTACAAGGAAGGTTCGGGGCCATTGTTCAGTATTGGCTATTCGACAGCTTATCGCTTCATTGTGAATAATATGCCACATTTAGATAATCAATCTTTTCACGTATTACGACACACATTCGCCAGCCACTTTATGATGAATGATGGCAACATTATCGTCTTACAACGTATTTTAGGTCACACTGATATTAAGCAAACAATGCGTTATGCTCACTTTTCACCAGAGCATTTAGAAGATGCTGTAACTAAGAATCCCCTATCCCACCTATAAAAATGTCGCCATTTTTAGTGGCGACAAAATGGCGACAGAGCTTCATAATATAGATACATATAGAGGTTTATTGATTGAACAGGAAAACATAACCCTCTGAAAAACCTTGATTTACTTAGTTTCTATGAGGGTGATTGGTGATATGGTCTTCCCAATTTTTCACATCAATCGCATAAACAACCTTGTTTCTTACGCTTTCGCCAGCAGCGTGCATTGCTGATTTAGACCCTGTGATTAATGGGTGCCACTCAGGAAGTGTATTTCCTTCAGCCAATAGACGATATGCACACGTCACTGGTAACCAGTTAAATTCAGCGATGTTTTCACGGCTTAGTTTTAAACACTCTTCACCTGAAGTAAAACGCTTAGGATAATCTTTGCACGAACACGTTCTGCTGTTTAACCAGCTACATGCCACATTTGTGTAGTAAACCTCATCTGTATCTTCATCCATTAACTTGTGTAAACAGCACTTACCACAGCCGTCACAAAGAGATTCCCACTCTTGCTCTGTCATTTCTTCTAATTTTTTTTGTTGCCAAAATTGCTCTGTCATTACTTTACACTCGTTATGGGAAGAGGCGGTTTTATACCCATCTTGAGCTAAAAGTGCAAGTGGTTTACAGATCAGTAAAGAGATAATCCTGAGTAATACCAATCTGGATAAGTAGTTGAGCAGATAATTGCGTAGGAAAAATCGATTAGAGCAAGGCATAAATTGCAGTAACTAGTGGGCCTAATTATACCTAGTTTTTGCAATAGAAAGGTATAACACAGCTATAATCGATTTTAACAAGCAAGAATGATTAAATATTTATCTAGGTTGGTATAGTTTTGACCTGAAAGGGGAAGAGTGCTATTTTGCGCATCCTTTAATTGATGCAATGAGATAGTGTTATGGAATGTAGATTATATTGCGGTGCTTGCTGTATAGCCCCAAGTATTACGTCATTTATTCCGGGAATGCCTGATGGAAAACCTGCAGGAGTACGCTGCGTACAATTAAATGATGAGAACTTGTGTCAGTTGTTTGGTAAGGCTGAACGCCCGAAGGTATGTCATCAATTTAAAGCTTGCCCTGATGTATGTGGGTCAACCCCAGAGCAAGCTATTCAAACCATCACTGAGCTAGAGTCAATGACGCTATAATTTTTTAACGGAATTCGATTACGATAATACGCGAATTACGTTTTGAATGTGCTCTGCAGTTTCAATGCCGTGGTTTGTTAAATAACCACCATCTTCTTGTGTTACCAAGCCTTTACTGAAAAGACGCTTCATTGCTTCGATTGCTTCGGGTGCAGCGTCAGAATGTACTTTTAAACCCGATTGAGTGCTTTCTAGTGGGAATTGCTTGAGAAGGTTCATTTCTTCAATGATATCTTTATTAAATGGCATAATTTTTCTCTCTTATTTATTAACTGAATTCAGCATAGACTGTCTTTGAAATATTAAAACAGAGCTAGATCACACCTATAAAAAATCCCCATAGGATTACTCTCTATGAGGATATTTTTTAATCAAATTATTATGTATTTAGACAGTTAAGCTTGAATACCAATAATTAACCACGGTGCATTTGGTTGCGTAAGATCACGCTCCAAGTGCCAAATATCAGTAATGTCTTCTTCAACACCTTCAACCGAATCACGGTAGCGACCAGAAAACTGCAAACTAAGTTGTGCGCGGTTTGCATCATGATCAGCACGAACGACTTCAGCATCAACAAACATTACATCTGTATGTTGCTCACCTTCTAGATTTGCACGTTCTTGCACTAAATCATTATATAGGCTGATTGATACGTACTCTTGAATCGTTTCAAGTTGGTTGTGGTTCCAAGCACCTTGTAGAATACGGTAATGCTCACGTGAACCATTAATGAATGCTGCCACATCAAAACCCGGTGGGTAATTATGCGGTACGTCATCAGCAGCAGGAGCACCAAAACCACCAGTTGGTTGTGATTGCGCTTGCTCGCCTTGGAAGTACTGCTGGTTATCACGGAAGCTTGGTTTCTCATCATGAGATGCTTGTGGGCCTGCGTATGCTGCCCCTTGCCTCTGATTTATGCTGCTGGCCTTTGATGCCATAAACATACGGAAAAGCTTAAACAGAACAAATGCCACACCAGCCATAATTAGAATATCCATAAACTGGATACCTTCAAAGCCGCCGCCAGCAAAGATTGATGCTAAAAGACCACCCATAAGAAGACCACCAAGTAATCCGCCCATTAAGCCTTTCTTGCTTGATGCGCCTTTGGCTGTGTCTTGCTTACCAATCGTATTCGTGTTTTGTTGCTTCTGTTTTGGCGCAGGCGCTGTTTTAAAGCTTTTGCCAAATGATTTACCACCACCAAATTTCTTTGCTTCTGCATGAGGGGCAGAAAGAACAAAAACAAACATTAGGGCAGCAATAGATAAAAGACGTTTCATTGTCTGTTCCTTTACTGTATTAAAATAATTTTAACTGATAATAGCCTGCATCGCTTCATATTGGGAGCATTAAAACGCACGACTGTGTTTCAGAGTGTTAAAAAACGCCTCTTTTATTCTCAACATTGTGCTTTACGCCCTAATTGATAAAACTCTTACTTGAAGAATAATGAGATGCAATTAAAATTAAGAACAATGTTCACAATTTTTTAAATCAGGTTTATATGGCGCGCAGAAACGACCATACTCATCAAGAAATACGCGATATGGCATTAGATAATATGAAGGTATTTCTCAACGAGCATAGTCATCACGAACTCAGCTTAAGAAAGCTAGCAAAAAGCATTGGCTATGTACCCAGTACATTGGTCAATATTTTTGGTAGCTATAATTTATTGCTGCTGCGCTCTATCGCTCAAACGTTAGATGAACTAATGCAGCAAGTAAATCAAGAGTTGGACAACTGCACGACACCAGAAGAAGCACTTAAAGCCATCGCCTATTGCTATTATGACTTTGCACAACTTCACCCTAATCGCTGGAAATTAGTGTTCCAACACAACATGAACGGTGAGGAACTGCCAGATTGGCAAGAGAACCGCATTAGTCAAATGATGGGCGTGCTTGAAGAAATAATTAAAACCATTAATCCAATTAAAGAACAGAGTGAGATAGAACAAAGTAGTCGCGTTATTTGGGCTAGTGTCCATGGTATTACGTTATTAAGTCTGGATGATTTGTTATTTTCATCAACACCTATTGATGGCCATCTTCTGATTGATAACCTACTATTGAACTATATCAACCAATGGAAGCAGCACTAGCTTTGTAATTAAAGGATTATTCATGGCAAAGCAAGCCAAGCTATTAACCCAACGTCGTTTTCTGCCTTACTTTTTAACTCAATCTTTAGGTGCATTTAACGACAACATTTATAAAAACACACTGCTACTTTTTGTTGCCTTTGCCAGTGTGGATAGCTTGCCTATTTCATCTAATCTCTTTATTAATCTTGCTGCTGGGCTGTTTATTCTACCTTTCTTTCTTTTTTCTGCTCCTGCTGGAGTTTTGGCTGATAAATATGAAAAATCAGCCTTTATTCGCAAAGTAAAACTCGCTGAAATCGTTATTATGCTCTTTGGCGCTATGGCGTTTATTCTTAAAGATTACACCTTATTATTAATTCTTCTTTTTCTGATGGGCACACAATCGGCTTTTTTTGGTCCGGTCAAATACGCTCTGCTTCCTCAGCAATTAAAAAAAGAAGAGTTAGTAACGGGCAATGCCTTGGTTGAGACAGGAACTTTCCTTGCCATTTTATTCGGAACTATTGGGGCTGGTTTTATTGCTTCACAAGATAACGCGGAGTACATTGCAGCAGGTGCGGTTGTTCTTTTTGCCGTGCTTGGTTATCTTGCAAGCCGATCTATTCCTCACACAAAGGCCATTGCTCCTAATTTGGTTTTTAAATGGCAGCCTATCCAACAAACAAAACAAATGCTTAATATTGCCAAAGAAGATCCCTCGGTATTTTTAGCTATCATGGGGATCAGTTGGTTCTGGTTTTTAGGTGCAAGTTATTTAACTCAGTTCCCAAATTATAGTCATTTACATCTTAACGATAATGCAATTACTGTAACGGTATTATTAGCTTTATTTTCTATTGGTATTGCAATAGGCTCTCTGGCTTGTGATGTGTTGTCTAAACACAGAGTTGAAATTGGAATTATCCCATTAGGCTGCTTAGGCATCTCTCTGTTTGGGATGAATCTTTATCTTTCAACGCCAAGCTCATCTATTGATGTCACTGGCTTTATTGCTACACTTTTAAGCCCAGAATTACTGCCTGTTTTTATTAATCTGTTATTTTTAGGCATTTGTGGCGGACTTTATATCGTTCCTTTGTATACTTTAATCCAACAACGACCAAAGCCAGAACACCGATCTCAAATCATTGCAGCCAATAACATTTACAATGCGCTATTTATGGTCGCTAGTGCCATTTTAGGCATTGTGTGTTTATCTGTTCTTGAATTATCTATTCCTCAGTTCTTTGCCCTTCTCGCTATTATGAATGGTGTTGTTGCCTTCTTTTTACTCTGTAAAGTTCCTGTTTTTGTGATCCGATTTTTACTTTGGATCATTACTCACACAATGTATCGAGTAAAGCATAAAGGATTACAGCATCTTCCTGAAGAAGGTGGCGCTTTACTGGTTTGTAACCATATTACTTATATGGATGCCTTTATTCTAAGTGGTGCGTGTCCACGCCCTATTCGCTTTGTTATGGAAGAGGAGTACGCTGAACTGCCTTTAGTTAAATACTTCTTTCGCTTAACCAAGGTAATCCCTATTAATGCCACAAAGAGCAACTCTATTCGTCGTGCTTTTTTAGAGGTTGAAGCAGCACTATCTGAAGGAGAAATAGTCTTAATTTTTCCTGAAGGGGTATTAACTCATGATGGTGAAGTGGGGTCATTTTTGCGAGGAATAGATATTATTTTGAAACGCTCACCTGTGCCCGTTGTACCAATGGCGCTGCGTGGTTTATGGCAAAGTTTCTTTAGTCGTCATGGCGGGAAAGCAATATTAAAACGACCACGCCGCTGCTGGTCAAAAATAGAAGTGGTAGCTGGAGAACCCGTACCACCACATCTAGCAACATCAAGCGTAATGCGTGAAAAAGTAATTCAATTACGCTGTGATTGGCAGTGAGTTAACCCACTCTTTTACTTGTGGGCGAGAAATCTTAATGCCGGTTCCAAATAAGTGTTCAGGCATAGTTTCATAACGAATTGGACATTCAAACTGAGTTAACTTCTCTTTTAAGAAAGAATGCAATTCGTCATGGCTAATCAGTTGTGTCATTTTAATAACGGCAACAGGACGTTGTCCAAACTCTTCATCTTTAACATCAACAACAATCACTTGCTCTATTTCGTTATGCGTTAGCAAAGCGAGCTCTATCTTTTCTGGATGAATATTCTCACCGCCAGAAATAAACATATTGTCAGCTCGGCCTTGAATATGCAGCTCTGCGCCCATCATATAACCAAGATCGCTAGTTTGATACCAACCCTCTTCGTTAGTGATATTCATAATGCCAGATGAACGATAATAACCTAAAGCTAAGCACTCACCACGAACAAGAACTTCACCTTTTTCAATACGTAATTCACGATAATGAAGCACATTACCCACGCCCGGCTCTCCATCTGCCAGTTTTGCGGTTACCGTAGAAGCCATTTCTGTCATGCCATAACCTAACCAACACTCAATGCCATTTTCTTTTGCGGCATCAGTTAATTCAGTCGGTATAACAGCACCGCCAAGTAACACGCGTTTTAACGCCAGACGAGAGATATCACTACTGTCTAAAATTCGCTGTAACTGAGTAGGAACCAATGAGGCATGAGTAACACAACATAAGTCATTTAACAAACCATCTTCGGTTGGCATCACAATTGTTGCACCCGTTAATAACCAACGCCATACAATCGCTAGTCCCGATACATGGAATAAAGGCAAAGATAATAGCCACGAATCACAATTATCAAACTCCATCGTGCTAAGTAAGCCAGCAGCTGAGTACAAATGGTTATTTATGCTGTGTGCAACCGCCTTTGGTAATCCTGTTGAGCCAGAGGTAAAGGTTAAGGTCGCTAATCGATTTGGTTGCCATGTCGCAGCAATAGCACTGTATTCAGCGTTGATTAATTGCAGATGATGCCAAGTGCCTGAAATGCTCTCTTGCCCTTCACCAAACCACATATGTTGAGCAGAAATACTCGTCACTAACTGATGAAGTTGAGCTTTCGGTGTTTTAGGATTAATTGCTGAAAAGCGAGCACCAATACGAATACTGGCTAACTGCAACCAAATTAACTCAATACCACTTTTTGCAACACCAACAACCACGTCATCACGTTTAACGCCTTGCTGAATAAGACCATTAGCATATCGATTCACTTGAATTGACACTTCAGCCCAAGTCCACACTTTGTTACCATCACGAAGTGCTATTTCCACTTCTCGCTCTTCACTCCATTTCGCCCAAGGCCAAGTAGTAAAAAGTGGTGAGATTAATTTTCCCATATAAGTGTCAGCTCTGATAACTCATTCATTGGTAATTCACAATTAGGCCAAGGTGTGTCTAATTGCATTTTAAACAGATCAACCGTATCTAAACCTGGGATCGTCTCTGGTGTTTTCCAGGCCGCCAGTCGCGCTAGCTGCGTTAAAGCAAGGCTAGATTCTAGACTTGAGCTAATCACAGCTTGCATACCTAACTTATGAGCATCTTCAACAAGGGCAAGACACTTATCAACCGAGCCAATCATGGTTGGTTTAATGACAATCGCTTTTACGCCGTCTTGAGCCGTAATTTCAAAACCATCATCACGCACCGTTTCATCCCAAGCAATGGCGATGCCTGTAGCTTGAGAGAATGCCAAACTCTCTTCTGGTGTATGACAAGGCTCTTCTAAAAACTCAATACGAGAACGAAATTCTGGATTAACATAATTAGCAAATTGTTCGGTTTTCTTTGGTGTCCAATTACGGTTAGCGTCAAGGCGTAAAGACAGATCGGGAATAAGCTCTAAAAACATATTTACAACCATGCCATCACGAATCGGTTCATATAAGCCAACTTTGATTTTCGCAATTTTTTTGCCACTCATCTCGTTCAGCTTAACGACTAAATCGTCTGGGTCACCTGAGCATAATGGCGCAGCTTGATAGTTACCTTCTTGTGGTAAACCGTTCTCAAGCTCTAGCAATGCCATGCTAAAACCAAAGGCTACCGATGGGCAATTAGCATCAAGATCAAGCTCTTCATCATTGATCCACGCTTGCGTTAGTGACAATAAATCTTCACGTGCTTGCTCTAGCGTCTCTTGACTAAACTCAGGCAGAGGGGCAACTTCACCTTTACCACAGCGTGTTCCATCACTTAATTCAATGACCAACCCATCTCGTTGTTGAAGACGTTGTTCACGAAGAATAACTCCACTGTCCATAGGGAGTTGGTATTGATATATCTTGGCTGTTTTCATTTGTTACTCCAACCAATAAAAAGAAAAAAGAGACTCATAAAGAGCCTCTAATACTTAATTGAATCAGTGATAGGTGCTTATGGATTACGAGGGAATTTATCGAAATCAGGACGACGTTTTTCATTAAACGCGTTGCGACCTTCTTGACCTTCTTCTGTCATGTAGAACATCATGGTTGCATTACCCGCTAACTCTTGAAGACCAGCTTGACCATCACAGTCTGCATTTAATGCCGCTTTTAGACAACGTAGTGCCATTGGGCTGTGTTGTAATGTTTCACGACACCAACGAACCGTCTCTTTTTCTAAATCAGCAACAGGAACAACTGTGTTTACTAGGCCCATATCCAATGCTTCTTGAGCATCGTAGAAACGACAAAGGAACCAGATTTCACGCGCTTTCTTTTGACCAACGATACGAGCCATGTAAGAAGCACCCCATCCACCATCAAAAGAACCCACTTTAGGACCTGTTTGACCAAATTGTGCATTTTCAGCGGCAATGGTTAAGTCACACATCATATGCAAAACGTGACCACCACCAACAGCGTAGCCTGCCACTGCTGCGATAACTGGTTTTGGACAAGTACGGATCTGACGTTGGAAATCCAACACATTTAAGTGGTGTGTGCCGCTATCATCACGGTAACCGCCGTAATCGCCACGG
This sequence comes from Aliivibrio sp. S4MY1, assembly GCF_028765545.1. Taxonomy (GTDB): domain Bacteria; phylum Pseudomonadota; class Gammaproteobacteria; order Enterobacterales; family Vibrionaceae; genus Aliivibrio. The sequence continues at coordinate 487,342 of NZ_JARACP010000001.1, read as the reverse complement.
ATCTTCTGATCACCACCTGAACAGAACGCATCTTCGCCTAAACCTGTAAGAATGATAACACCAACTTTCTCGTCATAACGAGCATCTGCTAGTGCATCAATCATCTCTTTAACCGTACCAGGGCGGAAAGCGTTACGTACTTGCGGGCGTGCGATAGTGATTTTCGCAATGCCATCTGCTGATTTATGGTACTGAATGTCTTCGTATTGCGCTGTGCAATCTGTCCAATTTACTGGAGTGTAAAGTTCTTCTTCTGAAATGCCAACAGTTCTTGCCATGGGTTTTATTTCCATTGTTGTAAGAATGTATTAAGTACATGTGTAAAGCGTTCGGGCTGTTCCACATGAGCGTTATGCCCCGCCTGAGCAATGATTTGATATGTTAATTGACTTTGCTCAGCCAGGTGTTGAAATTTTTTATCTGCTTCTCCGCAAATATATAACATGGGGATGGTGCTACGATGTAAGGCTTCAAGCAAATGCGGTTGCTTAGCCAGTGATGTAGATCTCAACATCATCCCAATTGACTTACCAAGATTATCACTTCTTTTTACTACTAAATCTTGTCTTTGCTCAGGGTTTAGTGAAGAAAACACCTGTTGTTGATACCAAGTGTTTAAAACATCGACAATCGGTTGTTGTTCAAATCGCTCAGCCCAAGCGATATCGTTTTTTAGTCGAGCGTGTTTCTCTTCTGCGTTAAGTAATCCAAAATTACCACCTTCAATACATAAACCACGTAAAACAATATTTTCTGGTAATTTAAAGCAGGCATTTAGGTACATGGCAATTCGGCCGCCTAAAGAGTAACCCACAAAAATAAACTCTCGATACGGGCTATTTTCAAGTTGTTCGACTATCAAGCGGCAAGTTTCTTCAAATCCATCGTCTTCTAAAACATGAATTGCGCTGCTCTTACCATGCCCAGGAAGATCGATTAGTAACGCCGGATAAGTATTTGTGACTTCCTGTGAGATCTTTTCCCAATCATCTCTTGAACCTAATAATCCATGTAAAAATACCACACAAGGTTGTGCGGTATTTTCTTTAGGCTCAATGCATTTAGAATAAAGTGGCATGTTGAATTGTTTGGAATAAACGCGTTAACTCTTCGCCCGCCTGTCCTGCAGGGGTGTTAATTTCCACCAAGTGAATACCCTGTTGTAGACCTTCATTAATCATCGAGATGGCACAACTTAATGTTTCTGGCCTATGATAGGTCAAACCAAACATCGCAGCAGCATGGCTAAACTCAAGTTGATGAGGCATTCGATAAAAGTCGTCTTTTTTCTTTTCATCAACAGGCAATAAATCAAAAATACCCCCGCCATCATTATTCATAACTACGATGACGATAGGCTGTGTTGCTTGCTTTAATAATGCTAATGAATTCAGATCATAAAGCAGAGACGTATCACCGACTAAAGCCAATAAGGGACTTTGATTTGCTCGTTGAACACCCACCGCAGTTGCGATTAATCCATCAATACCTGAAGCACCACGATTAGTATAAGTATGTTGTTGATTAAGCTCGCCAACCATATCTAATAAACGAACAATTAAACTATTGCCGATAAACCAATCACACGATTCGACCTTTTGGCCTATTGTGAGCGCAAAGCTTAATTCAGATAAGGTTTCACTGTTGCATGCCATTGAGCGAGCCAACGCCAACGCATTAAGGGAAGCCACTTTTAACGACTCGCTCCATAACAATGAAGGAGCATGATCGAAGTAACAATCACGCTCGACTAGGCTATCAATATGCGCCTGACACCATGGTCTGATATTGGCACGGTAACGGACATGAGAGTGGCTGCTTACATCCAATAATTCTGAGTGAGGATCTATCAGATAATAGTCGTTCTGATAGTTATCTAACCATCCCGTTAAACGTTTAGACACTAAGCGAGCACCAAACTGAAGTACGCATTCAACATCATACAGTAACTCTATACAGCCACTATTTTGCAACCATAAATCGTAGTGCGCCCACTCAGAGTAATAACCCGACTGTGGATCCGCCAATACAGGCCACCCTAACTCTTTCGCTAATTCCGCAGCGGCTTGTGCCTCTTCCAATGAGACTTTACCAATGATGACAATGCCTTTCTTTTGGGCTGTTTTCATCCATTGAGGAGAAACGGTCATTATTGAAGAGTAACGAGGTTGTTGAATATAGGCTGAGAATGCCTCTTTCCATTCTTGAATTGGCGCAAGATACTCTCGTACAAATGTATTATCTTTCTTGCCATAAAAGGGTTCAGGAAAAGGACAATTAATATGAATAGCGCCACCTTGTTCTTGCTGAATAAAGCAGGCTTGATCCAATCGACTCAATAGCCATTGTGCGGGAACATTAATAGTTGGTGATGGTAATTGGAGAGAATGGCAGACATGTGAAGAAAATATTCCCTGCTGATTAATCGCTTGGTTTGCACCACAATTAATCAACTCTACAGGGCGATCTGCCGTAAGTAGGATTAACTTCTCTTTGGTTAATCCTGACTCTGCAACTGAGGGCAATAAGTTTGCTACTGCAGTGCCAGAAGTAACAATTACAGCAACCGCTTCATTTGACGCTTTGGCAATGCCCAGAGCTAAAAATCCTAAGCCCCGTTCATCAAAATGCGTATGAATCGATAAATGTTGATGTTCTGAAGCGGCAAGCGTTAACGGTGTTGAACGAGATCCCGGAGCAATACAAACATGCTTCACTCCATTTCGAACTAACTCTTCAATAATCAACTCAGCCCAAACTTGATTTAGCATTACCTGCTGCTCTGGTTGCATCATGCGACTTGCGACTCCTTGATCTCTGCGCTCACGGCAGGATCAGATTCTAATAAGGTACATAGGGTTGAGGTTTTCTTATCTAACTCTTCCCATTCACTGCTCGGTTCAGAGCCAGGTACAATCCCTGCCCCTGCGAATAAATGCAATTTATTTCCCATGACTAATGCGCTACGAATCGCGACACAAAACTCACTGCGTTGTTGGCTTAAAAAACCAACAGCACCACTGTACCAACCACGGGCAAACGGTTCGTTATCAATAATGAAATCCAATGCGGACATGCGAGGCAAGCCAGCAATTGCTGCGGTTGGCTGTAAATTATCCAATAATTGTGAATCACAACACTCAGCGTTGATCTCTGCAGAAATTGGGCGTTTCAAGTGCTGAACTTTACGTAACTTCACGAGTTCAGAGCTTTCCGCTACCGTCATTGATAAGCTAAATTTAGATAAGCGATTGATAATATCATCGACCACAAGACGGTTTTCATATTGATTTTTCTTATCCGCAATAAGCCAAGAGGCAAGCTGGTTATCCTCTTCTTCATCGTGACCACGACCAATGGTTCCCGCTAAAGCCTCTGTTTTTAAAGCATAACCGTTACGAACATATAAGCGCTCTGGTGTAGAGCCAATAAAACAATGTTCGCTATCTAGCGCCATCATAAAATGAAAGCTATGGCTGTTTGCTTTACGGCTTGCTTTTAAAAATTGAGCTGAAGATAAGGTCTGATCAAGTGTTAAGGTCGTTTTACGCGCAAGCACTACTTTCTCAAATTGTTGGTTTGAAATTGCCGTCAACGCTTTATTGACCATGTTAGTCCAATCAGATTTTTCTGGCGTATTAATTCGTTGTGTTACGCGACAATGCAATTCAGACAGTGATGAAAAATGCTCTACCAGTTTATCCAACGTCGATAGCAGACGTGAATTATCGTCAGATAGATTAACCATGATCTGCCAAGATGAGACTAAACGGCTGATTTCAACTTGTGGTAAAAAGAAAAAAGACGACATACAACGTCGATTACGCTCGGTACGCCCATCAAAAGAACGCCCACCCCAAATTCGTTGCTTTGGTGCTAATACTTTCTGCGCGGCACTTGGGTCTGTAAATGTCTTCACTTGCCCGATAACCGCGACTTCTTCTTGGCCATCACGAGACTGCCAATAAAATTTAGGGAATACGGGTTGAGCTTCTAGCCAATCAATCAGTTGATCGCCAATCGACCAATCTAATTCAAGACAAATAGTATGACGTGACGTTGCCTGCGTAATTTGATGACGAATCGATTCAATGGCATTTTGAAAAGTGGACAAATTAACCTCTCTTGATCGTTTTCAGCCATCATGGCAACCGTATTGCACAAGCGGAATTGCTTGCTATTTCCTTGTATGAACCAGTGATTCTAGCAAAAGGTTTGAAAATAAAAAATAATTCACATCAATTGTATGTATAAAAAATAAAACTCTTATCAAATTTTGTTGATTTATGTAAATCTAAAACAATGTAAAATTCCCTTTATTGCCCACATATTAATCAACACTCACAAAAGCCATAAGAAAAGAGAATACGTCTAATCCCAGTAGGAAATATTGCAGACACAAATTTGGCGTGATTATTTTCTAAAAATTGTTTCTCACTCCTATAGAAATAGTGTAATTTGAACCTATAACGTATTTTTTTCATCAGGGTTTCACCATGCAAAATATTGGAATGTCATCAAAACTTAGCAGTGTATGCTACGACATCCGTGGTCCAGTTCTTAAACATGCTAAAAGAATGGAAGAGGAAGGCCACAAGATTCTTAAATTAAACATTGGGAATCCCGCCCCATTTGGTTTTGACGCCCCTGATGAAATCCTAGTTGATGTGATTAAAAACCTACCAACGTCGCAAGGTTACTGTGACTCAAAGGGTATCTACTCTGCTCGTAAAGCAGTGGTTCAACATTATCAACGTCGTGGTTTATTAGATTTAGATGTAGAAGATGTTTACATCGGTAATGGCGCATCTGAGTTAATCGTAATGGCAATGCAAGCGCTATTAAATAATGGCGATGAAATGCTAGTTCCTGCTCCTGATTACCCATTATGGACGGCTGCAGTGTCACTTTCAGGTGGTAAACCTGTGCATTACATCTGTGATGAAGGGGCAGATTGGTATCCAGATCTAGACGACATTAAAAAGAAAATCACACCAAACACAAAAGGCATCGTGTTAATTAACCCGAATAACCCAACTGGTGCGGTATACAGTCGTGATTTCTTATTACAAGTTGTCGAAATTGCACGTCAAAACAACCTAATCATTTTTGCTGATGAAATTTATGACAAAGTACTTTATGACGGTGCGGTTCATACTACATTGGCAACATTAGCGCCTGATATTTTAACGGTAACATTCAACGGCCTATCTAAAGCGTATCGTGTATGTGGTTTCCGTGGTGGTTGGATGTTCTTAAACGGTCCAAAAGATCACGCTCAAGGTTATATCGCAGGCCTAGATATGCTTGCTTCAATGCGTTTATGTGCAAACGTACCTATGCAACATGCAATTCAAACGGCACTAGGTGGTTACCAAAGCATTAATGAACTTCTGCTTCCGGGTGGCCGTTTATTAGAGCAACGTGATAAAGCGTATGATTTGATCACTCAGATCCCAGGTGTAAGCTGCGTGAAACCAAAAGGCGCGATGTACCTGTTCCCTAAACTTGATCCTAAGATGTACAAGATTAAAGATGATCAGAAGTTTGTGCTGGATTTCTTAATCAAAGAGAAGGTTCTACTTGTTCAAGGTACAGGCTTTAACTGGCCAACGCCTGATCACTTCCGTATCGTGACATTACCACGAGTTGATGATCTAGAAACCGCGATTGGTCGCCTAGAGCGCTTCTTGCATACTTACAAACAATAGTCTTTCTGGTTATAAAAATTCAAAAGCCTGCTCACTTCACTTGCAGGCTTTTTACTATTCGTAGCACTAAATTTTAATGACTAACGCTCACGCACAAAATGGTTCTGAACAATCGCACCAAGGAAGATTTCGCTCTTCACAAACTTAAAGTTTAGCGGCTGCTCTAAATCACCAAATAATGGTGAGCCTCCACCTAAAAGTACAGGAATAGTGGTAATAATAAGCTCATCAATCAAATCTTCTTTTAAGAAATTTTGGATCGTTACACCACCATCGATATACAGATCTTTAAAACCTTTCGCATGAATATCGTTAAGAACTTCTTTTAACTCACCCTTAACTAAAAAGACTTTATCTTCATACCCTTCAGGTACTGATGTCATGGTATTACTCAGAACAAAAACGGGTTTGGAATACGGCCAATCAACACCAAAACTTAATACCATATCAAGCGTGTTACGCCCCATGACCATGGCATCAATACGATCAAAATGTTCAACAAACCCCATCGAATCTTGTTCTGGGTTTGGAATCGCATGTAACCAATCAAGGCCTCCATTTTTATCAGCAATATAACCATCTAAACTTGTTGCTATAAATACACTGTTTGACATTAAAAGCTCCGATATATCTAAATTTACTCTATTCTTTGGTAATAATTATTACGCAATACTGCCCTTAGGCGTCATATTAAAATGACGCTTAAACTCGCGACTAAATTGTGAAGTACTGGTATATCCAACTAAATGCGCGGCATCAGTTACTCGTCGCCCTTCTAGTTGAATTAATTCTTTGGCTTTATTCAAGCGTACTTTTTTTAAATACTGCAATGGGGATTCAAATGTTACTTTACGAAAAGCAGAATGAAAGGCAGAAACACTCATGTTCGCCTCTTCCGCTAAATGTTGCACGGTTAATCCATCCGCATAAGATTGATGCATCTTATTCATCGCTTTAGCAACTCGTGCATATTGGCTGTCATGATGAGCCAAATTAAATAAAACGTGCCCTTCAGGACCTGTAAGTGCTCGATACACAATTTCTGTAAGTAATGACTCGCCTAGCATTTTTGTATCTAATTCAGAATGCAATGCAATCATTAATCGTTTACAGCTTTCAAGCATCTCGTCTGCCATTTTAACTGACGTTAAACCAAAACCATCTTGCTGCGACTGTTTACTTGGCTGAAAATCAGCCTCTTCTAATTCATTAACTAAGCGATGAAGCAACGACGAATCAACATCAATACTTAACCCTAATAGCGGCTCTCCATTTTCAGGAAATGCTTCACACTCTAATGGCATAGGTACACCAACAACCAGATAATCATCAGGTCCATAACTGACAGGCTGATTGCCAATATGTATGTGTTTATGGCCTTTTCCCATCACTATGATGCCTGATTGATAAACAAAAGGCTGACGCTGGTTACCTTTACTGCTGCGATAAAACCATACACCAGGAATAGCCGTCTCTCTAATCCCTTCAAGATCATTAAAACCATAATGATCAGCATAGCTTTGCATTAATTCACCAAGAGAGCTCATCCTATTTCCTTTATCTAATCAAGATCACATCTATTACTTTATTTTTTGAAAATACATGCAATTGTAGAAATAGGCAATAAAAAAGCAGAAATCCACCTTTCTAATGTCACAATTGAATACTAATATGCACTTATTGAAATGATAAGTTCTAGAAAATAGAACATCACCTTTTGGAAGAAATGAGGTACAGCAATGAAATTCTCTTACGTTAACCCGACACAAATTCATTTTGGCCAAGGTCAAATCGCGGCAATTGCTACATCAATCCCACAAGACCAAAAAGTATTAGTCATTTATGGCGGTGGTTCAATTAAAACAAATGGGGTTTATGACCAAGTTGTTACAGCACTGGCTAACCATTCTTGGATCGAGTTTTCAGGCGTTGAGCCAAACCCAACAGTTGAGACACTAGACAAAGCGGTTGCTATCGTTAAAGCAGAAAACGTAGATTATATTCTTGCTGTTGGTGGTGGTTCAGTTATTGATGGTTCTAAGTACGTTGCTGCTGCAGCGAAATATGACGGTAATGGTTGGGATATCCTAATTGGTCAGCATACCGTGACAGAAGCTGTGCCACTGGGCGCAATTTTAACACTGCCAGCAACAGGCTCTGAATCTAACTCTGGTGCAGTAATCACTCAAAAATCGACACAAACTAAACTGCCTTTCATGGCGGCAGCAGTACAACCTAAATTTGCGGTTCTTGATCCTGATTCAATGAAAACATTACCTGAGCGCCAACTGATTAATGGTCTAGTCGATGCTTGGGTTCATACCTGTGAGCAATACTTAACAATGCCAACAGGTGCAATGGTTCAAGATGGCTACGCAGAAACACTGTTACGTAATTTACTAACGCTTGGTGCTCAATACGACAACCGTGACAACAATGAATGGCGCTCAAACCTAATGTGGACGGCTAACCAAGCTTTAAACGGCCTGATTGGTACTGGTGTTCCTCATGATTGGGCTACGCACATGATTGGTCACGAACTGACTGCGCTTTATCATGTTGATCACGCTCGTTCTTTATCTATCATTCAGCCATCTTTACTTCGTAACCAAATCGAAGCAAAACGCGCTAAACTAGAGCAAATGGGTAAAAACGTATTTGGTTTAGATATGTCAGATGATTTAGCAGAGCGCACTATTGTTGAAATCGAAACCTTCTACCATAGCTTAAACTCGCCAACAGAGTTAACGGAACATGGCGATGATAAAGCAACAGCGATTGATGCCATCATCAAGCAACTTGAAGCTCACGGAATGGTAGCCTTAGGTGAACATCAAGCGATTACCCTTGAAGTGTCACGTGAAATTCTAGAAGACGCAGTGAAGTAATATCGCATCTCCATCGTTCTAGATACAAAATAAAAAGCCGATTTAGCACACTGTAATGCTAAATCGGCTTTTCTTATTCTAATGGATTAAAATAATGAATAGATCACTTAATCACAGGCTTCTTTCTACGCTCCCATTGAGTAATGAAAGCAACAGAAGCTATGATTATTGCCGCACCTAACCATAAGCGTCCTGGAGGTGCCCAGCCAAATACTACCCACCCGGCTAACACATTTAATGGCAATTTAGCGTGATCAAACGGCTGTACAAACGACGCATCAGCAACAGCATAAGCTTTTACGATAGCCCACTGAGCTAATGCTGTCATTACCCCTGCACCAAACAACAATAGCCATACGTTCATACCACTTGGTGTTTGCCAATCGGGTAACGCCAGTAAGATATTAAATGGGGTAATAAGAACCAAAAGATACACCACCATCGTCGATGGTGAGTCGTTTGACGACATCTTCTTAACCATTAACGAATAACAAGCCCAGAAGAAAGCTGCGCCAACAGGTAATAGCGTTGCCCATGTAAAGCTATCTGCCCATGGCTCAAGAATAATCATCGCCCCAACAAAACCAGCTAATGTTGCACACCAACGAGCCGCACCGACTTTCTCTTTTAAGAATAAGCCTGAGCCAATAGTCGCAAATAAAGGAGAGGTCATTAAAAGGGCGATGCCTTGCCAAATCGGAACTGGGTAAGCTAATGCCCACAACCACAGTTGAATACCAATTACCGACAAGAATACACGCAGCGCATGCATACCAAAATGCTCAGTACGAAGTGAATTACGAAGCCCTAATGTGCGTAAATACGGCAAAATAACAACAAGTGCTATCGCGTATTGAACCAGTGCTACCATGGTTGATGGTAAGCCAAAGTTCATACTGACGTATTGAGCAATACTGTTAACTATCGCAAAGGCAAGGCCTGCAGTTAACATCCAAGACGCACCTTGGACAGGTTGATGCTGAGACATAAAGGTCATTATTCACATTGAAAAAAGGGAAACAAATCATACGACTGTTCCCCTCATTTGCCAACCGTTAACCCCTAACAAACCCCTATAAACAGGGCTTATTAGCTCATAAATTTACGACTTAAGATTTTTAGCATCCATTTTTTGTGTTTTAACAGCAACCTTGCTCTTGGTAACCAATTTGGTGTATTCAATATGGTTTTAGCGTGAGAGAAGGTTTGAAAGCCTTCAATGCCATGGTAACTCCCTACGCCTGAATCACCAATGCCTCCAAAAGGAGCATCATCAGCAGCCACATGCATCATAGTGTCATTAACGGCTAAGCCACCACTGTGTGTTTTCTGACTAATGTCTTTAACCAGCTGTTTATCTAATGACATCACATATAATGCTAATGGGCGCGGACGCGCCTGAATATAATTCAAGGGTTCTTCGATTTTGTCATAACCCATAATTGGCAATATCGGCCCAAAAATCTCCTCTTTCATCACTTGCATGTCGTCAGTTACGTTCGTTAGTAAACGAGGTAAAAATGAACGCCCGTCTATTTTCTCAACATCACCAATCGCCGTAATTATAGCTCCCTTCTCTTGGGCATCTTCAAGGTAGTTATTTAGGCGATTATATTGAGCTTGGTTAATGATATGGCTGTATTCTCGTCGTCCCTTTTTCTCAGGAAAAGCTTGTAAAAATCGACGAGAATAAAGCGAGATAAAGTCATCCACTTTATTTTTAGGAACAAAGACATAATCAGGCGCAACGCAAATTTGGCCTGCATTCATCGACTTGCCAAGCATAATCGCATCTATCGCTGAAGTTAAATCGGCATCTTCTGCGATGATCACTGGTGATTTCCCACCTAGTTCAAGAGTCACTGGTGTCAGATTTTTAGCCGCAGCACTGGCGACTAGCTTACCGACTTGAGTTGAGCCAGTGAATAATAGATGGTTAAAAGGCAATTGTGAGAACTCTGCCGCGACATCCCCCTCTCCTTCAATAATACAAACGTGTTGAGAGAGTTCGGCAAACACACGGCGAAGTACTTGATTTGTTTGTGGTGTGTATTCACTTAGCTTGACCATGACGCGGTTGCCCGCAGCGATAGCCGTTACTATTGGCGCAATACTCAAATAGATAGGGAAATTCCAAGGAACAATAACGCCAACAATACCAAGCGGCTGATAACACACCGACACCTTTGAAGGAGAAAGTAGTAAGCCTGCATGACGCTTTTTAACTTTAAGCCATTTAGGCAAACGCTTAAGCGTATAATTGATGTGTTGAATGGAAGGCATCAAATCACAAATACTTGAATCAAAATGACTTCTAAATCCATAATCTTGTTCAAGTGCTGATACTAAAGCGTCTTTTTCAGCTAAAAGCGCCGCTTTTAATTTGATAAGTAGCGATAGCCTATCTTCTTTTTCAGGGTAAGGCGACGCTTGATATGCCTGTTGAAGCTGCTCAAATTCATACGATAAATTAACGACACTGCTCATGATCTAAGTCCATTCCTTGGCTAAAAAACCATTATAACAATGCTACTTAATTAGCGAAATCATTCTAATTTAAGCTTGTGTTGTTCTTCTCTTTTTTAAATAACTCATTGATCTTTTTGTAACAAGGCTGTAATGATATAGAGATAGTAATAACTGTGAGAACAATAATAATGAATAAACCAACCAATATTACTCTATCCCCACAATGGGAAGATCGCATAAGTAACGAACAAAAGTTACGTCGTAATGATCAGCGCAGCGTTTTTCAACGAGATCGTGCTCGTATTCTCCATTCTGCTGCTTTTCGTCGTCTACAAGCAAAAACTCAAGTTCACGGCCCAGGCAGTGCCAATGATTTTTATCGCACGCGCTTAACACACTCTTTGGAGGTCTCACAAATTGGCACTGGTGTAGTTGCACAACTTAAATTAAGGCAGCCCGAGTTCCGTAACCTATTAACCTCTACCAGTTTAATGGAAAGTATCTGTTTAGCTCATGATATTGGTCACCCTCCTTTTGGCCACGGCGGTGAGATTGCGCTTAACTATATGATGCGTGATCATGGTGGGTTTGAAGGTAACGGGCAGACGTTACGGATTTTAAGTAAGTTAGAACCTTATACTGAACATTTCGGTATGAACTTAGCAAGAAGAACTCTACTTGGTGTTCTTAAATACCCTGCATTTTTAGACCAAGTTCATTCTAGCTTCCACCCTGAACCTGTCACTAACTTACGTCACTTAAAATCCATTGAATGGCATCCACCGAAAGGAATTTACCGTGATGATGAACAGATCCTAAATTGGGTTTTGACCCCACTATCTGATCACGATAAAGCCCTGCTATCTACGCTTCGGTTCCAAAAAGAAGGCGATAATAGCCATAGAAAAACACGCTTTAAATCCATTGATTGCTCAATCATGGAACTGGCTGATGATATTGCTTATGGAGTTCATGACTTAGAAGATGCAATAGTGATGGGGATTGTCACTCGTAACCAATGGCAAGAATCTGTAGCAAGTAAACTTGCCGAGTGTGGTGATGAATGGTTTGAAGCTAATATTGAAACCATCAGTGACAAGCTGTTTTCAGGTCTTCAATATCAACGTAAAGATGGGATTGGTAGTATTGTAAATGCATTATTAACCTCTATTACTATCAAGAAAACAACGTTTGAAGAAGAGCCTGAGTTCAGTTCAGAATTACTGCGTTGGAATGCTTATTTAAGCCCATCCATGAGCTATGCTTTAGAAGTGCTAAAAAAGTTTGTTGGTCAATATGTGATCCATAATTCAGAAATGCAGCGCATCGAATACAAAGGACAACAAATTGTGATGGAAATCTTTGAGGCGTTAAATTCTGATCCTGAACGTTTATTGCCTGAAAATGATAAACGAGAATGGCAAGAAGCAATGATGTCAGGTGGTAATGCGCATCGAGTGATTGCTGACTATATTGCCGGCATGACCGATGGTTATGCTCAGCGTTTATATAATCAGCTTTTTGTTCCTATTTGATCGAATACCAAACAATAAAAGAACTACTCTGAACGGTAGTTCTTTTGATACACCCCTTCCGGCATTTGGCTAATATGAAATTCTATCATGTTGTCAAAAGCCGTTAGAATCGAACCAAATTTATCAGCAGTTTCTGATGCTGTCGATTCATTATCTAATTGACTGAGTACATGGTAACCCGCTTCTGCTGTTGATAATGCATTATCTTTCGGCGCTTTACGAACACGATAATTGCCCGATAACTTAGTATCAAGATGCACCTTGGGTAATGAATGCAGATTCGTCGAGAGCTGCCACATTTTGTAGGCCTTCTTCCACGTCCCATCCAATAAAATTACACGCTGTTTTTTCTCTGATGTATTCGATGCCGATGAAATCACCTGACTTGTGTTGTCTAAAAAAATAACTTGGTGCTGATAATTATCATCGCTTAATAATTGGTTTAATTCAGAATGCTCAGTAAAATTCTCACCAATAAAAGTGCGACAGTTTGCCAAACTTAGCGATAGGATCTTTGCTGTCCCTAATGGTCGCTTAGCTTCTGTTGGATGCTGTAGTATGATGAGTTCAATCTCAGTAGAGATCGGGGTTATCCATTTACAAATGCAGGCTTTTTTTGTTTTTAAACATTGAAGACAAAATCGAATCACAAGGAACCTTTGTTTTGTTGAAATTACTTTTTCCCATTTTAGTTATGCTTGGGTTTGCACAACTAACACCAGTATCTGATTTTTTTACTTGGGACAGAAACTTAATTCTACAAGGCGAGGTTTGGCGATTAATTACGGGTAACTTTACCCATACTAACCTTGCTCACCTAATAATGAATGCTGCCGCACTAACGGTATTTTGTTTTATTTTTAAGGACATATTAAATCCAAAAAAATTGTGGGGCCTACTGCTTTCTATCAGTTTAATGACAGGAGGTCTTCTCTTATTATCCCCTATCCAATCTTATGTAGGCTTATCCGGTGTATTACATGGCTTATTTATCTGGGCTGCGATTGAAGACATCAAACAGCAACGAAGTACGGGGTGGCTATTACTCGTCGGTGTCGTTGCTAAAATTGCTTGGGAACAATACTTTGGAGCAAGCGCTTCAACCGTATCTCTAATAAATGCTAACGTTGCTACAGAGGCTCACCTAATTGGAGCATGTTGTGGTGCAATGCTCCAATTACTCTACTATTTCTATACACTTAGTACAGCCTCTGACGCCCCAAAATAGAATGAGATAGCGTTGTACCGTCCACTAATTCTAGCTCTCCGCCCATAGGGACACCGTGTGCAATTCGACTTGCAGGGACTTGGTGCTCCTGACACACTTCAGCAATATAGTGAGCTGTCGCTTCGCCTTCTACCGTCGGGTTCGTTGCTAAAATCACTTCGGTAATATCGCCACGGCCTAAACGGTGGTCAAATAAATCTAAACCGATATCACTTGGACCTATACCATCAAGAGGAGAGAGATGCCCCATTAAAACAAAATAACGCCCAGAAAATTGCCCTGTTGCTTCTACCGCAACGATATCGGCAGGACTTTCTACGATACACAACTCACCGCTGGCTTGACGTTTTGGGTTTAAACAAATTGCACAGGTATCTTCTTCAGTAAATGTTCTACATTCTGAGCAATGCCCAATCTCAGACATCGCACGAGACAAAGAGTCCGCCAATTGCATTCCCCCTTGACGGTTACGTTGTAAAAGATGAAACGCCATTCGTTGAGCTGATTTTGGACCAACGCCAGGTAGGCATCGTAATGATTCCATTAATTGTTCTAATAAACCACTTGTTCGCATAGTTTTTTTATATTCCAGAAAAGAAAAAGGCAGCCACTTAGCCGCCTAATTTTACCAAGATGAATATGAATAATCTGTCTTGATTTTTATCATTTAAGATAAATTAGAATGGCATTTTAAAGCCTGGTGGCATTTGCATTCCACCAGTAACACCAGCCATTTTTTCTTTTTGTGTTTCTTCAATGCGACGAGAAGCATCATTGAACGCGGCTGCGATCAAATCTTCTAGCATCTCTTTTTCGTCTTCTTCCATTAAGCTTGGATCGATTTCAACACGACGAACACTGTGAGAACCTGTGATAGTAACCTTAACAAGGCCAGCACCTGATTCACCAGTTACTTCCATGTTTGCGATTTCTTCTTGCATTTTTTGCATGCGATCTTGCATTTGCTGGGCTTGCTTCATCAAGTTGCCCATGCCGCCTTTTCCACCGAACATAATTATTCTCTCTTAAATTTACTTCTTTGTTACTAAGAAAATGGGGATGAATATTACAATTTCAACCCATATGTATATTTTACTTTATTTGTATAAGAACGAATTAAATCGGCCTTACACTTTCTTGATCCATTTCTGCACCAAACCTCTGTATAAAGAAATTCACGTGTGGATCTTGTTGTAAACTTTGGTACGCCGTTTGTAATTTGGTTTGATACATTTGCTCACGCAATTCTAAAGGCGTCGTACCCTCAGTACTAATATCAATCAATACTGTGATGTCTTTATTAAGCGCCTGACTCAATGCCTGAGCTACTAATTCATTGGCTTTATCGCCATTCAAATGAGACTGAGCTGCTCTCAAATGTAATGTTACTTGGTTGTCTTTCTCAACAAACGACGAATTTAACACTAACTGTTGAACCAATTTTGGCAGGGTTAATGACATGGCCAGTGCTGACCATTCATCTTGCTTTGATGACTCTTCCACCAGTAATTTTACCATCTCTGGTGTTTTTTCATGCTCTAGTGCTTGTTTTAACTTGGTTGGAGTAATATCACTCACGACCTTTTTCTGTTCAGGTTGTGTTGATTTCCAACGATAAGGCTCTTCTGGTTTTTTCTCTTGTGCTGCTGAACTTCCAATTTGCGACACCTGAGCACGAGGGGCTAAATGCTGTTTTTCAGCAATGCGTTCTAGCACTGAACTCGTTTTTTTCTTATCGGATGCCGCACTAGACTTTTTTGAGCCAGTACCATTGTTCGTGTTAGCTAAATTATTTTTTGCACTGCGTAACTGGTTACGAACGCCAAGTAAACCCGTTTTTGGTGCAACAGCAGGCTCTTGCTGTACAGGAGGTACAGAAGATGATGTTTGCTGCATTGATTGATGCGAATCCCCCATAGGCGGCGCATCATACATAGGTGGTTGCTCTGACTGCACTGGTGGCACATATTGATTCTGCGCGTACTCTTGTTGCGGTAGCTGAGCAACTTGAGGAGCCTGACGCTGTACTGGCGTTTGAGGTTTCATCGTTGCTGGATTTGAGTCTACAAGCGGCGCTGACTGCTGTCTTGGCATCGCCATAGGTTGAACAACTTGAGGCTCTGTTGATGGTACAGCAATCGGTTGAGCATCTAACTGTTGTGCATGAACGGGACGAAACGCAACCATTCTTAGCAGCATCATTTCAACGCCCGTTTTTTCCGTTGGTGCTAACGGTAAATCTTTACGGCTTTGTAAGGCAATTTGATAAAAAAGCTGTACTTCTTGTGGAGATAATTGGCCACTTAACAGTTCAATACGCTCTGCATCTGGTTGTGTTTTATCCAGAGTTGCCGGCAGTGCTTGATACATGGCTAATTTATGAAGTTGGTTCGCTATTTCCTTAGCTAACCCATCCCATTCAATCCCCATATCAGCAAGATCATTTACACAGCTCATCAATGTCTGCATGTTTTTCGTACTTATAGCCTCTAAAATCCGAACCGCTTGATCCGTATCTAAAGTGCCTAGCATCGCTGAAACAATATCAGTAGTAACTGAGCCATTACCCAGTGCAATTGCTTGGTCTGTTAAACTCAGAGCATCACGCATACTGCCGTCAGCAGCATGAGCAATCAAGCCTAATGCTCTTGCGTCTTTTGTTACTTCTTCTTTATCTAAAACAAAATCAAGTTGGTCATGAATTTGATCAACACTGATGTGCTTTAGATGGAATTGTAAACAACGAGACAATATCGTTACAGGCAGTTTCTGTGGATCAGTCGTTGCTAATAAAAATTTGACGTACTCTGGCGGCTCTTCCAATGTTTTTAATAACGCATTGAAGCTGTGACGCGACAGCATATGAACTTCATCGATCAAATAAACCTTAAAACGACCACGCGCAGGTTTGTATTGAACATTATCAAGCAGTTCACGAGTATCCTCTACTTTGGTTCTAGAAGCAGCATCGATCTCAAGTAAATCAACAAAACGTCCTTCGTCGATTTCCTTACAAGTAGAACACACACCGCAAGGGGTTGATGTGATCCCTTCTTCACAGTTCAACCCTTTCGCGAACAGACGTGCAATGGTGGTTTTACCCACACCACGAGTTCCGCTAAATAAGTAAGCGTGATGAAGTCGATTATGGTCAAGTGCGTTTTCCAACGCCGTAAGCACGTGAGGCTGGCCAACCACATCTTTAAAATGATGCGGACGCCACTTACGTGCCAGAACTTGATAGCTCATAGAATACAGCCCAAAATAAAATAGATCTAAATCGTAGCACAGCAAAAAAATGAGATCTCCCTTGATAGAGAGATCTCACTCAATTTATTGTGTATATGAGGAATTAGTGACCAGCAAACTCACAAATGCTGTATACGTTTAGGCCTAAACCTTCTAAACGAGTTTCGCCACCAATTTCTGGTAGGTTAATAACAAATGCTGCGTGCTCAACTTCACCACCAAGTTGGCGGATCAGTTTTACTGTTGCTTCAATCGTACCGCCAGTAGCTAGTAGGTCATCAACCACTAATACTTTATCACCTTCAACAATTGCATCAGTATGAATTTCTAACGTATCTGTACCGTATTCAAGATCATACGTTTGTGCGATTGTCGGGCGTGGAAGTTTTCCAGGCTTACGTACAGGAACAAAACCAACACCTAACTCTAGCGCTAATGGTGCACCAAATAAGAAACCACGAGCTTCAGTACCAACAATCTTAGTAAAGCCACCTTGTTTATATTTCTCTACAAGTAGCTGAATTGTCGCTTGATATGCTTTTGGGTCTTCCATCAAGCTAGTTACATCACGGAACATGATGCCTGCTTTTGGGTAATCAGGAATAGATTTGATGCTGCTTTTAATCAGTTCAAGTGTTTCTGTCGACATGATTTTGTCCTATTCTGCCTAAATCCGGCATTAAAAAAAATTAACCGACTTATGTTATTCACTTTCTGTGTTGTGAGCAAGTATTACCCGTCGAGATGAGCTGTTGATCTAATGCCTATTGCGCTAGTCGATTATTTTAAAAATTAAGAACTTGGGATGGTTGAAAACCAATATAGAAGTGTAGTTGCTAATACTAACAATAAAAATTTCACCCACAAAATTGGCGCTATTATGATAGAGAGAAGAAAGCTAAACACTATCATTACAAACGCCTTCTTTTTAATGGAGGCCTTGATGGTTTTACACTCCTGCCACTCAACAATAGGAGGGCCTAAATAAGGGTGCATAATAAGCCAAGCATGGATTCGAGGTGAAGCCCGCATAAAACATGCGCTAGCAAGGATCAAAAATGGCGTCGTTGGTAGGAGAGGTAAAAATACACCAATAAGACCTAGAACTAATGCGATAACGCCAATAAAAAACCAAAACGCCTTATGGGTAAAATGCAAAACTGTCTCTCTAAACCAAAACTATACTCTAACGTGAGGCTATCACTAAACAATCAATCTATGAAGAACTTAATTCAAGCTTAAAACTGCTACACCCTAACCTGTTCAAAAGTAAACTATTTTCCTGTGCAATAGGGAAACGATGTACCTTGTTATTTTCGGCTCCCTGAGTTAATTGTTCGCTTCCTCGTACCACACTGCGCTCTTTCTGATTATCCCATACGGCATCAAGTCCTGCAGATAAAATAAAGATGGCCTCGTCAGAAAAATCGACATACCCAAACATACCTGACATAGGGTAAGAATGTGCCATCGTTGCCATTCCTTTTTCAATTGAAGCAACCATTTTTGGTATTGTATTTAATGTAATATTTTGATCTCGGATGAAATCATTAAAAAATGCTCTGATCAACAGACAAGAAACAACACCACTCTCCTCGCCTGACTTTGAATCGACAAGATAAAAGAATAAACGACCATCTAACAACCACTCATAATCAAAAATCAGTGGCATTCCATCTACTGGCTGTAATAATCGATAACTTAATTTCCAATTACCTTGCTGCGCATCATTTTCTGGCAATAACTCAAATAAAAGCTCTCTGCCTATATTAGGTTCATTTTGTAAATGATCTAAGTGCCAATGCAGTTCATCATTACAGCTTTTATCAAGCTCTGATGTTCTGAACCATTGACTTGAAAAGTCCTGCATTCGTTGAGAGCTCTCTTCACTTAATTTTAGAGCTGATATCAATGACTTAATCAAGATCGAGATATCGCTGATCGGTTTAACTAAAAAATCTTTTGCCCCTAAACGCAACACTTTTGCCACATCTTGCATATCACCACTGCCTGAAATGACAATGATTGGCAACATTGGATATTCTAAAACTGCTTCCTCAACAAACTCGATGCCATTTAATATTGGCATCGCTAAATCACACAACAATACATCAGGTAATGCGTTCTGTAATATTTGCAGTCCTTCTAAGCCATTACAGGCTTCTTTTACATTGCATGAATAACTTTCTAAAACCGCTTTTACCATAGATCGAAAAACAGGATCGTCATCAACAATCAATACATCTTTATTAAAAAGCAAATCTTCTACTGGTGCTTTAACTTCATCTATATTTTTTTCGCACTGCTCTATCGACATACGACAACCCTCTGCACGTTCCTTAGCAAATAATGGATACTTCCTTTATTTTTGTTATTACTCAGAATAAATTTAGTTCCATATTAGGTTGAGCACAAATTTTTTTAGATAAGATTATTAATAACTGTTACGTTAGGGGAGAATTTGGTCTTTTATTTATAGAATTTCACTTTAGTTGACTTATAACAACACCTACATTAGGGTTTTAGTTACAATTCATCGTTCGAAAAAACAGAGAGTATCTTAATATAATGAAGTTAGATGATTTAAATTTGTTTCGACAGGTTGTTGATAATGGCAGCTATACTGCCGCCTCAAGAAAAACCCTAATCCCTGTTGCGACAATTACTCGTCGGATTCAAGCCTTAGAAGATTCTTTAGATATTCGCTTACTTAATCGCCACGCTCGCAAGCTATCACTAACAGAAGCTGGGCAAAAGTTTTATGATGAATGCGCCCCAATTTTAGCGACTTTAGTTAATACCAGTGAATGTCTAGGTGAAGAGTGCCGTGGTGCTGCTGGTAAATTAAAAATCGCAGCCCCTTCAAACCTGACCAAGCGCATGATTCAACCTATCTTAAATAAGTTTATGCTGATCTATCCTAATATCAGTATTAACCTAACTATGAGCAACCAACCAGAACAGCTTGACCCGACTGATTGGGATATTATTTTCCGTGTTGGAAAGCAAAGAGACTCGTCACTTATTGCTCGTCAAATTGGATCTTTAGAAGATATTTTAGTCGCTAGTCCTACTTATTTAGAAGCAAATTCAGAGCCAACACACGCACAAGAGTTACATGAGCACCATTTACTAAAAGGCAACCCTTTAATGCGTTGGCGTTTAACGAATAATGATGGTGAATCTGTCACAATTACTGATGCTGGGCGTTTTGAGGCGAGTGAACTTAATGTGATTCGAATGGCTTGTTCTGATGGTTTAGGGATAACGCTAATGCCAAATATTATGATCCGCCAATACCTTGCTGATGGCTCATTAGTACGTGTTCTTAAAGACTGGTCAGCGAATCCTAGAGATATTTATATGATTTATAACCATAAAGATCATCAACCTGAAAAAGTCCGCCTTTTTATTGATTTCGTAAGTAGCCACGTACCAAGTTAATACTAAAACACATTTCAGGACAAGACACACAACAAAAAAAGCCTGTGATAACAGATATCACAGGCTTTTCTTTAGACGAAATTTAAATTTCTTCGTTATAAATATCTAAACTTGCTACATTTTGAGCTTCATGATCTTTTTTTGCATCATCACCTCGTAAACTTTCTAAATACTCTAAGTAATTTTGGTCTACGTCTCCAGTTACATAATGCGCATTGAAAACTGAGGTTTCAAAACGTTCAATTTCACGATTCCCGCAGCCTACAGCGTCAACTAAATCGGAAAGATCTTGGAAGATTAATGCGTCAGCACCAATTTGTTTACAGATTTCATCCACTTCACGACCGTGAGCAATTAACTCATTTGCACTTGGCATATCAATACCATATACGTTCGGGAAACGAATCTCTGGCGCAGCTGATACCATGTAAACATTTTTAGCACCTGAATCTCGCGCCATTTCAATGATCTGCTCAGAAGTAGTACCACGAACAATTGAGTCATCAACCAGCAGTACATTCTTATCTTTAAATTCTGAACGAATAGCGTTTAATTTACGACGTACCGATTTTTTACGCTCTTGCTGACCTGGCATAATAAACGTACGGCCAACATAACGGTTTTTCACGAACCCTTGACGGTAAGGTTTATTAATAATTTGAGCAATCTCAAGGGCAATATCGCATGAAGTTTCAGGGATAGGTAAAACTACATCTATCTCTAGATCTTCCCATTCACGTTTGATTTTTTCACCCAAACGCTTACCCATTTCAACTCGTGCACTGTATACCGAAATTTTATCAATAAACGAATCTGGACGAGCAAAGTAAACGAATTCAAAAATACATGGATTTAACTTTGGATCATGCGCACATTGTTGTGTATATAGACCTCCTTCAAATGGTGCATATATAGCTTCACCTGGCGCTACGTCACGTACAAAATCAAAACCGACAGCATCAAGAGCGACGGATTCAGACGCTACCATATATTCTGTACGGCCTTCTACTTCACGTTTACCTAGGCATAATGGACGAATGCCATTTGGATCACGGAAAGCAACCATTCCATGACCAATCACCATTGCCGTTACCGCATAAGCACCACGAATTTGTTCATGTACTTTAGCTACTGTTTTAAAGATATCGTCTTGAGTGAGTGGGTAATTCTTAGATTCATCAAGATGGTGAGCAAAGATGTTTAATAATACTTCTGAATCAGAAGTCGTATTAACATGGCGGCGCTCTTGTTCAAATAAAGTCTCACGGATTTCATTCGCATTGGTTAAGTTACCATTGTGCGCTAATGTGATCCCAAAAGGAGAATTTACATAGAAAGGTTGTGCTTCTGAGGCACTAGAACTACCTGCTGTAGGGTATCGAACATGTCCAATACCAACGTTACCTTGTAGGCGTTGCATGTGTTTTGTTTCAAACACATCCTTCACCAAACCGTTCGCCTTTCTCAGACGGAAACGATTGCTTTCTATGGTAATAATACCAGCAGCATCTTGGCCACGATGTTGTAGCACTGTTAAAGCGTCATAGATTGACTGGTTTACTGGTGTTGCGCCCACGATTCCAACAATACCGCACATGTCCTAGAGTCCTCAATTTGCTAAAAAACTGGCGCTATTTAGCGCCAGGAAGAAAACTTGATGTATCCTTTAAGTAATCAAAGAACCACGCAATTACAACCTTAAACTGAGGTATTAATTGCGATTGCTTCCACCACTCTGAATCTGATAATGATGTAAAGGCATCAATGAAGAATAGAACCGCTGCAATAATTAGCACGCCCCTTAATCCACCAAAGACAATCCCTAAAATCCTATCTGTTCCTGACAACCCTGTTTTTTGTACTAATTGACCAACAACATAGTTAACAACAGCACCAACAATTAAGGTTGCCACAAACAAGGCAGCTATCGCACTGCCATTTCTTATCATTTCATCATGTATATTTGTAAAATACGCTGCTAATTTAGGATAGAAGTTACTGGCAACAAAAAAGGCACCAAACCATATCACTAATGACAATGCTTCTTTTACAAATCCTCTAACCAAACTGATTAAAGCTGATAGGCTAATAACACCTAAAATGACAAAATCGATCCAAATCATAATTTATCTTTTCTCTGTTGCTGCGCATTTTAACAGAAAAATCCGCTACGCAAACGTTTTCTTATGGGTTTAGTGGTGCAAATTTAAGCAATTGACCATTTAAGCCAGTTATTTCTTTTAATTTCGGTAGTTGTTTTTCAAGATCCGATTTTGAAATATCTGGGCCAACAGCAACTCTCACTAAATCTCCTTTCTGAGGTTCTTTAGGAAAAGTATGCGCCTGGAAACCTTGCTTACGTAATTTAAGCGCTAGATTTTGTGCATTATCTGCATTTCTAAATACGCCAAGCTGGATTATCCATGCGCTTTTTGCATAATCAATTTTCGGTGCTTCAACTGCTGGTTTTTTTTCTACAATGTGAAGTACTTCTTTTTCCGGCTCTGCTTCTGTCGACTCAATAGTCACCTCTACAGGCTCCCCAGGAAGTTCCGCATCAAAATCTACTGGCTCTTGTATCTCAAATTGCTCTACATCTTTAGAGAGCTCAGGTTTAATTGGAATGCTTGCAAATTCTTCTTGGTAATGTTTTTTCTTACCATCAAATACATCAGGTAAAACAATTACCCCAATAGCAACCAATATAATAGTTCCGACTAGACGTCGCTGAAATGGACTAGACACTTATGTTCCTTATGCTTCTTGTTTCCAGTAATCCCATACCTCACCAACCGTATGGAAAGAACCGAAGACTAAAATTAAATCATCATTTTCAGCCTGTTGTAAGGCTACTTTAAAAGCATCAACTGGTGATGAATATTCTGTTATTTCTTCTGATAAAACCGCAGTTAACTCACTTGCATTAGCTGCTCGTGGACCAGATAAAGATGCAGGATACCAAACATCAATCACTCCCGTGAACTCACTCAAGGTCGATTTAATGTCTTTATCATGCAACATGCCGACTACTGCATGTACTTTCTTATTTGGGAAACGCTGTCTTATTTGTTGTACGAGATAATTTGCTGAATGTGGGTTGTGTGCAACATCAAGAATAATTGTTGGTTCAGCTCCTCCATTGCCACGACTTAAACACTGCATTCGGCCCGGTAAACTAGCAAGTTTCAAACCTTCGACAATATTCACATCACTCAGTTCTAATCCAGACGTACCTAACGCCATTATCGCTGTTGCTGCATTCGCTAAAGGTAAATTTGGTAACGGTAAGTTATCTAGATCAAACGCCCCACTTTTCCATGTCCATGTTTGCATCTCAGGATTCACGCTATAATCAAATTGATAGCCTACTTGATATAAATCAGCTCCGATGTCATCAGCATGAGCTGCGACACTCGATGGAGGATTTGGTTGACCACAGATCGCTGGCTTTTCAGAACGGTAGATCCCTGCTTTTTCAAAACCAATCACTTCAATGTCATCCCCAAGCCAATCAACATGATCAACCGCGAGACTCGTGATAATAGAAACGTCATGATCCACCACATTTGTCGCATCTAAACGCCCACCTAAGCCAACTTCTAAGAGGACAACATCAACTTGATGTGCTTTAAACGCCCACAAAGCAGATAGGGTTCCGAACTCAAAAAGACTTAATGATGTTTCTTTACGCCATGCTTCAATTGCTGAAAAAGACTGAGTAATAAGAGAATCAGATAAATCGTTACCATTAATACGGATGCGTTCATTGTAACGAATAAGATGAGGAGAGCTGTAAACACCGACACGATACCCAGCATTAATTAAGATAGACTCCATTAATGCGCAAGTTGAACCCTTGCCATTTGTCCCTGCTACTGTAATCACCGTTGGGGCTGGTTTTGTTAATTTTGCTCGTTGTGCAACACGTTGAACACGCTCAAGGCCTAAATCAATTGCACTTGTATGAATGCTTTCTAAATAACGAAGCCACACCGATAAATCAGATGTGGCTTTCGGAGAATCAAATGATGTCATAATTCAACTACTTCACTGACGGAATAGAGTGACAGTATATATGACTTAGGTTGCTGTTTTAAAGTAAGAACTAGCAACCTTGCTCGCATTTGATTTAATTTTTACTTTGCACCATCAACAGGAACAACTAATGGCGATGACTGGTTTGTCATTTTAGCCATTAAGCCACCGATACGTTGACGCATTTCACGACGGTCAACAATCATGTCAATTGCACCATGTTCAAGCAAGAATTCACTACGTTGGAAACCTTCAGGAAGGTCTTCACGTACAGTTTGCTCAATAACACGACGACCAGCAAAGCCGATTAACGCTTTTGGTTCACCGATATTGATATCACCTAGCATTGCTAAACTTGCTGACACACCACCCATTGTTGGGTCAGTTAGTACAGAGAAAAATGGTAGGCCTTTACGAGACAAGCGTGCAAGAGCAGCACTTGTTTTTGCCATTTGCATTAGAGACATAAGTGCTTCTTGCATGCGTGCACCACCACTTGCAGAGAAACATACAAGAGGACAGTTATTTTCAATTGCAGCATCTACCGCTTTAACAAAGCGAGCGCCAACAACAGAACCCATTGAACCACCCATAAATGAGAATTCAAATGCACATGCAACAACCGGTAATTCTAATAGAGTACCTTTCATTACTACTAGAGCATCCGTCTCATCACTTGATTTCTGTGCAGCAGAGATACGATCTTTATAACGTTTTGAATCTTTAAACTTTAAAACATCTTTTGGTTCTAATTCAGCACCAATTTCAACACGACCTTCTGCATCTAAGAATGTTTCTAAACGTTTACGTGCTTTCATGCGCATATGATGGTCACACTTAGGACACACTTCTAGGTTACGCTCTAGCTCTGCAGAATATAGAACCTGTTCACATGACGTACATTTCGTCCAAACCCCTTCAGGGATCGATGCTTTACGTGAACTAACAATATTGCTTGTATTAAAAATCTTTTCAAGCCAACTCATGGACGACCTTTCTATTAGTGATCTCTCGCACCATCGCAAGAGAAATAAATTCAATTAATTAGATTAAACCATAAATAACAGCCAGTGTAGATAAAAAACTGGTTGTACCTATTTTCAATATTAAACCTACATCAACTTTTTGTTTATTAAATAGGCGTATTTAATATAGATGTAATATCAGTTATCAGCTAAAAATAATGGTCCTAGTGGCACTCGTGGTAGTTCCCATTCCTGCGGATAATCGACATCAATAAGATATAGCCCTTCTGCTTTTGCTGTTGCCCCGGCTAATTTACGGTCTTTCGCTTCAAGTAACCATTGCATCCATTCTGGTTTTTGTTTGCCTTTACCAACCTGAATTAAACTGCCGGTAATGTTGCGAACCATGTGATGAACAAAAGCATTTGCTTTAATATCAATAACAATAAAATCACCATGACGAGTGACTTTAAAGTGCATTAAATTACGCCAAGGACTACGAGATTGGCAGTGTATTGCTCTAAAAGAAGTAAAATCATTCTCACCTAGTAAATACTGCCCAGCTTGATGCATTAACTCTGCATTTAACGGTTCGTGATAATGACTAACACCGTGCCCTAAGATTGCTGGACGAAGACGGTTATTATAAATAATATATCGGTAACGTCGCGCTGTTGCTGTAAAACGAGCATGGAAGTCTTCATTTACTTCCTTTGCCCAACGAACAGCGATGTTCTTTGGTAAATTAGCGTTCGCTCCCATCATCCATGCTGCGAGTTTGCGCGTGCTTGTTGTATCAAAATGAACAACTTGACCGGTACCATGCACACCAGCATCTGTTCTACCTGCACACATCACTTCAATTGGTTCATTTGCAACAATTGTTAAGGCTTTTTCTAATTCAGCCTGGACGCTATTAACGTCTTTCTGACGCTGCCAACCATAGTAATCGGCACCATCGTATTCAATACATAAAGCTATTCGCATGAGATTTGATTCTTTTTATTCAATTATACGTCATTATAAAAAAAGGCGGAGCTCACTGCCACCGCCTTTTTAAAGATTGTTTTTTAAAGTTAGCCTAATTGTTTCATTAATTTTTCAGCTTCAACTTTTAGTTGCGCATCATCACTGCGAAGAACTTCTTCAAGTAACTCTAGAGCACCTTTGTCATCAGACATTTCTATATACGCTCTTGCTAAATCAAGCTTACTTTGAGCATCACTGTTTACATCAACATCATGAGATCCTACGTTACCTAGCATATCGGGAAAGTCATCTAACCCAACATCTAAATTAAGATCTTCTTCTTCGAAGCTCGATTTATCTCCGTTTTCAGTTTCTGCAATTAATGCTTCAATACTTAAAAAGCGATCATCTCCATGAGGGTCATTAGCGAAGTTTGGTTGTTCTGCCCAATCTTCATCTTCCACCTCGGAGTCCATGCTTGGTGTATTATCAAGATTGAATCCACTCCAATCGCTAGCACCATCATCAAGCATACTATCAATGTCTAAACCAGCACTATCTAAGTGAGTTAACGCTTCTTTTTCTTCATCTGACACTCGT
Organism: Aliivibrio sp. S4MY1; assembly: GCF_028765545.1. Taxonomy (GTDB): domain Bacteria; phylum Pseudomonadota; class Gammaproteobacteria; order Enterobacterales; family Vibrionaceae; genus Aliivibrio. Next base: position 460,249 of record NZ_JARACP010000001.1, on the reverse strand, counting down.
GAATGAAAATCAAAGGGCGCGACTTCTTTCTCATCTTCAACAGTTAATGACTCTTCTGATTTGTCATCTTCGGTGGCATCAATATCTTGTTCTAACGCCTCTATTTCAGATTCAGGTGGTGTAATATCATCACTATCGTCTTCTAAAGCAGCTAACGCATCTTCAATCGATAATCCTTCCAGATGATCTTCATCTGCTTCTTCATCTAAATCATCATTAGGCTGTGAAAAATCAACCGCACTACTTTCTAAAAAATCATCTAATGAGAAATCATTTTCATCAAGATCATCTTCAATTTCTGATGCACTATTTACAGCTAGAGTTTCTTCCTCAAGGGCATTTTCTGTTATCGCATCTTCTGCTAACAGATCGTCTTTTAGCTCAATTGGCTCTTCAGCTTGAAGTTCATTCAGCTCTGTTGCTTCTAAAGACTCATCAAGGTCAAACGAGAAATCAGTATCTTCATCTAACTCAGACTCTGTATTCTCTTCGATGTCTGCTTCTTCAGTTTCTGGTGAAAGCGTTGTTACTTCATCGGCTTCCAAGTCATCTTCTAAATTAGCAAATACGTCTTCTTCCGTCTCTGTCTCTACGACTAACGGCGCTTCTTCAGTGAGTACTTCTTCTGCTAACAGATCGTCTTCTAACTCAATTGGCTCTTCAGTCTGAAGTTCATTCAACTCTGTTGCTTCTAAAGACTCATCAAGGTCAAACGAGAAATCAGTATCTTCATCTAACTCAGACTCTGTACTCTCTTCGATGTCTGCTTCTTCAGTTTCTGGTGAAAGCGTTGTTACTTCATCGGCTTCCAAGTCATCTTCTAAATTAGCAAATACGTCTTCTTCCGTCTCTGTCTCTACGACTAACGGCGCTTCTTCAGTGAGTACTTCTTCTGTTAACAGATCATCTTCTAGCTCAATTGGCTCTTCAGCTTGAAGTTCATTCAGCTCTGTTTCTTCTAAAGACTCATCAAGGTCAAACGAGAAATCAGTATCTTCATCTAACTCAGACTCTGTACTCTCTTCGATGTCTGCTTCTTCAGTTTCTGGTGAAAGCGTTGTTACTTCATCGGCTTCCAAGTCATCTTCTAAATTAGCAAATACATCTTCTTCTGCTTCTGTTGTTTCTGATTCAGCAACTTCAGCTTCAGGAGCTAATTCTTCTTCAGGCTCATGAAGATCCAGCGATGATTCTGATGCTAAATCTGATTCAAACAATGGGATATCATCGATTTCATCCTCTTCAGCGTCAACTAACCAATCTTCATCTCTAGGCGTATCTTCTGAAAGCGATTCTGATGCTGCTACACCTTCAACGTCAACATCATCGCCAGTCTTTCCCAGCGCTTCATCATCCTCTTCAGAATCATCGCCAATTAGCTCATCTAATAGAGCTGTGCTGTCTTCATCAATCTTAATATCATCGTCGTCGTCACCTTCTGATAAGTACTCATCAAGTAATGAAGTGCTATCTTCATCAATTTCAATATCATCTTCATCAGTTAGCTCATCATCTTCACCCAGTAACTCATCCAACAATGATGTGCTGTCTTCATCAATCTCTAAATCAAGGTCATCTTCATCGTCTGATTCATCTAACAGGTCATCTAATAATGCAGTACTGTCTTCATCAACATCTAAATCAAGATCGTCTTCATCGTCTGATTCATCTAACAGGTCATCTAATAATGCGGTACTGTCTTCATCAACATCTAAATCAAGATCGTCTTCATCGTCTGATTCATCTAACAGGTCATCTAATAATGCGGTACTGTCTTCATCAACATCTAAATCAAGATCGTCTTCAATATTTAAGCTATTGTTATCTTTATCATTTGAGTCATCCAATAACTCATTAAACATTTCTGTATCGCTATCCAAATCGATACTTTCAGAGTTTTCTTCTGGTTTATCTTCAATGCCTGAAAGCAATGTATCGAAATCTAACTCATCTTCAAGCGAATCACGGCTTGGCTCAGCAACTAGTTTTGTTTCTTCTTTTTCATCGAGGTCCCAGCCTTGATCGAGTTCTGACTCTTCTTCATCGTCATCCATTGATGAGAACAAATCATCAAGCATTGATTGCTCTAACTCTCCGCCCTCTAGCTCTTCATTTTCTTCTAGTTCAGGGGTTGATTTATCAAGCGCTGATAGATCGGAATCATCAATTAATGATAAGTCAAAATCATCATCTTCCGTTTCAAGATCGCTCTCTGAGAATAAATCACTATCAAAATCATTAAGCGCTTTTTCCATCTCTTCAAGGCCTAATGCTTTTTCTTCCGCATCGACTGTTAACGCACTTGAAGACATATCAAGGTCATCGTCAAGATCATCTAAACTATCAAGATCAAGATCATCAGATAGCATTGACTCTAAATCATCATCTTCATCTTCATCTAATGACGCAAATGGGTCATTATCTTCTGAATCTGTTTTTTCTGTTTCAAATTCAGCAAACAAATCATCATTAGAGTCTGAGTCATCGTTTCCAAATAAGAATTCATCATCGTTGAGATCACCTAAGATATCGTCATCATCATCTAAGCTAATTTCTGGAATATCATCATCCATATTAAAATTATCTTCTGGCATTGCTAATGCAGACGGCAATGGTGTGTCTGATGTGCTTTCTGCTGTTTCTTCCTCCTCTTCTTCTTTCTTACGTCGAGATAAGAAGAAAGCAATTAGACCAGCAATAAGCGCACCTGGAATAAGCGCAAGCAATGCAATTAAGCCCGGGCTCGACGCTAAATTATCCATTGCGCTTGGTTCTGCTTTTTTCTCTGCTACCGCTAACTGTTTTTGTTCATTAATGAACTTTTCTACTTCATTTCGAATACGATCTTCATCACTTAATTCATTTTTTAAGTTATCAACTTCATGCTGTACTTCAGCTAATCGTACACGTAACTGATGATTATTTTCTTGAAGCGCAGTGAACTCTTGCTCTGTTGTCTCTAGTTCAGATTTTAGAGCAACCACTGAAGGTGCTGATTCAACAACTGGCTCAATTGATTTAACCGTATTATTAACAGTTTTTGGCTCTTGAATTTTCTTTTCTGTTTTAATTGGTGCTACTGTTGATTTTGGTTCTGTTTTTTCAACTTTAGCAATATTTTCAACTTTAGCTTCAGGCGCTTTTTTAACTACTGATTTTTTACTATGCGCAAGCAATAATTGTTTCGCATCATCTGTATTTTCACGACGAACTTGTTCTAATGTCGGTAAACTTAATCGGCTATTTGGCTCTAATCCATGAATGTTGTTATTTTCAAAAGCATGGGGATTTAAACGATAGATAGCTAATAAGGTTTGCTGAACTGATGTGGTGTTCGATGGATTTACTCGACTTGCAATCGACCACAAAGTTTCATCTTCTCTTGTTGGCCCATACACTTTTGTCGGGGCCGTTGCCGATTGTTTTTCTAATGCTAAGTTTTGTGATGAAACAGTAGCGGTTCTTGTTGATTGTGATGGCGTCACTACCTGTGAACTGACGGTTTGATCCTTTCCTTCTGGACCTACAATTTGAATTGTACCCGCAGCGTTCGCAACCGAACACTGTGATGCTACGAATAACGCTAAAGGAGTCAGCGTTTTAAACATTTTTTTGGATGCGTCAGACACTAGAGATGCCTCTTAGTAAAATGAAAGAATTAATATCTGTATAACTATATCGGATAATAATAAAAAAACTGTAGCTTTTAAGCAAAAACTGTGTGGTTTATGGGAGAAAAAAGCCTTAGTTTTCACTAAGGCTATAATTCAAAGCAAACCATGCTCTTTATTTATAAAAGAGGCGTCATATTAATCAGTAGTAATCGCGAATTAATACTTCTGCAATTTGAACCGCGTTTGTTGCTGCACCTTTACGTACGTTATCTGCAACAACCCACATATTAAGCCCCATTGAATGACTAATATCTTCACGGATACGAGCAACCATTACGTGGTCTTTACCCGTAGCATCACTCACTTGTGTTGGGTAGTCATTGCCGTGGAATACTTCAATACCATCGGTTTCTTCAAGTAAACGTGTTGCTTCTACTGCATCAATAGGGGCACGAGTTTCAATATGAACAGCTTCAGCGTGACCATAGAACACAGGAACACGTACACATGTTGGATTTACAGTAATCGTATCATCTGCAAAGATTTTTTGTGTTTCCCACACCATTTTCATTTCTTCTTTGGTGTAGCCGTTATCCATAAACTCATCAATATGAGGTAAGCAGTTAAATGCGATTTGCTTATCGTATGCTTTGTTCTCTGCTGGTAGACCATTTAATAACTTAGCCGTTTGACCTGCAAGCTCATCAATACCAGCTTTGCCTGAACCAGACACTGATTGGTATGTTGATACGTTAATTCGGTCAATACCTACAGCATCATGAATTGGTTTTAATGCAACTAACATTTGAATCGTTGAACAGTTAGGGTTCGCGATAATGTTACGGTTACGGAAATCAACAAGTGCTTCTGGGTTTACTTCAGGGATCACTAATGGAATATCGTGATCGTAACGGAAGTGTGATGTGTTATCGATAACAACAACACCTGATTCCGCTGCAATTGGTGCCCATTTTGCAGAAAGTTCACTACCTGCAGAAAATAGACCAATTTGTACTTGGCTCCAATCGAACTCTTCTACGTTTTCAACGGTTAATGTTTTACCATTAAAACGAACTGTTTTGCCTTCGCTACGTTCAGAAGCTAAAAGATATAAATTACGTACAGGAAACTTACGCTCTTGTAATACACTTATAATTGCTTCGCCAACAGCACCAGTTGCGCCAAGAATGGCAACATCAAATTCTTGAGTCATTAGACTTCCTCGATTGTAAATCCAAGTTGTTGTAACGGGGTAAGACCACAGTTTTTATCGCCTGTGATCGTGATAGCACTATATTCTCTTCTATCCCAATAATCCTTACGCATTTTATCAAATGCGCCGACAGTTGAGATCTCTTTTCTAAATACGGCATCATCTTTTCGCACATCATAGACTAACTGAATCAAATTGTGCAGTGTTGAATGATCCCATTGCTGATTTAGTGTCACATTAGGGATTGGGGCTACTGGCAATAAACTCTGTGGATCTTCTCGTTCTTCGCGATTTAAAAACTCACAATAAGAATTAAATATCATTGTGGTTCCACGAGCCTTTCCTTCTAATCCATACCCTGCAATATGCGGAGTAGCAAAAGAAAGTAGCGGTAATAATTCCATATCAACGTCAGGTTCAAACTCAAAAACATCTAATACGGCTTTAAAACCATCTTGCTTTAATAAGCGCTGTTTTAGTGCTTGGTTATCAACCACTGGGCCACGCGCTGCATTGATCACTATCTGGTCATTACGCAGTGCCGTGAGTCTTTTTTCATTCATCAGGTGGTGAGTTGGAAATTCACCATCGCGTGTGATCGGTGTATGGAAACTAATAGCGTCTGATTTTTCGAGTAACTCATCTAACGCTACAAATGAACGTTTGTCGCCTTCTTGCTCTTTAATTGGGTCATTAAGTAAGTATGGAATACCTAACGCATCAAGACATTTCGCTAAATAAGAACCGACTTGACCAGCACCAATAATACCAAACGTTTTATCAAAGATAGAAAAGCCATGCTGCTGAGCCAGTACCATGACACAACTTAATACGTATTCAGCAACACCTACTTTATTGCAACCAGGGGCTGCCGTGAAAAATACCCCTTTTTCTTTCAAGAAAACTTGATCAACATGATCCATTCCTGCAGTTGCTGTACCAACAAATTTTAGTTTATTGGCTTTTGAGAGCAGCTCTGCATTCACTTTGGTTACAGAGCGTATCATCAAAGCATCAACATCAATTAAATCATCTGCTGTTAGTGTCCTTCCTGATTTAGCAACAACCTCACCTAGCTCACTAAATAGTTCAGCAGCATAAGGCATATTTTCATCCATCAATATTTTCATTTTTTAATCAGTTATCCTTTCAATTCATGAATTCAGTTTATCACTTCCGTAACAAAAAACAGGTATAAAAAAACCCAGCCAATTTAAGTGACTGGGTTTTACTATCTTTTTTTAGTGATTACGCGATTACGCTTCGTATTTCTTAATTACTAACGTTGCGTTTGTACCACCAAAACCGAAGCTGTTAGACATAACGGTTGTTAGTGCTTGATCACGTTTTTCAGTGACGATATCAAGACCTTCAGCTGCAGGATCTAATGTTTCAACATTGATGCTTGGCGCGATAAAACCGTGCTCTAGCATTAGCGTTGAGTAAATAGCCTCATGAACACCGGCTGCACCTAGCGCGTGACCAGTCATTGCTTTAGTTGCAGAGATAGCAGGGCTGTTCGCACCAAATACTTCTTGGATAGCGCCTAGTTCTTTTGCATCACCAACAGGGGTAGATGTACCGTGAGTATTCACGTAATCAACACTGTCTACGTTTTGCATTGCCATTTTCATACAACGAACTGCGCCTTCGCCTGATGGTGCTACCATGTCGTAGCCATCAGATGTTGCACCGTAACCTACGATTTCACCGTAGATTTTAGCGCCACGAGCAAGAGCGTGTTCAAGTTCTTCGATAACAACCATACCGCCGCCACCAGAGATAACGAAACCGTCACGGTCTGCATCGTACGTACGAGATGCTTTTTCTGGTGTGTCATTGTATTTTGATGATAGTGCGCCCATCGCATCAAACATCATCGTTAATGACCAATCTAGTTCTTCACCACCACCAGCAAACATTACGTCTTGTTTACCAAGTTGGATAAGCTCTACAGCGTGGCCGATACAGTGTGCAGAAGTTGCACAAGCTGAACTCATTGAGTAGTTCACGCCTTTAATTTTGAACGGTGTTGCAAGACACGCAGAAACCGTTGACGCCATTGTACGTGGAACCATGTAAGGACCAACACGCTTAACGCCTTTCTCACGCAAGATATCAACCGCATTTACTTGGTTTAGTGATGATGCACCACCAGAACCTGCAACAATACCTGTGCGTTCATTTGAAACTTGATCTTCTGTTAAGCCAGAATCTGTTACTGCTTGCTCCATTGAGATGTAAGCAAACGCAGCCGCATCACCCATAAAACGCATTTTTTTGCGATCAATATGATCAGCAGGGTTCATTTTCAAATCGCCCCAAACATTACTGCGCAGACCCTTTTCAGCGAACTGCTCAGAGAAGTTAATGCCTGATTTACCAGCTTTCAGAGACTCTAATACTTCTTCTGCATTGTTACCGATACTCGATACAATGCCCATGCCTGTAATTACGGCTCTTTTCATGATTCTTTCCTAATAAGTCATAAATCTTGGTAGATAATAGCGAAGATAGCACAACAAAGTGGTCAGCTTTCCTATAAGTCGTTAAAATCCGACGTAGATTATCTTTAATGGTGCAAATTTATGTCACGAAATCACATTTTACCACAAAACAGCATCACAAATGCAATTCTTGATTGGAATGAATCTGGGACACCTATCTCAAATGATTTTGATGATGTGTATTTTTCTAATGATAATGGCTTAGAAGAAACACGTTATGTCTTCCTACAACAAAATAATCTTCCGCAACGATGGAAAGAATTTGATCAACGCCGTTTTGTTATTGGTGAAACCGGATTTGGGACTGGATTAAACTTTCTTGCTGTATGGCAGTGGTTCAAAGCATTCCGTTCACAATACCCTGACGCCCCTTTAAAAGAACTTCACTTTGTTAGCTTTGAAAAATTCCCTGTAACCAAAGCTGATTTAGTTAAAGCGCATCAAGCATGGCCTGAACTGGCTGAACTCGCAGAGCAACTGCAAGCGCATTATCCTGCTGCTGTACCTGATTGCCACCGTTTAGTATTAGAAGATGGCATGATCACGCTTGATCTGTGGTTTGGTGATATAAAAGATTGTATGCCTCAGATTTGGATGGACGATTCTGGTGTTATCGACGCTTGGTTTTTAGATGGTTTTGCACCAAGTAAAAATCCTGAAATGTGGAATCAAAATCTATTTAATAATATGGCAAGTCTTGCTAAAGAAGGCTGTACTTGCGCCACTTTTACAGCAGCTGGTTTTGTTCGCAGAGGCTTAATTGAAGCTGGCTTTGATATGAAAAAAGTCAAAGGCTTTGGACATAAACGCGAAATGATTGCAGGAACATTATCGGAACGTAAAGCCAAGGCTAATCATGAGGTTTGGTATGCACGCACGACACGCGAAAACATCACTGACGTTGCGATTATAGGAGGTGGTGTAGCCAGTGCAGCATTGGCGACAACATTGCTTCGTCGCGGTGTGAGTGTCACTGTTTACTGTAAAGATGATAAAGCAGCACAAGGGGCATCAGGTAATAAACAAGGCGCGGTATACCCACTGCTTAATGAAAAATTTAATTCACTTTCTCGCTTTTTTGCTCCAGGATTTATTTTTGCTCGTCAGTTTATCGACCAAGCCGCTAAACACGTAGAATTTGATCACGATTGGTGTGGCGTTACTCAGTTAAAATGGGATGAAAAATCCGCCAACAAGCTCAATAAAATGCTTGAGGGAAATTTCCCTAATGAACTTGTCTCTTCTTTTGATATCGACAAAACCAATCAAATGGTTGGCTTACCGATTAATATGGAAAGCGTCCACTACCCATTAGGTGGCTGGTTATGTCCAAAACAATTAACTCGTGGATTATTTGAACATTTATCAGAAAACCCACTATTTACTCTGCATAATAACGCTGAAGTGACGCAATTAACTCAAACGGACGATAAACAATGGAACCTTGTTCTTGGTGAAAAAACCAATAAACATCAAGCCGTTGTGGTTGCTAATGGGCACAGATTTACTGATTTTGAGCAAACTAAAGATATTCCAGCGACACCAGTTCGAGGGCAAGTGAGTCATATTCCTACAACGGAATCCTTGAAAAAGCTTAAAACGGTGTTGTGTTATGACGGTTACTTAACGCCTGAAAATACCAAGCATCAAAGCCATTGTATTGGTGCTAGTTATGATCGTCGTGATTTAGACTTAGCGTTTAAAGGATCAGATCAAATAGAGAATGGCGAGCGCTTACATAAATGCATCCCTAACGAAGATTGGGTGAAAGAAGCTGATACGTCTGATAATTTAGCTCGTGTCGGAATTCGCTGTGCCAGTCGTGATCACCTGCCATTTCTTGGTAATGTGGTTCGTTTTGAGGATATGCAAGAAGAATACAAAAATATCTATAAGAAACGCCATTGGTTACGTGAAGCCAAAGAAATCCCTGTTTATGAAGGCTTGTTCTGTATGCTGACATTAGGCTCTAGAGGATTAAGCTCTGCGCCCCTACTGGCTGAGACCTTGGCATCACAGATCATGGGTGACCCAATTCCACTGCCAAACTCAGTACTTGAAGGATTGCACCCAGGAAGATTGTGGGTGAGAAGGTTATTGAAAGGGAAGCCGTTGGATATTTAAAAGCTAAAAGCAGAGTTCAGATCGCTTCGCTTAAAGAATTCAGAGGTGTTCGTTGTAAGTATACAACTAACAACACTAACCTCTGAATTCTGCTAGGGAGCTTGCGACCGATCTGAACTCTATAATTTACTTAATCGAATCTGCCAAATGGCTTACCGCTAAGGCAAAGTAATGTGAACGGTTCCAATCCATTAAGACTTGGTAGTTATTGTAAACAAGGTAAGCACGGCCGTCTTTGTCATCGGGTTGCACTAACCATGCTTCGATATCTACATCAGGTAAGGCTTTGCCTGTCAAACGGCGAACGCCTAACTCTTGCCATTGCGCCAGTGATTTACCTTTATCTTCAGATAAACCTTTTAGGCTTTCTGTATCTAATGATTCAGGTAACTGAACTTGACGACCCCACGTATAGGCATCATCCCAGCCTACTTGTTTTAAATAATTTGCAGCTGAAGCAAATACATCAGCTTCGGTAGTCCAAATGTCTTTACGCCCATCATCATTACCATCAACCGCATAAGCTAAGAATGACGTTGGCATAAACTGACACTGACCCATTGCACCAGCCCATGAACCTTTCATGTTTTCAGGGGTGATATGGCCTTGCTGTAAAATGGTTAAGGCTGCCATGGTTTGTTTTTTGAAGAACTCTTCACGACGGCCGTCATAAGCTAATGTCGTCAATGCTTCAATGACATTATAACCACCAGTCAGCTTACCAAAGTTACTTTCAACGCCCCATAACGCAACAATAAAACGAGGCTGAACCCCATATTCATTACCAATTCGGGTCAATTCTTTATAATGCTTTTGGTATAAATCATTCGCTTGTTTGATTTTCCATTTTGGCACAGCTCGTGGAATATACTCATCTAGCGTTAATTTTTTCTCTGGTTGATTACGATCTGATTTAACCGCTTTTTCTTTAAAAGCGATATCTTTGAATGCACGCTCGAGAATTGGTTCTGAAATGCCTATTTCTCTCGCTTCATTTTTTAATTCTACAATATAATCCTGAAAGTCTCCTTCAGGTGTGCCCGCAGTTACTGATGTTGCCATTAATAAACTGACTATCCCTAGCAGTAATTTCTTCTTCATAGATTACTTCTCATTTCTTTGTGCTTTCTCTTGCTTGTATTTTTCAAGCAGATTCTCTGGAGGCGGTGGTAACTGTAAAAAAAAGCCTTCATTTTGAATTGATGCTTTTACTTTTTCTACGTCAACTGAAGCTAATGTTCTGCCTGCCAAATTTACGACCATTACCATGGTTGGCGTACCAAACATTGTCATTAATTCTTTCGGAACGGGAGTAAAGTCATCTTTTTTTGCAATATAAAGATAAGCACCTTGTTTCTTGGTACTTTTATAAACTGAACAGAACATTTTATAACCTATTTTTGATAGAATTGATCTTACTCTCAACTTCACACATACATTTAATGTCTATTTGATGAGAGCCTTACTAAAAAGTACACTTAAGACAATAAGATAACTTGCTGTACGCTTAAACTGACTATAACATGGTATCAGATTTGTGGTATTAAATTTATCAAGATACAGAATAGTATGACAAAAACAGCCGATTTAAAGGGCAGTAATTTCACCCTTTCAGTATTACATTTACCTAATGATGACGTTGCTTTGGCATTAAGTATGCTTGAGCAAAAAGTAGCTCAAGCACCCTCTTTTTTTGCTTCAGCGCCTGTCGTTGTCAATATTGAAAATGTATCGAATGAAATTAACTTTGTTGAGCTAAAATCTGGTGTCGAACGCACTGGGATGATCCCTGTTGGGATCACTGGCTGTAAAGATAAAGAAAAGCAGGCTCAGGCAACAGCAGCAGGGTTTGCTGTTATGACGTCATTTACACCTCAACAAGTAACACAAAAAGCCAGTATGCAGCCAACGAAAGTGGTAAAAACACCTATTCGTTCAGGCCAGCAAGTGTATGCAAAAGATGCAGACCTTGTAATTTTAAATCACGTCAGTCCAGGTGCAGAAGTGATTGCAGATGGCAGTATACATATTCACGGCACATTGCGTGGCAGAGCGATTGCTGGCGCGAGTGGTCAAACAGAGGCAAAAGTCTTCTGTAAAAACTTACAAGCTGAACTAATTTCCATTGCGGGTAATTATTGGTTAAGCGACCAAATTGACAAAGAGTATTGGCATCAAAATGTCATGATCACTATGGTTGAAGACCGTATTCAGATCGATACCCTAACGTTATAGCACAACAGAAAAGGAATAATAAAAATGGCACGTATTGTCGTTGTGACTTCAGGCAAAGGCGGTGTAGGTAAAACTACTTCTAGCTCTGCTATTGCATCCGGACTTGCTTTAGCTGGCAAAAAAACCGCGGTAATCGATTTTGATATTGGTTTGCGTAACCTTGACTTAATCATGGGCTGCGAACGTCGCGTTGTTTACGATTTTGTAAATGTAATCAATGGTGAAGCAACTCTAAACCAAGCATTAATTAAAGATAAGCGTGTAGGTAATTTATTTATTCTACCCGCTTCTCAAACTCGAGATAAAGACGCACTAACAAAAGAAGGGGTTCGTCGAGTTCTTGATGAACTTATCGAAATGAATTTTGATTTCATTATTTGTGATTCTCCAGCAGGTATCGAAGCAGGTGCTTTAATGGCACTTTACTTTGCAGATGAAGCGATCATCACAACTAACCCTGAAGTTTCTTCTGTTCGAGATTCAGACCGTATTCTTGGTATTTTAGATTCTAAGTCTCGCCGTTCAGAAGAATCATTAGAACCAGTTAAGCAGCATTTGCTACTTACTCGTTATTGCCCTGCTCGCGTAAATCAAGGTGAAATGCTGAGTGTAGGTGATGTTGAAGAAATCCTGAATATCCCACTATTAGGGGTTATTCCTGAGAGTCAATCAGTACTAAACGCATCGAATAAGGGTGTTCCTGTAATTTTTGATGAGGAGTCTAATGCTGGCGCTGCATACCAAGATGCTGTTGACCGTCTATTAGGCAAAGAAGTTTCATTCCGTTTCTTAGAAGAAGAGAAAAAAGGCATCTTTAAACGACTATTTGGAGGTTAAGCATGGCATTGCTTGAGTTTTTTAGACCACAGAAAAAAGCCACTGCTAACATAGCTAAGGAAAGGCTACAGATCATCGTTGCAGAACGTCGTAATGGCGGACCTGCTCCATCCTATTTACCACAACTTAAAGAAGATATTCTTAAAGTGATCAGTAAATATGTAAACGTAAGTCCTGATATGGTAACGGTTTCTCTTGAACAAAAAGAGGAAGATTTATCGGTATTAGAGTTAAACGTTACTCTTCCTGAAGATGATCATTAACGTCTAAAAAAATTCGATCTTGATAAAAAAAGGTGACTATTAATAGTCACCTTTTTTCTTAAGCAGGATTAGTATTACTGTTATTTTTCAAGTACTGCCATAAAGCCAGTTTCAAGTAAATCACCACGCCAACCATTCAATGCGTCAGGTTTTAGCTCTGGTGCGCTGTTCTTTTTCCACTTCCAAGATAATAACTGATTTAACTGCTTTTTAGAGGCTAAGAACTCCGGCATCAATCCTGATTTATCTGATGCTAGCTTCACCTCATCTTTCAATAATTTAAAAATCTGCTTATAACCAGGGTAATCCATTAAACGAGAGATCTCTTTTGGGTATTCAGCCGGGTTTAAGTCATCTACTAAATAAGAGAAACGCAATAATTTTCCACCATGACGCTGCACCTCTCTTGGATCAAAACCTTCTTTTAACATTTGCTCTTTACTGCGAATGTTAAAACGTGCCAATTTCCATAAACTCAATTCATGAACAACAAAGTTAACCGCAAGATCACGTTTTCTTGCTTCTTCTAGACGCCATTTCGCTGCCATTTTTAACACAGCTAACTGTTTAGGATTTAACTGCCACGCATTTTTAATATCTAAAAACGCTTTTTCTGCATCTGGCTGTTTTTCACGCTTTTTAACCGCAAGAGCAGATTCTTGATACGCTGCCGATTCCCATTGAGTTTGTGCTAATTCGGCTTGAAGTTTTTCAAACAATGGCAGTAAATAATGTACATCTGCTGCCGCATAGTTTAGTTGCTTTTCAGATAAAGGTCGCGCCATCCAATCAGTTCGAGCTTCGCCTTTATCTAAATCAATGCCTAAATAATCAGAAACAAGCTTAGCAAAGCCTGTTGATAGTCCGTAACCTAAAAATGCGGCCATGATCTGTGTATCAATCATAGGCGTTGGCATGCAACCCGCGTAATGTTGGAATACCTCTAAATCTTCACCACACGCATGAAGCACTTTAGTTACTGATTCATTTTTTAATAAATCCCAAAGCGGTGTTAAGTCATCAATTTCAACTGGGTCAACGAGCGCTAGTGTCTCGCCATCAAACATTTGAATTAAACCTAAGCGAGCATATAGCGTTCGTGTTCTTACAAACTCAGTATCTAACATTAAAAATGGTTTACTACTTGCTTGCTGACAGATCTCAGCCAAACGCTGACTCTGAGTGACGATTTCAAATTTCACTATTCTTCCTTAAAAGATCAATAAGGCAAGATAGCTTAACCTCAATAAAAACTAAGCTATCTTGTCTCTAAAATTTCATAACAAATAAAAATAATGCCAGCGATTAAGCTGGCATTATCGTGTTTTTACATTGTAACCAAATTATGCGTTTTCTTCTGCTTTATATTCATCACGCAGTTCACGACGCAGAATTTTACCTACGTTTGTTTTTGGAAGATCGTCTCTAAACTCAACAATACGTGGAATTTTATAACCTGTTAGATGCTTACGACAATGAGCAATTAGTTCATCTTTCGTTAGGCTTGGATCACGTTTAACAACACAAATTCGAACCACTTCACCTGATGTTGGGTGTGGTTTACCTACAGCTGCGACTTCTAGTACTTTGCCATGAAGCGCAACAACATCTTCAATTTCATTTGGGTATACGTTAAAACCTGATACTAAAATCATGTCTTTTTTACGGTCAACGATATGCAGGAAGCCTTCATCATCAAATTTAACGATGTCACCAGTGCTTACCCAACCATCTTCAGTGATCATTTCTTTGGTCGCTTCTGCGCGGTTCCAATAACCTTTCATCACTTGAGGGCCACGAACTTGAAGCTCGCCGATTTGATCGTTAGCAACAACATTACCTTCTTCATCAACCATTCGAACTTCAGTTGACGGTACAGGTAAGCCAATCGAACCATTGTATGACGTTAGGTTATGCGGATAAGCCGCAACCAATGGAGAACACTCAGTTAAGCCGTAGCCTTCTAGTAGGTAACAGCCTGTATGTTGCTGCCATTTTTCAGCAACGGCACGTTGCACTGCCATACCACCACCTACAGATAGGCGAAGGTTACTGAAATCTAACTCATGGAAATCTTCGTTGTTCACTAGAGCATTAAACAGCGTATTTACGCCAGTAATTGCAGTAAATGGGTATTTTTGTAGTTCTTTAATAAAACCTGGGATATCACGAGGGTTAGTGATAAGCAGGTTACGACCACCCATTTCAATAAACAGTAAACAGTTAACCGTTAACGCAAATACATGATAAAGAGGAAGTGCAGTAACAATAAGCTCACGCCCTTCAGTCAACACTGGACCATAAGCGCCTTTTGCTTGCATTACGTTTGCAATCATATTTCGATGAGTAAGCATTGCGCCTTTTGCTACGCCTGTGGTACCGCCCGTGTATTGCAGGAAGGCTAAGTCTTCACTATCAATGAATGGCTTGATGTACTGCATTCTACGGCCTTTACGTAATGCATTACGCATAGAGGTAGCATGAGGAAGATCGTACTTTGGTACCATTTTCTTCACGTACTTAACCACGAAGTTTACAATTGTACCTTTGGCACGCGGCAGTTGCTCACCTAAGTTCGTTAAAATAACGTGTTTTACTGGTGTGTTCTCAACAACTTCTTCTAGCGTACTCGCAAAGTTTGAAACAATAACGATTGCAGCAGCACCTGAATCATTCAACTGATGCTCTAACTCACGTGGCGTATATAGTGGATTCACATTTACCGCAACCATACCCGCACGTAACACACCAAATAATGCAATTGGGTATTGCAGTAAGTTTGGCATCATTAACGCAACACGATCACCTTTTTTAAGCTTCAGTTCATTTTGTAAATAAGCAGCAAAAGCACGACTGCGCTCTTCCAACTTACGAAATGTCATTACTGAACCCATATTGATAAATGCAGGCTGATCGGCGTATTTATGAACCGATTTTTCAAACATATCAACCAATGAGCTATATTGGTCAGGGTTAATTTCTGCTGGTACGTCTTCTGGGTAACGTGAAAGCCAAACTTTATCCACGCTTTTCTCCTATTTTATATACGATTTATTGCTTATTTCACAATAATTCAAACAGTGATCACTATCACTTTTTATGTGTAGACTATTTACTCCACAATTATAGTCAACTTATTTTATTATCAATTGTATATTCGATGAATATTTGACCATAAACGAGGCGTTTTTTTAAATATGTGAAGCAGTTATGTATTTATTTTGTTAACTAACGCACTAATGTAACTACTTACCTGAATAGGATTTTCTAAATGGCAATGGTGACCACCTTCAATTTGATAACAATCAAAGTGTGAAATATAAGCATATCGATGCGTTTTTTGCTTCAAATGTCCGTAACCCTCAGAGCCGATAACCGCAACCACTGGGCACTCTATTTTTGAAAGTAATGTCAAAGCGTGAACTTCACTCATACGATACAGTGCATCGCATTTTACTTTTGCATCGGTTGTCCATTGAAACGAGTTTGAATTGATACTCAATGATCGCATTACCATTGGTTCAACTAAAAGTTCTGGAAGTTGATTCACGCTAGCTCTTAATTCAATGGCTGTTTGAGTATTTTTTAAGGTTCTCTGAGGCTTATTTCGATATCGCTGACGGCTTAAAATACCTTGTCGGATCCTATCTGAAATTGCCTCTTCTTCCTCACTTAAAGGGCCAAGTGCCTCTATCATCACCAATGCTGCTACTTTTTCAGGAAACACGGCACTATAAGCACTGGCGACTAAAGCACCTAAAGAATGACCAATAAGAACGATAGGCTCTAATTTTAAGTGAAGGACTATTTGGTGAAGATCATCGATATAATCAAAGAAGTGATAAAAATTATCACCGCCTTTATGGCTTGAGCGTCCATGACCAAACCAATCAATAGCAATTAAGTGATGATGTGGGTTTTCTTGTGCGTATGCTTCCATCGTCGTTTTAAAGGTCGCAGCATTATCTTGCCAGCCATGCAAAAACAACAATGTTTGGTGCGTATTTTTGGGTTTTATTTCCATCATTGCAATAGTGCCATGATGAAGTTCAATACTTGATTCTTGAAATGGACTCATGCTGATTATTGTACTTCTTGTACCACTTTTCCACGACGGGTTTCAAGGCGGCTACGCTGATGTAAACATCGACTACCAGTACATGGCATATAATTCATATTGAAATCGTTAGTCACAACGTACTCTTGAACTTGCCATAAATGGATGCCAACGACGGTAATGATGGGGAAAGAGTAAAGATAATCACCCACAGTGGCTTTTTCAATTCCATTTGATTGCCCTAAGACAGTAATTAATCGTCCTTTTGCATAAGTAACCGGATCAATAAACCCATCAAAATAAACCACAAATCGGCCATTAGGTTCTTGAGCTATATCTGGTTTTCCTGATGATGAAATAGGCAGGTTTACCACTTCAATGCGAGTGGTCGTTTTTAAGTTATCAATACGAGCAACAACCCCACCTAAACGTACTTCGCTTGATCGGCTATGTTCAGCAACCGTTGAAAAAGCACTGTATTCAGTAATAACAGCTGCTTGAGACGATTCTAATTCTGTAGGAAGTGAGCTACAACCGACAAGTAATAACGCAAATAGAAAGCACAATGTCTGTTTCATATAAATCCTTTCATAACTTAAGCTAGATATAGAGATCGACACCGACGAGTTGAGCAAGTTCCTCTCTACGCTTTTGTAACATTATGTCCATATACTCTTCCATTGCTTTACGATTTCCCCCTTCAGGCAAATCGTATTGAATTCGAGAGTTTGCATATTCTGATGCGTTCAGTTGTTTTACTTGTGTTGTTACCGCTGTCGCCACTTTTGATGGTTGTGCAACTAAAGATTTGCTTCCCGTCGCTTTCTTGACTTGGTTCTTTTTTCCAACCGCTTGCTGTTTTTGTATCAGCGCGGGCGGTAAGCCTTGAATCGATACCATAATGACCTTTTGAATAAACAACTAAGCGAGGTTTTGATGCCTCGCTTAAATCTTAAAAACTATTCGCGCCCCGGTAATTTCTTCCATGTCACCGTATCACGAACATAAACAGGAGCTGACTCTTCTGCTGGCAACGCCAAGCCTTGTTCAAATTTTTGTAGAGCTAAAAACGCCATGTCTTCAGCATCTGGGTACAACACCTCTGAAGCTTTACGCTCTAATGGTAACTCTGCTAACGCTTCTGCATATGCATCCCATCCGGTGCCTACTGTTAACCACTCACCAGACTGCTCTGGTAGATAAGTTAATAACGCTTCTGGCTTAAAGACGGTTTCTGCCACATTATAAGTCCATGTTGCATCATCATTGCGTTGGTACATACCAAAGTACACTTCACCCATACGAGCATCGATAGCAGCAGCGACTTGCGTTGCGCCATTCTCTCTATAACCCGCTTGAGCCATTGCTTCTAAGGTTGAAATCCCTATCATAGGTAAATCGGCACCAAACGCTAAACCTTGAGCTATACCAATACCAATACGAACACCAGTAAAACTACCTGGGCCTTGACCAAAAGCTAATGCGTCTAAGTCTTGTAAGCGCACACCCGCTTCTTTTAATACTTCATCAACAAATGGCAAGACTTTAATCGTGTGTTCACGCGGTGCCACTGCACGTCGAGAATAGACTTTCCCATCAACAATTAGTGCGACAGAACAGTTTTCAGTGGCGGTATCTACCGCTAAAATTTTTGCGCTCATTAATGCCTCAATTTTCTAAAATAGCTTCTTGTTTTTCTGATTCATTTTCACTGCTCTGATTGGCTTTTGCCAAAAATTCAGACACATTGCGTAAATCTCGTGTTCTTGGTATTGGTGGTAAACTTTGTAAAAATGTTGAACCATAAGGTCGTGTGACTAAACGGTTATCACAAATCACCAATACTCCTTTATCTTTAGTATCTCGAATAAGACGACCAACACCTTGCTTCAACGTAATGACAGCATCTGGAATTTGTACTTGCGAGAATGCATCACCACCACTCAATTGACAATCTTCAATTCGAGCTTTTAACAATGGATCATCGGGTGCTGTAAAAGGAAGTTTATCAATGATAACACAGCTTAGCGCATCACCTCTAACATCAATCCCTTCCCAAAAAGCGCCCGTAGCAACCAATAAAGCATTCCCTAGTTCCATAAACTCAGACAGTAATTGTTGCTTGGTGGTTTCACCTTGTACTAAGACTGGCAGATCCAGTGTTTCTCTAAATTTCTCAGCTAAGTCACGCATCATTTGATGTGAAGTGCATAAGAAAAAACAACGACCATTATTTTGCTTAATCACTGGCTGCAATAACTCGACTAGTTTTTCAGCAATACCGTAACTGTTCGGTTCAGGCAAGAAACGAGGCACGCACAATAGCGCCTGTGTCTGATAATCAAACGGACTCGGTAAGGTAAATTGCTTCTTAGGCTCTAACCCTAAACGCTGAGTAAAATGCGAAAAGTCATCATTTACTGCTAACGTTGCTGACGTAAAAATCCACGCACCTTCTTTATCGGCAAGATGCTCTTTAAATTTATCAGCAACAGAAAGAGGGGTTATATTTAAACTAAAATGACGAGGAGTACATTCATACCAATATGAATAACCACCAATCGTCGTATCACACACACGCTCTAGTCGATTTTTCAACAAGGCACAACGTTCAAAGGCGGCATCCAATAATTGACTACGACCAAGTGCTAATTTTAATACATCATGTGCTAACTCGAAAGCATCATTGATTCTTACAATTTCGCGCTGAACTGCTTGAGACTTAATCGCTTCTCGCCAGTTACCTCTAAAATTGGTATCACCTAAAATAATACGCAAATCCATTGCTGAGCCAGCTAAACGCTCTGCTACTTTTTGAAGTTGGCGCATGTCTTTTGCTTCAGTGCGATAACCAATTTCGATATCTTTGGCTAATTCCGTTAATTGTCGGCTTGATAAATTCTGCCCAAAGTACTGGCTGGCAATATCAGGAAGCTGATGAGCTTCATCAAAAATAAAGATATCCGCTTCTGGGATTAATTCACCAAACCCGGTTTCTTTAATTGCTAAATCGGCTAAAAATAGATGATGGTTTACCACCACGACATCCGCATCCATTGCTTTTTTACGCGCTTTAACCACAAAACACTCTTCAAAGCTTGGGCATTCTTTCCCTAAACAATTATCATTTGTTGATGTAATGCTTGGGATAATTGGGCTGTCTTCTGCAATTGCAGTGCAATCACCTAAATCGCCGGTTTTAGTTTCAGAAGACCAAGAACGTACCTTTACTAATTGAGTTAATAATTCAGGATCTGCTTGAGGCGTGTGACTTTCTACCAATTGTTGATTCAAGCGTTCAGGACATAAATAATTTGAGCGCCCTTTTAATAAAGCGACTTGACCATAAAAACCCAAGGATGACGTCATTAAAGGCAAATCACGATGAAACAGCTGCTCTTGTAAGTTTTTAGAGCCAGTACTGATGATGGTTTTTTTCCCACTCACTAATGCAGGAGCCAAATAAGCAAAAGTTTTTCCGGTACCTGTACCCGCTTCTACAACAAGCTGTGTGCCATTTTTAATTGCATCATGAACGGCATGAGCCATATCAAGCTGAGGTTGACGAGGTTGGAAACCTGGGATGGCTTTACCTAACGCGCCTGAAGAAGAAAATATCTTGGCTATCATATCAACCTGCATTCATTGTGAGTTTAAAAAATAAGGTTGAGATTATGCCAAGATTTTCGAAAAAACTAAACGCTAAGTTTTGAGAGTTACGGTCTAAAACGGCGACTTCCAGATAACGACTTTCGCTAGTATTTTGATTTGATTTAGTAAAAACCCCTTTACGCCCTCTTCATTTATCGGTAAAAGAATAGAGAGCATACAATTAATAATTACCGATTTTGGTAACCCCTTTGCAAACACGAGAGATAAAATGGAAAAGAAAATACTACTAACGGATTGCCCTGATTCTCGTGGGCTAATAGCGAAAATAACCAACATTTGTTACAAACATCAGTTAAATATTATTCATAATAATGAATATGTTGATAATGTCACAGGCCAGTTCTTTATGAGAACCGAGCTAGAAGGCATTTTCAACGATGTCACTTTTTTAACTGATATTGATGAAGCACTTCCACCAGGAAGTCATCGTAGGTTAGTGACAGAACCGCGAAAAAAAGTGGTTATTCTGGTAACAAAAGAAGCACATTGTATTGGTGACATTCTTATCAAAGCCTATTCTGGTGCAATGAATATTGATATTGCTGCGGTTGTTGGAAATCACGATACTTTAGGTGGGTTAATCGAAAAATTTGATATTCCATTCCACCATGTCTCTCATGAAGATCTATCGCGCGAAGAGCACGAAGAAAAAATGCTTGAGGTCATTAATTCTTATGAGCCTGAATACGTGGTTCTAGCAAAATACATGCGTGTATTAACACCAAACTTTGTGGCTCAATTTCCTAAAAAGATCATTAATATTCACCACAGCTTCTTGCCTGCATTTATTGGTGCTAAACCCTATCAACAAGCGTACGATCGCGGCGTAAAAATCATTGGTGCAACGGCACACTTTGTGACAAATGATTTAGATGAAGGTCCAATCATCAAACAAGATGTTATCCCTGTTGATCATAATTTTAGTGCTGAAGATATGGCAATGGCGGGGCGTGATGTTGAAAAATCTGTACTCAGTAAAGCGCTTACTAAAGTCTTAAATGATCACGTTTTTGTGTATGGTAACAAAACCGTTATTCTTTAATCTTACCGAAAACAAAAACGGCGATCATAATGATCGCCGTTTTTGTTTTAAACGATTGGTATTACTGTGCAGCTATAAACTCTATTGCGTATTTATTGAATTCTTTTGGTTTATCTATATTACACACATGTCCACATTCAGGGATCTGTAATAATTGACTGTGTTCATGTACTGCTACCATCTCTTCAACAGGCTTCATAAACAAATAGTCATTTGCCCCCATCACATACAGTGTAGGTATAGCCAGTTCTTTATCTTTAAAGTAACGCATCAATGGGTTTACATCGGCCGCTAATTTGAACCAACGTTTAAACTCTTTTTGACATAATTTTTTGGCTTCACGAGTAAAAATATGACGAGATTCTTTTTGACTCTTCTGTGGCATAACAACATAAGAAAACAATTTATATAACCACATATAAGGCATGATATTTTTCGTCATATCTCCCATTTTAATCAGAAATTGAGATCGAAAATTAAAACGTGTTATCGCACCAGCCAGCACCATTGAACTCACTCGTTCTTGTGCAAGTTCGGCAAGATTTCGAATGATAATAGTACCCAAAGACATACCAACAAAATGCGCAGATTTGATATTAAGGTGATCCAGTACATCCAAAATATCTTGGCTAACGGCTTTAAAAGAGTATTGTTTATTAATGAATTCTTTAATTTTAGAAAAATTATTCGAGCGTCCATGACCACGTAAATCAATGAGTAATACATTGAAGTTTTTTCTAAAAGCCGCAACTTGTTTAAACCATGTTGTCGAACTTCCACCAGCCCCATGAACAAACACTACCCATTTAGAGCTTGATTCGTGCTCGTAAGCTTTGTGGAATAATAAAGAATCAGTCATCCATTTTACTTTCATACAAAATACACATTGCAGTGACTATATCACTTCAAGAGACTAATGAATATACATCCTCTCATTTCCTTTCACTGGCCTAACAAAACAAAAATATAGAATCATAACCCATTGATTTAAAAACTTAACCTTAGGGTTATTACTCTATATTTGTCATCAAAACCATCAATAAAAAGTAAACTATTGTGTTTAGCATTAATAAAGCGATTCAATACATACAAAGAGTTCGTCTCATAAAAGTCATAACGTGTTCGGCAATCAAATTCTTTACTGGATACTCGCTCTAGAACATCACTTCTAAAATTACTTGATACTCGTTGACCAAATGCGACATGAGTTGTTGGAATTAACAGTGCTAAGTAGGCCAATAACGTTTGTTGATTAAATTGCGGTGTTGCAACCTCAATGCTTGCTTGTGCGCCTTCAACTTCCCCGCTCAATAACATCCAATTAGAGCCTTCTCCCAATTGAGTATTAAGAGGCAAATCAAGATAGTCATGAGGGCTATTGGATGCATCGACTTTTTCATCAACACCACCCAATAAAATGCACTTCTCTTGTTTGGTTTTTAAATTTGCATCAGCAAGCAATAACGCATTTTCAACCACAAAACCTTGCTGAGCTAAATTCAAGTTTTTACTTTCAAGCTCTAAATATTTAGCAATATAAAAGCCTGCGGTATTACTTAATGAGTTGATAAAATCCACTGGCTTTGGTGGCATATTTTCAACATATCGCTGTTGGCATAAACGATTAAATACCGACAGATTCCCCTGTCCTGATACCATAAAAAGCGCGGTATTTTTATCAAGCACTTGTTGTTCTTTAATGCCAGAAACACCTAATAACCCTAGTTGAATAAAACGATCAGTACGACGCACAAAACTTGAAGCGACTTTTTTGCACTCTGCTTTTACATCAATAGGTTGGTCTTGTTTTATATTCACACTGGCAGTGCAATGAACATACATCATACTGATTTTCTCTCCACCACCAAGGCGTTATTATTTCCACCAAAGCCAAAACAATTCAGCAAAAACACGCCTGAATTACATGAATTTAATTCTTGGGTTGGTATCCATTGAAGTTCATCATCCTGAGCTTCAAAGTTAGGTGTTTTAGGAATAAAACCATTATCAATGGCATTCATCATTATCACTAATTCACTAACACCACACGCCCCTAAGGTATGACCGATATAGGGCTTTAACGAGAAAAATAACGGCGCTTGTGAAAACACCTCTTTCATACCATTAATTTCGGCTAAATCGCTAAGATGACTGGCGGTGCCATGTGCTTTTACTGCCGTGATCTCATCAAGACTCACATCACTGTTCTGTAATGCTTGTTTAATTACCTGAGTTACTCCAGAACCATCAGGATTTACCCCCGTGACACTGTGTGTTTCACATTGACTACAACCACCACGAAAGTGCCAAGGCGATGCTTTAACATCATCTCGGCTCATTAATACAACACTTAAAGATTCACCTAAGAGCAAACCATCACGGTTTGCATCAAAGGGTTTGGTTTGCTGCTCTGCCAATAACTGCATAGAAACAAAGCCCTCAAAAGAGTGAGGAGCAAACATTTCCATACCAACAACTAAAGCATAATCAATAACACCGGCTTCTATCATGGTTGCTGCATCTAGAATGGCATTCGAGCTTGATGTGCAAGCGGTATTATAAGTTAGGCTCAATGAATTCAATCCAAACGCATTTGCCAACTTATCAGCATAAACCCCGTTACCGACTCTGCCATCTGAAAATTGAGGTGAATTACCATCTTTAATGCTGTTTCCTAGTGGGATCATTAAGGAGATATCATTAGCCGCACAACCGATAAATAAGCCACAACGCCCCCTCTCTTGAGCTGACAGATTGTGCTGTTCAAGCAAAGAGGCGATCAATACTTTTAAATGAGGAATAGGATCAAACAAGGTCTCAAAATTTCCGTCATTCTGAATCGCGTAATAAGGCAATGTTTTTACTTGTTCAAATACATTCACCGACTTATCAACGGTAAGGTATTTTCCCGCTTTCATTAAATTCAGTTGTTGTGTTTTATTGCCAAGAGCACTTAACACTTCACCACCAAGGAGTGTAATCATAGTCATTATTCAGGTTGTAGGTGATCAGCAAGATGATTAATCGTTGTGACAATACGGCGGAACTCTTTCGGGTCTACCAAGCGTAAATTAAAGTGGCGCTGCAATAACATAGAGATCTGTAATCCATCAACAGAATCAAGCTCTAAGCCGCTCTCATCAGAAAATAGTTCCACATCATCTGCCAATTCATCAGCGGTGATCTCTTCTCTATCACACTCTTCAAGGATCATATTTTTAAGTTTTACTTTGAATTCTGTATCTAATGACCCTTTCATGCGTTTTTCCTTTGTTTATAAGTAAATACAATGCTGGCTATCAGCAATGAGATAACACCAAATAAGCTTAAAGCAATGACTTCATTTAACACATCTGACACCGTTCCTCGGCGTAAGAATATATCTAAAAAACCTTCTAGTCCCCAAGACATGGGTGAAATAGCAGAGAAGGTTTGCATCGCTTCTGGCATCACAAACTTAGGCACCATAACACCACCAATAGCCCCTAATAAAATATTGATAATTCCGCCAATGGTTGTCGCTTGCTCGATGCTATCAACCGCACTGGCTACCAAAATAGACAAACCAATCGCGGAGAGACTTAAGGATAATGAAACCAAGATTAACCCCAAGATAGAACCATCAATCGTTAATGGAGCTGCACCAAATAAAGGGACGATATACATACCAACTCCAATCATCAGCCAAACTTGAACTTGATTGATCACCATATAAGGCAATATTTTCCCACCAAACAGAGCTGACAAACTTAAGTTCATGGTACTTAAACGCATTAAAGTATTTTGTTTACGTTCACTAATGAAGATGGTCGACATAGGTATAATCACAAAAAACAGACCAAACACGATCCAGGATGGAACACTTTGCTGTGTTGAGGTTGGCTTTTCATCTTGTGACAATTTTGCGTATTGGACATCCATCAACGTTGCCTCATCAAAAGGCTTTGTTTCTACTTCATCATCTAAAAACGAAAACGAATCTTGATTGGCCAAATTCACTTCATCCAGCTTATTCCCCATCCAACTGAGCGCGATCTGATTTTTAAAAATAGTCAGTAATGAAGGGGACGTATCTGCAGCAACACTAATATCTAATGGCTGCTCACCTTTAGAAAAGCCCACCGGAATATCAATAATAAATTGCACGCCCTCTTCTTCTGGAGAGCGATATTTATCTGAATTCAAAGTGTGTTTGGTCAATGTAGAAATCGTAGATAGTTTATTAATTAATGCTTCACTTACGACACTTTGGTCATGATCAATCAAAGCATAAGTCATAAGTGATTTGTCTTCATTCATCACATCTTTTAGTGCTAAAGACATGATCAAAATAAATACCGCAGGCATAATAAATAAGGCTGCTAATGCGTGTTTATCACGACTCACTAACAGGAACTCTTTTATCAACATCGCTTTAAACATCTGTTCTTCCTTTTGATGTTAAGTTGATAAACAGAGATTCAAGGGTTGTCGCACCGTAGCGGATTTGCTTTATTTTGATCCCTTGCAGCTCTAATTGATGCAGAACTTGAGCGATAAGCTCACTGCTCGACTGCGTTAATAGTAAAGTAGTTTGATCAACGATCGTCACTTCAGCTCGACTCATTGCAGAAAGATAAGTGGAAGAATGTGGATACAGTTCAACAATGACCTGCTGACTTTCTTCGTTATTTACCATAGAAGAAATCGAGCCTTGTTTTACAATTTTCCCTGCATTCACTATCGCTACTTCATCACAAATCTTTTCGATTTCAGGCATATAATGAGAGGTATAAATAACAGTTTTATTATCCGATTTATACGCTTTAATAGTGTCGAGAATATCGTTGCGTGATTCAGGATCAATACCAACAGTCGGCTCATCAAAAAAGAGAATGTCGGGGTTATTCAGCAGCCCAATGGCGATATTTAAGCGACGTTTTTGTCCACCAGATAAAGTTGCAGATTTCTGATCCATCATGGAGGAAAGACGATTAGTTTCGACCGCATAAGATAAATTATCTTTTAACGCCTGACCTTTTATTTTTTGTACGCCAGCAAAGAATTGCAAATTCTCTTTAACGCTTAAATTCTCATAAAAAGCTAAACTTTGTGGAATAAGAGAACAACGTTGACGAATAACCGAAAGATTCTTTTTTAGCGGTAAATCAAAAAAAGTAACCTCACCTGAGTCATACGAGACAAGACCATTTAGAATCGAGATCAGTGTAGTTTTACCTGCACCATTAGGGCCAAGTAAACCATAAATACTATTTGATGGGATAGAAAGCGTTAGATTATCTAGCGCTTTCTTCTTACCGTAGGATTTATTTAATCCACTAACATTGATCATTAAAATGCTCGCATTAATGATAAGTAGAGTTGCTTTTCTTGCTCAGCAACTGACTCTAATTTTGCAGCAATCACATCAAATTCAATCGTTTTTTTATTTCGAGGTCGTATTGCCTTCGCGATCAATAAAGCAAATTCACGCCATTCATCACCAATCGCCGTCATCTCAGCAGATGCAATTTTTAGGTTCTCGTTACCAATAAGCTCTGCCGCTTCTTGTAAAAAAGAAGCATAGATATAACGGAAACCAGCACCGCCAGTGCCAATCTCTTCTTGCATGCGAATGATGTGACCTAAAAACAGTTTTGCGTAATGCTCATCTTTATTTTCTAACTGACGAATATGCTTAGCTAAAAAATACATTCCCTTTAAACCCGCAATCGGTACTGGCGTTTTCAGCATCGTCTTTGCCGTTTTTTTAATGCTTTTTTCAATCACTTTTGGGTAATCAATCGAGCTTGGGATGTGAGTCGGATAATACAATGACCCTTTTGGTGCCATTACCCCTTTCACAAAGCGCGCTTTTTGCAGTGCTTTCTCTTCAGCCTCAACTAAGTGTTCAAAAACAGGATCGCTGATTTGATAACTTCCCTCTTTCTTATCAACCACAATAAGATTATGGGCATTAAAGTGAAAACGCATCTCTTCAGGAAAGTACGGTAACCAGAACACCGATGTTTGAGCGCCCACAATTTTACCTTGTTGAAGTAGCTCATCTAATCGCTTGGTGCCTTGCTCTGGTTTTGAAAATTTCTCTAACTTCATTTTCAAACCGATGCTTTTCTGTAATCCCTTCATGATGGATTTTGGCATTGAACGATAGGCAATAAGCGGCATGCCACTGAGCTTTACAAAAGGAAGATAAGCAAAAACTAAAGCACTAGATAAACCAAATACCATTGGCTCAGACAGAGGTAAACCATGATGAGTAAGCATAGAAGACATCACGCCACTCTCGCAATGAGCATAATGCTTATGTTGGAACTGAGAATTGGTGTTTTTCAAAATAGAGGTCATGAGCACGCTTTATTTATTTTTATTTGAAAGGTTAGGTAACTTGGTTAATTGCTTAACTGAAATACCTAATGCATCACTGTAGGCCGAAAGCTTCACAGGTGATAATTTAGCAAAAATCTTCGGTGAGAAATGACGCTTAACACGCCACTGAAACCAACCAACAGATTGCGCTAGCACCATTAAATCCATACGCTGAGCAAACATATGATAATACAAGGGTGACTTTTCCCCTGTTCTTACTAAGTCATACGCTACTTGTGCTTGTCGTTCAAATTCATTCAAGGCTTGCTTTGTCACTTCTTCTTCTACTTCCCAACCAGTAGAAGCAACAACCGAATAATCACCATTTTCATCCGTTGCATACACAGCTTTTGCGTTATTGGCATACGTAGAGATATTATCTTGTGGTACTTTTTTCGCTTCCATTACACCACCTTCAATTGCATAAAGGCGGTAGAGAATCTTCCACTTTCAGGAACATAACAAAGTAGAGTATCCCCCACTTTTAAGTCACCAGAATGAAACAGCTCTTCAAGCATGATATAGATAGACGCTGAACCTGTATTCCCTTTACTTGGCAAATTAGTAAACCAACGATCTTGTGGAATATCACATCCTGCTTCTAGCATGCCTTGATATAGGCGGTCACGGAAATAACCAGACGAGTAATGAGGTACAAAATAGGTGATTTCATCAGCCTTCACTTTGCCTTGATCAACTAACTCTTTTAACGGCTTAGTAACTGTGTATTCAACGATATTATCGTTTAACTGCTTAACGTCTTGTTTTACTGAGAAGATAGATTGGTCTAACCATTCTTGTGAGCTGTATTCACGCCACCCTTTTAGGCTACCGTCCGCCTGTTTTTCAGCACCTGCATACATACAAGCATCAAGTTCATTCGCATAGGATTTTTGCATCATCCATTCGATTTCAAGAGAGATGGAATCCGGATTAGGTTGAGAGGTTAATAGCGCGGCACCCGCACCATCACTTAACATCCAACGTAAGAAATCTTTTTCAAATGCGATTTCAGGCTGACGTTCTAAATCGTCCACCACACTTTCAATTTCAGCTTCAAACTTGTTAGCACGCATCATAGCCGACGCATTTTCAGAACCAGTAACTATCGCGTTATTACTTTGACCACTCAAAATCGACATATAACCATATTTTAATGACATGGTACCGGACAAACAGATGCCTGATGTCGCAATCACTTCACAGCTAGGAATGCCAAGCTCACCATGCACCATTAATGCGTGATTGGGTAAAATTTGATCGGCAATCGTCGTACCACAGGCTAAAAGCTCTGTAGAATTAATATCAAAAGAGGTTGAATTGAGTTTTCTGATCGCTTCGGCGGTTAATTCTGTATTGGTGTGCGTGGTTTCACCCGTTTGAGGATTAATCGCATAGTAACGTTGCTTAATTTTATTGGATCGCAAAATAAGGCTTTTTGCACGAGAGGGACGCGAACCAACTTGCCCTAGGACATTTTCTATTTCTTTATTACCAACAGCATCATTAGGCAAAAAAGCCTGAATGTCATTGATATATACCTTTTGAGTCATCTTAACGTCCTGATGGTTTTTCGTAATAAGTAATGCTTTCTTCTACCGCTTTCTTTCTAAAAGGCGAGATTAATTTTTTCACTAATAAATTAATCGGTACTAAGGTTAAAACCATAAGAGCTAAAAATACGGCATAGATGGTAATGACTATTTTTCGAGGAAAAGAACCCGGTTTACCTGACTTTTGAATTAGCTTTCCCCATACCATAAAAGAACGTGTGGCAATTTTTTCAGAACCAATCAGTTTCCCATTAACCGTTACGGCATTAAGATTTTTAAGCAGTGGCTCTTTTTTCTTTTCTAAATCGTTTTTTAATGCCGATACCAAACGGTGACCAAAACGCTCACTTTCTTGCAAATCTTTTTCAGAAACACCAGCGGCAGGGAATATCCAAAATGGATCTTTTTTACCTGTAAGTAACCAACGAGGCGTTGTGATAAATGCATAAACAGAGCCACCTTGATCAGTCAGTACAGCATTATCAATCAAGGTTCCGCCTAACTCTGCAATGACAGTTTTCATTTTCTCTTGAGCCATTACCCACATATCACGACACGCAATAAAGGTAATAACAGGCTTACCGTTAATTAATGACTGAGCTTGTTCTGTCTGAAGAAACCCAGTCATTGGTATTGAAGGTGATAAAAACCACACCGTATAACCTAAAATAATTAAGTCATACTCCTCTTCTAAATTTTCGGCAGGTTTTACATCGCAGCCATTCATATAAATCGCTTCAGGAAAAGCATCGAAGAATGGATAAAACGACCATGGATATGGGTATTTATTGACAGGTTCTACGCAATGATAATCAATTTTCACTTCATCACTCTGACGTAACGGTGCCGTTGCTAACTCAACAAATTGTGCAAGCTGACCGCTTTGGGAGTGAGAGATAACTAGAACTTTTTTCATAAGGAAGAGTAAGCATTGCCATAGATAGTTTATTTACAACTATTTTATAGCAATCATAATTAATATAAATAGCTAATCACCATATTTAACAACTTCACCATGAGCTTAGAGTATTATAAATAAAGCATTATGAAAAACTTGCGAGTGATATTGTAAAGCTCGCTTGTCTTACAATTAAAATTACTAAGACAATTTTTCAAAACCAGATAAAAATACGCAAATTATCACTTTTCGACTTGAACAAAAGAAGTACTCGTATTATTACTATGTTAACCAATTCGCTCATTTTGTTAATCATGATGACTTAATTTATAGAGGCATTTTATGAACAAGCTTGTTTTAATTATTTTATGTGTATTACTTCCACCACTAGGTGTTTTCTTTGCTAAAGGTGTGGGTAAAGATCTTTTAATCAATATCGTATTAACTCTTTTCTTCTGGGTACCTGGTATGATTCATGCGCTGTGGGTCACAACTCGTTAAGAAAGCGACTTATTAAATAAACGGTAAAATAAAAAAGCGAAACCCTAAATGAAGGTGTTTCGCTTTTATTTAGTCTCACGTAAATGAACGTTATTAGCCAATGATATTAATTTATCTACCTAACTAAGCCGCGTTAACTTGCCATTTCTTACGCAGTGTTTTTGCTGCTTTCACCATGTTCTCTAACGCCGCTTCTGTTTCTTTCCAGTTACGTGTTTTCAAGCCACAATCTGGATTTACCCATAAACGCTCAACAGGCACTTTTGCTGCTGCGGTTTCAATCAAATCAACAATCCACTCTTCGCTTGGAATATTTGGTGAGTGAATATCATACACACCCGGTCCTATTTCATTTGGATAGTTAAAATCTTCAAACGCTTTTAGGAGTTCCATATTTGAGCGAGAGGTTTCAATAGTAATCACATCCGCATCTAACGCCGCTACTGATTCAATAATCTCATTAAATTCGCTATAACACATGTGAGTATGAATTTGTGTTTCTGATTTAGCACTGGCCGCTGAAATCTTAAACGCTTCTACTGCCCAATCTAAATACGCTTTTTGATCGCTCTTTTTAATTGGCAACCCTTCACGAATCGCAGGTTCATCAATTTGAATAATATTAATGCCTGCTTGTTGAAGATCAGAAACTTCATCACGCAATACTAATGCTAACTGCTGTGCAATTTCTTTACGAGTAATGTCTTCACGTGGGAACGTCCAACCAAGAATCGTTACTGGTCCGGTTAGCATCCCTTTCATTTGTTTAGTCGTTAACGATTGAGCATATTGCGTCCAATCAACCGTGATTGGTGCTTCACGTTCAATATCTGCCACCACGATTGCTGGTTTTACACAACGAGATCCATAACTTTGCACCCAGCCAAATCGTGTAGCTTGAAAACCATTTAAATTCTCCGCAAAATATTCAACCATGTCATTACGCTCAGCCTCACCATGTACTAACACATCCAAATCTAAACGTTCTTGACGCTCAACTGCATCGGCTATATGCCCTTTCATTGCAGTAACATAATCTTGCTCGTTCAACTTACCAGTACGGTAGGCACTGCGCTGTTGACGAATATCAGAGGTTTGTGGAAATGATCCAATTGTCGTGGTTGGTAATAATGGCAAACCTAACTTTTCAGCTTGGTGCTGTGCACGGATTGCATATACTTCTGCTCGCTCTGCTAATGCAGGAGTGATAGCGGATAAGCGTTGCTGTACCACAGGCTTATTAATGTGTTCTGCACTCTCACGCTCACGCAGTGGCTGACTGTATTGATGGCAAGCTAGAATTGCATTTTGGTTACCATCTAAAGCATCACCTAGCAATGTCACTTCTTTTAGCTTTTGTTTTGCAAACGCAAACCATTGAACCGTCTCTTCCGATAATTCTTTTTCTTGTTCTAAATCAACCGGACTATGCAGCAATGAACATGAACTTGCGATCCATAACTTATCACCCAAGGCTTCTTTTACTGGTTGAAGCTTTTCATGCAAACGCTCTAAATCTGCACGCCATACATTGCGCCCATTAACCGCACCAACAGATAATACCCACTCTTTTGGTAATGCATCTATAATCGTATCTAATTGTTTAGGGTCTGCTGATATATCAATATGTAAACCATTTACCGCTAATTCGGTGATCTTATCTAAATGGTGTTCTACACCATCAAAATACGTTGTTAATAGTAACTTCACATCACTTTGGATCACTTGATAGGCTAATTTAAAAGAATCAGCCCATGCTTTTGGTAGCTCTAGTGCCAAAATTGGCTCATCAATTTGAACCCATTCAACACCAAGCGCAGATAACTTCGAAAAAATTGCCTGATAAGCGGTGAGTAAGCGAGGAAGAAGCGCTAAACGCTCAAACCCTTGCTCTACTTCTTCATCATTCACTTCTTTGCCTAACCACAAATAACTTAATGGGCCAAGAAGTACGGGTTTAACGGTATGCCCCTGCTTTTGTGCTTCTGCAATCTCATCAAAAAGTTGTGACCAACTGACATTAAATTTATCGTTTTTAGAAAATTCTGGCACTATGTAATGATAATTTGTATTAAACCACTTAGTCATATCCGACGCTGCTTCCCCGCAACCACAGCTGTTTTGAGATTGACCACGCCCCACCTTGAATAAGGTATCTAAATCAGGAAAACCAGTATTGTGACGAGCAGGCACGTGACCTAAAAGTAAACTTGTGGTTAATACATGATCGTACCAAGCAAAATCACCCGCAGTAACAAAATCTAACCCTGATGTGGATTGATCTTGCCAATGGCGCTGACGTAGCTCACTGCCCACGGCCAGTAATTCTTTTTGTTCTATCTCGCCACGCCAATATTTTTCCTGAGCAAATTTTAATTCTCGTTGAGCCCCGACTCGTGGATAACCTAAAATATGAGTTACTGTTTTTGCATTCGATTTTGTTGTCATTTGTCTAATTCCCTTAGCCGTTTGGATGGCTAAACAATGACCATTTTTATAACTATCTACAACGTCGAATACTTCATTTTGATTATGAATTTATTTCAACTAAGCCCAATTTGATTTAAACATACTAATTTTATTTAGCCGTCTAGATGTTTACTTTATGGTCTTTTCACTTTACTGTGAAGATTGTTGAACTTACTCAAACGGACCTTGAGGTACAGTAATGATTGAATTAAAACACCTAAAAACCTTAACTACATTACGTGACACTGGTTCATTAACCGCAACAGCCAATGCACTCCATTTAACTCAATCAGCGCTTTCTCATCAATTGAAAGATTTTGAAGCTCGACTTGGTAACCATGTTTTTTTACGCAAAACTCGTCCTGTAAAATTCACATCAGAAGGTGAAATACTGTTAAAGCTAGCGGATGATATTTTGCCGAAAATGGCCAGAGCTGAATATGATATTGCGAGTTTAAAAGAAGACTTACACGGACGATTACACATGGCGATTGAATGCCACTCCTGCTTTCAATGGTTAATGCCTGCGATTAAAGAATATCAAGTGGGTTGGCCTGAAGTAGAATTGGATTTTTCATCGGGTTTTGGATTTGAGCCTTTACCAGCCTTGGTTAATGGTGATTTAGACCTAGTGATTACCTCTGATATCCAGCCCCGTGGCGAGATACATTACGAACCATTGTTTGATTTTGAAATGCGCCTAGTAATGGCAACTAACCACCCTCTTGCCAATAAAGAATATATAGAACCTGAAGACTTACTCGATCAAACCATGCTCACTTATCCGGTACAAAAACAGCGTTTAGATGTGGTTAAACATTTCCTATCTCCAAATAATGTGGAGCCAGCAAAATGGAAACAAGCAGAGAACACACTCATGTTAATACAAATGGTATCGGCAGGTTTAGGGGTTGCAGCATTACCTAATTGGGCTATCAGTGAATTTTCAAGACAAGGCTTAATTGAGAGTAAACCGCTAGGGAAAGGTTTATGGCGAAGATTGTTCGCTGCCGTTAGAGACAGCGAACATGATAAAAAATATTTACAAGCATTTTTCTCTACTGCGAAACAGCAGAGCCAGAGTCATTTAAATGGAATTAAAATGACTTAAACGAAGTGTGTTTTCTATTGCGTGTATTAAAAAACCTATTTGTTTTTAAATTGATTCGTTAATGGGTCATATTGATAACCCAAGCCACTGAGCTTGTCTTGAACTCCTTGTGTATCAAGCTCATACATACTAGATAATTCTTCTAGACTGTGACATTCCAATCGCAATTTTTCATTAATTATGCCGAGTAGAATTCCACTTTCTAGTCCGTGAGCATTACTTAAATCCAACCTTCACCCTCCATGTTGCTTAAGAGACATACTTAGAGTAGACCAGTTTTAAGAATGAATGCGTGGACTACATCACAAAAAACAACTGAAATTGATAATAACCAGAAATAGCCATAATAACGCTTGCTAACGCTAGATTTTGCCACTTCACGGCTTGCTGTTTGAATAAGTGAAAGCTCCAAAAACCAATACTTACTAACATCAAACTTAACGCAATACCGAGCTTAACGGCCATTCTATCCAAAAATATCTCATGAATACTTAATGTCTGACATAACAAGATAACCGACATAACTATCCCACTCACTATTCCACTAATAGGTAATAATTTATGAAACGCCTGCAAGCGAGTTCTCGCTAGAGTTAATAGAAGATGCGCTAATAATGCCCCAAATAAGAATGGGCCAGTAACAGCAAAAAATAATTGCGTAAATGAACCTGAACCCAAAGCTAAATTAACAAAACTTGCTGCAGCAAAACCATTCGCAAGCGCCATAACTACTAAAGGGCCTTTATCACGCGTTTTACCCGTTTTAACACTTAAGTAAAAACCAGCAATGGCGATGGCAGGAACAAAATTAATCGCAAAAATTGAGGCGTAACTCATGCCTACACCGGCAATAACACACCAGCCTAGAATCAACACTGGCAACCATTTATGTATACGACCTCGTTGACCTGGGCAAATATCCCCTTTATGCAAAATGATCGTTAATAATATTTGCGCCCCTAAAAGAGCTGGAATAAGAATATATTGTAAGGTTTGAAAGAACATAATTATGGCCGAGTCTTAGAATGCTAAATAGCAGAATGACGATAGTATAAACGCTATTTTCGCTTCGTCTAGTGACGCTCGAAAAACAATCAACTTATGTTAAGTTCTCAAATTTCAACTCACTAATTTTCAACTCATTATCCTTTCAATGCAACAAGAACAACAGTTAAGCATCATCTTATTAACAGAATTATTTTTTATTTGTTTTAGATCATGATGCAGCTAAGTAGCAGATGTGCTACAGGTGAAAATTAGGTAAGTTTCTATTACGAAATGTGTAAGAATATGTAGATAAGTTACACAATTTTTGTGTTTTAATATTTTAATTAGAGGGAAATTCCATGTTGGAGTTAATGATTGGTTTAGTAATTACCGTTTTGGTTGGTTACTTTATCGTAAAAGGATATAAAGCAGCTGGCGTACTACTCACTGCTGGTTTGGCACTACTTATTATTGCAGGCTTATTAGGTCATACCGTTCTACCAGCAAAAGTGACCGCAACAGGTAACTTACTGACTGATGCGTTAGAGTACGTGAAATATATGCTGCAATATCGTGGGGGCGGCCTAGGTATGCAGATCATGCTACTTTGTGGTTTTGCTTCTTACATGACTCACATTGGCGCAAACAATGTGGTTGTAAAACAGTTTTCTAAACCATTAGCATTTATTAAATCACCTTATGTTTTGCTGGTTGCAGCATATATCGTGGCGTGTTTAATGTCTCTTGCGGTAAGTTCAGCAACGGGCCTTGGTGTGCTATTAATGGCAACACTATTCCCAATGATGACAGCAATGGGTATTTCTCGCCCAGCAGCAGTAGCCGTTTGTGCATCTCCAGCGGCAATCATTCTTTCTCCTACTTCTGGTGACGTTATTGTTGCAGCAGAAAAATCAGGCCTTCCTCTACATACGTTCGCGGTTGAGACAGTATTACCTGTTTCGATCTGTGCAATCATTGTAATGGCAGCAGCGGCTTTCTTCTGGAATAAATACCTAGATAAGAAAGAAAATACGCCAATGGAAAAAGTAGATATTTCAGCAATGGAAGTAAACGCTCCTTCTTACTATGCGATTTTACCTTTCTTGCCAATCGTTGGTGTCTTTGTCTTCAATGGCGAAACTATCCCAGGTTTATCTTTAGATATTTATACTATCGTTGTTGCTTCAATCTTCATTGGCGCAGTCATTAACTTTATTACAAATAAACTAGACGGCAGAGCAACCCTAGAAGATTTAGAATCTTGTTATGCAGGCATGGCTGATGCCTTTAAAGGTGTGGTAATGCTATTAGTTGCAGCAGGTGTATTTGCACAAGGTCTAATGTCTGTTGGTGCTATTGATAACCTACTTCACCTTGCTGACTCTGCGGGTGCGGGTGGCGTTGCATTGATGCTTCTTCTTACAGGTCTAACAGTAGCAGCGGCTATTGCAACAGGTTCTGGTAACGCACCTTTCTATGCATTCGTAGAACTTGCACCACAACTGGCTGGTAAAATGGGTCTTAGCCCTGCGTTCCTTATCATCCCAATGCTTCAAGCATCTAACCTCGGTCGCACAATTTCTCCAGTATCTGGTGTTATTGTGGCGACATCTGGTATGGCGAAAATCAGCCCATTTGAAGTTGTTAAACGTACTTCTGTCCCTGTAATTTGTGGCTTAATCACTGTAATTGCAGGAACTATGGTGCTTGTGCCAATGTATGCATAACTAAGTTAGATAGATAACGATTCTTAAACGCCAGTGGTTAATACTACTGGCGTTTTTTTTGATTTTATTCTGTGATGCTTTAGCCAATAGGCACTTTCTTTACAAACAATTTACCTAATGCTCACGTAAATCTTATGAAATAAAGCTAAATTTAGCTTATCAATACCTATGACAAAAAACAGGCACAACCATCATGATCAAAGATACGACTATTATTTTTACCCTATCCTTTCTGGCTATTTCTATCACCTACCTATGTCGTTTATATCTATAACCTTAGTACCCAATGAAACTCCCTTACTAATATTGAGGGCTTTCTTTTCTGGTTAAACTCACCTCAAATCGGTATAATTCGGCCTCCAAATTCTGAGGTGAACTAATGCATAACGTAACTCCAATAAACGAATACCCTAAATTCTGGGCAGAATGCTATGGAACAGCCCCTTTCTTTCCTACTTCTCGTAAAGAAATGGACCAACTTGGTTGGGATAGTTGCGACATTATCATTGTAACTGGGGATGCGTACGTGGATCACCCAAGTTTTGGTATGGCGATCATCGGACGTTTGCTAGAATCACAAGGCTTTCGCGTTGGTATCATTGCCCAACCAAAATGGGACAATAAAGACGAATTTATGGCTCTTGGTCAACCAAATCTATTTTTTGGTATTACTGCGGGTAACATGGATTCAATGATCAACCGTTATACCTCAGATAAAAAACTTCGCCATGATGATGCTTATACCCCAAATAATGAAGGTGGTAAGCGTCCTGACCGTGCTGTACTGGTATATTCTCAACGCTGTCGTGAAGCCTTTAAAGATACGCCTATTGTTTTAGGTGGTATTGAGGCAAGTCTACGTCGTTTAGCACATTACGATTACTGGTCTGATAAAGTTCGTCGCTCAGTACTGTTTGATGCCAAAGGTGACATTCTTCTGTTTGGTAATGCTGAACGTGCATTGGTTGAAGTTGCTCATCGCCTTGCCAATGGCGAAGACGTAAAAACAATGACTGACATTCGTGGTACTGCAGTAAACCTACCAGCAGAGCCTGAAGGTTTTAAAATCATTGATTCTTCTCGTATTGAAAAACCAAGCAAAGCTGTCTTTGTTCCAATCAATCCATACGCAACAGAAGAGCAGTGCGAAACCAACAAATCGGAAGTAAAAGAAGAACAACCGCAGGTTATTACGGTTCGTGCTTCAAGCCATGATTCAAAAACAACAGCGATTCGTATTCCACCGTATGAAAAACTAAACGGTGACCGTATTCTTTATGCTCACGCTAGTCGTATTATGCATTTAGAAACTAACCCATACTCTGGCCGAGCATTAATTCAGCGTCATGGTGATCGTGAATTATGGGTAAACCAAGCACCAATCCCTCTGACAACCGAAGAGATGGATTTTGTGTTTGACTTGCCTTATGCGCGTGTTCCACACCCTATGTATGGCAAAGCTAAGATCCCTGCGTATGACATGATTAAAACATCAGTCAACATTATGCGTGGTTGTTTTGGTGGTTGTTCATTCTGTAGTATTACTGAACACGAAGGTCGTATTATTCAAAACCGCTCTAAAGAATCTATTATCAATGAATTAGAAGAAATTAGAGATAAAGTTCCAGGATTTACCGGAACAATTTCAGATCTTGGTGGCCCAACCGCGAACATGTATCGTTTAGGTTGTTCTATTCCTAAAGCAGAAGCAACCTGTCGTCGCCCTTCGTGTGTTTTCCCTAAGATCTGTGACAAGTTAAATACTGATCACGTACATACAATTGATTTGTACCGTGAAGCACGTAAAGTCAAAGGCATTAATAAAGTATTAATTGCTTCTGGTGTTCGTTACGACTTAGCCATTGAATCTCCAGAATACGTGCGTGAGTTAGTGACCCATCACGTTGGCGGTTATTTGAAGATTGCACCAGAGCATACCGAAAAAGGCCCATTAGATTTAATGATGAAGCCAGGTATGGGTACGTACGATCGCTTTAAGTCTATGTTTGAAAAATACAGCCAAGAAGCCGGTAAGAAGCAATATCTTATCCCTTATTTTATCTCTGCTCATCCGGGTACAGAAGATGAAGATATGCTGAACCTAGCGATGTGGCTGAAGAAAAACAACCTTGAGTGTGATCAGGTTCAGAACTTCTACCCATCACCAATGTGTAATGCAACGTCAATGTATTACTCAGAAACAAACCCACTGAAACGCGTGAAATATAAAAAACGTGAAGATGTAACAGTGGCAAAAGGTGAACGTCAACGCCGACTACATAAAGGCTTATTGCGTTATCACGATC
Organism: Aliivibrio sp. S4MY1; assembly: GCF_028765545.1. Taxonomy (GTDB): domain Bacteria; phylum Pseudomonadota; class Gammaproteobacteria; order Enterobacterales; family Vibrionaceae; genus Aliivibrio. The sequence goes on along the minus strand of NZ_JARACP010000001.1, from coordinate 420,764 downwards.
CTAAAAACTGGAAAATGATCCGTGAAGCACTAACAGAGATGGGTAAAAAGCACCTTATTGGTGACAAGCCACACTGTTTAGTGCCTGAAGACGATATTGATACACAAACACCTGCTGAACGTCGTCAAACAGGACGTCACGGCGCGAAACGTTTTGCAACTAAGCATACTCAAGCACAGTTTGATGGTGACCCTCGCAATAGTAATAGTCACGGTGGTCAAAATAAGAATAACCGTAACGGTAAGCCTAGCTCTCAAGGTCAAAACCGCAATGGCAATGGTGGAAAACCTAGTGGAAATACAGGTTCAGATAAGCCAGCATCAAGCGGACAAAAAAATGGCGTTCGTAATGGTTATTCAAACAATAAACCAGGTGGCAATGGTAAACCTAAAACGACTGGTGGTAACAAGCCTACGGGTAATAAACTAAGCGGTACTGGCGCTAAACGTAAACCAAAGCACCGTTAAGTAAATAGAAAAAATTAACAAGCATAAAAAAAGCGAACCAATGCGGTTCGCTTTTTTTATTGTCTGAATATAAAGCAATGAAACAGAGTTATCTACTCCACCCCATTACTAATTTATTCTTATTTCCAAACGTATAAATTAAACAGTTTTTTACCACGCTTAATTACGCTGTATTTACCAAATAATGCGTCTTCTTTCTTAAGAACAGCTTCAGAATCTGCAACTTTTTCGCCGTTTACTGAAACAGCACCATTACCAATAAATTCACGCGCCATCTTATTCGATTTTGCTAGTTCAGATTGAGTCAGAACTTCAACGATAGTTTGCTCAGAAGCGTCAAGCTCAGTTGTTGGTAGACCATCTTGTGCTAGTTGTGCTAAATCAGTTTCAGTTAGTGATGCTAGATCACCAGAGAACAATGCGTCAGTAATGCGGATAGAAGAAGCTAAACCTTCCTCACCGTGAACCAAACGAGTCACTTCTTTAGCAAGTACGCCTTGACCAGCAGGACGGCCTTGAACACTCTTATCACTTTCTTCAATTGCAGCAATTTCGTCTACAGATAGGAAAGTGAAGAAACGTAGGAAGTTATATACGTCAGCATCCGCAGTACCCAACCAGAATTGGTAGAAAGCGTATGGTGATGTTTTGCTTGGGTCTAACCAAATTGTACCTGATTCAGTCTTACCAAATTTAGTACCATCTGATTTAGTTACTAGCGGTAGCGTTAAACCAAATACTTTATTGCGGTTCATACGACGAGTTAGATCGATACCACCAGTGATGTTACCCCACTGATCAGAACCACCAATTTGAAGCGTACATTCTTTTGCTTTGTTTAGCGCAGCAAAGTCATACGATTGAAGTAGCATGTAGCTGAACTCAGTAAATGAGATACCAGAACCTTCACGGTCGATACGTTGTTTTACTGATTCTTTTTGAATCATTGCATTTACGCTGAAATGCTTACCGATATCACGCATGAATTCGATTACATTGATTTCACCAATCCAATCTAGGTTATTCACCACTTCTGCGCCATTTTTCTCTTCTGTAAACTCAACAAAAGCAGAAACTTGAGCACGGATTTTATTAACCCAATCACCAACAACGTCAGACGTGTTCAATTGACGCTCTGCCGCTTTAAAGCTTGGATCACCAATTAGACCTGTTGCGCCACCAACAAGTGCTAATGGCTTATGGCCCGCTTGTTGAAAACGCTTAAGAACTAACAAAGGTACTAGGCTACCAATATGTAGGCTGTCTGCTGTCGGATCGAAACCACAATAAAGAGTACGACAGTCAGTAGAAAGGTGCTCAGCTAATTCTTCGTCTGCTGTGCACTGTGCAATAAGCCCACGAGCTTTTAAATCCTGCAATAATTCATTTGTTGCTGTCATAGATAACCTACTTGTACTCTAAATTTAGGTATAAAAAAGAAGACTCGATTTTACACATTTAGCCGCTAAATAACAGACTTTGTGAGTAAAAAGCCACTTTGAACTAACATCTATTTTATCTCCCCATTTGATTAACAATTTCCTAGTTACAATTGCTTTCAATTTCAAGAAGAAAAATTTCAAAAATTGACCTTAATTTAACGTCAAGAATTGTAATTCTGTGATGCTTAACTCAAACCAAAACAATGATAATTTTCACCTCTTGAATCTGCTAAGTGTGCCCATATTTATTTAGTAGGTGTTGCTAAGATGCAGTCTACTTAGTTGCTATTTCTTTCTGTCTTGCTAAGGAAAAAGAATGAAAAAGTTTGCCCGTGCCGCAGTCCTAATGGTTTTAGTATTTGGACGTCCTCAAGCACAAGCTTCCTCATTAATTGAGTTTATTGAACCTGATTATCAAGAAGCAAACCAATCAGAGATCGATCATCAACATGTCCTTCACAGCCTAAATGGTCTACTTTCGATTCAAAATTGGAACTATTTCTCACATCAGCCTTACGATGATTTTGATATTTTAAATTCAAAAGCACATCAAGCTCAAAGAGAACTAGAAAATCTGTGTAAAGAAACCGCTTTGATCTCTAATTCTCAGCCTCAATTTGCTGGAGTGAAGAGCGCAGAACGTGCCTTATTAAAAATTGAACAAGAGTTAAATGGTCAAGTTAACCAGTTAACTGACATAGCAAGAGCGACCATCGTTGCCGATTCAATACCTGATTTGGTGACGGCTTATGAATCAATAAATAGAGAAACAACTGTACTTAGTGTCACTAACCGTTTTGCACAGCCAGCAAAATCAGGCTACCGAGACATAAAATTACTCGTTGAATTACCAAAAACAAAACTGGTCGCAGAAATACAGCTGCATTTAAAAGACATTGCGACAGTAAAAAATGGTGCAGAGCATAAATTGTATGAAGAAATTCAAAACATTGAACGTTTAGCTCTTCTGGAAAAGCGAGAATTCACTCAGTTTGAAGATGCTCGAGTGACTAAATTGAGAGCTCTATCTCAATCACTATATACAAATGCATGGCAAACCTACTTACCACTTCAAGCACTCGCGTAATGTTTCACTATTAACATGCCAGAAACTAAAAAAGAGCAACCACTGTTTATTGGTTGCTCTTTTTATTTAATAGCGTTTATTTTTATGCCATCAAAACTAATTTATGCCATTAAAACCAAGCTTCCGAAAAAAGCTAAGCCAGAAAATACGGCTATAGTTGTAATGAGTGCAAATTTGAAATCACTATCCATAACGACTCCTTGTTATTGTGCAGTAACAAAAAATTAACACTAGTTTGAGGTATCTTCAAGGAATCAAAGAAAATTGACTGCCAAGTTGGTATTAGCATCACAATGTCAGCATAATAAATCAAACTTAGGGATAAGATCAGTCGCTATGTGACTAAATACAAATTATCAAAATTAAAACCTATTTTAGGAGGAAAAATGAAACGGACGTCATTACTGGGGCTGCTGGCCATCCTGCCTTTACCAATATTTGCTCAGGTATATCTTACACCCTCTATTGGGTTTTCTTCTGGTGGTGAGGTGACAAACAGTGCAGGAGATACTTATAAAATCAATGGAGATAACGCTTTATCTTTTGCTATAGAAACAGATTTTGATACAGGTCGTATTGGACTATTTTATAGTACTCAAAGCAGTGAGGTAAAATCACTGGGCAATAAAACGCGGTTTGATTATTTACATTTCCAAAGTGCTTTAGATTACTCCCTTACCCCTAAACTAAGTTCATTTTTAGGATTAAGCCTTGGCGCAACTTATACCGATGTCGACTGGAGTGATGAAAATTTACGCTTCTCTGCCGGCGCTTTTACTGGGTTGCAATACCACTTTACTGACAATTTTGCCTTACAGTTAGAAGCCCGATGGTTAGGCACTTCTGTTGATAGTAGTTTTGACAGCGCTTGCGTTTCTGGTTCAACACAAAGTAGATGTGTTATTCGTTATGAAGGCAGTTGGATGAATCAAGTACAAGGGAATCTTGGCTTACGATTCAGTTTTTAACTTTCTCACACCACTTATTATTTTATAAATTCCAATTAATGCGGTTACTTTCCCATCAATTGGAATTTATTTACAAAAACACAATCATTTACTTAACCTTTACTTAACAATAATACACTCTAAACATCCCACCCCAAACAAACCCATTCTCTAAAAAAAGTTACAACTTCAGCATAATTAACTAGATAGGTTACATTAAGCTACCTTTTTATCATATTGCCTTAACAAGTATTAATGGGTAATCTGCCTGTAATGCTTAGCTAATACCTCTAGTTTGAGCAAATTGATTTCAAATTTAATAGAGAATGATACTAAGTTAGCTTCATTTCTCAGGGAAAAGTTTTTAAAAGGAGTATTTTATGAAGCGTGAACAATGGGGTTCTCGTGCAGGATTTATTCTTGCTGCAGTAGGATCTGCTATCGGTCTAGGTAATATTTGGCGCTTTCCATACATGGCGTATGAAAATGGTGGCGGTGCTTTCTTTATTCCTTATTTATTTGCCATGTTAACTGCTGGTATTCCATTTATGATCATGGAATTTGGTATGGGCCATAAATTCAGAGGCTCAGCACCGCGAACTTTTGCAAAAATAAATCAAAAATACGAATGGCTTGGTTGGTTTCAAGTATTAATAGCCGCTGTTATCGCAGTTTATTACGTTGCCGTTATTGGCTGGGCAATCTCTTATTTCAGCATGTCTTTTTCTCAAAGCTGGGGCCAAGATACAAATGCCTACTTCTTTAGTGAATATTTAAAGCTAGGCGATAACTCACCAACAAAACTGGGTGGTATTCAATGGCATATTGCCATTCCTATGATTATTGCATGGAGCATAACTTTTGCAGCTATTTTTGGTGGTGTAAAGAGTGGTATCGAGCGTGCTAGTAAGGTTATGATGCCATTGCTATTTATTATGGTTATTGCGCTTATCGGCCGTATGATTTTCTTACCAGGCGCACTAGATGGTCTTAATTACCTGTTCCAACCAGATTTCAGTAAAATAACAGACCCAAAAGTATGGTCAGCCGCTTATGGTCAAATATTCTTTACGTTAAGTGTTGGTTTTGCAATCATGCTGGCTTATTCAAGTTACCTACCTGAAAAGTCTGACGTAAATAACAATGCTTTTATGACAGTATTAATTAACTGTGGATTCTCTATTATCGCTGGTATTCTTATTTTCTCTATCCTAGGAAATATGGCGCATGAACAAAGCAAACCATTAACTGAGGTCGTTAGTGCTGGTGTTGGTCTTGCATTTGTTACTATTCCAGCAGCCATCAATTTATTACCTGCGCCTTATATTCTTGGTCCTCTGTTCTTCTTTGCTTTAGTTGTTGCAGGGCTAAGTTCTCATATCTCAATTATTGAAGCCGTTACCTCTGCATTTATCGACAAACTAAAATGGTCTCGTAAAAAAGCCGCTTCTATTGTGTGTGGTACAGGGCTGGTTGTTTCTATGGCCTTTGCGACTAATGGCGGACTATTGCTGCTTGATTTAGTTGATTATTTCATTAATAACATAGCTCTACTAGCAAGCTGCTTAATTGAATTATTTATCATGGGTTGGTTGGTAAAACTTGCAGACATACGTTCACACGTAAACAAAATCTCTGAATTTACCGTTGGTAAATGGTTTGAGATCTGCTTGCGCTTTATTAGTCCTGCATTTCTAGTGGTTATTTTAGGAACTAATATTGTTAATACATTAACCGACGGATATGGTGGTTACGCTCAATCAGACTTACTATTACTGGGTTGGGGATTAATTGCTGCAATGTTGGTTGTTGGTATCGTTATTAATAAATCAAGCAAGGAGGCTTAATATGACAACTGGTGCAATCATTATGATGGTTATTGGCTTAGGTATCACGTGGGGAGGCGCGGTCTTCTGTATCCGTAAAGCGATGAACAGTAACTAGAACCTAGCCTATAACAATACAATTACTTAAAACAGATCTTCGGATCTGTTTTTTTTCGCCGTTTCATTTTAAATTAATTTAGAAGGTAAAAATGACCATTCTCTATTCATTTCGACGCTGCCCGTACGCGATGCGAGCACGACTTGGTATCGTCCTTTCCAATAAATCAGTTCAACTTCGTGAAATTATATTGAAACATAAACCCGAAGCGATGCTTTTCGCTTCCCCTAAAGGTACTGTACCTGTTTTAATTAAAAAAGATGATACTGTAATCGATGAAAGCATAGATATCATGAAGTGGGCTTTAGAGGATTCAGAATTACTATTATCAACAACAGCGTCCATGTATTTATTAATAGAGGAAAACGATCATGTGTTTAAAGGATGGTTGGATAAATACAAATATGCAGATCGCTACCCTGAGAACACAGAACTCTATTATCGTGAACAAGGGGAGCTATTTTTAGAAAGACTGGAGCAACAACTCTCTACTTCGAGAATGCTATTTAGTAATGAATACAGCTTAGCTGATTTAGCTATTCTTCCTTTTATTCGACAATTTGCGTTCGTTAATATTGAATGGTTTAACCAAAGTAAATATCAACACATACAGCACTGGCTTGCGACTTTCATTGAGTCAGATCTGTTTCTCTCAATTATGAAAAAATACCCTACTTGGCTAGGCTCAAATCAAGACATCTCATTTCCTGAAAGATAATACCTGTGCTTATCTTCGATTTTCTTCAAGCCAGAAACAGAAAAAGGAGACTCGAAAGTCTCCTTTTATTATTCATCGATAGAATCGCAAATTAGTTATGGCTAATCCACTCATTCATATCTGTTTTCAAGTTATCAGACTTAGTACCAAAGATAGCTTGAACACCAGAACCCGCAACAACAACACCAGCTGCACCAAGTTTTTTCAGTTTATCTTGGTCAACGGCTTCAACGTTTGCTACCGATACACGTAAACGAGTGATACAAGCATCAAGGTTTGTGATGTTTTCTTTACCACCGAATGCAGCAACTAACTCACCAGCAAGCTCAGAACCAGTTACTGCTACACCAGCTTCTTCTTCGTCTTCACGACCTGGAGTTTTCAGGTTCATTGCTTTAATTACAAAGCGGAATACGATGTAGTAAACAACAGCGTAAACAAGGCCAAGACCGACTAGAAGTAGCATATTCTCTGCACGTGGAGATTGAACTACAAAGTCAATGAAACCATTTGAGAACGTGTGACCGTGTACAACACCTAATGCGTTAGTTAGCATGTATGCAACACCAGCAAGTACAGCGTGGATAGCATAAAGAACAGGAGCAACAAATAGGAATGCAAATTCAATTGGTTCTGTGATACCTGTAAGGAATGAAGTTAACGCAGCAGATGCCATGATACCCATTACTTTTGCACGGTTTTCAGGTTTCGCTGAATGTGCAATTGCGATTGCAGCAGCAGGAAGACCGAACATTTTGAATAAGTAACCACCAGCTAATTGACCAAAACCATTACCCGCAGCACGAGATGCATCATCAGCAGTTAGGAAACAAGTCATGATACCATTTACTTGCTCACCAGCGCTGTTCACACAAGAACCTGCTTCGTAGAAGAATGGTACGTTCCAAATATGGTGAAGACCAAAAGGAATTAGAGAACGTTCGATTACACCGTAGATACCAAATGCCATTACTGGGTTTTGGTTTGCAGCCCAATCAGAGAACGCTGCAATTGCGCCACCAATTGGAGGCCAAATTACAGAAAGAACTAAACCTAGAGCGATAGATACAAAACCGGTAACGATTGGCACTGCTCGCTTACCAGCGAAGAAGCCAAGGTACTCAGGAAGTTGGATACGGTAGAACTTGTTAAAAGCCCAACCAGCAACACCACCAGCAAGGATACCACCAAGAACACCTGTCTCGATACCATCAACACCCATTACTGTCGCCATCACTTTAAGTGTAGCAACCATAATACCGTAACCAACAACAGCAGCTAGACCAGCAACACCATCATTGTTTGTAAAACCAAGTGCCGTACCCACAGCAAATAGCAGAGCCATTTGACCAAATACAGAACCACCAGCTTGTTCCATTAAGTGAGAAACCACTTCTGGAAGGAAACTAAAGTTGGCAGCACCAACCCCTAAAAGAATACCAGCTACAGGAAGTACTGATACAGGCAGCATAAGCGCCTTACCAACTTTCTGTAGATTGGCAAAAAGGTTTTTAAACATGTTTTGCTCCTAATCATTATAAATACAATTGAAACATTCAATTACTAACTAGCTTGTTACGGCAATATCCCCCTCGCCTAATATAACTAACATAATTGTAAGTAATCGTGTCTCTAATCAAACTGTCGCTAAATATAGACCTATGTAAAAACAGTTTCTAGCATGTTTTCATTTATTGTTTTAAAACCCTGCAGTGATCACAAAAGCAAGGCGTAGCAAAAATAACAAAAAAAATGCAACGTTACCATAAGTCACTGATTACAATTAATAAAAATAAAAATAAGCAGGCCAATAAATGTTATTTTTAGCAACAAAAATAGATAGTATAAATAAACAGCTACCGCAACCGATTACTTAGAATTTTATTAACGAAAACCTGCAAAAAATCAAGTTTATAAAAAAAAGAGAAACATAAGCCTCTCTTTTGATTGTTTTGTGAACTAATTTAATTTATTTGTTCAAAAAAAGATTTTTGAAATTATTCGTCGTTATTTGAGCAACTTCTTCAAAGGATTTCCCTTTTAGTAGGCCAATATACTCAGCAACTTCTCTAACATATGCAGGTTGATTCTCTTTTCCTCGATAGGGAACAGGTGCTAAATATGGAGAATCGGTTTCAACTAAAATACGCTCTAACGGCAAACGACGAACCACATCTTTCAATTCAGTGGCTTTATTAAACGTAACAATGCCTGAAATTGAAATATAAAAACCTAAATCCATTGCCGCTTCAGCAAACGCCCAGTCTTCAGTAAAGCAGTGAATAACACCACCACATTTGTTTGCTTGACCATTTTTTAGAATTGCTAAGGTATCTTCTCTAGCTTGTCTTGTATGGATAATTAATGGTTTATTGTACTCAACAGCCACCTCAACTTGTTGTTCAAACAAGTCGCGTTGACGAGACGCGCTTTCAGGCTGATAAAAATAATCTAACCCCGTTTCACCAATAGCAATAACACGATCATTGGCCGCATATTGACGGAAAATAGATAAATCAAATTCCGATTCCACATCTAATGGATGAATACCACAAGACGCATGAACTTCAGGGTGATCTTTGATCATTTCCATCATATTGGGAAAAGCATCTAAAGTAACACCTACGGTTAGAAACTGCTCTACTCCACGTAATTTTGCTTTTTCAAGTACATCACCCACATTAGTATGCAGATCATTATAATTTAACTTGTCTAGGTGACAGTGTGTATCAACTAACACATTATTCTCCAATAAACTCAAATAACCACTGAGTTAATAATAGTTCTTTGTTTAAGCCCGGATGATCATTGAGTTGTTGCCTTAGCGCATTTAGACTCAAATATTGCTTATAGATAAGGTTAGAAGAGATGCTTTTTGCTAGTCTCTCTACCGTCTCTTTTTCATCACAATGAATCCAATCAGTTACAATTCCTAACTGTCGTTTCTGTATATCAGACAACAAGTAACTTAACCAACATAAGCCTTCATCCTCTAATTTTAGCAAGGTTTTAACCACATCGGCTGTATTACAAAAAGAGGATTGAACACAAACACTAAAGTGTGAAAGAAGCTGCTGATGGCTTACTTGTTTCTTATCTTGATAAAAGCTCTTCACCGCTAGCGGTAAATATCGATTCAAAATAATTGACTGTGTATTTACCGTTAGTTCTTCAGTTTCGAGTAACCATTGAGTAATCACTTCAGCACTGATCACTGGCTGTTGCCAAGTTTGGCAGCGACTGCGTATTGTTGGTAATAAATGATGCAAAGAGCTAGCAAGTAAGACAAATTGGCAGTTTTTCGGTGGGGCTTCTAATGTTTTTAGTAATGCGTTTGCAGCAGACTCTGTCATTTTTTCTGCAGGTTCGATAATAATCATTCGCTTAGCGTTAAATTGCGATGACTCTAGTGCCCATGAATTACATTGACGGATCTGTTCTACAGAAATCGATTTACCTTCCACTTCTGGTTTAATCCAGTGTAAATCAGGATGATTACCAGATTGAATCAAATCACAACTATGGCAGAAACCACAAGGTTCAGTGCCTTGAGTTAAACAAAGTAAAGTATCAGAAAAATACTGAACTAATTTATCTCGCCCAGTCCCTTCTGGCATTGCACATAAGATAGCGTGAGGCAGCCTATCATTTGCAATAAGCTGCTGCCATTGATGCCAAATATCTTCCTGCCAAGGATAGAGTTTAGTTGCCATTAGTCACTAACCATGTTTCCAGCGCATTCACGATAGAGCGAGTTACCGTATCTAAATCTTGTCCCGCATCAATAGTAATAATACTTTCATCGCTGTTTGCGAACTCTAAGTAACGTTCACGGCTTCGTTCAAAAAAATCTAATTTCATTTGCTCAATTCTATCAAGCTCTCCACGAGCAGAAGCTCTTTGTAATCCAAGCTTAGGGTCAATGTCCATGTAAATGGTTAAATCTGGTTTGAAGTCGCCTAGAACCGTGTCTCTCATCGTTTTCATTAAATTACGATCAAACCCACGACCACCGCCTTGGTATGCCTGCGACGATAAATCATGACGATCACCGACGACCCACTCACCTTTTGCAAGAGCAGGTTTAATCACATTTCCAACTAACTGTGCGCGAGCAGCATACAACAATAGCAATTCAGCCATGTCTGTTAACGGTTCATCTGGGTGCCCTTGCTTTACCAGTTCTCTCATTTTTTCAGCAAGAGGTGTTCCGCCTGGCTCTCTTGTTGTTACAGGGTTTTCAATACCATGCTTAGCTAATGTGGCTAATACATTTTTAATAGCCGTACTTTTACCAGCGCCTTCTAGGCCTTCGATTACAATAAATTTAGACATGATTAATTTCTTAATGTTCTTAAGTAAGCTCTAACTGCTTTGTTATGCTCTACTAATGATTTAGTGAATTTATGACCACCTGTACCATCAGCAACAAAATAAAGATAACGACTCGTTTCTGGATGTAATGCTGCTTTTATCGATGCCGGGCCCGCCATTGCAATCGGTGTTGGGGGTAAGCCATTAATGGTATAAGTATTGTATGCCGTTGGTGTTCGGAGATCTTTCTTGCGGATATTACCGTCGTATTTATCACCCATACCATAGATAACCGTTGGATCAGTTTGTAAACGCATTCCACGCCTTAGGCGATTAACAAACACAGATGAAACTCGTTCTCTTTCAGAATCGATAGCGGTTTCCTTTTCAATGATAGAGGCTAAAATCAACGCTTCATAAGATGATTTTAAAGGTAAATTAGCTGATTTCGTTTCCCACTCAGTATCTAATAATGTCACTAGCGCATTATGAGAACGCTCTAAAATATCAAAGTCACTCATGCCTGCCGTATAATGGTACGTTTCTGCTAAGAAAAGACCTTCTAATTTAGACCGTTTAATGCCTAATTTACTCGCAATGTCTTCTTCTGACATTCCTTCAAGTTCATGTTCTAGGTAAGGCGCTTGTTCTAGTTGTTGTTGCCACTCAGAAAAACGACTGCCTTCAACAAAAGTAATTGAGAATTGATGCTCTTTACCCGTTTTTAATTGAGTCAGTACTTCTGCTAACCTTTGATTTGGTTCAACCCAGTACGTACCCGCTTTTATATTGGTTAATTGAGGGCTTAGTTTATGAGTAAATCGAGCCCATTGAGTGTCCGATATCCATTTCTTTTCTTCAAACTGACGAATGAGTTTTCGGTAACTTGTTCCTGATTTAACTTCAACAAGTTGAGCTTTCTCTAGCATTACAGGTTGTTGAGTAAAATTAATTGCCTGCTGATAAGCCCAAAAGCCAGCACCAAGTGCAGCTACCGCCAAAAATAAAATAATGATAATAAGTTTTTTCAACACGAGTACAGTTTCTCCTGAAACCAATAAGTTAATGTATGCTTGGTAAAATGAATGTCTTTGATTTTATTAATAGGTACAATTTCAAATAAAGAGTTAGTGATAAATACTTCATCAGCAACAGCTAATGTATCAAAATCACAATGTACTGATTCAATCCCGATATGATGAAGGCTCGCAATCTTCTTAATATGCGCTTTCATCACACCTTCAACACCTGCTAATGATAAATCTGGAGTGAATAGTTTATCATTCTTAACCCAAAAAAGATTACCTATAGATGTCTCAACGATATTGTTACTAATATCGAGAACAATAGCATCGAGATAATCTGTTTTAGATATTGATTGCTTTATTAGTACCTGCTCTAGGCGGTTTAGGTGCTTCATTCCAGCTAATAATGGATTTAGTCCCAACTGAATATCTGATACACCTAAATCTATCCCTTTCTGCTTCCATTCTTTGTAATAAATAGGAAGAGAAAAAGTGGATACAATAACTTGAGTATTATCGCAATCTTGAGGGGAATAGCCTCGCCCCCCACTTCCTCTAGTAATTAACACTTTAATGCCACCACTAATTACTTTCGTTGCAAGCTCAGTGATTTGTTTATCAAGTGTATTCCAATCAGGCTCTGTAATATTTAAGCGTATTGCAGAGGTTTTAAGTCGGTTTAGATGCAGATCCCACAAACAAACTTTCTTATTTAATACCTTCATGGTGCTAAAAAAACCATCACCATACTGAGTTGCTCGGTCACTTATGGGAAGTGATTCAGATTCCATTCCATTAACCCAAAACATGACAGCTCCTAACCACTGATAAATAAAAAGGCGGTTTGATATAATATCAAACCGCCTTTAAAGTGTAACTGACTCTTGGAAACTAATTAAGTCTCACAAACAAGTTATTACATTTTCTTGAAGATCAGTGAACCGTTTGTGCCACCAAAGCCAAATGAGTTACAGATAGCATATTCCATATCAGTAACTTTACGAGCCGTATGTGGAACAAGGTCAATATCTAAACCTTCTTCTGGATCGTCAAGGTTGATCGTTGGTGGAACGATTTGATCAACCAAAGACATCGCTGTAATGATTGCTTCAACAGAACCAGCAGCACCTAGTAAGTGACCTGTCATTGATTTTGTTGACGATACTAATACTTGTTTAGTACCCGCTTCACCAAGAGCACGCTTAATGCCTTTAACTTCCGCAACATCACCTGCAGGTGTCGATGTGCCGTGTGCATTTACATAACCGATTTGCTCACCCGTTACGCCAGCGTCACGCATCGCTGCTTCCATTGCTAGTGCACCACCAGAACCATCAGGTGTTGGTGACGTCATATGGTAAGCATCACCGCTCATACCAAAACCAACTAATTCACAGTAGATTTTCGCACCACGAGCTTTTGCGTGTTCGTATTCTTCAAGAACCATCATGCCAGCACCATCACCTAGAACAAAACCATCGCGGTTTTTGTCCCAAGGACGAGACGCGCCTTGAGGGTTTTCATTATTTGTTGATAGTGCTTTTGCAGCACCAAAACCGCCCATACCTAGCTCTGTAGATGCTTTTTCTGCACCACCGGCTAGCATTGCATCAGCATCACCATAAGCGATCATACGAGCCGCATGACCAATATTATGAAGACCTGTAGTACAAGCAGTTGAAATTGCGATATTAGGACCACGTAGACCGCGCATAATCGACATATGACCTGCGATCATATTAACGATGGTTGAAGGCACGAAAAACGGACTGATCTTACGAGGACCTTTTTCACTAAATGCTTTGTAACCAGCTTCAATTAAGCCAAGACCACCAATGCCTGAACCAATTGCAGCACCAATACGATGAGCATTTTCTTCAGTAACTTTAAAACCCGAGTCATCTAATGCCTGAATGCCAGCAGCTACGCCGTATTGGATAAATAAATCCATCTTACGAGCGTCTTTCTTAGACATGTACTCTTCAGCATTAAAGTCTTGAACTAGACCTGCAAAACGAGTAGTAAACTCAGTGGTGTCAAAGTGCTCGATATTAACGATACCACTTTGGCCTGCTAACAGCGCTTTCCAAGATGCTTCAACAGTGTTACCCACCGGTGTTAGCATACCCATGCCTGTAACAACTACACGACGTTTGGACACGATATATTTCTCCGGAATTATTTGAAATTTAGATAGGGATTGTAGCGTATTAAAAACTCAGGCGGTCAAGATGACCGCCTGGAGGGTATTTCTTACTGTGCGCTAGTTACGTAGTCGATAGCAGCTTGAACAGTAGTGATCTTCTCAGCTTCTTCATCTGGAATCTCAGTGTCAAACTCTTCTTCTAGAGCCATAACTAGTTCAACTGTATCTAGTGAATCTGCACCTAGGTCATCAACAAATGATGCTTCGTTTTTAACTTCAGCTTCATCCACACCCAGTTGCTCAATGATGATTTTCTTTACGCGTTCTTCAAGATTGCTCATTTTAATTTTCCTAATTACAGACTTCGCTGATTTGCGATACTTGCTGTATTCTATTCATTAATAAGAAAGTTGCAAGGCTAAGATTGCTGGTCAAACCACGAAATTCGTGATTTTTAGTGCAATATTGACCCAAAATTGACCTAAGTCACCCTTAAACCAATTTTAGTGATTAAACCATGTACATGCCGCCATTCACATGCAATGTCTCGCCTGTGATATAAGCCGCTTCTGGAGATGCTAAAAATACAACTGCAGCTGCGATTTCTTTAGGATCACCTAAACGACCAGCAGGTACTGATGATAGTGTTGCAGCTCGTTGGTCATCATTCAAGGCTTTTGTCATGTCTGTTTCGATAAAACCTGGAGCGACAGTATTCACCGTTACACCACGTGAAGCTACTTCACGAGCCATCGATTTAGTAAAGCCAATTACGCCTGCTTTTGCAGCAGCATAGTTAGTTTGACCTGCGTTACCCATAGTACCAACAACAGAACCTACGTTGATAATGCGACCATTACGTTTTTTCATCATGCCACGAAGTACGGCTTTAGATAAACGGAAAATAGACGTTAGGTTGGTATCAATAATATCCATCCACTCATCATCTTTCATGCGCATAAGTAGGTTATCACGAGTAATACCCGCATTATTCACTAAGATATCAATCGCACCAAACTCATCATTGATGGTTTTTAGTACTTCAGTTACAGATTCTGCATCTGTTACATTCAAAGCAAGACCTTTACCGTTCTCACCTAGATATTCACTGATAGCAACTGCGCCATTTTCAGAAGTTGCAGTACCAATAACCGTTGCACCGCGAGAGACTAATTGCTCAGCAATAGCGCGACCAATACCGCGACTTGCGCCAGTAACTAAGGCAATTTTGCCTTCTAAATTCATCATTTACTATTCCCTTTAATTACTTAGCAGCTTCAAGAGAAGCGGCATCATTTACCGCTGCTGCGCTAAGTGATTTAACGATTCGTTTAGTTAAACCAGTAAGAACTTTACCTGGGCCAACTTCATATAAGGTTTCTACGCCTTGCTCAGCCATTGTTTCTACTACTTCTGTCCAACGTACAGGGCAGTATAGTTGACGAACAAGTGCATCTTTAATTTTTGCAGGATCTGATTCGGCAGCAACATCAACATTGTTGATAACAGGCAGTACTGGTGCTGAAAATTCAATGCTTTCTAGCGCTACCGCTAGTTTGTCAGCCGCAGGTTTCATTAGTGCGCAGTGAGAAGGTACTGATACAGGTAACGGTAGTGCACGTTTTGCACCCGCTTCTTTACATAATACGCCTGCACGCTCTACTGCATCTTTGTTACCAGCGATAACAACTTGACCAGGAGAGTTAAAGTTAACTGGAGAAACCACTTCTCCTTGTGCAGCTTCATCACATGCTTTTGCAATTGCTTCATTATCTAAACCAATAATCGCATACATTGCACCAACACCAGCAGGTACTGCTTCTTGCATCAGTTGACCACGAAGCTCAACTAATTTGATTGCATCTTTAAAGTTAATAACACCTGCACATACAAGTGCTGAATATTCACCAAGGCTATGACCAGCTAAAACAGAAGGTTGTGCTAACCCTTGTTCTTGCCATACACGCCATAAAGCAACAGAGGTCGCTAATAATGCAGGCTGAGTACGAAAAGTCTGATTTAGATCTTCTGCAGGACCATTTTGAACAAGTGACCATAAGTCATAACCTAATGCTTCTGATGCTTCAGCAAAAGTTTTAGTTACCACTTCGTGTTGCTCACCTAGTTCAGCAAGCATGCCAACAGCTTGAGAGCCTTGACCTGGAAAAACGATAGCAAAATTGCTCATGAATATTATTTCCTTTAAATAAGCACATAAAAGAAGCTAGATCATCAAACAGATGTCTAGCTCTTCACTTAAAACTTAACGAGTGCAGAACCCCAAGTGAAACCACCGCCGAATGCTTCAAGCAATAACGTTTGGCCACGTTGAATTCTGCCATCACGTACCGCTTCATCCAATGCCGTTGGCACTGTTGCAGCCGAAGTATTACCGTGACGATCGAGAGTAACAACAACCTGATCCATCGACATTGATAGCTTCTTCGCTGTTGCTTTAATAATTCGTAAATTAGCTTGATGTGGAACTAACCAATCAAGCTCAGACTTATCCATTTGGTTTTCTTGAAGTGTTTCTTTCACCAAATTAGAAAGCTGTGTAACGGCAACTTTAAAGACTTCATTACCAGCCATATGTAGCCATTTGTCTGCTTCTTCATTTTGTCGAGAAGGGACAGGTAAAGAAAGTAATTCACCGAACTTACCATCAGCGTGCAAGTGAGTTGAAATAATTCCAGGCTCTTCACTTTGGCCAATAACAACCGCACCGGCACCATCACCAAATAAGATAACCGTAGAGCGGTCTTCAGGATCACAGGTATGAGATACTGCATCAGAGCCAATAACAAGTACGTTTTTTGCCATACCCGTTTTGATATGTTGATCAGCAACACTCAATGCATAAACAAACCCTGAACAAGCTGCCGATAAATCAAATGCTGGACAGCCCTGAATTTCTAATAACCCTTGGACTTCACAAGCCGCAGAGGGGAATGAATATGTTGGTGTGCTTGTCGCTAAGATAATAAGATCAATATCGTTCTTATCTATACCGGCCATTTCAATTGCATTTACAGACGCAATATGACCCATAGTCGCTACAGATTCATTTTCACCGGCAATGCGACGTTCACTAATACCAGTTCGAGCTAAGATCCACTCATCACTAGTATCGACCATTTTTTCTAAATCCGCGTTTGTGCGAATTTGTGCTGGTAAATAGCTACCAGTACCTAAAATTTTGCTATACATGAAGACTAATAATGCCTCTCGAGTAAAACTGCCTCCAAGCGATCACTAATACGGTTAGGTATTTGTCGCTTGACCTCATGAACCGCTTCCTTGATGGCATTGTTAAAGGCAGAAATATCTGCACTTCCATGACTTTTCACAACAATGCCGCGCAATCCTATCAGACTTGCGCCGTTATACTGGTCGGGGTTCAGCTCTTTTAAGCTAGAAATGACATCACCAAAGAGCCATTTCGCTAAAATTTGTTTGAATTTTGATGTAACTAGATGTGATTTTAGTTGATCTAAAAATAAATGTGCAACGCCTTCACTGGTTTTCAGACAAACATTGCCGACAAACCCGTCACAGACTACTACATCTGCAATGCCTTGATAAAGCTTATCACCTTCGATATAACCAATAAATTGAATATCTTGGCATTGATGCAGCATCTCAGCACAACGTTTTATTTGATCATTACCTTTTATTTCTTCTTCACCAATATTCAATAATGCGACTTTCGCTTTACGCCCTAAGGATTGTTCTGCTAATTCAGAACCCATTACGGCAAATTGAAACAGGGTTTCAGCATCACATGACACATTAGCGCCAAGATCTAACATCCAAGTACGTTGATTATTTTTCGTTGGTAATGGACTGATCAATGCTGGGCGTTCTACACCAGGAAGAAGTTTTAGAGTAAAACGAGATAATCCCATTAGTGCCCCAGTATTACCTGCGCTAATACACGCTTGGGCATCTTTACTGGAAACTAAATCAAGGGCGACTCTCATTGAGCTACCACGACTGTGTCGAAGCGCTTTTGAAGGTGGTGTATTATTGCCAATAACACTATCGCTATGGACAATTGAAAATCTAGAGCTGGGGGTATAATTTAGATGTGCTAATTGTGTAGAAATCGCATGACGATCTCCAACAATAGTGATTTTTAGCTCTGGGAATTGTGACAATGCCTGCACGGCGGCAGGCACTGTAACTTGGGGACCGAAGTCCCCACCCATCGCATCAATTGCAATGGTTAGCTGCTGCAAAGCGTCAACCTTACTTGTTGATTACCTTGCGGCCACGGTAGTAACCGTCAGCTGTAACGTTGTGACGAAGGTGAGTTTCGCCACTAGTTGCGTCTACAGATAATGCACTTGTAGTTAGTGCATCGTGTGAACGACGCATGCCACGCATTGAACGTGATTTCTTGCTCTTTTGTACGGCCATGGACCCTACTCCTCAATTACTGTTGTTTTAAAGATTTTAAAACATCAAACGGATTCGGTTTCTCTTCCTCTTCAGGAATTTCACCAAATACCAAATTGTTAGATTTGACCTGACAGTCTTTTATGTCATGCATAGCGACTTGCGGCAACGCTAGAATGAACTCATCAGTTACCAACTCAACGAGATCAACTTCACCCATTTCATTTAAATCTACAAGCTCATATTCCTCAGGAATTAGAGCTGCCTTTTCTTCGCTTAAAAAAGGCGTACACTTAAATGATACATTTAGGTGATGTTCAAAATTTTCATTACAGCGTTGACATTCCAACAACACGGTGACGTTAGCTTTACCAGAGATAACGGCTAGTCGTTGTTCGTCAACTTTAAATGACATAGTGACTTCAGCATCACTTTTCACATCTACAGTAGATTCAGCCAAACGCTTTAAAATATTAGATTGGATGATTCCATCGTAGTCTAATCTTCGTTGAGCGGTTTGGAATGCATCAACTGTTCGTGGTAATTTTACCTTTTGCATAGGGCGCGCATCTTATCTTTCTAAAGCCTTCGAGTCAAAGAAAAATGGCAAAAATTATGCTTTTTTTCTTCCCAGTTGCTATTTCAGCAGAGTTATACCAATGTAATTAATTAAGTGATCTATTTATTACGTAGGAAAACCACTTAAGAGTAAGACAAAAAATATGATAAGTAGTTATTCTACAAGCCTATTTTTTAACGCAGCTATTAAGTGATTTAACCAGTAATAATGAGCAGATAATTACTGGAATTGGTATCACTAATAATAAACGAAAAATTTAAGAAGAAGAACCTACTTATGCAATCAAAACTCATTCTAGCCTCAACATCGCCTTTTCGACGTTCGATCTTAGAGAAGATCCAGTGTCCTTTTGATGCAATTTCACCCGTTTGTGACGAAACTCCGCTTAATAATGAATCACCTAAAGAACTAGTCACTCGATTAGCGGAACAAAAAGCACGCTCTTGTGGAATAGAAGATCCACACCATTTGATCATTGGATCCGACCAAGTGTGCATTATCAATGGCGATATTATTGGAAAACCACTGACTCGCGAAAAAGCCATTTCCCAACTTCAAAAAGCCAGCGGCCAAATCATTACCTTCTATACAGGGTTATCTTTATTAAACACCACCACAATGGTTGCTGAAACCCTTTGTGAAGAGTTTCACGTACACTTTCGATCATTAGATACACAACAAATAGAAAGCTACGTAGATAAAGAGATGCCACTTCATTGTGCAGGAAGCTTTAAGTGTGAAGGACTAGGAATTGCGTTATTCAATAAATTGGAAGGAAAAGATCCCAATACATTAATTGGTCTTCCTCTGATCACATTGATTGATATGCTAGATCGTCAAGGATTTTCAGTGCTTTAGTTTTTATATAACAAGTACAAAATGCGATAAGTGCCTATAACACTTATCGCTACCATTGCATTAGTGCGTAACTATTTTTTAGCTCGTAAGCCTTTTAGTACTCGTTCTAATTTGTTTTCCATTGGTGCGCTAATATCCATTAACTCTTCCGTACTTGGGTGAGTAAATTTGATATTTGCCGCATGCAAGAACAATCGATCCAAACCAAACTGTCCAGAATAAGCATCAAATCGTCTGTCACCATAACGATCATCCCAACCAATAGGATGGCCAGTATATTGGGCGTGCACACGGATTTGATGCGTTCGACCGGTAATTGGGCTTGCTTGGATTAAGGTCGCTTGTTCAAATTTTTCTAAAATTTTAAAGCGCGTCTCAGAAGGCTTACCATTCGGATTAACTCGAACAATACTGTTCACTTCATTTTTTAGCAAAGGTGCATTCACGACCTTACATGTGCTTTTCCACTGTCCCATCACTAATGCAAAATAGTATTTTTGTACTGTCTTATTGCGGAACTGCTCTTGTAGTCGTCGTAATGCTGAACGCTTTTTAGCAACAAGTAGAATGCCAGAAGTATCTCTATCAATTCGGTGAACAAGCTCTAAAAAACGCGCATCAGGGCGTAAAGCTCTTAATGCTTCAATTGCACCGAATTTAAGACCACTGCCACCATGAACCGCTGTGCCTGAAGGTTTATTCAATATTAGAAGGTGATCATCTTCATAAATAATACAACTTTCAAGCTCAGACACTTTAGCTAATTTAACACTTGGTAAATCAGGCGCTGTAGGTTCTGGTACTTTTACAGGAGGAATACGAACCATATCGCCCTCTTGTAATTTGTACTCTGGTTTAATGCGTTTTTTATTTACGCGAACTTCACCTTTACGCACAATTCGATAAATCATGCTTTTAGGGACATTTTTTAAGCGGGCAAGAAGAAAATTATCGATTCGTTGCCCTGCAAAATCGTCATCAATATCGACGAATTGCACTTTAGGTTTATCATCAGTCATTTCTACATTCTACTGTCTTAATTCTAATTGATGAACCTTTTTTAGCTCACTTTCAAATAATGAAGATTGCTGCGGTTTAATCTGACTGTTATAGTTAGCCCCTGAAATTAGCCCAGATGGCTATTTCTTCACCTTGGTGAGCATAAAAGCACCAAAAGAACTAAAAATATACTGCTCGAATGCGGTGATGCGGCAATTGGCGTAAGACATCTATACTGCTTTGAGTTTTTTTGCTTGTTATGCCTAAACCATTTTTTATGTTTTAACGACCGCGAATAATTGCGGATCAGCACTATTTTATCGATAGTGTTGATGTGGATTGTGCCCTAGAGCATCCCTGAGTTCCAGCCGTGAGGCTGCACATGTAATCAGCCTTGGGATCTGGCACCATTTGAAATGGAAGTGGACAAACAAGCTCGACAATTTGTAATGAGTATTCCCTAATGAAAAGAATGTTGATTAACGCAACCCAAAAGGAAGAGTTGCGCGTCGCATTAGTTGATGGCCAACGCCTTTTTGATCTAGATATCGAAAGCCCTGGTCACGAATCTAAGAAAGCAAATATTTATAAAGGCAAAATCACACGTATCGAACCAAGCTTGGAAGCAGCTTTTGTTGATTACGGTGCTGATCGCCACGGTTTCCTTCCCCTTAAGGAAATTGCAAAAGAATATTTCCCTCAAGGTTACACTTATCAAGGCCGTCCAAATATCAAGGACGTTTTGAAAGAAGGCCAAGAAGTAATTGTTCAAGTTGAAAAAGAAGAGCGTGGCAACAAAGGCGCTGCTTTAACAACTTTCATTTCTCTTGCTGGTAGCTATCTTGTTCTTATGCCAAATAACCCTCGAGCTGGCGGTATTTCTCGTCGTATCGAAGGTGAAGAACGCACTCAACTTAAAGCAGCATTAAGTACATTAGAACTACCTCAGGGTATGGGTCTAATTGTTCGTACTGCTGGTGTTGGTAAATCTGCAGAAGAACTTGAGTGGGATTTAAACGTACTCCTAAATCATTGGGAAGCGGTTAAGCACGCATCAGAATCAAATCAAGCACCTTTCCTAATTCACCAAGAAAGTAACGTTATTGTTCGTGCAATCCGCGATTACTTACGTCGTGATATTGGCGAAATCTTGATTGATAGCCCAAAAATCTTTGACCGTGCTCGTCAACACATTCAACTTATTCGCCCAGATTTCTTATCTCGCGTTAAGCTGTATGAAGGCGAAATCCCACTGTTTAGCCACTATCAAATCGAAAGCCAGATTGAATCTGCTTTTGAGCGTGAAGTGCGCTTACCATCTGGTGGTTCTATTGTTATTGACCCAACAGAAGCACTGACATCAATTGATATCAACTCAGCTCGCGCAACGAAAGGCGGTGATATCGAAGAAACAGCATTAAATACAAACTTAGAAGCAGCTGATGAAATTGCACGTCAATTACGTCTACGTGATCTAGGTGGCCTTGTGGTTATCGACTTCATTGATATGACGCCAGTTCGTCACCAACGTGAAGTAGAAAATCGCATGCGTGAAGCGGTTCGTATGGATCGTGCTCGTGTTCAAATCGGTCGTATTTCTCGTTTCGGTCTTCTAGAAATGTCTCGCCAACGCTTAAGCCCGTCTTTAGCTGAAGCAAGTCACCATATTTGCCCTCGTTGTACGGGTACTGGTGTTGTTCGTGATAATGAATCACTAGCACTGTCTGTTTTACGTTTAATTGAGGAAGAGTCTCTAAAAGACAATACAACTCAAGTTCTTGCCGTTGTTCCTGTTTCTATTGCTTCTTACCTGCTCAATGAAAAACGTCGTTCAGTTCAGCACATTGAAAAATTCCACAATGTTCGTGTAATCATTGTTCCTAACTCTGATATGGAAACGCCTCACTTTGAAGTGATTCGTATCCGTGATGGTGAAGAACAAGAAATGCTTTCATACCTTCTACCTAAGAAACTAGAAGCGTTACGTGAAGCAGAAGCAAAAGAAGCCCCTGCGGTTAATATTGCTCCTAGAAAACGCGAAGAACCTGTTCTTCAAGGCTTCAGTGCTCCAGCTCAAGCAGCTCCAATTGCGAAAGTACAAGAAACAAAAGCACCAGAAGCAAAAGCAACAGCTGAAGAAAAACCGGGTATTATTAGTCGTTTCTTCACTGCGATTGCAAACTTCTTCTCTGCACCAGAAGCAACACCTGCTGAAACTGAGAAAAAAGTAGAAGAAGAAAAACCAACTCAGCGTCGTAATCAAAACCGTAATAATGATCGTCGTCGTAACGAAAATGGTCGTAATAACCGCAACAATCGTCGTAACGGTAATGATAACCGCAACAACAACAACGAAAATCGCACTGATAATCGTCGTGGTAAAAAAGTTGAAGATAATGCAACTAAGCCAGTTAAAGTAGCGGCTGAAAGCAAACCAACGAAACAACCTAAAGCTCGTAAGGAAATTGCAGAGCAAGGGCTTCAATTAGCAGCAGAAGCACAACAAGTACCTGTGCAACCTTCTGATAAACCAGCTGAAAAACGCGAAAAAACGGTTCAAGTTAAGCAACGCCGTCAACGCCGTCAGTTGCAAAAGAAAGTACGTACAGGTAAAGCAGTAGAAGCGGAAGTAGAAGTTCCTGTTGAAGTAGTAGCAACAACAGAAACCCAAGCACAAGTAACTACGCCTGCAGAAGCAAATACTGAGAAGAATACAGAACGTAAAGAAGGCCAACGTCGTAACCGTCGTTCACCTCGCCACTTACGTGCAAGTGGTCAACGTCGTCGTCGCCGTGATCGTCGCCCTGTGAATCCTGCTCGTCTATTTGCTGGTGTTGCGTCTCCTGAAATGGCGATGGGTAAAGCTTACCCTGACTATGCTCGCATCTTAGAGATGAAAGAAGCAAAACGCCAACAAGAGAAGTTCATTGATAATGAAACTCAAAATGCACAAGACCAAGCAAGTCAAACCACTACAGTAAAAGCTCAAATCGGTGGTGTTGCATTCCCTGAAATGGCTATGGGCAAAGTATTACTGCCTTATGTTCCTGCTAATAAAGCAGAAGCAATAATAGAAACACCTGTGGTTGAACATGTTATTGCTGAAGCGCCTGTAGCAACAACTCAAGCTGAGGCTCCAGTAATTAATGAAGCACCAGCAACTGCAGAAGCACTAATAGCGGAGCAGAAGGTTGAAGTAAAAGAAGCTCCTGTAACTCCTGCTGAAATTGCAGTAGTTGAGACATCAGCACCAACGACGACTGTTGTTGCTGAAAAGCCTCAATACAAAGGTCACGCTTCTTCAGGAATGACTAAAGCAACAGGTCCAACAGAGATTAAAGAAATCACTGTTACGGCTGCTGCATTTAGAACTGAGCGCTTTGAACCAAAACAAGCTGGTAGTCAAACAGCCACTTCTCAAGCAAGTGCAGCAATGGCGAAAACAGCGGGTTTATAATTTTTTAGGCAAACGCCTTTAAAATAAATAACCAATAAAATTAAGCAAGTTACGTTTCGATGTAACTTGCTTTTTTTATATCTAATTCCGAATATACATTGAAGTTCATCACGCTTTTCTGTACGATTCGCCGCATACTATGCTTGAAAAACAACCAAGAAGATATCTAAAAATAATGTTTGAATTTCCAAAATTTTCTAATCATTCAGTGAAGAATGATGTTCTATCAGGGTTAACCGTTGCGTTAGCTCTAGTCCCTGAAGCTGTTGCTTTCGCCTTTGTTGCTGGTGTTGACCCTATGGTTGGCCTATATGCTGCTTTCATTGTCGGCTTAATTACGTCAGTTATTGGTGGTCGCCCTGGAATGATTTCTGGCGCAACTGGCGCGATGGCTGTTGTAATGGTTAGCTTAGTAGCAGTTCACGGCGTACAGTACCTTTTTGCAGCCATCTTACTCGCCGGTATTCTGCAAATTACCGCAGGTTTATTTAAACTAGGTAAGTTTATTCGTATCGTTCCACATCCTGTAATGATCGGATTTGTAAACGGCTTAGCTATTGTTATCTTCCTTGCTCAACTTGGTCAATTTAAAGCCCCTGACGCACTCGGTAATTTAGATTGGTTACAAGGTGACCAAATGATACTAATGCTAGGCTTAGTTGCTGTGACTATGGCTATCATTCACTTCTTACCTAAATTAACAACAGCAGTGCCTTCTTCCTTAGTCGCTATTATTGTTGTAACAGGGTTAGTTCAAGGTTTAGATTTAGATACTCGTACTGTTGTAGACTTCCTACGTACAATGAGTGGTGATGAAGCAGCAACATTAGCAGGCTCTCTTCCTACTTTCTCTGTGCCTAATGTCCCATTATCTTTAGAAACACTGTACATCATCTTACCTTACGCGCTTATTTTAGCCGCTATCGGTTTAATTGAATCATTACTAACTTTAACGGTTATTGATGAAATGACAGGTACTCGTGGTCAATCTAACCGTGAATGTGTTGGTCAAGGCGTAGCAAACGTTACTTGTTCTGTATTCGGAGCAATGGGTGGTTGTGCGATGATTGGTCAATCAATGATCAATGTTAACTCTGGCGGCCGTGGCCGTTTATCTGGCATCGTAGCCGCGGTAATGCTGTTAGTCTTCATCCTATTTGCATCTTCATTAATTGAGATAATCCCTCTAGCAGCTCTTGTTGGTGTTATGTTCATGGTAGTAATTGGTACATTTGAGTGGGCAACATTCAAACTTGCACGCCGAGTACCAAAACAGGATTTCTTTGTTATTGTACTTGTAACCGTTGTTACTGTGTTTACTGACCTTGCTGTTGCTGTTGGTGTTGGTGTTATCGCCTCTGCATTAATGTTTGCATGGCAACACGCAAAACACATCTTCTCAACAAACTCAGTAAACGAAGAAGGCTCTAAAGTTTATGAAATTAATGGACCGATCTTCTTTGGTTCAGCAGCTAATTTCTTAGAGTTATTCGATGTAGAAAGTGACCCTCAAGACATCATTATTGATTTTGCAGCCTCACGTGTTGTTGACCATTCAGCTATCGAAGCCGTTGATACTATCGCTGAGCGTTACTCTAAAGCAGGCAAAAAAGTACATCTTCGTCACTTAAGCCAAGATTGTCATGCTCTTCTAAACAAAGCGGGTAGCTTAGTTGAAATAAATGTACAAGAAGATCCGATCTATAAAGTGGTTAGTCAGTAAAGATACATTCACTTTTATCATTGATAGATAATATAAATCCCGATATGGTTCTCCTCTCGGGATTTTTTATATCTCAAATAACTACAATAAATGAACTCCCCTATTTTTAATGGAATAGAAATCATGATAGAACAAGATAAAAAAGATGAACGCTATAAGCAACGCCAGTCAAAGATCAAAGAAAATGTCGACAAGCGTGTTGAAGATGCGCAGACAGAAAAAGGCTTGTTAATTGTTGTTACGGGTAATGGGAAAGGAAAAACTACTTCTGGCTTTGGCACAGTAGCAAGAGCGGTTGGACATGGCTTAAATTGTGTTGTGGCTCAATTTATTAAAGGGACATGGGATTGTGGGGAAAGAAATTTACTAGAAGGTCATGGTGTCCCTTTCCATGTTATGAAAACAGGATTTACTTGGAATACTCAAGATAAAACAGCAGATACCGAAGCAGCACAACGTGTATGGCAAGAGTGCAAAAAAAGCTTATCCGATGAATCTGTCGATCTTGTTTTGCTTGATGAAATGACTTATATGATCACTTATGGCTATATCGAACTTGATGAGTTAAAAACAGCATTACAAAACCGTCCCAAAATGCAATCGGTTGTGATTACTGGCCGAGCTGCGCACCGTGAGTTAATTGAAATGGCTGATACGGTATCTGAAGTTCGAAATGTAAAACACGCTTTTGATTCCGGCATTAAAGCATTGAAAGGCATAGATTGGTAGATCCTTTTATTCTTAATAAGAAATAAAAATGGCCTGTATCAATAATGATTACAGGCCATTTTTTAACTGTTATATCACTGTAAATTAATTAAAAAGCCCTTTCAGCAGCTTATTTGCCGCTTCTTTTACTTTTTCATCTTTAATCTTATCGCCATATTTCTCTTCAAGTTTTTCGATACCACGATCAATTTCTTTCTTTGCTTTTTGTTGCATAACATCATCAAACTCAAGCTTATACTTTGGCTTACCCCATGGACCTGTAATTCGAATTGGGATCGTAACATCTTTAAGATCATCAATGCCTTTACCGCCCTGGCCTTTTAATGAGCCAACGATTGATGTTTTAATTAGCATGTTTGCCGTTTCATTCACATAATGAGCAGAGCCTTCGCCATGAATACGAAGTAATGGCGATACCATTTTAATATTTTTGGTTGTCGCATTTCCTTTTGATAAATAAAAGTCCGCAGTTAGTGCACTAAAGTCTGTTTTCTCTGCTTCTTCGCTGCCTTGAACTTTTTCACCTTTAATTTTTGCATAGGTCGTGCGGATTAGTAATGGAATATTAATGCCGTTAACAGCACCGTCGGCAAAGTTAATTGATGCCTTACCCTTAAGGTTTTCTTTTAAAGCACTTGGTTTCAAGCTCTTACCTGAAACATTCAATGCCATATTACCATTACCTTCAATAAGACTTTCACCCATAACATCTGTCAATAACGGGGCAACTTGTACTCCTTTGATTGATTGTTTAATGCTATACGTAGGAGTTGCTTTACGCGCATCCAAGGTTGCAGTCATATCAATCGCACCATCGTATAAATCCGAGTGGAATTTCGTCAGTTTTAATACGCCACGATTAATGGAGAACACAGAAGTAACATTCTGCATCTTGGCATTACTTGCTTTGAACTTATCTATAATAATGGTTCCTGCGACATCAAGCGTTTTTAATGCGCTTAAATCAGGTTCCACTTCTGTTGCCTTACTCGCTGGTAGCTCTTTATTATTACTTGTTGTTTTTTCCGTTACGGTTGCTTCATTTTGAGGTAAGGTTGCTAATAATGCATCAACATCAATATTTGGACTACGTAACTCAAAGCGTACCTTAGGTATCTCATTTAGCTGTACGCTCATCTTACCAGTAAAATCAGTATCCACCGCTGACAGAGAAAGTGTATTGATACTCAGAAACGATTTTTTTAAATCAAATGAACTATTAAAGCCTATAACAGCGGTAACATCTTCGTTTGGTATTCCTTTACCTTTTACGTTGTTAGTGCTTGAAAAGTCTTTCACTTGAATAACATCTAATGCTTTTGGTACGTATAGAGCGAAGGTAGAATTCGAATTAACATCAAGGGCATTTGCCTTACCTAGCGCTGTTAGACTGATATTTGCCCATTCATCAAAAGAGAACTGATCAATGGTGAATGTAATATCATTAAATTTGTTTGAGGCGTCAGAGTAAGAAGCAATAAACTTTGTCTGCTTTAATGATGCATCATCTAATGCAACTGCAATATTTAAATCAGTCTCACCTTTTAAAGCAACGTTCTGTTGGCCTAAATCCCCTTTTAAATCAAACTCTAAATGAGCCCATTGACCAGGACTAAATTGAGACAGTGATAAATTCATATCACTAAAATACATTTTAGTGCCCGCTTTATCATCCTGAATAAGCACTTCTGCATTCGTTAGTGCAATGCCTTCTAATGTTACTTTCCAATCATTAAGTTGGGTACTTGGTTGAGTATTATCCGTTATTTTTGCGACTTGCTCTTCTGGGCTTGCTTCAAGAGTACCAACTTGTTCTTTAGTTGGACCAATATTGTCTAAGTTCGTCGTGCCATTTTTTAGTGTGTGTAGCGTAAAAGAAGCGCCATCCAAAGTCACTAAGCCAATATTGATTTCATGCTGAAATAATGGGCGAACATTAAGGTCTAATACCGCATTATTAAATTTCACAAGGTCAGGAGTTGAAAACCCCTTTGGATTACTTAAAGCAACTTCACCAATAGAAAAGCCAATTGATGGGAAAAATCGCCATTCAATATCACCATCAATGGTTAATTGACGACCCGTTTGAGCTTCAACTTGCTCTTTTATCAAAGGTTTAAAGTCGTTAGGGTTAACAAGTAATACCAGCACCAATAAAGCGGCAATGATAGCGATAAAGGGTATGCTAATTAATAGGGCTATTTTTTTCACGGCCAAAATCCATCTAATGTATTGAAATGGTAACAAGAGTGTTAATTATGCCACTACTTAAGCATAATAAACATAGGGTTACCTATAGTTATATACCTAAATAACAGGAAGTGACAGAAATCAGACAAAAAAAAGGCCAACGATAACGTCGGCCTATTTATTTAATTTCGTTTTATTATGCTTTCAATAAACGAGAAATGTGTGCTTTTAATACATCAATTGCAATGCGGTTTTTACCGCCACGTGGAACAATGATATCAGCATGCTGTTTAGATGGTTCAATAAACTGCATGAACATTGGACGTACTGTTTTCTGATATTGCTCAAATACAGATTCCATTGTGCGACCACGCTCTTCTACATCACGTCTAGCACGACGTAATAAACAGATATCTAAAGGCGTATCCATGAACACACTTGCGTGCATTAAATTACGTAAACGAGGATCAGTTAAAAGCAGAATACCTTCAAGGATGATCACTTTTTTAGGAGTCATCACATCAACTTCAGAAGTACGAGTGTGCTCAGTATAGCTATAGGTTGGAATATCAACCGCTTCACCACGCATAAGCTGTTCAAGATGTTCACAAAGTAATTCGTGATCAAGAGCACTTGGGTGGTCGTAATTTGTTTTGACTCTTTCTTCCATGGTCAGGTGGCTTTGGTCCTTGTAGTAACTATCTTCAGTTATTACACCAATTTGATGATCGCCAACTTTTGCTCGTAGTTCGTTATAAATAGTAGAAGCGATCAGACTCTTACCTGAAGCTGATGCCCCTGCAATACCTACGATAATACAGTTTTGATTACTGTTCTCTGACATAAAAGATACCTAAAAGTGTGCGAGATGCGGTTATTAAAATAAAACCGCCTAATTATAGGGATTACGAACGATACTTTCCACCGATAATTACGCTAAACACCGACACTATAAAGACTTGAACATTATTTGGTCAGCAACAACCTCTCCTTGCCAATATAATCGACTAGATACTTGCTCTGCGAGCTGAATATAGAGTTGACTATGGGCGCTCGCTAGGTTTTCAGCAACACTTGGCGTACCTGAATCAGTCTCACTGCGAATATCAATATGCAATGGCAACTTACCAAGTAACGGAATTGAATACTTCTTAGCCATTAACTCTGCACCACCGGTTCCAAAAATAGCTTCTTCATGTCCACATTGAGAGCAAATATGCACACTCATATTCTCAACGATACCAATAACAGGAACATCTACTTTCGTAAACATATTCACTCCTTTAATCGCATCAGTTAACGCAAGATCCTGTGGT
Organism: Aliivibrio sp. S4MY1; assembly: GCF_028765545.1. Lineage (GTDB taxonomy): Bacteria > Pseudomonadota > Gammaproteobacteria > Enterobacterales > Vibrionaceae > Aliivibrio. The sequence continues at coordinate 390,421 of NZ_JARACP010000001.1, read as the reverse complement.
GTAGTTACGATTACCGCTCCAGTCGTTGGTATCTGCTGAGATAGCGTGAGTTGAATATCTCCTGTACCTGGTGGCATATCAATAACAAGATAATCCAGATCTGGCCACCATGTTTCATTAACTAATTGAGATAATGCCTTTGATGCCATTGGACCACGCCACACGGCGGCTTCTGCTTTATCTACTAAATAACCAATTGAATTACTGTAAATACCATGAGCCTCTACTGGCATCATGCGATTATTATCTACAATGTTTGACTTTTTATCTTCTACGCCTAACATTAAAGGAACTGATGGCCCATAAATATCCGCATCTAAGATGCCAACTCGAGCACCTAAATGATGTAACGCTAATGCCAGGTTCACTGCTGTTGTTGATTTACCAACCCCACCTTTGCCAGAGCTAACAGCAATGATATTTTTCACCCCTTTAACTGCGGGTTTATCTGTTTTTAAGGTTGCTGGTTTAGTCACGACTTCAAAAGAGAGCGAATCCAACTTTAAACTCTGTTTTTGCTGCTCTACCCAAGCCAATAATTCTTGTTTTAAGGACATAGAAACAAAAGGGAGCGTTACTGTAACGATACCGTTAGCAGTAAGAGATACTAGATTTGGTATATCGGCCCATCCCTCACAAAGTTGCGAATGCGTAAATTCATTTAACCAATTTTTAATCTCAGCCATCGTTGTAAATGCCATCTTACCTATTCCTTGATTATTTTTACTCATCCTAGCACTAATTGAGTCTTTGATCCTCTATGCTTTCTAGCTCGCTTCAGGTACTATTTATCTCTTAAAATTTTCACCCATCACATTAAGCGAAAGAGAAGATATGGCTACAGATCCGAGAAAAATTCTGGTTACATGTGCCCTACCGTATGCAAACGGTTCAATCCACCTAGGTCATATGCTTGAGCATATCCAAGCGGATATCTGGGTTCGTTACCAACGTTTACGCGGCAACGACGTTAACTTTATTTGTGCAGATGACGCTCACGGCACACCAATCATGCTTAAAGCTCAACAGATGGGTATCACTCCTGAAGAAATGATTGCAGCAGTAAGCGAAGAGCATCAAAAAGATTTCGCTGGCTTCGACATTAGCTTTGATAACTATCACAGCACACACAGTGATGAAAACCGTGAGTTAGCCTCTCATATCTATTTAGAGCTAAAGAAAAACGGCTTTATTACTAGCCGCACTATTTCTCAGTTATTCGATCCTGAAAAAGAAATGTTCTTACCTGACCGCTTCGTAAAAGGCACTTGCCCGAAATGTAAAGCAGAAGAACAATACGGTGATAACTGTGATAACTGTGGCGAAACATATAGCCCTACTGATCTGATTAATCCTAAGTCTGCAGTGTCTGGTGCAACTCCAGTGATGAAAGATTCTGAGCATTTCTTCTTTGACTTACCTCAGTTTGAAAGCATGCTGAAAGAATGGACTCGCTCTGGTTCTTTACAATCAGAAACAGCAAATAAGATGCAAGAATGGTTTGAATCAGGTTTACAACAGTGGGACATATCTCGTGATGCACCTTACTTTGGCTTTGAAATTCCTGGCGAAACAAATAAATTCTTCTATGTTTGGTTAGACGCTCCTATTGGCTACATGGGTTCTTTTAAAAACCTTTGTAACAAACGTGACGATCTAAACTTTGATGAATACTGGAAAAAAGACAGCACGACTGAGCTTTACCACTTCATCGGTAAAGACATCGTATATTTCCACAGCCTATTCTGGCCTGCAATGCTTGATGGCGCAGGTTTCCGTAAGCCAAACAATGTATTTGTCCATGGTTATGTCACGGTGAATGGCGCGAAAATGTCTAAATCTAAAGGCACTTTCATTAAAGCGGGTACTTACTTAAATCACTTAGATCCTGAGTGTCTACGTTACTACTATGCCGCTAAACTAAATAGCCGTATTGATGATCTTGATTTAAACCTTGAAGACTTCACTCAACGTGTAAACTCTGATGTAGTAAATAAGATTGTTAACCTAGCTTCTCGTAACGCTGGCTTCATTACTAAACGCTTTGATGGCAAACTAGCAGATAACTTTGCAGAGCCTGAGCTTTACAATGAATTTATTGCAGCAGCTGATCGTATTGCTGAGCTATACGAAACTCGTGAATTTAGCCGTGCTATTCGTGAGATTACCGCGCTTGCAGACAAAGCAAATCAGTACATTGATGAAAAAGCACCTTGGGTATTAGCAAAAGAAGAAGGCAAAGAGCAAGAGCTACAAGAAGTTTCTTCTGTAGGTATTAACTTGTTCCGTGTCCTAATGGCTTACCTAAAACCTGTAATGCCAGAGCTTGCTGCACGTACTGAAGCTTTCTTAAACGAAACGTTAACGTGGGAAGGCGTTACACAACCATTAACGTCTCACGAAATCACTACGTTTAAAGCGCTATTTGCTCGAATCGACCCTAAGAAAGTTGAAGCTATGGTTGAAGAATCAAAAGAAGATGCAGCTGTAGAAATGGCCGCAAAAGAGAAAGCTGAAGCGGAAAAAGAAAAAGCAAGCCAAACTGAACTAGATAAAGACCCAATCGCAGATGAGATTGAGTTTGATGCATTCGAAGCGGTTGATATGCGCATTGCACGTATTATCTCTTGTGAAGAAGTGCCAAAAGCAAATAAGCTACTTAAATTCCAACTGGACATTGGCGGTGAGACTCGTCAAGTGTTCTCTGGAATCAAATCAGCATACAAACCTGAAGAGCTGGAAGGCAAGTTAACCGTGATGGTTGCTAACCTTAAACCTCGTAAAATGAAGTTTGGTATGTCTGAAGGCATGATCCTAGCTGCAGGCCCTGGTGGTAAAGATCTTTGGATCCTTGAACCACACGAAGGTGCTCAACCAGGTATGCGTGTAATGTAATTCTTTTTTAAAGATAATACCAATCGTAGTAAATCACTTACTGTGATTGGTATAACTTACAAACAAAAATAGAGACCAAATGGTCTCTATTTTTTTATCTATTTGTAGGTGATTACAAATTTAGAATCCTTCATCTATCAAATTACACACTTATAAAACTGAAGCTAGAGACAGGTTAATCTCACTTAATACTTGTGATGGGTTCTCTGCCTGTGTAATTGGACGACCAATCACTAAATAATCAGAACCTGAAGTAATAGCATCAACCGGTGTCATAATGCGTTTTTGGTCACCGACATCAGCACCTGCTGGACGAATGCCAGGAGTCACTAATTTAAATTCTTTACCTAGGTCGGCTTTTAACATTGAAGCTTCTTGTGCAGAACATACAACGCCATCTAAACCACTATTTTTAGTCAATCTAGCTAAACGTTTTACTTGTTCTTGTGGTGCGATATCTAAACCAATACCTGCTAAATCTTGTTGTTCCATACTTGTTAGTACTGTTACACCAATAAGCAATGGACGATCTTTTCCATATGGTTCTAAAATTTCACGTGATGCCGTCATCATACGCTCACCGCCACTCGCATGAACATTCACCATCCACACACCCATTTCAGCTGCTGCACGCACTGCTTTTGAACAAGTGTTAGGGATATCGTGGAACTTTAAATCTAGAAAAACAGAAAAACCACGTTTATGAAGTTCCTTTACAAACTCAGGGCCAAATAAAGTAAACATCTCTTTACCCACTTTCAAGCGGCAAGAGCTAGGATCAATTTTATCAACAAACGCTAATGCATCTGCTTGATTATCATAATCCAATGCAACGATCACCTTTTGGTCTTTCATTTTCTCTCCTTTGGAATTGCTCATTTTGTTTTACTCAAAAAAAGAGGCACTAAGAGCGCCTCTTCATTATTCACCATCTAAACCCTTTATAGGCTTAATTGCTCCCCACCCTTTACAGGATGGACACTGCCAAAATAATCGATGGGCAGAGAAACCGCATTTACAACAACGATAATTCGGTTTCATTTTTAATTGTTCACCAACCAGGTTTTGTAAACTCGACAAACTGGCTTTTGCTCTACCATCTTCAGCTTCATCAACATGATAGCCCATAAGACGATAGAAACCTTTCATTGTTGGATTTTTCAGCAGCTGCTTAGTCATATAGCCTTGAGCTAATGCTGTACCTTCATGCTTTGCAATTAAATTAGACAGCATAAGCTCTGCACTTGCTCCTGCACCTTTTGCTATCGCTTCTTTTAGGAAGTGAAGCAATGAGCCTTCTCTATCTAGGTGTTCATAACACTCGGCAAGCAATGGCAATGCTTCACTGATAAAATCAATATCTTGATCTAAAACGGATTCTAATTGCGCTGCAGCTGCTTTATAGTTTTTCTCTTCTATTAATAACTTCGCCATCATAATTGATGCTCGAACACAGTTATTATCAATAGATAAGGCTTTTTTCAAATTCTGTTTTGCTTTATTTAAGTTACTATCAGCAAGCTCTTGCATTGCTAATTCACAATAGTAATGAGCAATATCGGGTTTTAGCTTTTTCTTACCCATTTTCACTAAACTATTAGCAAAGGTAATGGCTTGTTCCCATTCTCTTGTTTGTTGATGAATAGCAACTAACTGAAGTAAAGCGGCTTCTTTATGATCAGGTTCGTCCACTAACTGCTCAAATATTTTTTCGGCACGATCCAAAATACCAGCAACCATATAATCTTTTGCAAGTTGTTGAAGTGCTATATTTCGTTGATCTAACGTTAAGTTTGGACGAGCGATGAGGTTTTGATGAATTTTGATGGCGCGGTCCACTTCACCACGGCTTCTGAAAAGGTTACCTAAAGCAAGATGGGTATCTATCGTATCGCTATCGACCTGAAGAAGCTCGATAAAATGATCTACTGCTTTATCTGACTGATCAGACAGCAATAGATTCAGACCCGCCACGTATTGACGTGACAGGTGATTTGTATCTCTTTGACGTTGTTGTGTCGCACTCCTATTACCCATATACCAACCATAACCGGCCGCAATAGGTAATAATAGGAATAGCAGTTCTAACATTTAGTCACTACCCTTTGGTTGAATCTAAACGCAGTCTATTCAACTCTGCAGTTTGTTTATCGAGACGCTTACGTAAACGACGCTGCGTCATACTCACTTTTAAATACATACTGCCACAAATCAGCCAGCCTAAACCAAAACCAGTCGCAAAGAATATTCCTAGCAAGGTTGATAATTGAAAATCACCCTGTGCCAACAAATAGTTAAAATTAACAATAATCTGGTTTTGTGCACCGACCGCTAATGAGATCAGAAATAAAGATAATAATAAAATAGCTACAACAATTTTCACTGGTATTCCCTCCAGTTAATGAACATCTAACAATATCTTATTTTACAGCTCTAAAGATACACCTAAACGCACTGAAAATGAACATAAAAAAACGGCATACTAAAAAGTATGCCGTTTTTATATGCCAATTTACATTAGCTGAAATTCACACGTTCACGCAGTTCTTTACCTGGTTTAAAATGAGGAACGAACTTACCATCCAATTCTACTTTATCACCAGTTTTTGGATTACGACCTAAACGAGGCTCTCGATAGTGTAGAGAAAAACTACCAAAACCACGAATCTCTATACGATCACCGCCCTCTAGCGTTGTTGCCATCTGTTCAAGGATTTCCTTGACTGTATCTTCAACCTGCTTAGCAGAAAGTTGAGGCTTTTTACTACACAGTTGTTCAATCAGTTCAGATTTTGTCATAAATGACCTCTCCTACGTTATCGAAAGAAAAGGGAGCATTACGCTCCCTTTAAATTTACTTATTCGCCTTTAGCTGCTTTGAAAGCGTCAGCCATTGCGTTACCGAAACCACCGTCTTCAGACTTAGTGTTCAGTGAAGCCATTGCTTCTTGCTCGTCAGCTTCATCTTTAGCTTTGATAGATAGGTTAACTACGCGGTTCTTACGGTCTACACCAGTGAACTTCGCTTCAACGCTATCGCCAACGCTTAAGATTAGAGATGCATCTTCAATACGGTCACGAGATAGCTCAGAAGTACGGATGTAACCTTCTACGCTGTCTGCTAGAGTGATTGTAGCGCCTTTAGCGTCAACAGCTGAAACAGTACCGTTTACTAGAGTACCTTTCTTGTTGTCTGCTAGGTAGTTGTTAAATGGGTCTTCTTCCATTTGTTTAACACCTAGAGAAATACGCTCACGCTCTGCATCTACTGCTAGAACAACAGCAGAGATTTCGTCGCCTTTCTTGTACTCACGTACCGCGTCTTCACCTGTAGCATTCCAAGAAATGTCAGATAGGTGAACTAGACCGTCGATGCCGCCGTCAAGACCGATGAAGATACCAAAGTCAGTGATAGATTTGATCTTACCAGTAACGTGGTCGCCTTTAGCTTGCGCTTCAGCGAATGTCTGCCATGGGTTAGCTTTACATTGCTTAAGACCTAGAGAGATACGACGACGTTCTTCGTCAATCTCAAGAACCATAACCTCAACTTCGTCGCCTACATTAACAACTTTAGAAGGGTGGATGTTCTTGTTAGTCCAATCCATTTCAGAAACGTGTACTAGACCTTCAACGCCTTCTTCGATTTCAACGAAGCAGCCGTAGTCAGTTAGGTTAGTAACACGACCAGAAAGTTTGTGACCTTCTGGGTAACGCTTAGCGATAGCTACCCATGGATCTTCGCCAAGTTGCTTAAGACCTAGAGAAACACGAGTGCGCTCACGATCGAACTTAAGAACTTTAACATTGATCTCGTCACCAACATTTACGATCTCAGATGGGTGCTTAACACGCTTCCAAGCCATATCTGTGATGTGTAGTAGACCGTCAACGCCACCTAGATCAACGAATGCACCGTAGTCAGTAAGGTTCTTAACGATACCTTTAACTTCCATGCCTTCTTGTAGAGAAGCAAGTAACTCGTCACGCTCAACACTGTTTTCAGATTCGATAACAGCACGACGTGAAACAACAACGTTGTTACGCTTTTGGTCAAGTTTGATTACTTTGAACTCTAGCTCTTTGCCTTCAAGGTGCAGAGTGTCACGTACTGGACGTACATCAACAAGAGAACCAGGTAGGAATGCACGGATACCGTTAAGTTCAACTGTGAAGCCGCCTTTAACTTTACCGTTGATAACACCCATAACTGTTTCAGCATCTTCGTATGCTTTTTCAAGTTGGATCCAAGCTTCGTGACGCTTCGCTTTCTCACGAGAAAGTTGAGTTTCGCCGAAACCGTCTTCAACAGCGTCAAGAGCAACGTCTACTTCAGAACCAACTTCAACTTCAAGTTCGCCAGCAGCGTTCTTGAATTGTTCAGCTGGGATAGCTGCTTCAGACTTAAGGCCAGCGTCAACAAGAACGAAACCGTTCTCGATAGCTACTACAGTACCTTTAACGATGCTGCCTTGTTGGAATTCAGTTTCATTCAGAAACTCTTCAAAGAGTTGAGCAAAAGATTCAGTCATTAATTTGATCTTCAATATTAAACGTCCATGGGTATCCTACCGCATGGGGTTGATAGTAAGGTTAGTTATCATCCTTGCAACTAACTAAGTTTTTAATTATAGCTTAGATTCAATAAAAGCAATAGCTTGAGCAACCACTTCTTCAATATTCATTGATGTTGAATCTAATACTAAAGCGTCTTCTGCAGGACGTAATGGCGCGACAGCTCTATTGCGGTCTCGATCATCACGTTCTTGAATTTCGCTTAAAAGACGGTCAAATTTAACATCTAACCCCTTCTGTTGCAACTGCTTCATACGGCGATTCGCACGTTCTTCTGCACTTGCATCTAAAAATATCTTCACTTCAGCGCTTGGGAACACCACTGTGCCCATATCACGGCCATCAGCAATTAAGCCAGGCTGAGCAGAAAATGCACGCTGGCGACGTAATAAGGCTTCACGTACTTGTGGCAACGCTGCAACTTTTGAAGCCGCCATTCCTGTTTCTTCTTTACGAAGTTCAGCCGAAACATCCTCACCTTCAAGAATTACTTTAACAAGATCGCCTTCCGCTTTAAATTGCACGTCTAAATTAGCGGCTAAAGGAACAAGGCCATCTTCTGAGTTTAAGTCTACTCCGTGGTGAATAGCAGCTAGTGCTAACACTCGATAAATTGCACCGGAATCTAATAAGTTATAACCTAGCTTTTCTGCAAGTAACATACACAATGTGCCTTTACCTGCTCCACTTGGACCATCAACAGTAACGACTGGTGAATGAGTTGTCATGGAGTTCTCCAATTATTTATTGTGATTGGTTTCTACGGGCGCATTATACCCAAGTCAGATTATTTATATACTCTAGATTATTAAAAACTAAAAAAGCTCTGTGTTTTTTCACACAGAGCTAGTATAGACAAATCTTAAACTTGTTTATTGATAAATTAAACACTTAGTTCTTTTAATTTATCGAAATAGTCTGGAAATGTTTTTGATGTGCAGCCCGGATCATTAATAGTGACTGGTGTATCACTTAATGCCACAAGCGAAAAACACATCGCCATACGGTGATCATCATAAGTATCAATCGCTGCATGTGTTAATGATGTAGGAGGTGTAATCGTAATATAATCTTCACCCTCTTCTACTTCAGCCCCTACCTTTCTTAATTCAGTTGCCATTGCAGCTAAGCGATCTGTCTCTTTTACACGCCAGTTATAAACGTTACGAATAGAGGTCGTTCCTTTTGCAAATAATGCAGCAGTTGCAATCGTCATTGCCGCATCAGGAATATGATTAAAATCCATATCCACGGCTTTTAGCTCACCCTTACGAGCAATAACATAATCATCACCCCATTCAATATTGGCTCCCATTGCCGCTAATGCATCAGCAAATTGCACATCACCTTGAATGCTCTTTTTACCAATGCCTGTCACTTTTACTTCACCACCTTTAATGGCAGCAGCAGCAAGGAAATAAGAAGCCGATGACGCATCTCCCTCTACAAGAAAGTCACCTGGAGCGACATACGTCTGATTCGCAGGTACAACAAACGTTTTATAATTTTGATTTTCAATCTCAACACCAAACGTCGCCATTATATCCAAAGTGATGTCTATATAAGGTTTTGAAACCAAGTCACCAATAATATTAATGGTCGTCTCTTGTGTTGATAATGGTGCAGCCATTAAAAAAGCAGTTAGAAATTGGCTTGAGATAGAACCATCAATATCAACAGTTCCTCCACTAAGGCCTGTGCCTTTTATTTTTAGCGGTGGATAGTTTTCATTTTCTAAATATTCAACATCTGCGCCTGCAGCTTTTAATGCAGTGACAAGATGTCCAATTGGACGTTCTTTCATACGAGGCTCACCAGTAAGGACAAACTCACCCTTACCTAAGCATAACGCTGCCGCTAATGGGCGCATTGCCGTTCCTGCATTACCAAGAAACAATTCTAATGCCTCATTGGGTTCAAAGGCACGGCCTAAGCCTGTTACTTCACACACTGTTTTATCTTCGGATAATGTATATTCAACGCCAAGTGCTTTTAGCGCATTAAGCATATGACGAATATCATCACTATCAAGCAGGTTGGTTAGTTTTGTTGTTCCAGATGCCAACGCCGCCAGTAACAATGCACGATTGGACACACTTTTTGAGCCAGGTAGGTTTATTTGACCATCAATTTTTGAAATTGGTTGAAGAGTTAAGCTTTCCATGTTTATGTAAAAATTCCTATACAAATAAATAATAACGCTATGCTCGGTATTTTACCTCATGATGACATAGCTGTTTCAGCTTTCATTGTTATTTTTTGTTATTCTTCATTCCTTCAGAGTAACGAAAACCAAAGCGTTGTACCAGAGGCAATGTCGTCTCTTTACTTAAAAATAATGAATACTTATTTCTTTTATTTATGACTATATATTTACAACAACTTGATTCCGATATGCATAGTGCTTTTCCTTCAATAGAAAGTGCATTAACCGAACCTGATGGATTACTTGCAATGGGAGGCGATTTATCTGCCAATCGTCTTATCAATGCTTACCAACATGGTATTTTTCCTTGGTATAGCGAAGGCGACCCTATTTTATGGTGGAGTCCTTCAATTCGAGGTGTCTTTTTACCTCGTTTATTCTCGCCATCTAAGAGTCTTAAAAAGTATTTTCGTAAATCCAACTATCGCGTCACCATAAATACAGTAACTGATCAGATCATTGAATTATGTGCATCAACAAGAGGCCCCGAAGAAACTTGGATAATGCCTGAAATGATCTTTGCGTATAAGCAATTAGCAACATTAGGCTATTGTCACTCTGTTGAAGTATGGGAGAATGAAACACTTATTGGTGGATTATATGGACTTCAAATTGGTCAGGTATTTTGTGGCGAATCTATGTTCTCATTAAAGACGAATGCTTCAAAAATCGCACTATGGAAATTTTGTGAGCATTTTGTCGCAGCCGGAGGTGAACTCATTGACTGCCAAATGATGAATCCTCACCTCGAAAGTTTAGGGGCTACTGAAATGAATCGCTCTGAATTTAAAATGCAACTAGAAGAGCTTACCGACAAATTAGTCGCACCAAGCTGTTATGCACCACAATCAATAGGGAATAAACCGTAGCCATGAGTAAATTTTCTCTTCAAGTCGGACTTACTCCGGAAGGCACTTGCAGCTACCTTCCGGGGCAACAAGAACGATTAGGTGTAGCGATGGAGCAAGAACTGCATTCTCCTCTTGGTTATCAGGCACTTATTCGTTTAGGATTTAGACGTAGTGGAGGCACGATTTATAAGCCAATGTGCAGTGCCTGTAACGCTTGCCAACCTCTACGCATCAATGCTAAGAAATTTGCGCCTAGCAAAAGTCAAAAGCGTATATTAAATAAAATATCGTCATTCACTTATAAGCTAAAAAATGAGATGGATGAAGAATGGTTCGAGCTATATGACAGATACATCAGTACTCGTCACCAAACTGGTAGTATGTTCCCAGCAAACAAAGACCAATTCTTTGAATTTTCTCATGCAGAGTGGTTACCAAACCACTTTCTTCATATTTATGAAAATGACACGCTAATTGCTATTGCTGTCACAGATATACTGAGCGACTCTATCAGTGCTATGTATACCTTCTTTGAGCCTCTACACCCGCTTTCTCTTGGAACCGTCTCTATACTTATTCAATTAAAACTATGCACTGAGCTCAATAAGAACTGGCTTTATCCTGGTTATCAAATAGACGATTGCCCAGCGATGAAATATAAAGATCGATATAAACCTAACCAAAAGCTAGTAAATATGGTCTGGCAAGGGTAAAATGCCCACCAAACTTTACATGCATCATTTTTAAGGGCATTATTAGCCGCTTAAAAATCAGCCAAAGCTATCTATATAAAGAGGATTCAATGGCAAAAGAAGACGCAATTGAACTACAAGGCACGGTTCTAGATACTCTGCCAAACACAATGTTTCGCGTAGAATTAGAAAACGGTCACGTTGTTACTGCTCACATCTCAGGTAAAATGCGTAAAAACTACATTCGTATTCTTACTGGTGACAAAGTAACAGTTGAAATGACTCCTTACGATTTATCTAAAGGCCGTATCGTCTTCCGTGCTCGTTAATTTGTCATTTTTAGCAGATTAATTTTCAGTCTGCTTTAAAATAATATAAAAAAAACCCAGTCAATAACTGGGTTTTTTATTATCTAGATATCAATTAATGCACAGCTTCTGCTTCGCTAGTAAATTCAAATGCTAACTCACCTTTATTCAATTTAACGCGAACCGTACCACCATCCACTAACTCACCAAATAAAAGCTCATTTGCCATTGGTTTTTTCAAGTTTTCCTGGATAACTCTAGCCATTGGACGTGCGCCCATGGCCTTATCGTATCCTTTCTCAGCTAACCATGCTTTCGCTTCTTTTGATACTTCCATTGACACACCACGAGCGTCTAACTGCACCTGTAGTTCGACAATGAATTTCTCAACAACAAGTGAAATCACATCTTTGCTTAAGTGTTCGAACCAAATAATATTATCTAAACGGTTTCTAAACTCTGGCGTAAAGACCTTCTTAATCGCAGCCATCGCATCTGTACTGTGATCTTGTTGAATCAAACCAATCGATTTCTTGACCGTTTCTTGAACACCTGCATTGGTTGTCATTACGAAAATTACATTTCGGAAATCCGCTTTACGGCCATTGTTATCTGTTAACGTACCGTTATCCATTACTTGAAGTAACAAGTTAAATACATCTGGATGTGCCTTTTCAAGTTCATCCAATAATACAACAGAATGTGGGTGCTTAATTACCGCATCTGTCAGTAGTCCACCTTGTTCGTAACCAACATAACCTGGGGGAGCACCGATCAAGCGGCTCACGGTATGACGCTCACCGTATTCAGACATATCAAAACGAAGAAGCTCAATACCAAGCGCTTTGGCTAACTGAACCGTCACTTCTGTTTTACCAACCCCTGTAGGGCCTGCAAATAAGAAAGAACCAACAGGTTTGTTATCAGCACCTAAACCAGCTCGACTTAGCTTAATCGCTTCACATAAAGCATCAATACCTTGATCTTGGCCAAACACCAACATCTTCAGTTTATCATCTAACTTTCTTAGAACATCTTTATCACTAGAAGAGACGGATTTTTCTGGAATACGCGCCATCTTAGCAACCATAGATTCAATATCTGCCACATTGATGGTTTTTTTACGACGGCTGACGGGTGTTAAACGACAACGAGCCCCGGCCTCATCAATAACATCAATCGCTTTGTCTGGCAGATGACGCTCATTGATGTATTTCGCTGACAGCTCAACAGCGGCACGAAGTGCTTTATTGGTATAACGAACATCATGATGTTCTTCATATTTGCTCTTCAGCCCAATAAGGATCTTCGTTGTGTCATCTAATGATGGTTCTAAAATATCAATTTTTTGGAAACGACGAGCCAATGCACGCTCTTTTTCAAAAATAGTGCTGTGCTCTTGATAAGTCGTCGAGCCAATGCAACGTAACTTACCACTGCTTAATAACGGCTTAATTAAGTTAGCGGCATCCACTTGTCCGCCTGACGCCGCACCCGCACCGATAATCGTATGAATTTCATCAATGAATAATACCGCATGCTCTTCATTTTCAAGCTGTTTTAAGATGGCTTTAAAGCGTTTCTCAAAGTCACCACGATACTTAGTTCCTGCAAGCAATGAACCTATATCTAATGAATAAATAATGCAGTCTTTAATTACATCAGGAACTTGCCCCTCAACAATGCGCCACGCCAGCCCTTCAGCAATGGCCGTTTTACCAACGCCCGCCTCACCAACAAGTAGTGGGTTATTTTTACGACGACGACATAGCACTTGAATTGTACGTTCAAGCTCTTGATCACGTCCAATAAGAGGATCAATCCCCCCATTTTTTGCTACTTGATTTAAGTTCGTTGCGAAACTTTCTAATTTATCTTCTGAACTTGCTTCTACTGCCGTTTCAACATTATTTGATTCTGCATTTTCATCACGATGCTCAGGAGCACCATGAGAAATATAATTAACAATATCTAATCGACTAATGTCGTTCTTTTTAAGGAGGTATGCGGCATGTGACTCTTGCTCACTAAAAATAGCAACCAAAACATTTGCACCCGTAACTTCACTACGACCAGATGATTGAACATGAAACACAGCGCGTTGGAGAACTCTTTGAAAGCTTAATGTTGGTTGCGTTTCTCGACTTTCATCATCGGCAGGAATTAAAGGTGTTGTTTGTGTTATGAATTCATCAATTTCAGTTGCCAATGCTTTTAAATCTGCATGGCACGCTAAAAGAGCTTCATGAGCTGATGGGTTCTCTAATAGAGCCAGTAATAAATGCTCTACCGTCATAAATTCATGACGCTTTTCTCGTGCACGAGCAAACGCACTGTTTAAACTCGCTTCTAATTCTTTATTTAGCATAGGAACCTCCCAAAACACCAAAAGATGGTGTAACGAACAAGCTTATACTTGCTCCATTGTACACAGTAGTGGGTGCTCATTATCACGCGAATACATATTGACTTGCGCAACTTTAGTTTCAGCAACTTCAGCAGTAAAAATCCCACATACTGCTTTCCCTTCATAATGCACGGTTAACATTAATTGTGTTGCTTTTTCCAAATCCATGGAAAAAAATTTATCTAAAACTTCGACAACAAACTCCATCGGAGTGTAGTCATCATTATTTAAAACCACTTTATACATTGCTGGTGGTTTTAATCCTGTTTTCTCCAATTCGAGTACATCTGAATCAGGAGAAACCCATTCATATAATTTGCTCATGTTGACAACTAATTAGTTAAATAGCATTTCTGATACGTCAACGTATCCCCTTTCTATTGAGCCTAATCTAGACGAAGAGTTACATCAAACAAAAGATGTCAATTTAGAGCCTTTATCACTTAATTTTCTATTAATTGAATAGAAAATCATCGTAACAAATTAAAGGATAGAGCCTTTTTTTAGTTAACACCACTTTAATTTATCACATTGTTATTACTGATAATTATGTTAATCGCAAAAATGATATTGAGTGCAAATGTTAACAAAGTAAACAAAATGTTCTTGACTCCCTCTTTAGATTTAATAGAGTGTACTTGTAGTGGTTATGAATTAAGCAAATTCTTAATTGATAAATATTATGCTAGGTAATTAAAAAATGCAGAGGGATGTATAGCATGGCAACAGGTACAGTAAAATGGTTCAATAACGCCAAAGGGTTTGGCTTCATTTGTCCTGAAGGTGAAGATGGTGATATTTTTGCGCACTATTCTACTATTGAGATGGATGGCTACCGCACACTAAAAGCAGGTCAATCTGTTACTTACGAAATCCACGAAGGACCAAAAGGTTTTCACGCCAGTGAAATTAAACCACTTGAAGGTGAAGCTGTTAAATAACCTTACCTTGAGTAATTATCTTAAAGGTGAGTAATGATACTCACCTTTTTTGAACCTATCTTAATCATCAAGCTCCAACTCTCATTACTTCCCTTCAAATAGGTTATCACTTTGAAATATTTCTTGTCTTTTTTACTCCTCACTTTTCTTACTGGCTGCGTGTCCGAAACGTATCAAGAAAAAAGTACTGTGAATCTTGTAACTATTGGCAACATTAATGATGTCATCGCAGGCAAACGTACATTTGCTTGGCATCCTAATATCAATGCCAATTATTTAAATAGCACATTAAATGAAAACAATACTGAACAACGCTTCATCAAATCACTAAAAAATGAATTAATACAGAAAGGATTTATTTATACAGACAATCCTACACTCGCTGACTTTTATGTGGGCTATGGACTTGGTATTGAAAGTGCTATTAGTGATACGAAAATTTTAAATGAAACAGGATTATTAGCAGGTTTACAGCCTTTAAATAATGAAAATGAAGGGGACAAAGCAAGTATATTTATTGCTGTATTTCTACCAAACCAAATCAATTCTTCTTGGAGTGTCTTAGCGCAAGGTTACACAAACACAGAGGATAACCGTAAAACAGCAATGGATGAATTACTTCACTTTATGTTTCATAGCTTGAATAAAACTTCGAATTCAAGCTAATGCAATATTGTGTATAAAAAATAAAATTAACAATGAGTTAAGATGAACAACTAATCTCCATTTTCTTTCCCCATTCAGGTGGTAATTGAGCGTAAGATTCAAACCCAGAATGCTCATCAAAAGGAGAGGCTAGTAACTTTGATAATGTTTGAATCTCACTATAATCACCATCTTTCGCTTTATTAATGGCTTGTTGAGCAAGATAATTTCTAAGAATGTATTTAGGGTTTACACTTCTCATTTTCTCACAGCGAAGTTCAACGCCACCCTCTTCCAATTCACAGCGAGTTAAATATAAATCCACCCATAACGTTGCGGCTTCTCTATCTAAAAACAAATCGACAACAGTTTGCTTATCTTGGCCATCTAAATAAGACAACGTCCTCATAAACCGTGTGTAATCTACAGAATTTTGTGACAATAATTCAAACATCGATTCAAATAATCGGCTATCTCCTTCTTGCTTAGAAAGCAACCCCAATTTCTTTCTCATTAGTTGACTAAAATAATGACCCAAGCGAGTTTCATACTTCTCCAAGGAGGCTCCTAAGTCTGATTTTTCAATCAATGATGAAAGAGAATGCGCTAATGCCGATAGATTCCATAGTCCTATTCTCGGTTGTTGATTAAACGCATAGCGGCCTTGGTAATCTGAATGATTGCAAATGTAGCTCGGTTCATAATCATCTAAAAAACCAAATGGGCCATAGTCAAACGTTTGCCCAGTGATCGACATGTTATCTGTGTTCATTACCCCATGAGCGAACCCAACAGCCTGCCAATGCGCAATCATATAAGCTGTTTTGTCTGCGATTTCATCGAACATTGCCGCATAAGGTTTATCCTTAGCTATACATTGAGGGTAATGCCACTCAATCACCTTATCCGCCAATAATTTCTGCTCTGATAATAAATTTGAATAAAACAGATGTTCGAAATGTCCAAATCGAATATGAGTTTCAGCCATTCGGACAAGTAATGCTCCTGTTTCATAACCCTCCCTAAAAACGGGAGTATCACTCGTCATCATCCCTAATGCTCGTGTTGTAGGGATACCTAATCCAGCCATAGCTTCACTGCACAAATATTCACGAATGGTAGATCGAAGTACTGCTCGACCATCGCCAGATCGAGAATAAGGCGTTAACCCTGCCCCTTTTAAATGGAGGTCAACACTGTTTCCTTCTTTATCCTTAATTTCAGCAAGTAATAATCCTCGCCCATCACCAAGATCAGGGTTGTATCCACCAAATTGATGGCCTGCATATTTCATTGCTAGTGGAGAAAAAACAGCAGGTACATGCTCGCCAGAAAAAGAAGAAAGTAACTCTGTATTACTCTCAGGATCTTCAGGTAAACCAAACTGTGTCGCAAGTTTACTGTTCCATATAACCCAACGTGTATTTTCCAACGGCGTTGGTTGAACATAAGTAAAAAAGCTGCGAGGTAATTCAGCGTAACGAGTTGTAATTGAAAAAGCATTCCAAAAAGACATGAGCGTAATCCATTAACAGTGTAATGAACTAACGCTAACACATTGAAAAGTTATATGACAGAAATGAAAAAAGCCGCACTAACCATAAGGTTAATGCGGCTTTTTCAATTTGGTACGCCCTGAAGGATTCGAACCTTCGACCACCTCCTTAGAAGGGAGGTGCTCTATCCAGCTGAGCTAAGGGCGCTCTATGGGGTAGGATTATACGAATATCCGAAAACAGATCAATCCTTTTCTTATCATTATCTTACCGAATGATGAAAAAAAGGGCAGATCGTGCACTCTTTGATCTAATCATCAAATAAAAAATCATTTTTACCTAAAAAACAAATCATAGTTCTCATTTTAACGAGAGTATCCCACCAATAGGCAAACGTTTGCTCTATGGCTATTAAGTTAACTTTCTGCGACAATACGGGGGTCAACCTAGTATTAGACCTTCAAAGGATCACTATGACCGCTCAAATTATCGATGGAAAACTCATTTCTCAAACCGTTCGCTCTGAAGTTGGTGCTCGCGTTAAAGCTCGCGTAGAAGCAGGACTTCGAGCTCCTGGCCTTGCTGTCGTTCTTGTTGGACAAGATCCTGCCTCTCAAGTTTATGTTGGAAGCAAGCGCCGTGCTTGTGAAGAAGTTGGCTTTATTTCAAAATCTTACGATTTACCAACCACCACAACAGAAGCTGAATTATTGTCTATTATTGACACATTAAATCAAGACGCAGAGATTGATGGTATTTTAGTTCAACTTCCTCTTCCGGCAGGAATGGACAGTACTAAAATTTTAGAGCACATTGATCCAGAGAAAGACGTTGATGGTTTTCACCCCTATAACGTTGGTCGCCTTTCTCAACGCATTCCAAAATTGCGTTCATGCACACCTAAAGGCATCATTACCCTGCTTGAACGTTACAATATTCAGGTACGTGGAATGCATGCGGTTGTTGTCGGTGCATCAAACATCGTTGGTCGTCCTATGACACTTGAATTACTGCTTGCTGGTTGCACCACAACAACCTGTCATCGATTCACTAAAAATCTTGAAAACCATATTCGTCAAGCCGACCTTGTTGTAGTTGCCGTTGGTAAACCAAACTTTATTCCAGGTGAGTGGATTAAAGAAGGCGCTGTCGTTGTCGATGTAGGTATCAACCGTTTAGACTCAGGTAAGTTAATCGGTGATGTTGAATACGACGTAGCAAAAACAAAAGCAAGCTACATTACTCCTGTTCCTGGTGGCGTTGGCCCTATGACAGTTGCTAGTCTTATTGAAAATACATTACTTGCCTGCGAACAGTACCACAGTAAATAATTAACCTACTGATAAAAATATCAACTGGCGAACTTTTTGAGGTTCGCCTTTTTTATATCTGCGCATTGCCACATTTCTTGATTAATTTTCATTCTATTTTCAGTTTTTTCTTGGACAAAATAAGGGTTTAGTAACTAACCTTATAGAGGCTTAATTAAAAAAACGGATGACGAGAGGAAATGGATATGAGTATTTTTGACCACTATCAAGCCCGTTATGAAGCGGCAAAAGATGAAGAGATTTCACTGCAAGATTTCTTGTCCCTATGTAGTAATGACAAAAGTGCTTATGCCAATGCAGCAGAGAGACTCCTTATGGCTATTGGCGAACCTGAAGTCATAGACACTGCACTTGATCCTCAGCTTAGTCGTATTTTTTCTAACCGAGTTATTTCTCGCTATGAAACCTTTAAAGACTTCTACGGGATGGAAGAGCCAATTGAACAAATTGTTTCTTATCTTAAGCATGCCGCGCAAGGTCTTGAAGAGCGCAAACAAGTGCTCTACCTATTAGGACCCGTAGGTGGCGGTAAGTCTTCACTTGCTGAAAAATTAAAAAGCCTAATGCAAAAATTACCTATTTATGTATTAAGTGCCAATGGAGAACGAAGCCCTGTTAACGATCACCCTTTCTGTTTGTTTGATGTAACAGAAGATGGTGAATTACTAAAAAAAGAATACGGCATCGAGCCTCGCAACCTACGTTCGATTATGTCTCCATGGGCAGCAAAAAGATTACATGAATTTGGTGGAGACATAACCAAATTTAAAGTCATTAAAGTACATCCATCAATTCTCGACCAAATAGGGATAGCAAAAACAGAACCGGGGGATGAGAACAATCAAGATATCTCCTCTCTTGTTGGTAAAGTAGATATTCGTCAATTAGAGCATTTTGCCCAAGATGATCCTGACGCTTATAGTTATTCAGGATCCCTATGTAAAGCCAACCAAGGCTTAATGGAATTTGTAGAGATGTTTAAAGCACCAATCAAAGTGCTTCATCCTCTACTAACAGCAACCCAAGAAGGTAACTTCAACGGTACAGAAGGATTATCCGCTCTGCCTTTTGACGGCATGATTTTAGCCCACTCGAATGAATCAGAATGGCAAACGTTCAGAAATAACAAAAACAATGAAGCCTTTTTAGATAGGGTTTACATCGTAAAAGTCCCTTATTGTTTACGTGTATCTGAAGAAATGAAAATCTATCAAAAGCTATTGGAACACAGTGAGCTATCCCATGCGCCTTGCTCACCAAGCACTTTGGATATTTTAGCTCAGTTCTCAATACTGTCTCGTCTCAAAGATCCCGAAAACTCTTCACTGTTCTCTAAAATGCGCGTTTATGATGGTGAAACCTTAAAAGACACCGATCCAAAAGCCAAAAGCTATCAAGAATATCGTGACTTTGCTGGAGTTGATGAAGGAATGTCTGGGCTTTCAACACGATTTGCCTTTAAGATCCTTTCGCGTGTATTTAACTTCGACCAAACCGAAGTCGCAGCAAACCCCGTTCATCTGTTTTATGTTATTGAACAACAAATTGAACGAGAGCAATTTGCTCAAGATATTGCTGATAAATACACAGAGTTCGTTAAAAGTTTCTTAGTCCCTAAATACGTAGAGTTTATTGGTAAAGAGATTCAAACCGCTTACCTAGAGTCTTACTCTGAGTACGGACAAAACATTTTTGACCGTTATGTCACCTATGCCGATTTTTGGATTCAAGACCAAGAATATCGAGATCCTGAAACGGGACAACTGTTTGACCGTTCAGCCCTCAATGATGAGCTAGAAAAAATTGAAAAAACAGCAGGAATAAGCAACCCGAAAGATTTTAGGAATGAAATCGTCAACTTTGTACTTCGTGCTAAAGCCAATAATAATGGACAAAATCCAACCTGGACAAGCTACGAAAAACTGCGTGTCGTTATCGAGAAGAAAATGTTCTCAAACACCGAGGATTTACTTCCTGTCATCTCCTTTAATGGAAAAACCTCCACTGACGATCAGAAAAAACACGATGACTTCGTGGCTCGTATGATGGAAAAAGGCTACACCAAAAAACAAGTCCGTCTATTAGCTGAGTGGTATTTACGAGTTCGAAAATCGTCATAATTAATATAACAGGACGTTGCAGCCCATCATCTCTATGGGCTGAATCAGTAACATTTTGACTAAGTTGATGTCTATATAAATAGGTTAAGACTTAATTGAGGTGGTATGAATTAGGAGGGCAATATTATGGCTCAATTTATTGACCGAAGGTTAAATGGCAAAAAGAAAAGCACCGTCAATAGACAGCGTTTTATTCGTCGCCACAAAGACCAAATTAAACGTGCGGTTTCCGATGCTGTAAATCAACGTTCAGTAACCAATACTGAAAGCGGTGAAAGCATTTCGATCCCTAAAGGGGATATTTCTGAGCCAGTTTTTCATCAAGGGCAAGGAGGCATTCGTGAACGAGTTCTTCCTGGTAATGATCAATTTATTAAAGGCGACAAAATTGAACGACCACAAGGAGGTAATGGTGGAGGTGCAGGCGCTGGAGATGCTAGTGCGGATGGCGAAGGTGAGGATGAATTTAGTTTTCAGATCTCAAAAGATGAGTACTTAGACATTCTATTTGAAGAGCTTGAATTACCTAATCTTGAGAAAAATCAAGTTCAAAAAATAACTGAATGGGAAACACACCGAGCAGGTTATCAAACCGCTGGGGTTCCTTCTAATATCGATATTGTTCGTTCATTACAGCAATCTCTTGCTCGACGTACTGCGATGACCGCAGGAAAAAAAAGACTGCTAAATGAATTAGAGCAAGAGCTAGACAACATTAAAACCAGCGAGCCTAGCCGCCCACTTGCTATTCGAAAAATGCAGGAAGAAATAGAGGCCTTACGGGAGAAGATCAAACACGTTCCCTATATCGACTCTTTTGATTTACGTTATAAAAACTACGAAAGAACACCCATACCATCAAGCCAAGCTGTGATGTTTTGTTTAATGGATGTCTCAGGCTCAATGGATCAAGCAACCAAAGACATCGCAAAACGTTTCTATGTACTCCTTTATCTGTTCCTTACCCGTACTTATGAAAATGTAGAAGTGGTTTTTATACGCCATCACACCCAAGCAAAAGAAGTTAATGAGCATGACTTTTTTTACTCTCAAGAAACGGGCGGAACCATGGTTTCAAGCGCACTTAGACTAATGAAAGAAATTGTTGCTGAGCGCTTCCCAAATAACGAATGGAACATCTATGCCGCTCAAGCGTCAGATGGCGATAACTGGGCCGATGACTCACCAAAATGTAAAGAACTACTGACTGCTTCTATTTTACCTACCTGTCAGTACTACTCTTATATTGAGATCACCAAACGTCATCATCAAACTCTCTGGACCGAGTACGAAAAAGTAACACAAGGGTTCGATAACTTCGCCATGAAAAACATTCGTTCAATTGAAGATATCTATCCAATATTTAGAGAGCTGTTTCAAAAACAACTGGCTTAGGAGGCGAAAATGAAAAGGACAACGAAGCTACCTGATGGGCCAGATTGGACCTTTCAAATGCTAGAACAATATCATGTAGAGATTAAACGTGTAGCTGAGCATTATCGCTTGGATACCTATCCAAACCAAATTGAGATCATTACTGCCGAGCAAATGATGGATGCTTATTCTAGTGTCGGTATGCCGATTAACTACCACCACTGGTCTTTTGGTAAAAAATTCATTCAAACAGAACAAAACTACAAACATGGCCAGATGGGATTAGCCTATGAAATAGTGATCAACTCATCCCCCTGCATCGCTTATTTAATGGAAGAAAATACCATCACAATGCAAGCCTTAGTCATGGCTCACGCCTGTTATGGCCATAATTCTTTTTTTAAAGGCAACTACCTTTTTCAAACATGGACAGATGCGAGTTCCATTGTCGATTATTTACTTTTTGCTCAACAATATCTCACTAAATGCGAAGAAAAGTATGGGGTTGATGAAGTCGAAAAGATCCTCGATTCTTGTCACGCTTTGATGAATTATGGAGTCGATAGATACAAGCGCCCAGAAAAAATCTCAATTGCAGAAGAAAAAATTCGCCAAGAAGACAGAGAAGCCTATCTTCAATCTCAAGTAAATGACCTATGGCGAACCGTACCAAAAGCCAAAGAAGAAAGCACTGAAGAGAAGAGCCGCTTCCCTTCTGAACCACAAGAAAACATTCTTTATTTTATTGAAAAACACGCGCCTCTTCTGGAATCATGGCAACGAGAAGTGGTTCGTATTATTCGAAAGATAAGTCAATATTTTTACCCACAAAAACAAACACAAGTCATGAATGAGGGCTGGGCAACGTTTTGGCACTATACGATTCTTAACCATCTTTATGATGAAGGCTTAGTATCTGAAAAGTTTATTCTCGAGTTCTTACACAGCCATACCAATGTCGTCGCTCAACCTAGCTATAACAGCCCTTATTACAATGGTATCAACCCTTACGCTCTTGGTTTTGCTATGTTCCAGGACATTCGTCGAATTTGTGAAGAACCTACCGATGAAGACAAAGAATGGTTTCCTGATTTAGCAGGTAGTGATTGGCTTGATGCAGTCCACTTTGCAATGCATAACTTCAAAGATGAGAGCTTTATTAGCCAATATTTATCTCCTAAACTCATACGTGAATTTAAGTTATTTTCTATTTTAGATAATGATAAAAATAAACATATTGAGGTTAATGCGATTCACGATGAAACTGGTTATCGTGAAATAAGAGAGAAGTTAGCAGCTCAATATAACTTAAGTAATCTTGAACCCAATATTCAGGTGTGGAATGTTGATATTCGTGGGGATAGATCGTTAATTCTTCGTCATATTCCACATAACCGGATCCCTTTAGATAAAGGCCATGAAGAAGTAATGAAGCACCTTCACCGTCTATGGGGGTTTGACGTTGTTCTAGAAGAGGTTATTTCATTTAATCGGGCAGAAATTATCTCCTCTTGCCCAAAACGTAATTATTACAATACCAGTATTTAATACCAATCGTAGTAAATAGCTGATCGCCCTAGCGGTTAAATAGAAAAAGCCTTGAGGTATCACTACCTCAAGGCTTTATTTTATCTACCGACTATTTATATGTAATCGATGAATTATAGTGATGCTAATGCTGTATTTAATGTAGCACTTGGACGCATTTCTTTCGCTGCTAGTTCAACAACAGGTTGGAAGTAACCTCCCACATCCCCTGCTACGCCTTGCGCTGCATTTAACTCATCAACAATCTTAGTTTCATTAGACGTTAAGGTTTCAGCTAATGATCCAAAGTAAGCTTGAAGCTCTGCATCTTTGGTTTGTGCTGCAAGTTCTTGAGCCCAGTACATTGCAAGATAAAAGTGACTACCACGGTTATCTAGCTCACCTACACGACGTGATGGCGATTTATTTGTTTCAAGGAATTTAGACGTTGCGGCATCTAATGTGTCTGCAAGGATTTGTGCTTTTGCATTACCTGTTGTCACACTTAAATGCTCAAATGAAGCAGCAAGTGCTAAGAACTCACCTAAAGAATCCCAACGTAAATGGTTTTCTTTTTCGAACTGTTGTACGTGTTTTGGAGCTGAACCGCCCGCACCCGTTTCAAACAGACCACCACCATTCATAAGAGGGACAATAGACAGCATTTTCGCTGATGTACCAAGCTCTAAAATTGGGAATAAATCCGTTAGATAATCACGTAACACATTACCTGTTACTGAGATCGTATCTTCACCTTTAATGATTCGCGCTAATGTATATTCTGTTGCTTCTACAGGTGAAAGAATTTGAATATCAAGACCTGCTGTATCGTGATCAGCAAGATAGGTATTTACCTTCTTAATCAGCTCTGCATCATGAGCACGGTTTGCATCAAGCCAGAAAATAGCAGGAGTACCAGTTGCACGAGCACGGTTTACTGCTAATTTAACCCAATCTTGAATTGGTGCGTCTTTTGCCTGACACATACGCCAGATATCGCCTTCACCCACTGAATGCTCAATCAAGGCGTTACCAGCACCATCAATCACTCGTACCGTTCCTGCTTGAGGAAGAATGAAGGTCTTATCATGAGAGCCATATTCTTCTGCTTTTTGAGCCATCAAGCCTACGTTTGGCACAGAACCCATCGTTGTTGGGTCAAACGCACCATTGGCTTTACAGAATTCAATCACTGATTGATAAACACCTGCATAACAACGATCTGGGATCATCGCTTTCGTATCTTTAAGCTGACCATCTGGTCCCCACATACGACCAGAAGTACGTAGTGCCGCAGGCATAGAAGCATCAATAATCACATCACTTGGTACATGGAGGTTAGTGATACCACGATCTGAATCAACCATTGCAAGCTCTGGTTGGTACTCATAAACCGCGGCTAAATCCGCTTCAATCGCTGCTTTTTCTGCTTCTGGCAGTGAGGCGATTTTAGAGTAAACATCACCAATACCATTGTTTGCATCAACGCCTAATTTTTCAAAAGTCGCTGCGTGTTTTTCAAATACGTCTTTGTAGAACACTTTTACAGCGTGACCAAAGATCACAGGATCCGATACTTTCATCATGGTGGCTTTCATGTGCAGAGAAAGTAACACATCTTCTTCTTTGGCTTTTTTTGTCTCTGCTTCAAAGAATTCAACCAAGGCTTTCTTACTCAAACAAGAGCCATCAATGATCTCCTTATCTTTCAGTGCTAAGCCTTCTTTAAGAACGGTGATATCGCCATTTTCAGCCACAAATTCAATACTTACATTCGTTGCACCATCAATCGTTACTGATTGTTCACTTGAGTAAAAATCGCCTTCACTCATGCTTGCAACGTGTGACTTAGAATCAGCAGACCAAGCCCCCATTGAATGCGGGTTATTGCGAGCGTATTGCTTAACTGCACCAGGCGCACGGCGGTCAGAGTTACCTTCACGTAATACCGGGTTTACTGCCGAGCCTTTAATTTTATCGTAAACCGCTTTAACGGCTTTTTCTTCATCTGTTTTTGCTTCTTCTGGGTAGTTAGGCAGAGCATAGCCTTTTGCTTGAAGCTCTTTAATTACCGCATGAAGTTGAGGAATTGATGCACTGATATTTGGAAGTTTAATGATATTTGCTTCTGGTGTTTTTGCTAATTCACCCAGTTCCGCAAGTGCATCACCAATGCGTTGCTCTTCTGTAAGATACTCTGGAAAGTTTGCAATAACACGGCCCGCAAGTGAAATATCGCGAGTATCAACATCAATATCTGATGATGCTGCAAATGCTTGAATAATTGGAAGAAGTGAATGCGTCGCCAGTGCTGGCGCTTCATCAGTGATGGTGTAGATAATCGTAGATTTTTGCGTTGTCATTTAATTTCCCTATTTAATCCACAAAACCCATAACAAAACGTATAATAGGCTTTGTAATTTACCGACTTTATTTTTATTAGTCTCTTGTTTCACGCGCGTACTATAGCGAAAAGCGGCGAACTTTAAAACTAAACGCCACAAAAGCTTTACAATTTTGCAAGGTAGTTAACATGACATTCAAGCGTTCCCCTAATTGGAAAAAACCAGCCTTTAAGAAAAAAACGGCTCAAAAACCACGCCCTGCACCAAAAGATCGTAAAGTCCTTATCTTTAATAAACCTTTTGATGTATTGAGTCAATTTACTGATGACCAACATCGCCAAACGCTCGCAGATTTTATTTCAGTAAAAGATGTTTATGCTGCTGGTCGCCTTGATCGCGATAGCGAAGGTTTATTAATCTTGACCAATGATGGTGTCCTACAAGCGCGATTAACTCAGCCAGAATCTAAATCACCAAAAACCTATTGGGTACAAGTTGAAGGCGCTCCTACTGAAGAAGATTTAGAGAAACTTCGCCAAGGTGTAGAGCTAAAAGATGGTATGACACTGCCAGCAAAAGTGGAAGTAATGGCAGAGCCTGACGTATGGGAACGCAACCCTCCTGTTCGATTTCGAGCGGCCATTCCAACCACGTGGATTGCGATAACGATTATTGAAGGCCGTAATCGCCAAGTGCGCCGCATGACAGCACATATTGGTTTTCCTACATTGCGTTTAATTCGCTACTCAATGGGCGATTGGACCATTAAAGATGTAGAGCATGGGACATGGAAAGAAGTATCACTTTAAAAACAATCGGTTAATATGTAATAAAATCGTTAATTTATGCTACCTGTTTGGTGCTTTTTAAATTAGACTGATTACATCAATTATAAAAATAAAGGCATCATTATGAATACTATGATTAAAGCAGTAGGGATTGCTAGCGTACTCCTGTTAAGTGCTTGCGCTCCAGCTGACAGAGCCGACATTAACTCTACAGAATTAACTAATGAGCACTATAAAAACCAAGAAAAACAACAACAAAACTGTATGTTAACCGGTGAAATCGGGTGTGCTGATTAACGTATTACCTTATACAAAAAGGCCTGATAGCTTCAACACTATCAGGCTTTTTTTATTTCAACACCAAAGACAATTACAGCCCTTTAATATTGAGATTACTCATCACCCATAAAGCTCATATCAGGTAATGATTCTAGATTTTCTTTATAACGCTTTTGATTAAACTCTGCGCCATTCTTCATTACATCAAACACTTCAATAGCAAGTGCACACGCCATCATTTCAATCGCTTCTTCACGCGGATTACCCGTCATCACTAGACGCATTAATGTTTCTTTTACCGCGATTGGGCTACCATCTTCAATTTGATTTTTTACAGTTTCAATCAGTGTTTCTTCGGTCATGAAATCGTCTTGTTGATCTGTCATCTTACTTCTCGCTTAATAATTTCGCCTACTATGCCATAAATGCAAAGTAAAGAGACGTAAATTATTTAGCATTGAACATTTTCTTGCCTGTTTTATCTCTATCTGACCAAAAATTGATATTGAATTGAGCATCATCACTTAACTCGATGCGATGCCAATACTGCGGTGGACTTGTAGCAAACTGCCCAGCATTAATAACCACTTTAATTTCAGGCTCTGTTGCTTCTGCATTGGCAAAGCCATAATAAGTGACGACACCTTCCATTACACATAACTGGCCAAACACCTCGGCAGCCGTATTATGATGAGTGAGTAATGCATCTGGCACATTATCTTTTGTAAAAAATGGGGTAGAACGTTGAATTGTCCAATTTTTTGGAATACGTAAATGGCTCATAATAATTTCTCCAAATAATTTATTCTTGTCATTTTTTTTATTGATGATTACCAATAATTTTCAGAACTAAACTGCCCTAATTTACGACGAAGATGTTTGTTAAAACCTAACTCTTTTAGTGCATCAGATGTATCTTTAACCATGTTAGGGTTGCCGCAGAGGTACAAGAAACTATGCGCTTTACTAAGCTGACATTGGGCTCGGATCTCGATTTCTCTGTTGAGCAATAAAGTCGGGATTCGTCCACATAAAGTTCTGGTGACATGTTCTCTAGAAACAATTGGTACATAATGAAACCTCTTGTTATATCTATTAAATAGTTGTTGGATTCTCTCTTGATAAATCAACTCAGATTGCGTTCTTACTGCATGAACTAACACAATATTTTTAAATTGTTCTTCCAATAACGGCGTTTCCAATATAGAGATAAAGGGCCCTATTGCCGTTCCTGTCGATAATAACCATAAATCCTCTACACCTTGAGGTAACTCACCAATAGTCATAAACCCTGAAGCTTCTTTACCAACAAAAATTTCATCTCCAGAATTAAGCGCTTTAAGGCGAGGAGATAACTCCCCGCTTTCATCCGCAATGATCAGAAATTCCATCTGTTGGTGCCCTTCCGTCTGCTTTGGGTTGTTTACTATGGAATAAGCTCTTCTTACCCAATCACCATGCCCATCAGGTAGTGCTAATTTAGTGAATTGTCCCGCTTGATAAGCACTAATTGGCGCTTCGACAAATAAACTGAATAAACGCTCAGTCCAGTCATAACGACGAAGGACAACCCCTTTAATTAATCCATGTGGAATTTCTGTCATAGCTCACCTCTCATTATTTCGTATTATGTATCTCTCTAAATAAAGGAAATGCGTTCTTAACTAATTCATTGGTTACCACAAATCCAGTTAACTGATTATTGGCATTGTAAGCTTTAGCACATAGCCCTTGCGCATCAATATCAACAGCCCAACGTTCAATGTCGACTGATGTATTACCCGCAAGCTGTATTGGATAATGGGGAGTTTTCACCTTCACCATCATATTTGGTAATTCAAGTATCGTCTCATTTCCTAATAAGGTTTTTGCCAACGCATTCGCACTTAATAAGATAGGTTGTAGGTAGGCCATTACCTTGCCTTCTATTTCGGCACAGTCACCTAATGCATAGACATTATTTGCTGACGTTTGCAGTATTGAGTCAACAATAATCCCTCGATTAACCATAATATTCGCCTCTCTTGCTAGGTTCGTATTTGGTTTTAGGCCAGCAGCTGATATCACACAATCCACTAAGTACGATTGACCATTCGTTGTTGTTACTCGATACCCATTATCTTGTTTATTAATCGCTTGCACGCAGTCCGACAAAGTAACGGTAACCCCTTTTTCTCTGCATGCTTTTTCAAGTGGCAGTGAAATAAAATCAGGGATCATATTGGCCAGTAAATGGCTGTTTGGTTCAACCAAGGTCACCATTTTTCCTGCATTTGCTAAATCCATTGCGAGCTCTGTACCTATTAAACCACCACCAACAACAAGTACTTTTTTAGACTCCAATACTTTTTGTTGAATACCAGCAAACTCTTTTAGGCTATTTAATGTCAGAATATCTTCACACCCATCACCGTGAAAAGGTGGAATAAACGTTTGAGACCCTGTCGCTAATACCAATTTTCCATAAGCATATTGCTCACCATTTGCAATAATGGCTTGATTCTCAGTATCTATCGACTCAACCAAAGTGTGCCTATGTAGAATGACGTTGTATTGCTCAGCAAAATCCCCTCCAGATAATGTAACTACCTCCTCTGGATTTTGCTGTTTTGAAAATACGTGGCTCAAATCTGGCTTGTTATAGTCATCACCACTGTCATTCGTAAACACATGAATTGAGCAATCACTGTTAGTTCGACGAATGGTTTTAATTAATTGGTAAGAGGCAAAACCGCTACCAATAATAACGATAGGTAAACTCATCATTTATCCTCCAACTACTTAATTTCAACAAATACGTCTTTACCAAGATGACACTCAGGGCATAAGAAATAATCAGGTACTTCTTCCCAAGGCGTATTAGGCTCTACGCCTTGATTTGGCTCACCAAGAGCAGGATCGTATACCCAGTTACATACTGTACATAACATGCACTGTGTAGCGCTGCTTTCTCCGGTAGCTCCGACTTCTGTATTGTTTGCTACTAATTCAACAGCAGGTTCAATCATGACGACTGGCTCTTGGGCTGTTACTTCTTTAGCCACCGTTGGTTCAATGACTTTTGTTGTTTGTTCTTTTTTTTCTACATTAATAGTATTAAACGTGGTGGTTAGTGGTTTTAGTGCCCACTGTTTTGCAATAAATTGCCCATGCTCTCGACATAACTGCATTGCTTTACCATCTGGACGCCATTTCGCTTTTAGACCCACCGCGGTTTCAAAGCCAGCATCAGTTAAGCGAGAATGAATTCGATCAACAGCGCCACCATTCCAACCGTAACTGCCAAATGCACCTGCTTTTTTCGCTCTAAATCGAAGGCCTGTAATTTCTTCTAACATGCCCGCAATTTTAGGCATCATCACGTTATTCATGGTTGATGAGCCAACGAGGATCCCTTTTGAACGGAACACACTGGTTAAAATGTCATTCTTATCTTGGCGAGAAACATTGAATACTTTGACCGAAACAGCAGGGTCAATATCATGAATACCTTGAGCAATCGCATCAGCCATCATTCGAGTGTTGTTTGACATAGAATCGTAGAAAATAGTAATACGATCTTCTTGATAATTATCAGCCCACTCTAAATATTGATGAATGATTTGAGTTGGATTATCTCTCCATACACAACCGTGAGAAGTTGCGATCATATCGACAGGTAAATTGAAGCTTAATACTTCTTTAATTTTAGCGGTAACCAGAGCACTAAATGGCGTAAGAATATTGGCGTAGTAACGTAAACATTGATCCATCAATTCCGTTTGATCTACTTCGTCATTAAACAAACGCTCATCACAATAGTGTTGACCAAATGCATCATTACTAAACAAAATTGCATCACCGGTTAAGTACGTCATCATGCTGTCTGGCCAGTGCAGCATCGGCGCTTCTACAAAAATCAATTGCTTGCCATTACCTATATCTAACGCATCGCCCGTTTTAATTGGATTAAAATTCCATTCAGGGTGATGATGGTGACCAACAATTGAATCAATCGCGTTTTCAGTGCAATAAATTGGCGTTCCAGGGATCTTTTCCATTAACGCAGAAAGCGCACCTGCGTGATCTTCTTCTGCATGGTTAATTACGATGTAATCAATGCTAGCAAGATCAATTTCCATTTCTAAATTCTGAATAAACTGGTGGCTAAAACGATGGTCCACCGTATCAATAAGTACTGTTTTTTCTTCTTGGATAAGATAACTGTTATAGCTTGTGCCTTTGGTCATTTTAAATTCAGTACCATGGAAGTAAGACACTTCCCAATCACGTTGGCCAACCCAGTTAACATTATTTTTAATATGAATAGTCATTGTTTTTTCTCATTTAATTATTAGCGTTACTACTCATACTGCATTGCGCATGCCAACTTTTATCTCATTGTTTTATAAAACCTTTAATGTAGAACAGTAAAAACAAATGTCATAATGACAGTTATTTACTTTTGTTAAAATGACAGTACAATTGTCAAATTAACAATATTTATGATAATGAGTGTTCAATGAAAAACATGAAAGAAGAATGGGCTCAAATTGCATTAGATTTAACGTCAGGACTAGACAGCAAAGATCGTTTTGAACGCTTATTATCAACCATTCGAAATGCGTTAAAATGCGACGCTTCAGCTTTACTCTTATTTAAAAACCAATACTTCTCACCACTTGCAACCAACGGCCTGGACAGTGATGTGATTGGACGTCGTTTTGCCATTTCACAACATCCTCGTTTAGAAGCCATAGCACGAGCTGGGGATATTGTTCGCTTTCCTTCAGACAGTGATTTACCCGACCCTTATGATGGGTTAATAAAAAATAAAAAAGAACTCCTCCACGTACACTCTTGTATTGGTCTCCCTTTATTAATTAATGAACGATTGATTGGTGCGGTAACTATTGATGCATTCGATCCCGACCAATTTAATAGTTTTACCAATAAAGAACTTAGGATCATTAGCGCCTTAGCAGCAACCAGTCTGAACACCGCTTTACTGATGGAAAAATTAGAAAATCAATCTTCAGGGGGATCAACTGGATCATCCTTTGAAAACGCGCAGCAGAACAATGTTGAGATGATTGGTGAATCAAAAGCGATGAAAGAGTTAAAAGCCAATATCAAAGCCGTCGCCAATACCGAGCTATCCGTTTTAATCACAGGAGAAACAGGGGTTGGTAAAGAGTTAGTGGCGAGTGCTTTACATGAGCAATCTTCAAGAGCAAATCAAAGCTTAGTGTATTTAAACTGCGCCGCTTTACCGGAATCGGTCTCGGAAAGTGAGCTATTTGGCCATGTAAAAGGGGCGTTTACAGGAGCTATTAGTAACCGTAAAGGCAAATTTGAATCGGCCGATAATGGCACGCTATTTCTAGATGAAATAGGCGAATTATCATTAGCTCTACAAGCTAAACTACTCCGAGTTTTGCAATATGGTGATATTCAGCGTATTGGTGATGACAACCACATCAAGGTAAATACTCGAATTATTGCAGCAACCAATAAAACCTTAAGTGAAGAAGTCAAAGAAGGCAATTTTAGAGCTGATTTATACCATAGGCTAAGTGTCTTCCCTATTTTTGTGCCACCACTGCGAGACCGAGAAAATGACATTACCTTACTCGTTGGCTACTTTGCTGAAAAAAGTCGTGTAAAACTAAGAGCATCAAGCATACGCATTACTCCAGAAGCCATTCGAGTACTTAATACATACCCTTGGCCTGGTAATATTCGAGAGTTAGAGCATGTAATAAGCCGAGCTGCGGTACTTTCTAGAGCACAAAGTATTGATTCAGATTTAACTCTCTCTACATGGCATTTTTCAATTCAAAAAGAAGCGATTAGTAACGAGCCAATACATCAAGTAACAAAAGATACGCTTTTAGAATGCCCCCAAGGGCTACGTATCGCAACAGATGAATTTCAAGCTAAATTAATTCAACAAGCCTATAAAGAAAATAAACAAAATTGGGCAGCAACAGCAAGAGCATTACAAGTTGATACTGGAAATTTACATCGTTTAGCAAAACGATTAAAACTGAAAGAATAAAGCTCGAAATTTATCTGTTTTTCGCAGATATAATTATGTGATTTTACTCTCGGATCTGTCACGAGCATATTCTTTCTGTTAGAATCTGCCTCAAGTTTTATTAGTGGTGTTAAAGAATGTCAGACAACAGCCAAAAGAAAGTCATCGTCGGTATGTCCGGTGGTGTGGATTCTTCAGTATCAGCCTATCTACTTCAGCAACAAGGATACCAAGTTGAAGGTCTTTTCATGAAAAACTGGGAAGAAGATGACAACGAGGAATATTGTACAGCAGCCGAAGATTTAGCCGATGCACAAGCGGTGTGTGACAAATTAGGTATCCACCTTCACACCATTAATTTTGCATCTGAATATTGGGACAACGTTTTTGAATATTTCTTAGAGGAATACAAAGCGGGTCGTACGCCAAACCCTGATATTCTATGTAACAAAGAAATCAAATTTAAAGCTTTCTTAGAGTTTGCTGATGAAGTACTTGATGCTGATTTCATTGCAATGGGTCACTACGTTCGTCGTACCTTCCCAACAGCAGAAGAAATCGCAAATGGTGTTAAACCACAAATGCTACGTGGTTTGGATTCAAACAAAGATCAAAGCTACTTTTTATACACATTAAGCTCTGAGCAAGTTGCTCGCAGCCTATTCCCTGTTGGTGAACTAGAAAAACCAGAAGTACGCCGCATTGCTGAAGAGCAAGATTTGATCACAGCGAAGAAAAAAGACTCTACAGGTATCTGCTTTATTGGTGAGCGTAAATTCACTGAATTCTTAGGTAAATACCTACCAGCACAACCAGGTAATATCGAAACCCCTGAAGGCAAAGTGATTGGTCAGCACCAAGGTTTGATGTATCACACTTTAGGTCAACGTAAAGGTCTACACATTGGCGGCACCAAAGGCGGCGGCGGTAATGAAGACCCATGGTTTGTTGGTGAGAAAGATTTAAAACGTAACGTGTTAATTGCCGTTCAAGGTAAAGATCACCCATTACTGAAATCTCAAGGCCTACTAGCGTCTCAACTTCACTGGGTTGATCGCGAAGTAATTAAAGCGCCATTGAGCTGCACAGTAAAAACACGTTACCGTCAAACCGATATCCCTTGTACTATCATCCCTGTTGATGATGAAAACATTAAAGTGATTTTTGACGAACCGCAAATTGCAGTGACTCCTGGTCAATCTGCTGTTTTCTACTTAGGCGAAGTGTGTCTAGGTGGCGGTATTATTGAAGAGCGTATTTAAGGAGCTAATACGTGGCGAATACTTTATTTGACAGAACCATTGCATTTGCAGGCATCTGCCAAGCAGCAAGCCTAGTACAAAAAATGGCGAAAGATGGGCACTGTGATCAAGCTGCGTTTGATACTGCTATTCAATCTATTTTAGAAACCAACCCAAGTAATACGCTAGCCGTATACGGCAATGAAGCTAACTTGCGCGTTGGTTTAGAATGTCTGGTTCAAGACTTTGACAATACCCCATCAGGCAGTGAGTTAACTCGCTACCTGATCAGCTTAATGGCGCTAGAGCGCAAACTTGCTGGCCACCGCGATGGCATGAGCAAGCTTGGCGAACGCATTAGCACCATTGAGCGTCAACTTGAACATTTTGATATTCATGACGAACAAATGCTAAGCAACATTGCCAGCATTTACTTAGATGTGATCAGCCCAATGGGACCTCGCATTCAAGTCACTGGCACACCGTCGATTTTACAACAACCAATGACACAACATAAGGTTCGAGCATTATTACTTTCTGGTATTCGCTCAGCCGTATTATGGCGTCAAACGGGGGGCAAACGCCGCCACTTAATTTTTGGTCGTAAAAAGATGGTTGAGCAAGCAAAAATAATTTTAGCTCGAATTTAAAATTAAAGCCTGTTTATAATGAGCAGGCTTTATCCACTAACCTTTATTACACATCTAGGAGATTTACATGGAATTGTCAGCATTAACTGCTGTTTCACCTGTAGACGGTCGCTACGGAAGTAAAACAATTTCTCTACGCAGCATCTTTAGTGAGTACGGCTTACTGAAGTATCGTACTGTTGTAGAAGTTCGTTGGCTTCAAAAATTAGCAGCTACGCAATCGATTGCGGAAGTGGCTACATTAAGCGCAGAAGCGAATCAATTCTTAGATGGCATCGCAGCAAACTTCAGCGAAGAAGATGCTATGCGTATCAAAGACATTGAGCGCACAACTAACCACGATGTTAAAGCTGTTGAATATTTCTTAAAAGAAAAAGTAGCTAACGTTCCTGAGCTTCATGCTATCAATGAATTCATTCACTTTGCATGTACTTCAGAAGACATCAACAACACATCTCACGCTCTAATGCTTAAAGAAGCACGTGACACTGTGATTCTTCCTGAAATCCGTAACGTTATCGATGCTATTAAAGCATTAGCTAACGAATACCGTGATGTTCCTCTTCTTTCTCGTACACACGGGCAGCCAGCTTCTCCATCTACTATGGGTAAAGAAATGGCTAACGTTGCGTACCGTATGGAACGTCAATACAAGCAAATCGAAAACGTTGAAATCTTAGCAAAAATCAACGGCGCTGTAGGTAACTATAACGCTCACCTTTCTGCTTACCCAGATGTTGATTGGCATGCATTTAGCGAAGAGTTCATCACTGAATCTCTAGGTGTTAACTGGAACCCGTACACAACTCAAATCGAACCGCATGATTACATTGCTGAGCTATTTGATGCGATTGCACGTTTCAATACAATCCTTCTTGATTTTGACCGTGACGTTTGGGGCTACATTGCTCTTGGCCACTTCAAACAAAAAACGATTGCTGGCGAAATCGGCTCTTCAACAATGCCGCATAAAGTTAACCCAATCGATTTTGAAAACTCTGAAGGTAACCTAGGTCTTGCTAACGCTATCTTTAGCCACCTAGCACAAAAACTGCCTGTATCTCGCTGGCAGCGTGACCTAACTGACTCAACGGTTCTTCGTAACCTAGGTGTTGGTTGTGGCTACGCTATCATTGCATACACGTCGACTCTAAAAGGCATTAGCAAATTAGAGATCAACCGTGCTGCACTTGAAGCTGAGCTAGATAAAAACTGGGAAGTTCTTGCAGAACCTGTACAAACAGTAATGCGTCGTTACGGCATCGAAAAGCCATACGAAAAACTAAAAGAACTGACTCGTGGTAAACGTGTAGACGGCGAAGGCATGCGTACATTCATCGACGGTTTAGAAATCCCTGAAGACGAAAAAATTCGTCTAAAAGAGATGACACCAGCAAACTACATCGGTCAAGCTATCGAGCTAACTGACAAGCTGTAATCTTTATCGTTTATAAAGAGTAATCAGTAATAAAAAGCCCTGTGTCACACTCATAGAGAGTTAGGATTACAGGGCTTTTTTACATCATTAATACTTATAAAATAAATAGAATCACATCACACATGCTTGCATTTCTTTTGCGCTTTCAATGCCCTTCTCAATCAAGCTTTGCGCTTCTTGGTTTGAAATCGTCGACATCACTTTGTTTACTAATTTCTCAGCACTAGATTCTGATGACGCTTCCACTAAACAACTGTACGCGTTAGCAATATGCTCTTGGATTTCAACCAGTGCTTTAGGGTTGCTGTAATCTGCATTTAACGCTTCATCAATTGACTCTGCAAACTCAGATACTGAGCTGGCTGCATCACCAAACTGTTCAATATTCAACGCCTCTAAATCTACAGACTCTAATTTTTCTTGCGCCATATCTACGGCCTTATTTGCTGCCTCTTGTGCTTTATCAATCGCGTCACTTGCATCATCACAACCCATTAAAGCCACAGAAAACAACAAAGGTACTAACAGTTTTTTATTCATTTTTTTCTCACTATAAAATAGTTACTATACCCAGATAAGAATAACAGAAAGCCATTAGAGAAGTGTTCATTATTTTGTATACATAAAAATACATTAAATTAATTATTACTCAATATAGATACGCAATATACACACAGCAATACAATGGAATATTAACGATATATAGGCAATTGGATCGCTAAGTTCACATAAATTACCTTTACTTACATAAAGTCGTTATTCCAAACTATAAACAACAAAATACTTTAATGACATTTGACTTAATACCACTATATATTACACAACCTTACTTATTTTTTTTAAAAATCATGTTTAAATCTATCAAAACTCGAATTGCTGTTAGTGCTGGAATTGCGATATTTATTACGCTAAGTACCGCCATGTTTTTTACTACTATTTCTTATGATAAAGTTAATAAAGACATCACAAAGCATGTATCCTCACAACTTTCAGATAACATTGACTATAAATTGCTCTCCATTGCTAATCAACAAAGCGCTGAACTTAATGGATTGTTTTCTCCTGTCATCAGTAATTTAGAACAACTTAAATCTATTTTAGAATTATCAAATAATACAAATGCAGATGCCGAACTTCTCATTAAACAATTTACATCTTCATTAAAAAATCAAAATGACAGTGTTTTTGCTGGCTTTATGGTATGGGAACACAGCCGATTTAATTATGATGATTCTGAATTAACCCAGAAAGCGCTTAACAAACAAGGTGTACTTGCTCCTTTCTTCTCACCGACAGACACAAGTTTTGAAGCTCTTGGAATGGAGAGTTTTAAAAATACGTCACTAAATGATAATGGTGAGCGTATTGATGAATGGCATTTAACGCCTTTTGAAACAGGTAACAGCTTTGTAATGGAGCCGTATTATTACAATGTAAGAGGCAACCAAGAGCTAATCACGACAATTAGCCTACCATTACGATCAAATAACAAAATAGTCGGATCTCTTGGTTATGATTGGTCCATCAAAAGTTTCCAAACCATTAGTAAACAAGCGGCAGACACCATTGGGATCCCTGGAGCTGTAGTATCTATTGCCTCTTGGGAGGGTCGCTTACTTTCTTTTAGCCAAGATGAAAATCTAGTTGGCGAAAAAATAAAAGATGACTTTGCAAATCACTGGAATGATATTCAGCGAGAATCACGAAATAACACCTCTTTTCTAAAAAATATAGGTCACTTTAAAACTGCTATTTCTACAATCAATACGGGAGCAAAGCCGTGGATTGTTATGGTATCGATACCAACTGAAGTGCTACAACAAGAAATTACTGATTTTCTTTATTGCCAAAAGTATCGGAACAACCCTCATCAATCTAACCAACCATTTTGAAAATATTGCTCAAGGCGATGGTGATTTAACTCAACGTATTGACGTTACTTCTAAAGATGAAATCGGCCAATTAGCATTCTGGTTTAACACCTTTATCGAGAAGATTCAAAATACACTACACAATGCAAAAGAAACCGCAGAGTTAGTTTCTCAGTCATCGACAAATACCATGACTGAAACAGAAAAATCGCAAATAAAACTTCAGAGCCAAGTTAATGAAGTAACACAATTAGCAACAGCAATTAATGAGATGAGTGCCACAGCTCAAGAAGTTGCATCTTCTGCCTTGCAAGCAGCGACAGCGGCAAGTCAAATACAAGCAAGCAGTGAAGATGGTCAGAAGATCATGAATAATGCAGCGGCTTCCGTAGAAGAATTGGCTTCGTTCATTAATAAAGCACAAGAGCAAGTGGTTAACTTAGCCGCATCAAGTAATGATATTCAAAAAATCCTGCTTGAAATCGGCGGTATTGCTGAACAAACAAATCTACTGGCATTAAATGCCGCAATTGAAGCCGCTCGTGCTGGTGAATACGGGCGGGGCTTTGCCGTTGTTGCCGATGAGGTTCGTAACCTAGCAAGCCGTACACAAAGTTCAACTCAAGAAATTAATAATATGCTTGCGGTATTACAACAAAGTACTCAAAGCATTGTGACGGTAATGGACAGCAGTCAAAAACAAGCATTAGCTACCAGAGAAGAAACGTTAATTGCACAACAGAACTTACAAGAGATCAGCTCTGCTATTCTTGTTGCAAATGATATGAATAATCAAATTGCTTCAGCGGCAGAAGAACAAAGTTCAGTCTCTGAAGAAATCAATCGTAATGTAACAAGCATTAACGAAGCCGCTAACGAAGTACTTTCAGATATGCATAACTCATTAAATGATACTGCTGAACTAACAAAAGAGAGTCACTCATTAACTCAGAAGCTAAGTGCTTTTAAAACTCAGTAAATTTAAACAATACTAACCCCTAACCTATCTAAGCCATGCTTTTTTTAACAATTGCATGGCTTTTTTCTTTCTCAAAAAGTAGCTTGAACTTTATGAACAAAATTCATTTTATGTTCTAAATAGCCATTATCTCCTCTATCTAGTCAAAAACGACCCAAGCACTTAACATTTACGCAACAACAAAGAAAAAGCAGTATCTACCTAGAACGATAACAACCCAAAGAGGTTGCTCACTCTACAATCAGGTCTCACAAGATAATTACAGAGAGATTTGAACCATAAGGAAATGTTATTCATGCTTACTTCATTTAAAAAACAGTTCACGGCTTCAATAATTGCAGCCTCTTTTGCACTTTCAGGCTCAGCAATAGCGGCCGAACTTGAAAAAATTCACTTCATCATCCCTGGTGGTGCTGGTGGCGGTTGGGATATGACTGCTCGTGGTACTGGTGATGTATTACTTAAATCAGATATCATTGAGCAAGCGTCTTACCAAAACCTGTCAGGTGGCGGCGGCGGTAAAGCCATTGCACATTTAATTGAAACGGCAGAGCGTCAACCAGACACATTAATGGTGAACTCAACGCCTATCGTTATCCGATCGTTAAGTGGTATTTTCCCACAATCATTCCGTGATTTAACCCCTATTGCAGCGACCATTGCTGATTATGGTGCGATCGTCGTGAATAAAGACTCTAAATATACAAGCTGGGAGCAAGTGGTTGCTGATTTTGAAAAAGATCCTCGATCAGTAAAAATTGCTGGCGGTTCAGCTCGAGGCAGTATGGATCATTTAGTAGTGGCGGCGGCGTTTAAAGGCGAAGGTTTTGATGCAAGAAAAGTACGCTATATTGCCTACGATGCCGGTGGTAAAGCAATGGCTGCCCTTCTTTCAGGTGAAACACCTTTACTTTCAACAGGGTTAGGTGAAGTACTTGAAATGTCCAAAAGTGGTCAAGTTCGTATTCTGGCTATCACAGCACCGAAACGTTTAGAGAGTGCACCTGATATCCCAACATTAACGGAATACGGCAACGATACCGTGTTTGCAAACTGGCGTGGCTTCTTCGCGGCACCGGGAACACCGCAAGCGAAAATCGACGAATACACCCAAGCCTTCAATAAAATGTACGAAACAGAGCAATGGGCAGTCGTTCGTGACCGTAATGGTTGGATTGATAACTACAAAGCGGACAAAGACTTTTATACCTTCCTTGAAGAGCAAGAACTGCTGATGGGTAACCTAATGCGTGAGCTTGGCTTCTTGAAATAATACTTCTTTAGCTGCCTTGAACAATTAATGATTCCCCGGATATGACTCATTAATGTTCTTGCTACATCCTCCTTGCACCGTTAGTTCAAGGCAGCTTTCTTTACCCAATTAAATCTACCTTTCTTTAATGGATTTATGGAGAGAACTCATGTCGTACTCTAGCTCTTCTCTACTATGCCGAGACCGCGTTGGCGCTATCATTTTTTTACTTGTTTGCCTCTGCTACGGCTACCAAACCAGTTTAATTCCTTTATTTCCTGGCGATGAATACGAACCCTTCACCGCTCGAACTTTACCTTATATGCTAACTTTTGCTGGCATTTTTCTCTCACTCATACTGATTGTTTCAGCTCAACCCGATGAGAAAAGTGGTGCTGTTTTAGGGTTTAATTGGAAACTCTTATTTGGCTTTATCACTTTAATGGTGCTGTACGGCATTGGATTAACTTGGCTTGGTTTTGTTTTGGCTACAAGCTTGTTTTTACTGGCAGGGTTCTATCTTTTAGGTGAACGTCGTAAACCCATTTTATTTGGTGCCTCGTTTCCTTTTGTTACAGGATTCTGGTTACTTCTTACCAAAGGTTTGGATATCTATCTAGAACCTGGTTATCTTTTTCTTGCTTGGTAAACCCTAGGACTTAATTATGTTAGATGGAATTTTAGCTGGCTTATCAACCGCAATAATGCCAACCAATTTAATGATGGTAATGATTGGTTGTTTTGTAGGAACATTTATTGGCATGCTGCCGGGTCTTGGTCCAATTTCAGCCATTGCGTTAATGATCCCTATTAGCTACGGACTTGATCCTGCATCAGGTATGATTTTAATGGCGGGGGTTTATTATGGTGCCGTTTTTGGTGGGTCTACCTCATCAATCCTTATCAATGCCCCCGGTTGTTCATCAACGGTAGTTACGGCTTTTGATGGTTACCCAATGGCGCAAAAAGGCCAAGCAGGTAAAGCACTTGCTCTTGCAGCCTACTCCTCTTTTACCGGTGGCACGCTTTCTGCCATTATGCTTTTAATTGCAGCCCCTGCGCTTGCAAAAGTATCCCTTAGCTTCCAATCATCTGATTACTTTGCTCTTATGCTAGTGGGTTTATCTGCTGTTGCTGCATTCGCAGGTAAGGGACAAGTGATTAAAGCATGGATGATGACTATTCTTGGTTTAATGCTTTCAACCGTTGGTATTGATAAAGGTATTGGCGTTGAGCGCTTTACCTTTGGCTTAACTGATTTGATGGATGGATTCAGCTTCTTATTGCTTGCAATGGCAACCTTCGCACTAGGCGAAACCTTAATGGGGATATTAAAACCAGAACAAGACACACGAGATGATGAACAGAATAAAATGTCTGACCTAGGTAGTATGAAAATAACCAAAGAAGAATTTAAAGAAGTCGCGCCTGTTGCTGTTCGTTCATCTATTCTTGGTTTCTTTACTGGCGTATTACCAGGTGCGGGTGCAACCATCGCAGCATTCTTAAGTTATGGAATGGAACGAAATTTAGCACCAAAAGATAAAAAAGAAGAGTTTGGTAAGGGTAGTATCCGTGGATTAGTGGCGCCTGAATCCGCAAATAACGCCGCATCAAGCGGGTCATTTGTTCCACTACTGACTTTGGGCATTCCAGGCTCAGGTACGACAGCAATCATGTTAGGTGCCCTTATTGCTTATGGTATTCAACCAGGACCAAGATTGTTTGTTGATCACCCTGATATTTTCTGGTCGGTTATTATCTCAATGTACTTTGGTAATATCGTTCTGGTTATCCTAAATTTACCCTTGATTCCATACATATCTAAATTACTTGCGATACCAAGAACCGTATTGATGCCAATGGTTTTATTCTTCTCAATCACAGGGGTTTATTTAGTCTCTTTTAATACAATTGATGTCTTTATCATGATCTTAATTGCGATGGTCGCTATTGCGCTTCGGCTAGCTAACTTCCCTCTCGCTCCCTTACTACTTGGCTTTATCTTGGGTGGAATGATGGAGGAGAATTTACGTCGAGCCTTGATGATCAGTGATGGGGAGTTAAGTTTCTTGTGGGAACGCCCGATTACCTTTTGTTTTACTGCGATTGCTGTAATTGTTCTTATTCTTCCGATGGCACTGACGTTTATCAATAACGTTATCCGCCCTAAGTTCACAGTAAAGTCATAACCGTCTGACCTAATAGCCTAAATATAGACACCAATACTAAGGATAGTATTGGTGTCTATTTCCCCTGCTGCCATTTCTTTTTTTCATGCTACAATCCCCTTCTATTCATATATCTGAGATTTCACATGCCATTTTCCAAGCTTGGGTTAAGCGATCCAATTTTAAAAGCCATCGACGAGCTGGGTTATAAAGCCCCTACTCCAATTCAAGAAAAAGCCATTCCCGTTGCGCTTACTGGAAAAAACCTGATTGCTGCTGCGCAAACAGGTACAGGTAAAACCGCTAGCTTCGTATTACCTATTTTAGAAATTCTCAGCGAAAATCAAACTAAAGTTCGCGCTAAACGTGTTCGTGCATTAATTTTAACGCCAACGCGTGAGCTAGCAATTCAAGTTGAAGACAACATTCAGAAGTACAGCAAGCACATTGATATTGCATCATTAGCTATGTATGGCGGTGTTGATTATAAAAACCAAAAAGAACGTCTAATTGAAGGGGTTGATGTTCTGGTTGCGACGCCGGGTCGTTTGCTTGATATGTACACACAGCGTGCAATTCATTTTGATGAGATTGAGATCTTAGTTCTTGATGAAGCCGACCGTATGCTCGATATGGGCTTTATTGAAGACATCAACAAAATCATTGAGCGCTTACCATTAGATCGCCAAAACATGCTGTTCTCAGCAACACTGTCTGATCAAGTTCGTTATTTAGCAAAAACAGCGGTAAATAACCCGATTGAAATTACTATTTCGCCAAAAACGACCTCAGCACCACAGATTGACCAATGGCTAACAACGGTAGATAAAGATAAAAAATCGGCACTACTGAGCCACCTAATTAAAGAAAACAATTGGGATCAAGCGCTGATCTTTATTGAGACAAAGCATGGTGCAGCGAAGCTAGTAAGCCAGTTAGAGAAACGTGATATTCGAGCAGAAGCTTTCCATAGTGGCCGAAGCCAAGAAGCACGAGCAAAAGTGCTGAATGACTTTAAAGAAGGCAAATTACAATACTTAGTTGCTACTGGTATTGCGGCTCGTGGTATTGATATTGATGAGCTAACGCGCGTAGTAAACTATGACCTACCTTTCCCGGCAGATGACTATGTGCACCGTATTGGTCGTACAGGCCGTGCAGGAGCAAAAGGTGAGGCTATCTCATTTGTTTCTAAAGACGATTTTAAGAATCTATGTATGATTGAAAAACGTCTTGGCCACTTAATTGTGCGTAAAGAAATTGAAGGCTTTGCGCCACGTAAAGAAGTGCCTATTTCTATTTTGAACTTTAAGCCAAAAAGAAAAACAGAATCAAAAGCGTAATCGCTTAATCACCCCCAATTGGTATAAAACAAAAAACGCCCACGCTTAATAATAAGTTTGGGCGTTTTTATATCGATTGTTCACTTATAGTAAATGTTTTAAAGCATGTTCAGCTCTCTCATAGCCTAAATCGATCATCTCTGCCGTACGTTCGAACTCAAAAGTACCGCATGCGTCTCGCGCTATTTCAACCGTAATATCAGGCGGATAAGCCGCTAACTTTTGTCTTGCAATGGTACTCTGCATCGCATCAAAGGCTTGATTAGCAATATCATACATACCTAAATCAATTCTTGAAGTTTTTGCTGCTAGCGAACCAAAGTAATCACTTACTTTTCGATGAAATGGCATCTCTTCTTCTGGCTCTTGTGCCGAGATATCTACCTGATTAATTTCAAAATCATCAATTTTATGAGTCATTTCACCCGCTAAATTGACCGCTAAAGTGATATCCGAATGATCACCAAAAGTTGGTGCAATTGGAACTGGATTTAATACGCCCCCGTCAATTAATGTTTTACCGTTAAATTCTATTGGCATAAGATACAAAGGTAACGAAATAGAAGCTCGAATAGCTTGCAGTAATGATCCCTTTTGTAACCATACTTCTTTTTCATTACTAATATCAGCAGCTACTGCGGTATAAGGAATAGCTAAATCTTCGATATGCAAATCACCAAGAATGCCACTTAAACGGTTCATCACTTTCTCACCTTTAATGAGTCCTCCTTTCCCCCAGTTAAAATCCATCAATGAAACAATATCGAGCTTTGTAATGGTTCGCATCCAAGCTTCAAACTCATCCAATTTTCCAGCAGCATACACACCACCAACAACAGTACCAATTGAGCAACCTGAAACAGATACAATCTCAAAATCATGCGCCTCTAACCAGCGGATCACGCCAATATGAGCAAGACCTCTCGCACCACCACTACCAAGAACAAGTGATACTGTTTTTTTCTTCATGGGTTTTCTCCCTTCCATGATCACTCTGCTTTAATATCCATAAACTGTGCATTTAATACTTGTTGTAAAGCACTAGGAGCCAAACCGATATCTAGCCCTCTTTTTCCACCACTGACATACATGGCTTCAAACTGTTCTGCACTATTATCGATCACTGTTTTCAATCGTTTCTTCTGGCCTAGAGGACTCACGCCTCCCATTACATATCCAGTAGATTTTTGAACTAAAGCGGGATCTGCCATTTTGG
Organism: Aliivibrio sp. S4MY1; assembly: GCF_028765545.1. Lineage (GTDB taxonomy): Bacteria > Pseudomonadota > Gammaproteobacteria > Enterobacterales > Vibrionaceae > Aliivibrio. The sequence continues at coordinate 345,461 of NZ_JARACP010000001.1, read as the reverse complement.
CTTTTTTTCCACCTACCGCTTTAGCGATTAACTTCATGCTTAAATGAGCCGCAACAGGAATAATGCCCACAACCAGTTCCTTTTCATCCACTTGAACGACTAAAGTTTTAAATACCTCTTCATGGGGCAAACCCAATTTTTCTGCTGCTTCTAACCCATACGCTTGAGCTTTTGGATCATGATGGTACTCAAGCACTTGGTGATCTATTTTTGCTTTCTTTAATAATTTCGTTGCTGGTGTCATTTGCTGCTAATACCTTAAAAAAATAGGCTATGCCTTAAAGTACGTTCGCTCTGGTCGCCCAACACTGCCATAAGAAAGGTCGGCACTCAATTCTCCAGAGCTAATCAAATATTCTAAATAACGACGTGCGGTTGTTCGGCTAGCCCCAATTAATTCACCTGCCTGATCTGCAGTTAACTGTTTTTTATGACTAAATAATTGACGAACTTTCTCTAAAGTTACGCCATCAATGCCTTTAGGCAACCTTGCTACTGACGGTGCTGTAGTAGAGTGCAACATTGCATCTACCATGCTTTGATCAATATCAACACGATTGATAAATTGCTGCTTTTGGCTTAAATATTTATTAATTGCTTCTTCTAACCGACTAAATATAACAGGCTTTAGCAGATAATCTACCACACCGCCACGCATGGCTTCTTGCAGTGTATTCACATCTCTATCTGCGGTAATTAAGATTACATCCGGTGATGATTCTTTTTGGCGTAACTCACGCAATATATCAATCCCGTTACCATCAGGAAGATAAATATCTAATAGTACTAAGTCAGGGTTTAACACATCAAATAACGTCGTCGCTTCTTCCTTACTGGCAGCAATTCCTATTACTTCTACATAATCTATTTTATCCAGATTACGACGGTGTATTTCTGCAATACCAATGTCATCCTCAACAATAACAATACTAATTTTACTGCTCACACAATATCCTTTTGGTTTATTCTTTATATTTATAGAAGTGGCTGTTCTATGAGTACAACGTTTTAGGCAAATAAATAGTCATCAACGTTCCTTTTCCCACTTCACTTCTAACTGTAAACTCTCCACCATAATGATCTACTAGCTGCTGAATAAGATGTAAGCCAACACCACGTCCTTGCTCAGGTTTTGTAGATATGCCTCTTTGAGTTAACTGTTTAAAGCTAAATGCCTCCGGTAGGCCACACCCTTTATCTTCTACTTCGATAATCACTTCTTGCCCGAAGTCAGTCACACTAACAATAATAGGCTCAACGACTTCTTTTGGTTTACTCAAGGTTGCATCAAACGCATTGTCTATTAAGTTTCCGATAATCGTCACCATATCCTCTGCTCGAATATGCTGAGGAAGCACACTTAACTGCGTACCTTCTTCAATATCAAGTAATAGCCCAAGCTCTCTGGCACGTTCACTTTTACCTAGTAAGACACCGGCAATCATTGGTTCTGAGATACTCTCTCTTAAAAATTCAATCAACTTTTGATAACGCTGACTCTCTTGACCAATGATCTGCTGCACCTCTTCAATTTTACCTAACTGAATGAGCCCACTAATTGTATTTAACTTATTTCGATGCTCATGGGTTTGTGAACGTAATAAATCAGCATATTGTTTGACTTGAGAAAGTTGAGTCGTCAATTCACTGATTTCATCTTTACGCCGAAAACTGGATACTGCACCAATCACGACACCATCCATTTTAATCAACTCTCGGTTGGCAATCACAGCCTGACCATTTAATAACAGTTCAATATCGTGTTCAGATTGCTGTGTGACCAAAAGCTTAGTTAAGTCACTGTCTGGCAACACTTCAATAAACAACTGATTTAAAGATTGCTTAGGATCGATCCCTAATATGTCACAGGCACTTTTATTGATAGATCTGAGCTTACCATTAGCATCAATACTTAACACACCTTCACGCAGCGTAGATAAAGTAACTTGCTGCTCTTTGTATAAACGCCCAAAAGCTTCAGGTTCAAAGCCAAAAATAGATTTTTGAAAGCGCCTAGCGATAAAGTTGGCAATAATCGCATTAGCAAAAATCACCAATACTGCCATTCCAAGAAAGAAGCTAAGAAAATGAGACACCTTACTGTCTATCGTTGTTAATAAATAACCGACAGACACCACTCCGATAATATTGCCTTTCTGATCAAAAATTGGCGTTTTACCACGCACAGAATGACCTAAAGAACCTTTGGCATACGAAATATAAGACTCTCCGAGTTGTAGAGCTTGCTGGTTATCTCCACCTTGCATCGCCTTGCCAATACGTTCTTTAATTGGGTGAGCAATACGTATCCCCTCTTTATTACCCACCACGATAAATGCAGCGCCAATAGAGGTTCGTAATCGCTCTATTTTATCTTCAATTAATGTCGGGGCATTTTGTTCTACTGCTGAAATGACGATCGGAGATTGAGCAAGAAACCGAGCAACTCCTAACGCTTTATCCCCGCTGTCTTGAGACTCCCAATGCTTGATATACAAAAAGGCACAAATAGACAAAATGAGTAATTTACCAATACCCGAAATGGTCATCACCGCTAACAATCGACGTCGAAAACTCAGATCATCCCAAGACATTCACACCTCACACTTCCCTATAGATAAACAAAGAGTATCACAACCCATTAACCTAATCTTAAACCTTGTTCATACTCTTGATCACATCAAATAAATATTTCCATTTATTCCATAGTAAACCTAGGGAATTAATTCAATATCACCTAAGTTCTGTGGTATAAAAAGCGCACTTCTTTTCAGCATTTTTAACTCTTCCCTAAAAGGTTCCCGTTACTATGAAAAGCGATATTGAAATTTGCCAAACTGCGACACTTACCACAATGAAAACGATTGCGTCAAACTTAGGGCTGCATGATGATGACATTACCCCACAAGGTCGTTACAAAGCAAAAGTCAATATTGACGCCTTAAAACACCTTGAAGATAAACCAAATGGCAAGTTAATTTTAGTCAGTGCTATCACGCCAACCCCTCTCGGGGAAGGTAAAACCGTAACGACAATCGGCTTAGCTCAAGGTCTAGCAAAATTAGGGGAATCCGTTAGTGCCTGTATCCGGCAGCCGTCTATGGGACCAGTATTTGGTGTAAAAGGTGGTGCTGCAGGTGGTGGTTATAGCCAAGTAGCTCCGATGGAAGAATTAAATTTACACCTAACTGGTGATATTCATGCGATTACCGCAGCACATAATTTAGCTTCTGCGGCCATTGATGCTCGTATCTACCATGAGCAACGCCTAGGTTACGAACGATTCTCTGAAAAGAACGATCTTCCTGCATTACGAATTGACTCTAACCGAGTAGTTTGGAAGCGTGTAATGGACCATAACGATCGCGCACTTCGTATGGTGACCATTGGTAAAAATGAAGATGGAAAAACCATTAATGGCTATGAACGTGAAGATGGTTTTGATATTACCGCCGCTTCTGAATTAATGGCCATTCTTGCTCTAGCAACAGATCTTCAAGACTTGCGTCAACGTATTGGCCGTATTGTCGTGGCTTATAACCTTGATGGTGAACCTATCACTACAGAAGATCTTCAAGTCGCTGGTGCAATGACAGTTACCATGAAATTTGCTATCAACCCAACCTTGATGCAAACGCTAGAAGGTGTCCCTACCTTTGTTCACTCTGGTCCTTTTGCTAATATCGCCCATGGTAACTCTTCTATCATTGCAGATAATATCGCTTTAAAACTAACGGATTATACGGTTACAGAAGGAGGCTTTGGCTCAGATATGGGCTTAGAGAAAGCCTGTAACATTAAAGCACCATTAGCAGGAAAAACACCTGATTGTGCAGTGCTTGTTGCAACGCTTCGAGGTATAAAAGCGAACTCAGGCCTATTCCCGTTATCACCAGGTCAAGCTTTGCCTAAAGCACTATTCACTCCAAATCAAGAAGCCTTAAACGCAGGATTAGAGAACTTACAATGGCACATTAATAACTGCGCTAAATACGGTCTTCCTATTGTTGTAGCCATTAATCGCTTCCCTGAAGACACTCAAGAAGAGTTGGATTTCTTACAACAATGGATTTCAGCACAAACATCAGAAACGAATGTTGATGTCTCTATTAGTGAAGCGTTCGTAAAAGGTGGTGAAGGCGCAAAAGAGCTCGCTTCAAAAGTTATCGCAGCTTGTAAAAAAACCACTCAATTTACCCCACTATACACAAGTGAAATGAGCTTATTTGATAAATTAAATGCCGTTGCAATAAAAGGTTACGGTGCAGAGCGAATCGAATTATCAGAAAAAGCACAGCAGCAATTAGAACAGTTTAAGCAATTAGGTTATCAATCTTTAGCTGTTTGTATGGCAAAGACGCCCGCTTCTATTTCTACCGATGGCAACATTAAAGGTGCTCCGACCGATTTCATCGTACCTATTCGTGAGTTAAAACTGTGTGCAGGTGCCGGGTTTATATACGCACTGTGTGGCAATGTGATGACCATGCCAGGCTTGCCTGAAAAGCCTGCTTTTATGAATTTAGACATTGATACAGACGGAAACATTATCGGACTTAGCTAAGATCACATAACTTAATATAGATCATATTCTATGTGCTACATTTACTGTTAATCTAGCTTCAACTTTTTATACAAATTTACTTATAATTTTTGAGGTTATCCTGATGGATATGACAAATGCTCAACGCTTAATCCTTTCAAACCAGTATTATTTAATGTCACAGATGGATCCTGCTAATGCAGCAAAATACCAACGCCAACAATTAATTGTTGAGCGTGGTTATGAACTGCAGATCCGCGAACTGGATAAAGATTTTGGTTGTATTACAGAAGCAGAATGTCGTGAGATCATTGATTTCATGGAGATGTACCATGCAATGCAAGAGTCTTATAACATGCTAGTACCTGAGTGTCAGGCAAAAGTAGATGCACGTCGCCTTCAGTTCTTAGGGTTTGATGTAGCTACAGAAGCACAACAAGTAAATTACGTTCGCTTCTTAACAAGCTCTGAAGGTTTATACCCTCAGTTCGATAAAGCCGATCATCACTTTAACAGCCAAATGCCGATGATGGATAAATACCGTCGTATGCTAACGACATGGCGTAACTGTCCACGTCAATACCACCTATGCTCTACTGAATTAGCGCAAATTTTTAACGCTTAATTTCTTATAAAGAAGTTAAAGTATAAATAATCTATTTAAAATCCTCGCACTAGCGGGGATTTTTTATGCCTGCAATTTATTATTTTTACATTGCTATCTAAAAAAATCCCCACTGACGGATCAGTGAGGATTTTGGTTTTCTAATTGATTACAGCTAGCAACCCCCCCTTATCGGATTGAAAGTGTCATCATTATTTAGAAACCTATAATTACCAACTGTAAGAAGCACCAACTACGAATGCGTTATTGTAATTGTCCGCTTGGTTACGGTACTCAATGTATGGTTGAACGCCTTCTTTCTTATTCCAAGTAGCACGAAGCTCGTGGTCCATAGACTCGCCTTCAATCATGTATACGTTGTTGTAGCTTAACGTTAGTTCAGATTCAAGTAATGTGTATGCCACACGGTTATCCATACGATAATCTGTTTTAGCATCGCCATCAGTTGCATCAATATGAGCACGAGTACGGTTAGAAATAGAGATACCGTTATCGAAATTGTAACCAATTTTCACTAATGGACGATATTGTACTTCTTTACCGTTAGCCATTAGGTGGTGGTAACCTACAGCCATCCATAAATTTTCGTTAATAGCGAATGATTGCTCTGCACCTAACGTTACGTATGCTGGAGAGTTTGACTTAACGCCATCATCGTTTGCTTTTAGTGAACCGAGTTGAATACCATCAAACTCGGTTAATAGTGTTAAACCACCAAATGAATTATCAAACGTATGGCCCGCTTCTAGTGTAGATGTCATACCAGAACCATGTAAGTTACTATCGTGCGCTTGTACGTTACCAGTGACATAAGTTGAGTCAGCCATTGCTGCACCAGAAAGAAGAACTGCAGGAACGATAAGTGCTAGTGTTGATTTTTTCATGTGATATACCCTATATATTTAAACTGTTTGGTTTGGTTCTTCTATTGAGCCTATCAATACATTAAGACCAAACTCTAAAAATTTTGTAATCCGTTTAAATGTTTCTCTAAATCCGTTGAGATGAATCATGCCTTATTAATTCGCCCTGAAAAATAAAGACCAAATAAACTATGACCAACTTCAAAAAGGGCCTACATAAAAAAACATAAATCATTTCATAACAATAAGTTAACCGTGTTATTTCATTTTATAATTTATAACTATTACGATTACCTCCAAGTCAGATCACATTTTTCGCTGCTCTAATTAACAGACAAAGAGATCTAGATCACTCTAGATAGAGAACAAAAAAGGTCTTGTTAGTTTCTATTAGGTACTGTATTTGAAGTAGGTCACATTATTAATTTTGAGACAAAAAATAAATAGACCGATATTATTTTCACTGCTAGCTCTTTTTATTAGATAAATGAAGAAGTACACTGCTGCCTCAATCTAATTTCAGGTGTGGTTATGTTTTATCAGTGCCCTTTATGCCAACACGAGTTGCGCTTTGCCAACAATCAATACCGTTGTGAAAACAACCATCAGTTTGACAACGCAAAAGAAGGTTATGTAAACCTAATGCCAGCTCATCACAAGCGTTCTAAAAATCCAGGTGATAATAAAGAGATGATGCAAGCTAGGCGTGCTTTTTTAGAAGCTGGACATTATCAGCCTATGCAACAACACGTTGCCGAGTTATGCCAAAAGTATGTAACCAATGATGAAGCAAGCCTACTTGATATTGGTTGTGGTGAAGGCTATTACACCTCAAAAATTGCAGAATATTTACATAGCGAAAATGCTAATGTCTATGGATTGGATATTTCAAAAGTCGCGATTAAGTTCGCAGCCAAGCGTTATCTAAATTGCCAATTTAGCGTTGCCTCTAGCCACCGTTTGCCTTTCCCAGATCAAAGCCTAGATGCTGTTGTTCGTATTTATGCACCATGTAAAGCAGAAGAATTACACCGCGCAATTAAAAATGGCGGCTATCTAATTACCGTTACCCCAGCCAGCCATCATTTATTCGAACTTCGTGAAGGAGTGTATGGTGAAGTTCGCCTACATGATGAGGCGGCAGAAGCTCTTACTGACTTTGAACTTATTGAAGAGAAAAAATTAACTTACGATATGCGCTTGAACGGCTTAGAAGCATTGCATTTATTAGATATGACACCGTTTGCTTGGAAAGCAACAGCTGAATTTAAAACTGAGCTGCAAGAGAAGTCAGAATTTGATTGTAAAGCGGATTTTATGATTAGAGTGTATAAAAAAGCATAGTCTATTTATCATGATTATAACCATCTGAAAGATGAAAATTCAGATGGTTATACCAATGTAACTCATTAGATGATAATTCTTGGAATTGGTATTACTTATTACATTAAAGTGAAATTACTTATTTTCTGTATTCGCATTAGCAATACTTTGATCAACCTTCTGTAATCCACTCTCTTCAGCCCTCAACTCTTTATCTTTCAGCAAAGACTGTTTTAAAAGTGCAGAATATAAAGGTTGTCCACCCAATGCTTGAGCAATAAACGTCGCACCAAGTGTTGTCACTAATAGCGGTAAGATCAACTGATAATTATTCGTCATTTCAACCACAAGAATAACACCTGTTACAGGGGCTCTTACTGTAGCGGCAAACAATGCTCCCATCCCTGCGATAGCATAAACTCCAGGGTTTGATATCCAACCGGGAAACCATGCTGACATTACCACACCATAAGATAAACCAAGTAAGGTACCTAGCGCTAACATTGGGGCAAAAATGCCTCCCGGAGCACCCGATGAAAAACAAGCAACAGTAACAATCACTCGTAGTACAAAAAAACCAACCATGATCATCCATGCCATTGGGCTATAAAACATCTCAGTAATGATTTCCATCCCACTGCCAGATAGTTTAGGAGCCACTAAATGCAATAAAGCAAAAGTGCCGCCAAACGCTGCGCCCATAAGCACAATACGAGACAATTTATTTTGGTGGAAGTCTTTAACCTTACTCGTTCCTTTTAAAATCCATTTATTAAAGTTCACCCCAATAATGCCAAAGATAATCCCTAAAATGGCAAAAAGAATCAGTGAACGTAATGGTGGGACATCAAAACTTGGAATCGTTAAAAATGCTTCTTGCCCATGTAAAGAACGCATCACTATCGTTGCTACCGCTGTGGCTAATGTCACACACTTTATTGAAGTGATGTTATAACGAAACTGAGGACGCATCTCTTCAACCACAAACAAAATGCCAGCAAGAGGCGCGTTAAATGCCGCAGCTAAACCTGCCGCCGCCCCTGCTGCTGTTAATATATGAGAAGAGTGACTGAATCGTTTACCTTTACATGCGATCATTCTACCAACAGCACCACCAATTTGAATTGATGGCCCTTCACGGCCAAGCACCATTCCTGAACCAATCGTTAATGTGCCTGCAATAAATTTAATCGGCAATACACGAGCCCAACGGATCTCTTGAGTCCCATCAAGGGCCCCTTCAATATGAGGGATACCACTACCCGCAGTCTCTGGTGCAAATCGAAAAGTAAGCCAAAAGCCAGCAGCAGCCATCGCAGCCCCCGCTAATACCGCAGCAACAGGCGCTAAATACTCAGAATAAGGAAATGAATGAATGAAGTTGAGACGCTGTTCACCGATCAAGCGAATTGAGGCTTCAAATAAAGCGACGACAGACCCGGCAATACCACCAACCAGTGCCGATAAGAAAAGCAGCGCATAATAATCAGTTTGTGTGGTTAGAAATTTTGGCGTAGTACGATGCTTTAGCATCCCACCTTGAAAAAAACGAAAATTGGGTGATTTTGGCATTTATCGTATCAACTTAGCACGTAAAGAGCATTGGCAGCGTAATTATAATAAGAACACAAATAATTATACGCTTCAGCAACAGATAGACCCTAACCATTTACAAAAACTTAGATTGATTAAATGACCAAGATCGACTTTTGATATAAATCAAATAAATCACTTCTTCATTTTTCGTTACAAAGTTCATTAAAATAAAAAACCCGTAGAACGGTAAATTCTACGGGCTTAAAAATACATTGAATAACTAATTGTTAATATAAACGGCTACCGTCAGGTCTAGAGCGCAGTAAGTTTAACACCCACATGTATTGCTCAGGACGCTCAGTAACCAGCTGTTCAATAGCAATATTCATTGCACGAGCATCGGTCTCTTCATCTCCTGATGGAAAATCCGCAATCGCTGGTAATGTAATAATCTCAAACTGCCCTGTTTCTGCATTATACGATGGCAACATTGGAACCACCTTTGCTTTTGATAAACGAGCCAGTTTACCAAACCCTTTTAACGTTGCTTTTTGTGTAGCAAAGAAAGGGACAAATACACTGTTTTGTGGACCATGATCTTCATCAGGTAAGTAATACGCTAAGTAGCCTTCTTTAATCGCTTTGATTAATGGTTTGATCCCCGCGCTACGAGCATAAATCTTACCGCCATATTGCATACGCTGAACATGCATTAACCAATCAGTTATTGGGTTCTTTTGAGGTTTCATCATGGTCGTTACCTGATAGCCACGAGAAGCCAAAAGAATCGCAGGGAAATCAATAGCCCAAGCATGCGGCGCTAAAATAATAATATTTTCTTTTTGCTCAAGCAGAGGGAATAGATTCTCTGCACCAACAAAAATCCCGCGTCCTTCATTATGCTTACGACTACGAACAAGCAACTCAGAAAAACCAAGCATCACCTGAGCACCTGTAATATAGGTATCTTCAAGCAATTTTTTCTGTTCTTCTTCTGATTTTTCAGGAAAACAAGTCGCAATATTCAACTTAGCTCGCTTAATACCACCACCTGGTCTCTTAAGTACTAATTTTACAATTTGTGCCGCTAATTTATCGCGTAATCGAAACGGAATAAAAGCCAAAATAATAGCAAATCCGATCCCTAACCATGTTGGCCAATACTTAGGATGAAGAAATGCCCATTGAAAAGTGGGGTTATAAACGTTTTTATCGACTTTTTCACTCATGAATTGCTTCACTTATTCTTTATTATGAACCGATTATGATATAACAAAGCATTGCTGATAGAAACCAAGGAAATACAAATGGCTTTTCAATTACACCCCCGTTTGCAACAAGATTGCATCTTTTTGGGCAATCTTCCGTTATGTTCTGTTTTACTCATTAAAGAAAACATCGGCCCTTGGGTGATTTTAGTTCCTCGAATTGAAGACTTAAAAGAAATCCACCATATGACCCCAGAGCAGCAAATTCAATTTATTCAAGAATCAAGTTCGGTTGCTCAACTGCTCGAAGATAATTTCACACCAGATAAAATTAATATTGGAGCACTAGGTAACTTAGTTCCTCAGTTACACATTCACCATATTGCACGCTTTATCACTGATATCGCATGGCCAGGCCCAGTCTGGGGAAATACTAATGGAGAGATCAGAGCACAGTCCGATCAAACTCAATTGGTGGATCTACTTCGAGATAAATTAAGAGCATTGCCTGGATTCAAGCAATAACGATTTTACTCACCATAAAAAAGGCAGCTCTCTTCAGAACTGCCTTTTTCATTTATTTTTGCTTATTTACATTATGCGTTTTGAAGCTCATTCCATAGATCAGCCACAATAATACGATCAGCAGGAGATAACTCAGATTTAGCCGCTTCAAGACTTTCATTGATATGTGCTTTTAGTATATCAAGATCAGCAATTTCTTGTTCTTCGCACTTAGCAACTGACAATGAAATGTGTCCACGTAAGTAGCCACCAGCAAATAGCTCATCATCTGATGCTGTTTCAATTCGAGCATCAATCAGTTCAAGCATTTTTTCTTCAAATTCAATGATCATCTTTTTCCTATTGGACAATAAATTGTTCTTTGGTAAGTGGGGCTATTTGATAAAACTCACGTAATGCGTTGGATAATGCCTCTACACGTGGAGGTAATCCATTATCTAAAATGCTCATCACTTCATTATGTACTTTAGCCATGAATGCTAAACGATCTGGCTCAAAATCGCCATTTAAGTTGTCACAACTCACATTAAATTTTAACCCAGCACTTAATGATAATATCCACTCATAGGCTTGAGGGCGGATCTCTACTTTTTCAAACTCTGATTGAACTTGCTCTGTTCGGCCATCAGGCTCATACCAGTAACCAAAATCTTCCAATAGACGACGATCAGGGCCAGCAACACACCAATGGGCAATTTCATGCATGCCTGATTGATAAAAACCACGCGCAAAAATAATACGGTGATAATTAAATTCACTATCCGCTGGTAGGTAAATGGGTTCATCACCACCCAGTTCTAGCTTGGTATTAAACGAATCAGAAAAAGTAGCATTAAAAACAGTAATTAAATCTTGATATTGGTGAGGCATACAACAGGCTTAGCAATAATAATAGAAGCGTATTCTACCTCACCACATACTAAAGGCCTATCTAGATAAATTTTTTTTATCCTCCTTCTCAAAATTATTCATTATCTGTCAAAAGAGTGAACTGATACTCTCCAAAATTATCTCTCCCCCTTTAGATTGGAGTTTCACCACCTGTGAATGACATCACTTTACAACTTGCTCAATTACTGGATTTAGGGCCTTTTTCTTGGTCTGCTATTGCCGCTTGTGCTTTCAATGGTTTGTTAATTGGCGTTGAACGGCAAACTCGAGGCAAACCCGTAGGAATAAGAACCTCTATTCTAATTATTTCAGGTACTTACTTTTTCTTAGCGATGGCAATGTCCCTATCTGTAAACTCTCTGGATCATGCTCGAGTACTAGGCCAAATTATTACAGGAATTGGTTTTCTTGGCGCAGGGGTAATGATGACTTTAGATGGTAAAATTCATGGTGTAACCTCTGCGGCCATTATTTGGGTGTTAGCAGCATTAGGGATGATGATTGCATTAGGCTACATTCAGCAATCAGTCATTATCACTTTATTAGCTCTTTTTGTTTTACTCGGCATTGATAAGCTTGAAAATTCATTCAAAAGCCTTCGTCGCGGCGTGCATCAAAAAATACTCAATATTAGAACTCATAAACCAAGGGCTCATAGTCTCGATAAAATGCATAAAAAAAACTAATCTGAAAAATGTCGGAATAGTTTTTTTCATTCGTCATTATTCGTTTAATCCCATAAAATTCTCGTCCTATTATTTGACCATCATGATATGACACGGTATTAGAAAATGTTATTAACAGTTCTTTATATTATTGGGATCACAGCTGAAGCAATGACAGGTGCATTAGCCGCTGGTAAGAAAAAAATGGATTGGTTTGGCGTAATGTTAGTTGCCAGTGCAACAGCAATTGGCGGTGGTACTGTTCGTGATATTCTTCTTGGTCACTACCCTGTTGGTTGGGTAAAAAACCCACAATTCCTTGTGATTACCTGCATTGCCGGCGTATTAACAACATGGATCGGCCCATGGGTAGCCAAAAACCATCGCTTCTTTGTATTTTTAGATGCTATTGGTTTAATTGTTTTTAGTATTATTGGCTCACAAGTCGCATTAGATATGGGGCTTCACCCACTAATATGTGTTGTTTCTGCCATTGTAACAGGCGTGTTTGGTGGGCTACTGCGTGATCTTTTCTGTCGCCAGATGCCAATGGTATTGCATAAAGAATTATATGCTTCAATTTCATTACTATCTGCTGTGCTATACATCGGATTACTTCATTTTGGTGTCGATGAGTTAATCACAACGATTGCTACTATTGTTATCGGTTTTACTGCTCGTATGGCCGCAGTAAAATTTGGTTGGTGCTTACCTGTATTTCATTTAGATATCACAGAAGATCAACCTGAAACGATTGAGAAAAATTAAAAATTAGATACAAATAAAAAGAACCAGATTGATATCATAATCAATCTGGCTCTTTTTATTAGTTCTATGTGGCGTTATTAGTTCCTAAAAACCAATCCCTCACTTCTTATTTAAATCTTTGGCGTTTCTGTTTGTACACCAAAATTTTGACCACGATGGCGAACTAAATGGTCCATTACAACAATTGCTAGCATAGCCTCAGCAATAGGTACGGCACGAATACCAACACAAGGATCATGACGCCCTTTAGTAATCAACTCTGTTTTTTCACCGCTGCGAGTAATCGTTTCACCCGGAACAGTAATACTAGAAGTTGGTTTTAGAGCAATGTGCGCCACAATATCTTGTCCAGATGAAATACCACCCAAAATACCACCAGCATGATTTGAACTAAAACCTTCTGGTGTTAATGGATCACGATGCTCAGAACCACGTTGTTGAACCACTTCAAAGCCATCGCCAATCTCAACGCCTTTAACCGCGTTAATTCCCATTAAAGCATGGGCAACATCTGCATCTAAACGATCAAAAACAGGTTCGCCTAACCCAACCGGTACACCTTGTGCGACAACGGTAATTTTAGCGCCAATAGAGTCCCCTTCTTTCTTTAACTTACGAATAAGCTCATCAAAGGCCTCTACTTTGCTTGCATCAGGACAGAAAAACGCATTATTCTCGATTTCATTCCAATCAACTGAATCAATCGCTACGTCGCCCATTTGTGATAGGTAAGCGCGAACTTCAATTCCAAACTCTTGTTTCAAGTATTTCTTAGCAACAGCACCAGCTGCAACACGCATTGCCGTTTCACGAGCAGAAGAACGACCACCACCACGATAATCACGCTGTCCATATTTTTGGTGATAAGTGTAATCTGCGTGTCCCGGACGGAACTTATCTTTAATCTCAGAATAATCTTTAGAACGTTGATCGGTGTTTTCAATCAGTAAACCAATTGAGGTTCCTGTGGTTTTTCCTTCAAATACACCTGATAGAATTTTTACTTCATCCGCTTCACGACGTTGAGTAGTGTATTTTGAAGTACCCGGTTTACGACGATCTAAATCGATTTGCAGATCCGCTTCACTCAACTCTAGACCTGGAGGGCAGCCATCCACAATACAGCCCAAAGCCAAGCCATGACTTTCACCAAACGTTGTTACTCGAAAATGTTGTCCAATAGAATTTCCAGCCATTACTTCCTCTGTAAATATTGTTGATTGGCTATAAATAGCATAACTTTAATCAATCCATATTGGCTTGAATCTACAGCAGAGTAAAGCCCCTAGTAATGGTTTCTCTCTAAATTAGTGAGCACACTCTTTTTCTTAGATGTGATTTTCTTTGCCGTAAAAACAATTTAAAAAATCAACAGCGGCAATTTGTGACCTTAATCCAAAAAACCTTAACTGATAAAACTCTCATTTTACAAAAATACCTCTTTACTGCTATTCATATCACAACGTATAATTAACACTTGACTCATTAATGAGCCAAAAAACTAAAAATAAACATAAAATGTTGATAAAAAAAGCAATGCATGGATGAGATTTTTAACGTAAGGATGGCAATAAATAGTTGGCATTATTCCTGCTAATTACTAAATATCATTAACGGTTAAGAAAAAAAATGAAACTACTTCGTCTAGTAAGAAAAGTATTACGTAAAAATAACATCAGCGAAAAACAACAAAACCTTCGTAATCGACTTGATTTTGCAATGTCACAAAGTAAAGATATATAAAAAAGCCTGATGCGAGCATCAGGCTTATTATAATAAGTCGAATTTAGTGACTTAATCGCGGTATAGAGCAAACTCTTCAGCACAATCAAGAAGCTGCTGTTTAGTTAGCATGAATACACCGTGTCCACCTTCTGCAAACTCAATCCAAGTGAATGGAATTTCTGGGTATTGCTCCATCATGTGAACCATAGAGTTACCTACTTCACAAATCAAGAAACCATTATCCATTAAGTAATCTGGTGCATTAGCTAGAATACGACGAACTAATTTCAGTCCATCACTACCAGCAGCCAAACCTAACTCAGGTTCGTGCTCAAACTCTTCAGGTAAACTGTTCATGTCTTCTTCATCCACATACGGTGGATTAGAAACAATGAAGTTATACTGATCTTTTGGAATATCACGCAACAGATCAGAACGCATAGGGAACACTTGCTGCTCCATGCCATGGTCTTGAACGTTTTGCTCTGCAACCATTAACGCATCAGTAGAAATATCAATTGCATCTACTTCTGCATTTGGGAACGCATGAGCACATGCAATAGCAATACAACCACTGCCCGTACATAGATCCATAATACGTGTTGGATCTTCGGTTAACCATGGTTCAAATTGCGTTTCAATCAATTCAGCAATTGGAGAACGAGGCACAAGTACGCGCTCATCAACAAAAAACTCAAGACCACAAAACCATGCTTTATTAGTCAAATAAGCAGTAGGAATACGCTCGTTAATACGACGTACAACACGCTCAACAATACGTAGTCGCTCTGTTGATGTTAAACGAGATTCACGTACATGAGCAGGAACATCAATAGGTAAATATAGCGTAGGAAGCACTAGTTGAACCGCTTCATCCCATGCGTTATCTGTGCCGTGACCATAAAAAAGACCCGCAGCATTAAAGCGGCTTACCGTCCAACGCAACATATCCTGTAACGTATGAAGCTCAGAAACGGCCTCTTCTACAAAAATCTTATCCAAAATTGCCCCCAAAACAAGTTATAATACTGCTGTTAATTATTGGAATTTAAAAATGAGCAAAAACGACCACCTATCAGATGACGAACTTTCGCTGTTCCGTGAAGCAGTACAAGGCTCTAAAAAGTTGCAACAGGATACCATAATCCATCAACCGAGTAAGAACTTTAGCGAGCAACAACAGCAAAGAAAGTCATTAAAAGAAGGGAAAAATGAAGAGTTTTTCTTTTCTGACGAATTTGTGCCACTTCTTAATGAAGATGGACCTGTTCGTTATGCCCGTGATGATGTATCAAAATACGAAGTGAAGCGATTACGTCGCGGTGTGTATGTCCCTGATGTCTTTTTAGATATGCACGGAATGAAACAGGATGAAGCAAAGCGCGAACTCGGCTCAATGATTGCTTATTGTTTAAAAGAGAATATTTCTTGTGCCAGTGTTATGCACGGAATTGGAAAACATATTCTTAAACAAAAAGTGCCTTTGTGGCTAGCTCAACACCCAGATGTGATGGCATTTCACCAAGCGCCTTTAGAGTTTGGTGGCGCAGGTGCCATATTAGTTTTACTGTCTATTCCTGATAGATAAAAAAAAGATCCCATAAGCCTTTGCTTGGGATCTTTTTTTATACCGAAATACAGCTTGTCGTTATGCTTGTTGCAACCACAGTAGATCGCTTTTTCCTGTTGAATGACTAAACTCAACACAAGAAATGGCTGACGTTGGAAACATTGGAGGCATAATTCCCGGAACAAAATCCGCCGTCAAATAACCCACTAATGGCAGATGAGAAACAATTAAAATATTCTCTATGTCTTCTACACTGCCCAGCGCTTTCACGTATTCCACTACATCATCAGAATCACCGTATGGCGTGATTTCATCAGACGTTTCTACCTTTGCATCGGCAACATTAAGAATAGGTTTAATCGCATTCCATGTTTGTTGAGCTCGTACATAAGGGCTCACCAATACATAATCAAACTGCACCTGATGAGTTTTCATTAACCACTGTGCAATTTGGGCTGATTGACTCTCGCCATGAGGTGTCAAATTACGTTCTTCATCACTTGGCGCATACATCTCAGCTTCGCCATGACGCATTATGAATACTTTCATTTATTCATTCTCAAATCATTACTAACCTCACAATAGTAGCAAGCAATGACAAAAAGGGGAAAGAGAGAGTTTGCTAGTCTGTGGGTTCAGCGCCATAATTAGAAAAATAAATATAAAAATGAGGGCATTAAATTGCCCATCTCTGCCTTAAAACAGGAGCACCCTGTGCATATCAGCCCAAATGATCAAAAGAAATATCGTTTTATCGAACTCGATAATAAACTGCGAGTATTGCTGGTTCAAGACGATACGGCTCCACGTTCTTCTGCCGCCCTTTCTGTTAATGTCGGTCACTTTGATGATCCTGACCATCGCCCAGGTCTTGCTCACTTTTTAGAGCATATGCTGTTTCTTGGTACAGAAAAATACCCAAAAGTGGGAGAGTTTCACTCATTTATTAACCAGCAAGGTGGCTCAAATAACGCATGGACAGGCACTGAACACACTACTTTTTTCTTTGAAATTTCTCACCATGCGTTTGAAGAAGGTCTTGATCGCTTTGGCCAGTTCTTCTATGCCTCATTATTTAACGAAGAAGCCGTAGATAAAGAACGTCAAGCCGTTGATTCAGAATATAAATTAAAACTTAAAGACGATGTTCGTCGTATTTATCAGGTACACAAAGAGACCATTAATCAAGCGCATCCATTCGCTAAATTCTCAGTAGGAAGCATTGATACGTTAGCCGATAACGACACTTCTTCTATCCGTGATGAAATGCTGGCTTTTTATCAAGACCATTATTCTGCCGATTTAATGACCGCTGTGGTTTTAGGGAATCGTCCACTTTGTGAATTAGAACTTTTAGCCACTCAATCTTTCTCTGCCATCCCTAATCAAAATTTAGGACATAAAACAATTGATGTCGCTTACGTAACAGAAGATCAACAAGCATGTTGGATAAATATTGAACCATTAAAAGAAGTTCGAAAGCTAACTCTCGCTTTTTCTTTGCCAAATCAAGACCGTTTTTACAAAACCAAACCGTTAAATTATCTTGGTCACCTGCTTGGTTATGAAGGCGAAGGCAGTTTAATGCTGTATTTAAAAAAACTCGGTTATATCCATTCGCTAACCGCTGGTGGTGGTGTGAGTGGCAGCAACTTCCGCGAGTTTACTCTGGCTTATAACTTAACGGAAAAAGGCATCGAACATACTGATGAGATCATTACACTCACTTATCAGTACATTGAACTTATCAAGCAGCAAGGCTTTGATGAATGGCGATACAGTGAGAAAAAAGCCGTTTTAGAGTCGGCTTTTCAATTCCAAGAAAAAAGCAAGCCACTTGATTTAGTTAGCCATCTTGTCATGAATTTACAACGCTATCATGCTGAAGACGCTATGTATGCCGACTATATGATGGAAGGCTACCATGAGCAGCAAATTAAAGATCTGTTAGAACAACTGACGCCTGAAAAAATGCGAGTAACCTTAGTGGCTCAAGGGTTAGAGTATGACCATAAAGATAAGTGGTATCATACCCCTTACTCAGTTCACCCACTGACAGAGAATCAATTGACACTTTGGAAAAATGTTGAGCCGCATCCTGAGCTTTTCCTTCCAGAGAAAAACCCTTATATTTGCTACGATCTTGAACCTCAAGCGTTAACAGATACCACCGAATTTCCAATGTTGATTGAAGACTTACCGGGTTTTCGTCTATGGCATAAGCAAGAAGAAGAATTTAGGGTACCAAAAGGTATGGTTTATATTGCCATCGATAGCCCACATTCCATTTCTGACCCACGAAAAATAGTAAAAACTCGCCTATGTGTCGAAATGCTGATGGATGCCTTGAGTGAACAAACCTATCAAGCTGAAATAGCAGGAATGGGCTACAACCTCTATTGTCACCAAGGTGGCGTCACTCTTGCTCTATCGGGCTTTAGTCAAAAGCAGCCTTTATTATTAGAGGTTATTTTAAAACGCTTTACTACTCGTGAGTTTAGTAGTGAACGTTTTGATTTCATTAAGAATCAACTGACACGTCACTGGAGCAACGCTTCGAAAGAGCGCCCTATTTCGCAACTTTTCAATGCATTATCAGGGATTTTACAACCAAACAATCCCCCTTACCCTGTCCTTCTTGAGGCATTAGAAAGTATAGAGGTCGATGATCTGCCTAACTTTGTTCAAGCGATGTTTGCAGAGTTACACGTTGAGATGTTTGTCTATGGTGACTGGTCACAGCAACAAGCTCTAGACTTAGGCAACTCACTAAAAAATGCACTTCGTATGCAAAATCAAACTTATGAAGAGTCATTTCGACCACTGATTATGTTAGGAGAATCCGGAACCTTTCAGCGTGAGCTATTTTGTGACCATTCTGATTCGGCCTTATTAGTCTATTATCAATCAGCTCAAGAAGACCCTCGCAGTTTTGCGCTTTATACGTTAGCAAACCATTTAATGTCGGCTTCTTTTTTCCATGAAATTAGAACCAAACAGCAATTAGGCTACATGGTTGGGACGGGAAATTTACCGTTAAACAAGCACCCAGGATTGATCTTATATGTTCAATCACCTATGGCTCCTCCTGCCATATTATTAGATGCGATTGATGAGTTTCTTAACGCCTTCTACATGGTGTTATTAGAGCTAAATGAAGAGCAATGGCAAAACAGTAAACAAGGATTGATTGATCAAATCTCTGATCCCGACACTAATCTTCGTGGTCGAGCTCAGCGCTTATGGGCCTGTATTGGCAATAAAGATTTAAATTTTGATCATAAAGAGCGTGTTGCTGACGAACTTAGTTTGCTAACGCGAACTGAAATGCTGCGTTTTGTGGTTAACGTACTAAAACCAAGAACTGCGAATCGCTTAATCATGCATTGCCAAGGCACCGAGCATGAACAATACGATCGCTTAGATGTTGGGTTAGAAATTGATTCTATTGATGAGTTCCAATTGCGAGCGAAAGACGTGAATCTTGGATAATTCCAATCGTTTAAACATTAAAAAAAGCCATCATAACCTTTGACTATGATGGCTTATAACTCATCTAATAAAGGTTGAACTTATTATCTCTAATAAGAATAAACACCATTATTTGAATTGGTATTATAAAGAAAACCTATCCCCATATTTATCAGCGTACTTCTTCATTAATGCCGCTAGCTTTTCTTCACCGATATTGTTCATATAAGTAAATGGGCCACCTAAGAAAGGGGGAAAACCGATACCAAAGATAGCGCCAATATCACCGTCTCTTTCTGAGCGAATAATACCTTCATCTAAGCAGCGTTTTGCTTCAGATAACATAGGCAATACACAGCGCATGGCTATCTCATCTTTGCTTAGCTGAGATTGCGGTTTAATGTTAAGTAGTGAATAGACATCTTGATCCGGCGCTTTCTTCTTACCTTTGTAGATATAGAAACCACGCTTAGTTTTCTTACCTAGACGCTTATCATCGATTAACGTTTGGAACACATCAGGGCTGCGGAATCTATCACCCAGTTCAGCTTCTAATATCGGCATGATCTTCGCGCCAATATCTACCCCAACCTCATCTAATAATGAAATTGGCCCTACAGGGAAACCAAAATCTAATAAAGCCTCATCGATGGCCTCTATCGGCTCACCCGCCAACAATAACCTTGCCGCTTCATTCATGTAAGGCGCTAAAATTCGGTTTACATAAAACCCAGCACAATCTTTAACGACTATCGGCGTTTTACCTTGTTGCTTCGCTAAAGAGACCACAGTAGCGATGGCTTCATCACTGGTCGTTTGATGCGGAATAACTTCAACCAAAGGCATTTTCTCTACTGGGCTAAAATAGTGTAAACCGACAATATTCTCAGGTTTTGCAGCGCCCTCTGCTATTTGGCCTATGGGAAGCGAAGAGGTATTGGTAGCAAAGATAACGTCTTCTTTTCCTTGCTCTTGCACCGCTTTTACCATCTCTTGTTTCAAAGCGAGATCTTCAAATACGGCCTCAACCACCACATCCAATTTTTTAAATCCGCTAAAATCGGTCACTCCCGTTAGTTGCAGCATTTGTTGTTGCAGCTTAGCCTTACTAATAATGTGGCGTTTTCTTAACTTATCTAAACGTTGGTAATGGTACTGGTAGGCATTTAACAATCCATCATTACTGATGTCTTTTATGGTGACGTTCTTTTTGGCTTTAGCAATAGAGACATGAGCAATACCACCGCCCATTAACCCACCACCTAACACTCCGACTCGATGAATAATTTTAGGCTCTGCTTCGCTGCCTTTCTCTTTTTTCATCTCTGTCATTGCAAAAAATAAGGAACGTAATGCAGCAGATTCAGGAGTCATGGCAAGCTTACCAAATTGCTCCGCTTCTCGTTGAAGCCCCTTTTTAATCCCTTTTTCTAACCCGTATTTAATGCTATCTAAAATTGCCGAAATCGCAGGGTAATTACCGCGTGCTTTTTTCTGCGCTTGTTTTTCTGCTTGAGAGAAAATCACATTACGACCAAGAGCGTTTCTTGATATCGCCCACTCTTTGGTTGCTACTTTGGTTTTTGATTTTTTCTTTACTGCAAATTCAGCGGCGGTTCGTGACAAAATAGTTTGTGGTACCGAGGCATTAACAACGCCTAACTTTAGGGCTTTTTTAGGTCTTAATTGCTTACCCGTTAAAATAATATCCAAACTGGCGAGTAACCCAATAAGTCGAGGCAATCGCTGTGTTCCGCCAGACCCCGGAAGCAACCCTAATTGCACTTCTGGCAGACCTAATTTCGTTTTATTGTCATCACTGCACACACGATAATCACACGCCAGTGCCAACTCTAATCCACCACCGAGACAAGGACCATGAATCGCGGCAACGGTAGCAAATGGTAGATCTTCAATGCGTTGAAACAACTGCTGACCTTTTTCAGCCAACGCTTGCGCTTCTGCTGCGCTTTCACAGTTAGCTATCATGCTAATGTCTGCGCCCGCAATAAAGTTATCGGGTTTACCTGATTGAATGACCAAGCCTTTAATGTCTGAATGTTGTGCTTCAATGTCATTAAGTACTTGAGTCACTTGTTCTGCAAATGCTGACTTTAGTGTGTTCATCTTTTCATTAGGCACATCAATCGTCAGCCAAGCGATACCGGCATCATCTTTAAACCAGGAAAACGCACTGCTGTTTTCTACTGCTTCAATAGCACTGTTATTTATTTCTAATGTCATTATTCAGCCTCCAAAACCATTGCTGCACCTAGGCCACCTGCGGCACATGCGGTATTTAACCCAAAGCCACCACCGCGGCGCTTTAGTTCTCGCAATGTTTGAATGATCATTCTGGCTCCCGTTGCCGCAAAAGGATGCCCATAAGCAATTGACCCACCAAGCACATTGAATTTATCCATGTCTATTTCACCAATGGCTTTATCTCTGCCTAAGCATTCTCTGGCGAATTTATCGGATGCAAACATTTTTACGTTCGATAACGTTTGTGCTGCAAAAGCTTCGTGCATATCTATCAAGGTTAAATCTGATAAAGAAATACCCGCTTTATCGAGGGCCATTGGTGTGGCATAAAATGGTCCCATTAACATGTCGTTATGCACATCTATCGCGCTAAAGGCAAAAGATCGAATATAGCCCAACGGTTCATAACCTAGTTCTTTGGCGCGCTTTTCACTCATTAATAATATTGCAGCACCACCATCTGTTAAAGGGGTGCTGTTGGCAGCAGTCACTGAACCGTATTTTCTATCAAACGCAGGACGCAATTTGGCGTAACTTGCAAGATCTGAGTCGTGGCGAATATTATTGTCCTGATCTAGCCAGGTTTTATACGGTTCTGGAAAAGCGGTCATCACTTCATCTTGTATCAAACCCTCTTGCCACGCTTTTGCAGCTAATGAGTGTGAACGGTGTGCTAACGCATCTTGCTCTTCACGAGTTATGCCGTGAGTTTTCGCCATTTGCTCTGCGGTTTGCCCCATCGAGATCCCTGTGGAATATTCAGCAACAGCAGGAGGTACAGGCGCAAGATCTTTCATTGATAAAGTACGAAGAAGGGAGAGTTTCTGACTTATGGTTTTGGTTTTGCTAAGGGCAAGCAACGTTGCGGCCATTTTTTTTGATACCCCAATAGGCAATACAGAAGAAGAATCTGCACCACCAGCAATACCAATATCAATGGTGCCAGCCATGATGCTTTCCACTACGTTTGCCGTGGTTTGAAAACTGGTCGCGCACGCTCTAGTCACACTGTAGGCATCGGTTGCGATATCCATACCTGTACCTAATACAATTTCACGTGCAATGTTTGGTGCTTCTGGCATTTGCACTACTTGGCCAAAGACAACTTGATCAATCAATTTTGGATCTATGTCTGTTTTATCCATCAATGCTTTTACGGCAAGCTTACCGAGATCTACCGCAGGCGTAGAAATAAAAGCCGTAGATTGCTTAGCAAATGGGGTTCGAATACCTGAAACAACCGCAATGCGATCACCTTGTCGTGTCGTTAATGGCTGATAGGTCTTTGATAATTTGGCGTTTGACATTGCATCTCCTTGCATAATATCAACCTAATAAGTGGTCAGACCTCACATTGTAATCAATTTGTTAATTTTGAGAAGTGAGTTATAGTAGAAATGTGAGCGGCGAATTATTAATCACTCATAAATTCTTGTTTACTGGTTAGAAATGAAGGTAATTAGATAGGAAAGTAGAAAAAATAAGAGAGCAATTAAGCTAACGATCTGACCCGTGAAAATGTAACCTACTGACTATTTTGATAAAAAAAAACCACATCAATCGATGTGGTCAGAATAAAAAACAATTAACGATAATAGCCAATTGTAAAATCAGTTTCACCTGATAAGGAGAAAGTAAAGTCAGCCTTCAAAAGGAAATGTTATCTTGCTCAACGGGTTGATTGCTCAACCAGATAACGAGATCAACTATAACGCGTCTCAGAATTCATTTATTGAAATAGATCAATTTTATGTTCTTTTACTACCTTCCTGCTTAATTAATGAATTCAAAACCAAGCAAACACCTCATGAATACTTTGTAACCACTCACCAATATTCCTCCCAAAAAAAGTGAAAAAATTAAAAGTTTTCATCAATTTAACATTAGAAAATGATCAATATAGAGCTTAAACTCTAAATACCACAAAGGGATAGGAATAATTCAAATTAATCAATAAGTTAACCATATTATCATTAATAAAAAATTAGGCTTAAAATAGAGTTTTAGCTCTAGTATTGTTAATTAAGAGTGGCATTTAAGAGCAAATCACGACCAGATCACGAATTTTAATGAATTTTTAGCAGTGGTCGGATTTGTCGTCTATGATCTGATCGTTATTATCTCGGCATCGAGATTTCAGTCTCAACTAAAAAAATCTTTTCAGTCGCAGAATTGAAAGGAAATAACAATACATGGAATATAATAATTATGAATAAGAAGCGTCTGTTTTCAAAAACACTTCTAGCAGCAACCATCACTCTTGCAACACAACAAGCTACTGCTGCCGGTTTCCAACTAAACGCACAATCAGCAACAGGCCTAGGCCGTGCATTTGCTGGTGATGCAGTAATCGCTGATAACGCATCAGTAATGTCACGTAACGCCGCTGCCATGGCTCTATTTGATTCATCACAGTTTTCAGGTGGTGTTAACTACATCAAAACTGATATTGATGTGACTGATGTTAGTTATGATTCTTCGGCTTTAGGCGGCGGTGTTGCTCCTGTAGATAGTGCAAATAATAGCAGTGGCACTCCAGTTCCAAATATCTATTATGTTCATCGTTTAAATGAACAATGGGCTTTTGGTGCCGGAATCTATTCTAACTTTGGTACATCAAATGAATTTGATGACTCATTTGGAACTAGCCCTACAACACCAGGAGCTAATGTTTATGGTGGGACAACTGAAATTAAAAGCATTAATTATGCTTTAACTGCATCTTTCCGTGTAAACGAACAGTTTAGCCTTGGCGGTGGTATTGACATCATTCAAGGTTCAGGAAAGTTAAAACGTGATCTAGGAACTACTCCTATTTTAGATATTGATGCTAGTGGAGTCGGTGTTGGTTTTAACCTTGGTGGTGTTTATGAGTTAAACGAAGGTAATCGCTTTGGTTTGTCTTATCACTACAGTCCCGAAATCGAAGCTGAAGATGGTAATCAAAAAGTTACATTACCATTACCAGATATGATTGAGTTCTCTGGTTACCATGAGATCAAAGATACCAAGTTTGCAGTGCACTATTCCGTTCAATACATTGGCTGGAGTGATTTCGATCAAATTGAATTCACAAATGCAGCAATCACTGAAAAAGAGTATAACTGGCAAAATGGTATGCACTACTCTATCGGTGGTACATATTTCTTAAACGATGCATGGACACTTCGTGCTGGTTACATGTACGACACAGCAGCACAGGATAAAGATACATCAATCTCTGTTCCTGACTCTGATCGCCAATGGTTATCAGCTGGTGTGAGTTACCACTTCCAGAAAAAACACACCGTTGACTTTGGCTTTACATATCTAATGGGTGACGATGTTAAAGTAGAAGAAGATACTGGCGGTATTCTTCCTCTAACAGCAACAACACACGCAGATGCTATTCTTGCAGGTGTTCAGTACAGCTACAGCTTCTAAGATTTATTCTTAAAAGTGTAAATACAAAAGGTCAGCATACGCTGGCCTTTTTTGATCGCCACGTATCTAAAAACAATGACATATAAACTAGAAACGATACGCTGCGCTAACTAGAACGCTTCGCTCTATTAGAGCAAACAACCCCCTCGAACTCCCCCTTCTATTTACTTTATCGATCTCAATAACTCATCAATCAAGGGGGAGAACCTTCTTTGATGCTGTTCGTTCAGCGATCACCTCTGAAACCTGCAAGCGAAGCGATCTTATCTTTCTTTACCTAAAAATTTCAGCGTACACATATACCCTCAAACAACAATTAAGACACACACCTGTACGCCCAAATAACACATCCGACCAGATAAATACAGAAAATTCAGATAAATTTGAAGTTTTCTACAGAAAAAAGTACTTAAAACTCGAATAAATCAATTTTTTGTTTGAAGTTTTTACTCTAGAACGTATTATCCACATCAACTTATTACCACGAAATTCAGCGTACACTTGTACCAATATGGAAAAATCAATGAACAATAATAAAAACCGCCTATCTCTTGCTATTGCACTTGGTCTATTAGGCTCAGTAACAAGCACAACTTCTATAGCAGCAGGCTTCCAATTGGCAGAGTATTCAGCGACTGGTCTTGGTCGTGCATACGCAGGTGAAGCAGCAATGGCTGACGGTGCTGATGCACAATGGCGTAACATGGCAATGCTAACTTACCTAGAAGGTACGCAGATTTCGGTGGGTGGTATTTATGTTGATCCTAACGTTGATGTAAATGGGTATGTTGATGGTTCAACATCATTAGCACCATTCGGAAAAAAACATACTTCATCGAAAGACTTTGCACACGATGCTTTTATTCCTAACTTATACGTCTCCCACCGTGTAAACGAAAAATTAGCACTAGGTGTAGCGCTTGGTACTAACTACGGCATGGAAACCGATTTAGGCCAAGATTTTTCGGCGACTAACTTCGGTAACCAAGCAAGCATTATCACTAAAGAGCTGAACCTAAACGTTGCTTACCAAGTGATGCCACAATTAAGCGTTGGTGGTGGTGTTCGTTATGTGATGGGTGAAGGGCATTTTGGTGCAACAATGACTAATAATATGCCAAATCTTGGACCTAACTTAAAACCAGGAGTTACCCTGAAATACATGGAAGGCACGGATGAAGCCTTCGGTTGGCAAGTAGGTACGGCTTGGCAGATCAACGAAACTAACCGCATCGGTTTTACTTATAAATCGCAAGTTGATTTAAACTTAGAAGGTCATGCAGAAGGCTTTGGCTTTAACCCTCAAAATTCAACACAACATTACTCAGGTTCAATGGCTTTAGCGATGCCAGCAACCGCTGAATTAGCAAGCTTTCATCAATTAAGTGATAAAGTAGCTATCCATGCGAGTTTTAACTGGACTGATTGGAGCAGCTTTGAGAAGTTAGAAGCGAATATCCCTTCTCTTGGTTTAGAAAATGACCTAATCAAACAAGAAAACTGGGAAGACAATTATCGCCTAGCAGTAGGTAGTACGTATACTCTTAATCAAAAAATAACTTTACGAACAGGTGTTGCTTACGATACATCCGCGGTAAATGAAGCAAACCGAACAACAACAATTCCTGAAACGGATCGTCTATGGTTAAGCGTCGGTGCTGGTTATGCTTGGTCTGATAACTTAACGCTAGATGCTGGTTTCACTTACATTTTTGCGAAAGATGCAAAAATGCAAGAACATAGAGAAGTAACAGGGGCTGCGGGTATTAAAGACCCTGCAACATTTGGTGGTGAATTCGAAGGCGAAACAACGGGTAGCGTATGGCTACTAGGTGTTCAAGCGAACTACCGTTTCTAATCAGTACTAATTGATTACATAGAAATTGCATTAGGCCTCATTATTGAGGCCTTTTTTATTTATAGCTGTATCTAACATTCAAAAACTAGACCTTGCCGATATAAATCAACACGCTACACTCAATTTATAGCGTTTTTAAGCACCATTATTTGGAGCCATTTATTCATGACTTTCATTACGACACTTAAACAACAACCTATATTATTACTGCTTACGATTATTTATAGTGCTGTATTTTTATTCTCAGCTTTTGACCCAATATCACGCGCCGTTTGGGTTGCTGAGATATTGCCGGCATTATTAATCCTCGCTGGTATTTTTTATATGGCAACACGTTTTGAGTTTAGCAAAACCGCTTATATATTAATGTTTGTCTGGCTTACTCTTCATACTATCGGCTCAAAATACACCTTTGCTGATGTCCCTTTTGACTGGTTTAATAATTTAATTGGGTCTGAGCGTAATAACTTTGATAGCGTCGCTCATTTCTCTATTGGCTTTTATGCTTATCCTATTGCGGAATATCTAATTAAAACCAAGAAATGCTCTGCACCACTCGCGATGGCGTTTGGTTTGTTTACATTAATGAGTATTGCGGCAGGCTATGAGATTATTGAGTGGTGGTACGCGGCAGTTGCCGGTGGTGAAGAAGGGATTGCGTTTTTAGGATCACAAGGTGATATTTGGGATGCTCAAAAAGATATGTTATGTGATACCGCGGGGGCATTAAGCGCTTTATTATTGATGATTATCCAGCGTAAAAAATGGCTAGTTTCAGAGTTCAGAGTTCAGAGTTCAGAGTTCAGAGTTCAGAGTTCAGAGTTCAGGAAAATAGTGAATCCTGAACTCTGATAATACTAAATATTATTCGTCTATTTCATCTAAGTAATCGTCAAGATCGCCTTCTGCATCTAAGTCTACTTCTGGTTCAACTTCTGCTTTAAAGTCTTGGCGTTGTAAATACACATCACGCGTTAATGCGTATGGATCTGGCGAGGCTTCTAACATAGGCTCTTGAGAGATCAACTGAACACGAGACTCCATTCCTTCTAAACCCCATTTTCCAAGGCCTTGCCAGAAGTTTAAGTAAGAAAGAGGCATATAAAAGCCATCAACAAAGTCCCCTGCTTCACGCAATGTCCAAGGACCATAACCCGGTAGCATAAAGTACGGTCCATTCCCAACACCATAATGACCAAGCGCATCACCAAAGGATTTACTGTCTGGTTTATTTATCTCAGCAGCACTGGCTATATCAATTAAGCCTACCAAGCCTAATGTTGTATTTAACCAAAATCGATTAAAGTGAACCATGGCTACGCTGCCATTACCCATGATTAAATTATTCACCATGCTCGATGGCTCATCTAGGTTAGCGAGAAAATTGGCTATCCCCATCCGAATTGGGCTTGGGGTGTATTCAACATAACCAACCGAGACAGGACGCACTAAATACGGGTCTAAAATATCGTAATTTAGCCCCCACATTACACGGTTGAATCCCTCTAACGGATCACCGAGATGAGAATCATCGTACTCTACCTCTACGACCTCTGTTGTTTCTACTTCATTATTATCTTGTTCTGGTGTTTGAGAGCAACCTACAATCAAAAACAATAACGAAAAAGATATCCCTATTCTTTTCAGCACAATACACCTTCGCCTAGCTTTATTAATATTATTATAGTTTATTCAAAAAAAAACGGGCAGAAGCTCAATGCTCTACCCGTTGTAGTATGCCACTTGTTAAAAGATATTAGTATTGCTTATCTATCTCAAGCGATACGTTCTTTCCTAGCGTACTTACTGCACTTTCACCGTACCAGTCGCCGTCTTTTGTTGATACGTTACCATCTTGATCGATACGAGCTCGAACAATAAAGTTTGGCATATCAGACAATTTACGCTGCTCCATCATATTATTGTCATCTGACATCATGATGCTAAGTGGGAAGCGACTTAGTGGGATACGAGCCGCTGCCACTGGCATTGGTGAACCGTCAGCAGGATGAATAGAAACAATCACGACACCTTGTGATGGCAGTGTCACATTACTGCCAAGGTTAATCGTAATAGGCACTTGCTTATCAAGATTCGCTTCAGGGCTTATCTTAGATTTTGCACGTTCGATACTGCGAGTCAGCATTTCATAGCGAGAGTCATCAGGACCAATCAGCATTTGCATTGCTTTCCATGCAGATACTGCACCTTTATAGTCTTGACGTTCAAACGAACTGAATGCAAGTAGCGATAAAGCGCGTAAATTGGTCGAGTCACCTCGAAGTACTTGCTTAAGCATTTGCTTGGCTTGATCTGCTTTCGCATCATCACCTGAAAGCATTAATGCTTGTGCGTAGCCTAATTTAATATCAACATCTGTTGGTTTTAATTCATACGCTTTTTTCATTGCGCCCACAGAAGTATCAATATCACGATTAGACATACCAATACGACCTAGCAAGAACCACCCCATTGCATCATTAGGTTCATGGTGCAACTTGGTACGTAGTGCCAAAGTCAGGTTTGCCATTTCAGCGTCACTTAGCGCAACACCTTCTGGATTCATTAGTTGTTGAGATAGCTCAGGTAAGCGTGCACTTACTTCTTGCCACTTTTCAACTTTATCTAAGCTACCAAATTTAAAATATAACCCATACGAGATAACAATAAAGATGATGATTGAAGGCAAGATAAATAATCGTGCATTCAAGCTGTCTTGTTGTGCTTTCTCTGTTGCGGGAATATCATCTAGCAAAGATTGCTTTAGCTCTGTGATTAACTCATCTTGGTTATTCACAAGACCTTCGGCGTCTTCTTCTTTCAGTTCAGCTAAGCGATCTTTATAGAAAGCTTTGTTCAATTCATCTCGGCGTGCTTCATCGTCTTGCGCTTTTGCTTTCCATAACGGAAGCACGATAAATACAATACCAACAAAAATTAGGGCTAAGGTCGAAATCCAAAACAAAATCATTTGTTTACCTTCCCATCGTCATTTTTATTCTCATTTAATAAGGCGTTCAAACGTTCTTCATGTTCGTTATCCCACTCTTCTGAATTATCTTCTGTTACCACTTTTGATTTACGGCTACGAAGCACAATAAAACCAAAGCCAAACACAAGCACACCTAGCGGACCTAGCCATAAAACCAATGTCCCAGCAGTTAGCGGCGGATCGTAAGTAACAAAGTTACCGTAACGATCAATCATATAGTCGACAATTTCTTGGTCTGATTTACCAGCTTTGGTCATTTCATACACCTTATGGCGCATGTCTTGAGCAAGCTCTGCATTTGAATCAGCAATGTTATTGTTCTGACATTTAGGGCAACGTAATGTTTGACCTAGTTCTTTAAATTGCTGCTCTTGCTCTGGTGAATCAAACTTATACAAATCAATGGTTGCGTAACTTGCTTGCACTGCAAAAAAACTGAATGCGATAGCTGCAAAGCTACGAAGTCCCCATTTGCGTAGGTGAGTCGTCATTATTTCGCCTCCGCAATCAGTTGATCATACATTGGCTTTAATACTTCATTCCAATTGCGATCATTTACATCGCCAACATGACGATAGCGAACGATACCGTTGCTGTCGATTAGGAAGGTTTCAGGTGCGCCGTACACACCTAAATCCATACCCAGCATGCCATCACCATCAAATAGAGTGATTAAATACGGGTTACCTAACTCAGTTAGCCATTGAATTGCACCAGCTCTATCGTCTTTGTAGTTCATACCGATAATCTTAACACCTTGAATGGCAAGGGTATTAAGATACTGATGCTCGGCATAACACGTTGGACACCACGTTGCCCATACGTTTAGCAATAAAGGCTCCCCTTTAAAAATACTCTGATCGTATAGTTTGCCTTCTTGTGCTAAATCTTCTAAACGAAACTCTGGTACGTGCTTACCAACTAACACTGATTCTAGCTTTGTTGGGTCATCTCCATTTGAGTTGCGTGTTAACTGAGTAGCAAACACGGCAACTAAAATTAAAAACAGTGCTAGAGGTGCAAATAAAAACTTCTTATTCATAATTTAAGCTTCCTGTTTTTTATCTGTTTTACGGAAACGGTAACGCTTATCAGATAGCGCTAACATACCGCCAAGAGCCATAAATAATGAGCCAGCCCAGATCCAACGTACAAATGGTTTGTAGTAAATACGAACAGCCCATGAACGGTTATCATCTAAGCGCTCACCCATTGCGATGTATAAATCACGAGTAAAGCCACGATCAATCGCTGCCTCTGTCATCATTGAACCTGCTGTTTCATAGAAACGTTTTTCAGCATGAAGCGTATTAATCGCCTTACCGTCTAACGTAATATCAAAATCAGCAGTGTAGCCATCGTAGTTAGGACCATCAGTATCACGAACACCTGCAAAGTAGAACTGGTAACCGTTCATTTCAATGTGTTCACCCGGTGCTAAACGAACATCTTTTTCGATGCTGTAGTTTTGTACCATGGCAATACCGATAACACTTACCGCTAGACCAATGTGCGCGAACATCATTGCCCAATGGCTACGACCCAGTTTCGTTATACCTACAGAGAATGAATGACGATGAGTTGCACGCTCGTACAATTCAAAACCGTGTAAAATCACAATCCAAATAGACATCATCCAACCAAGGTATGGCATGAATTGGAATCTATCGGCAAAGATAACCATGAATATTGCGGCTAATGGGATCGTAATCGCACCTGTGATTACCATACGTTTTGCTAAGTGACTTAAATTATCACGCTTCCAACGGATCAGAGGACCGATACCCAATAGGAATGCAAATGGGATCATTAACCACGCAAACAACATATCAAAGAACGGCGCACCAATAGATACTGAGCCTAAGCCTAGTTGTTTATGTACTAACGGCAATAACGTACCAACAAGAACAACAACTAAGGCTGTCATTAATAAAATGTTGTTAGCTAGTAACGCATTTTCACGAGAGAACAGTGAGAAGTTACCACGAACTCGTACTGATGCGCCTTTTAGTGCGAACAGCAGTAATGAACCACCGATCACCATGACTAAGAAGCCAAGAATAAACATGCCTCGTGCAGGATCAGAAGCAAAGGCGTGAACCGATACTAAGATGCCTGAACGTACTAGGAATGTACCTAATAAACTTAATGAGAAGGCTAAAATCGCCAGCAATACTGTCCACGCTTTAAAGGTGCCACGTTTCTCTGTTACCGCTAATGAGTGCATTAGTGCGGTACCAGCAAGCCAAGGCATGAATGATGCGTTTTCTACTGGATCCCAGAACCACCAGCCACCCCAGCCAAGTTCATAATATGCCCACCATGAACCTAAAGAGATGCCTACTGTTAGGAATGACCATGCTGCGATTGTCCAAGGACGAGACCAACGAGCCCAAGCCGTATCTAAACGACCCGCCATTAGCGAAGCAATAGCGAAAGAGAACGCAACTGAGAAACCTACATAACCCATGTATAGCATTGGTGGGTGAATGATTAGACCTGGATCTTGAAGAAGAGGGTTCAAATCACGACCATCAATTGGGAAGAATGGCAAAGTACGTAAGAATGGGTTTGACGTTAGAATAATGAAAAGTAGGAAACCAACGTTAATCCACCCCATTACTGCTAATACTCGTGCAATCGACTCTTGTGGCATACCACGACTGAAGGTTGCTACGGCAACGGTCCAACCAGCTTGGATAAGAACCCAAAGCAATAAAGATCCTTCGTGAGCACCCCAAACGGCGGTTAAACGGTAATACCAAGGAAGTAAGCTGTTTGAGTTACTTGCTACATATTGCAGAGTGAAATCGTTAATGTAGAAGGCCCACATTAAGATCCCAAATGATAAGCCAAGGAGTAAGAACATTCCCCATGACAATGGTCTTGCACTTTGCATTAATGCTTTATTACCACGGCTCACACCATATATTGGTAATATACTCAATAGGATCGAAAGCCCTAGAGAAGCAATTAAGGCAAAATGACCGAGTTCTGCGATCATTGACCTGTTCCTTGTTTTTGTTGTTCTGTGTATTGAAGTGGTTCATGCGTTTTCTTCATTGCTTCTGCAACTTCAGGTGGCATGTACTCTTCATCATGTTTTGCCAATACTTCGTGAGCCTTAATCGTTGTTGCATCTACAAGAACACCTTGTGCAACAATACCTTGGCCTTCACGGAATAAATCCGGAAGAATACCATTATAAGTAACGGTCACTTCAGGGCCAATATCAGCAACCTTGAATGACACTTCTAATGAATCACTGTCACGTTTTACTGATCCTGCGACAACCATACCACCGATACGAAGACGCTGACCAACCTCTGGTTTTGTTCCATCAGGTTTACCATTAACCAGTTCAGTTGGTGTATAGAATAAATCCATATTTTGATTTAATGCGTAAATCATTAAACCAACGGTTGCACTAACCCCAAAGAATAGAGCAAGGATCAATCCTAGGCGCTTTTTACGTCTTGGATTCATAGTGTGTTCTCCATAGTTTTTGCTTTTTTAATTCGTTCTTCTCGTGCCATTTTTTGTTCAATCTCTTTTAGCAATTGACGACGCTTGCCTAAGCTAGAGAATAAAATCCAAAATAAGGAGAGAAAAGTGGCACCAAAGGCACCCCATACATAAACGGCATAACCGCCCATGGCTAAAAAATCACTGAAAGTTTCAAAATGCATAACAATAATTCCCTTCTCTCGTTATTTAGACGCGGTAGATTTTGGTTCTACTAGCGCTCTAACCCAAGGACGGTGACTCTCTTTTGCTAAAATTTCATTCCTAAAACGAATAAGAGTCACAGAACCAAAGAAAGTTGCAAAGCCAATGATATTTAATAATAAAGGCCACAACATATCAGACGAAATCGAAGGTTTATCAAATTTAGTTATACTTGCACCTTGATGAAGGGTATTCCACCACTCTACTGAGAAGTGAATAATTGGCAGGTTAATCACCCCAACAATCGCCAGAATACCGGCAGCACGAGCGGCTGTACGTTGATCATCAAAGGCGTTATATAGCGCCATTACACCTAGGTATAAGAAAAGAAGAATAAGCTCAGACGTTAAACGTGCATCCCATACCCACCATGCACCCCACATTGGTTTACCCCAAACGGCACCGGTAAGCAAAGCAATGAACGTGAATACAGCACCAATCGGTGCCATTGCCGCTGCTGCCATATCTGACAGTTTCAACTGCCAAACGAGACCAATAAATGCCGCAATTGCCATCGACATATAAGCACCCATTGACAGAATGGCCGAAGGAACATGTATGTAGATAATTCTAAAACTATCACCCTGCTGATAATCAGAAGGAGCAAACGCCAGTCCCCAAATGGTACCTACCGTTAAACTGATAATTGAAATCACCGCAAACCACGGCAATAGCGTGGTACTTAATTGATACGCTTTCTCTGGTTTAGCGTAAGGATGAAGCCATTTCCACATTGGTTTATCTCACTTACTCAAATATAAAATTATAATTATGATTTATTGAACACTCACTCGCAGTGCCGAACTAATGGCAAATGGAGTCAATGTTGCGGAGCCCATAAAAAGAGCACCTAAAATTGCTAGTTGGCCATTATAAGCCATACCGAGACCAGCAGCATCAATTGCTGATGTCGCAAAAATTAGAACCGGGATATATAAAGGTAGAATCAATAAGCTAAGTAAAACACCACCCTTTTGTAGTCCAACGGTTAACGCCACTCCAACAGCACCAAGAAAACTTAACGTTGGTGTCCCGAGCAATAATGTTAATACGATAGCCAGCCACGAATTAAAATCCAAAGACAGCAATATGGCAAGCAATGGACTAATAATGATTAACGGTAGACCTGTCAGTATCCAGTGAGCAAAGACTTTAGCTAAAACTAATACCGACAAAGGGGTTGGCATTAACATCATCTGCTCTAATGAACCATCTGAAAAATCGTCTCGAAACAATCGCTCTAAAGAAAGTAATGCCGATAATAAAGCGGCTACCCACACAATACCTGCTGCAATACGCGCTAGAAGTACTGGCTCAGGACCAATACTAAGTGGGAATAAGGTAATTACGATAATAAAAAACCACAAAGGGTTAAGAATATCCGCTTTACGACGAAAGGCGATTAATAACTCACGTCGAATAATTGTTGTCATTGAAGCAAACATCTATTCACCTAATCTGATTTTTTTGAGTTCATTACTGTCTGTAAATAGATCTTGGTGCGTGGTAAGCAAAACAATGCCCCCTTGTTTTGCGTGATCCATAAATAGCTGTTCAAGCACTTTAACCCCTTGTTTATCAATCGCAGTCAAAGGCTCATCTAAAATCCATAGTTTTTGTTTACTAAGCCAAAGTCTCGCTAAAGCAACTCGACGCTGTTGGCCTGCAGATAATTGCCCTGCTGCAACATCTTCACGCCCAGCTAAACCCACTCTTGCTAACGCATCCCAAATGGCATTTTCATCGTATTGGTTATGCATAGATTGATAAAAAGTGAGGTTTTCAAATGCAGTTAACTCACGTTTAACACCGGTATGATGACCTAAAAAAAGTAAATCGCTATGAAATTCTTCACGACTTTTCTTTATAGATTCACCCTTCCAATAGATCTCGCCTTCATCCGCATAACCTAAACCTGCAATAATACGAAGCAATGTTGTTTTACCTGCACCATTTTGCCCTTCTATCTGAATTAACTCACCATCTGAGATGGTAAAACTCAATTGTTCAAATAGAACGCGTTCATCTCGAATACAGGTAACGTTACGAATTTCTAGCATAAGTATCTATTGTTGAAAAATATTAGGGGCATTCTAGCACAGCAAAAACGGGGAAACTTAGATATAAAACAAATCTATTTAGATAGATAAGTAAATAAGTATGTCCGATCGTTTCACTTTATTAATCCCTTTATATTTGTATGGGTATCAACAAGTTGCTTCATATAAAAGCAATGTACCACTTAATGGTTAGCTCATTTAAGATTACAACTCAACATACTATAAGATAAATAAAAAAAGCCCCTCAATGAGGAGCTTTTATGTATTCTGCAATTAAAAAGACGTTATTCTTCGTCTTCTAATCGTAATGGTGGAATGGAGCCTTTACCTGCTGCTATTTTGGCTTGTAAAGACATCATTAACTCGGCTTCTGCTTTAGGCAACTCACACTCTTCCATCAACTCATTGATTCCTGCGCCTAACTGAACCAATTTGTTGGCTCTTGAATACAAACGGCTATCCGCATCTGTATTTTCTAGTTCATTTAAACGATCATCAAAATGTTGACTTAACTGAGTCATATCCGCCACTTTTTGTCCCAAATTGATTGAGCCAGTACGGAATTCAACAAATTGCTTTTGTAGCTTTTGTTGCTCATCTTGAAGTTGTTTGTTTTGCGTCTGAGCTTGAGTTAATTGTAATTCTAATTGCTTGTTTTTACGGTTTAATAAAACATAAACCACAAGCACTAGGATCATTGCTGTTGCTGCAAATAGCTCTGAGAGCTGAGTTAAAATATCAACCATTATAGGCTTGCCATGTCATCCCATTCGTCTTCAGACAAAAGTTTGTTAAGGTCAACCAAGATAAGTAACTTGCCGTCACGGTTGCTAACGCCTTGGATGAACTTAGCGCTTTCTTCCGTACCAACACTTGGCGTAGTGTCAATCTCTGATGAACGTAAGTATACAACTTCTGCCACGCTATCAACAAGGATACCGATAACTTGACGCTCAGATTCGATCACAATAATACGTGTATTGTCAGTGATCTCACCTTGCATTAGACCAAAACGTGAACGAGTATCAATAACAGTGACTACATTACCACGAAGGTTAATGATACCTAGAACGTAATCTGGCGCGCCCGGAACGGGTGCAATTTCGGTATGACGTAATACTTCACGTACTTGCATTACATTGATACCGTAAGTTTCTTCTTCTAGTTGAAACGTTACCCACTGTAATACTTCGTCATTTACTTGATCTTTACGGATCTCTACTTCATTAACCTGAGACATTTTATTTCCTCGTACTCTTAGAGTTATTTTACTCTATTCCCTTAATGTCCAAACCGGCATTAAGCATCGCAATCATTGCCTCAACATGAATCAAGGCACACATCTTTTCTTTTACCATTCCTGATAACCACGGACGTTTTCCTGCCGTTTCTCGCCAACGAATTCGATCACTGGTAAGGGTTTCAGTTCCAGCTAGCGCATTACACGCTAAACCCCATTTGCTCTCACCAAGCATAACAAGGTATTGATAATCTTCTTTATAGCTTTCATCTTTGATGCTTTGTGGCATCACCCACTTTGCAGTATCAAGCGCATCAATTTTCATTTCTCTATTTGTTTGCAAACCAAGATACCAATCCGGGCGACCAATTAGGTGACTCAGCTCGGTAATTTGGTGAATACCGCCTAACTCTGCTAATGGTACAGCAAACATAACTCCCATTACTTCAAAAAAGAGTACTTGAAATTCTTCTTGATGCTCTGCATTTTCCCAATCTAGGTCAATTGGTGGTGGCGCTTTTCCTGCTTGGGTTTTTAACTTGGTTTCAGTAGCGTCTTCACTCCCATTATCGACAATGGGTTCTATCTCTTCAATCTGAGGCTCAGAAGAAGGGGGAATCTTCACTTTATCTGAAATATCCCACGCTGATAAGTCGAGTTCTTCTTCAGCTTCCTCTTTAATAATCGAGTCGCTTTTAATATTTGAAGAAGCAACGAGAACGTCTTGAGTTTCGGTTTCAGCTTTTTCAATCGCTGGTTCGATTCTCATTGGTTCTGTTTCTACATCGTCAATAATCAGGGCGTCAATTTCAACTTGCGCTTCTAATTGTGAGTTTTCTAATTGACTTAATAATCGTTGAACGTCCTCTAATTGAGGTAATTCAAACGGGTAAGTGTCATTATCATCCTCTATTGGCGAGAACTGCGGTTGATATTGAGGCTCTGGTGTATTAATAGTTACTGACTCTGAGTGCCAATAAATAGGCTCTGGCTCTGGCTCTGGCTCTGGCTCTGGCTCTGGCTCTGGCTCTGGCTCTGGCTCTGGCTCTGGCTCTGGCTCTGGCTCTGGCTCTGGCATAATGCTATCTTCAGCGTCATGCTCAAGTTCAATAGCTTCTTCATCTAACAGTGATGAAAAATAATCATCAAGTGCTTCTTCACTGGTAAATGTTTTAAAGTCAGCCATTAAGCTAATCTCTCTAGATAATTCAATAACGTTTTATATGCAAAAACACCACGGCTATTTGGTGAAACAAATGACGGCGGCATTCTTTTTAAACTTGCGTCCCTAAACTTTGTATCAATTGGAACCGCGGATGCCCACACTTGATCTGAATAGGTCGACTTTAGATCCATTAACGTTTGTAGTGACGCGTTAGTACGCTTATCGTACATAGTTGGAATAATAGTAACATCAAAACGAGAAGGCTTATTTCTTTGCATTATCGTTAACGTTCGCATCATTCGCTCTAGCCCTTTCATAGCTAGAAATTCTGTTTGAACTGGGATCAGTATTCGAGTACTTGCTGCTAATGCATTAACCATCATTACCCCTAATATAGGAGGGCAATCAATCAATACATAGTCATATTCATCTTTTAATGCCGCCAACGCTCTTTTTAGTACTAACCCCATCCCATTGCGGTTGCCCATTACGCGGTCAAGAGTGGCTAGTGACATATGAGCTGGAATGATATCTAACCCTGGAATGTCACTTTTTAATACAAACGGAGAAACCGTGGCTTTATTAATTGTCGGCAGTTGAAATAATTCAAATAAGCTGCAAGGCAAGTCATCAGAGTCATAGCCAAGATAAGTAGTCAATGATCCATGCGGATCAGTATCCACCATCAGGACACGTTTACCTCGTTGGTTCAATAAACCAGCTAATGTAATCGTTGTTGTTGTTTTACCAACACCACCTTTCTGGTTCGCTATGCTCCAGACAACCATTATACTTTTCCTACTTCAATCCAACTTCCACGAGCATTCTTTCAGCTACGCGTTCTAGAGGTAAACTTTCTGACGATAAGCCTGCTTTATCAATCGCTTGAGGCATGCCATAAACAACACAACTTTGCTCATCTTGAGACCAAATGGTTGCTCCTGCTGCTTTGAGCATTCGGCAGCCTTCACGGCCATCAGCACCCATTCCAGTTAAGATCATTGAAAGTACTTTATCACCATACACTTTCGCGGCAGACCCAAAAGTAACATCCACGCAAGGCTTGTAGTTCATGCGCTCACCGCCGTCTAAAATCTTCAAACGAGAAGATCCAGGGCGACCATCAATCATCATCTGTAAGCCACCCGGAGCAAGATACGCACAGCCAGGCTTTAATACATCACCATCTTCTGCTTCTTTCACTTGGATCTTACACAAATTATTTAAACGAGCCGCAAATGCTGCAGTAAATGTTGCAGGCATATGCTGAACTAAAATAATAGGATGCGGGTAATTAGCAGGGATTGCCGTTAATATCTTTTGTAATGCAACAGGACCTCCCGTTGAAGTCCCAATTGCGGTTAACTGATATTTTTTACCGGTTGCCTTAAAACGCTGCGCGACTGCTACCGGTGCAACAGGTACACTTTTAACAGGCGCTACCGTTGATGCTGTAGCACGAACAGTAGGACGAACTGTTGACGTTGTCGTTTGCGTTGTCTGCGTTGTCACCGATGGACGACGCATAAACAATTTTTTACGAGCAATTTCAGCAATACGCTTTTGCAATAAACTAACGGCTTCATCTCTATTACGAGCGATGTCTTCAAATTTCTTAGGCAAGAAGTCCAAAGCACCTGCGTCTAATGCATCCAATGTTGCTTTTGCGCCGTCATGGGTAAGAGAAGAAAACATCAAGGTTGGTGTTGGGCAAGCCTTCATGATTTCTCTTACTGCTGAGATGCCGTCCATGACAGGCATCTCAATATCCATAGTAATGACATCTGGTTTCAATGATTTTGCTTTTTCTACCGCTTCTTTACCATTAACCGCCACGTCGATAACTTCAAGACGAGGATCGGCATTAATGATTTCACTTACTCTGCGACGAAAAAAACTCGAATCATCTACAACTAATACTTTTATTGCCATGTCTATCCTTGTGCATTAACGCATGCGAACAGCGTAACGCTTAAGCAAATTTGGAACATCAAGGATCAATGCAATATGACCATCAGAAGTAATGGTTGCGCCCGCCATTCCTGGCGTGCCTTGCAATAATTCATCAAGCGGCTTAATAACGACTTCTTCTTGACCAATTAAGGTATCTACAACAAAACCAACTCGTTGAGCACCTAATTGAATAATAACAACATGGCCTAATCCTTGACGTTCTGTTTGACGAGAACCAGGAACTAACCAATCTTGTAAGTAGAATAATGGAATCGACTTTTCACGGACAATTGTCGTTAATTGGCCATCAACCATGTTTGTTTTCGATAGATCAAGATGGAAAATCTCATTCACACTTGCTAATGGCAAGGCAAATGGTTGATTAGCAACGCCAACCATTAAGGTCGGTAATATTGCTAACGTTAGTGGCACTTTAATAACAATTTTAGTGCCTTCACCCATATTTGAGTCGATATCGATTGAACCATTTAGCTGATTAATCGCTGTTTTCACAACGTCCATGCCGACACCACGACCAGAGATATCTGAGATCTCAGTCTTAGTAGAAAAGCCTGGTGCAAAAATTAAGTTATAACACTCTTTATTGGTTAAGCGTGATGCTGCATCGTTATCCATTAGACCACGATTTACCGCGATACCACGAAGCTTATCTGCATCCATAC
This sequence comes from Aliivibrio sp. S4MY1, assembly GCF_028765545.1. Classification (GTDB taxonomy): domain Bacteria; phylum Pseudomonadota; class Gammaproteobacteria; order Enterobacterales; family Vibrionaceae; genus Aliivibrio. Next base: position 304,380 of record NZ_JARACP010000001.1, on the reverse strand, counting down.
CACCACCATCATCAATGATGCTAAGTAGAATGTGATCACCTTCTTGGGAGGCAGATAAAATCACTTTACCTGTACGTTCTTTACCTGATTTCTCACGTACATCAGGCATTTCAATACCATGGTCCACAGAGTTACGCACTAAGTGAATCAGTGGATCAGCAAGCGCTTCAACCAAGTTTTTATCTAAATCTGTTTCTTCACCGCGCATCTCTAGTACGATGTCTTTTTTCAGTGTGCGCGCTAAATCACGTACAACTCGTGGGAAACGACCAAATACTTTCTTGATCGGTTGCATACGAGTTTTCATTACTGCGCCTTGAATATCAGCAGTAACAACATCAAGGTTTGAAACTGCTTTTGACATCTCTTCGTCATTGCTATTCAAACCTAAACTTACTAAACGGTTACGAACAAGAACTAACTCACCCACCATATTCATGATGTTATCAAGCGTTGATGTATCAACACGAACTGTGCTTTCCGCTTGAGGCTTAGACTGTGGTTTAGCAGGTGCTTTTGCTACAGGTTTTGCTTCTGGAGCTGGAGCTTGAGTTCTTGTTGGTGCAGGTGCAGTCGTTTGCGTTGGAGCTTCTTGAACTACAGGTGCAGGAGTCGAAGGAGCCATTGCTGCCGCTGGTTTTACTGCTTGATCAAGTTCTTCATCTGTTGGTCCTTTACCTGAACCATGCAGTTGATCTAACAGTTTTTCAAACTCGTCATCACTCATAAGATCAGCATCACCAGCCAATACTTCATCAACAGATTGAGTATTAGTAGTTGGCGCTACTGGTGTTGGTGCTGTCGTTGAATTGGTTGGACTTTTACCCGAACCATGAAGCTCATCAAGTAGACGTTCAAATTCATCATCAGTAATGTCTCCATCAGCTGCAGTATTCATTGCCGGAATCACTGGTGCTGGTGCTGCCGAAGCTGAAGAAGTACTTGATGGTGCTGCACCTTTGCCATGCAATTCATCTAATAATTTTTCAAATTCATCTTCAGTAATATCATCTACCGAATCATGAATATTGCTTTCAACAACAGGTTCTTGAGGAATAACAGCTTCGACAACTGGAGCCGCAACTTCTATTGTTGCAGCAGCTATTTCATCTTCAGTTGCAGGTTTGCTTAAATGATGAAGCAGATCCAATAATCGCTGTTCAGCAGGTTCTACTGTTTCACCATTTTGAACTGCGCTGAACATTACGTTTACGCTATCAAGAGTTTCTAAAATGGTGTCCATTAGATCAGAAGTAACTTTACGCTTACCCGTTCTAAGAATATCGAACACATTTTCAGCACCATGACATGCATCAACGAGTTCTGTTAATGAAAGGAAGCCAGCGCCCCCTTTTACAGTATGGAAACCACGGAAAATAGCATTTAATAAATCAGAATCATCTGGACGTTGTTCTAATTCAACTAATTGTTCAGAAAGTAGCTCAAGAATTTCTCCTGCTTCAATTAAGAAATCTTGCAGGATGTCTTCATCCATTTCAAAGCTCATAATGTTCCTCTAAAATCCTAGACTGGCTAATAGGTCATCAACGTCATCTTGAGATGCAACAGCATCTTCACGTTCATGTGGGTTTAAAATAGGACCTTCAGCTTGAGAAGGTTTATTAAGTTCGTCTTGTTCACCAAGTCGCTCTTCTACTTTAAACAAAGTCAAAATATCAACCAATCGGTCTTCAACTTCTTGAACTAACGTAATTACTCGTTTAATAATTTGACCGGTAAGGTCTTGAAAATCTTGCGCCATCAAGATGTTAGTCAGCTCATTACGTAGTTCTGAGCTATTCCCTTCAACTTGAGTAAGTAGACCATCAATATTGTGACATAACGTTTTGAATTGAGTCAGCTCAATTCTGCCTTTCATTAAGCTATTCCATTGAGGACGTACTTGAAGTAGCCCTTCATGCAACTCGTCAGCAATAGGAAATGAACGGTCAACAGCATCCATTGTTTTATTGGCTGCCATTTCAGTCTTATCAATCACATATTGCAAACGATCACGTGCATCTGGGATCTCATCATTAGTGATAGCAACAACTCGGTGATCAAGCTTAAAATTCTTTAATGACTCATGAAGATCACGAGTTAAAGAACCAATCTCTTGAAGCATCAAAGGTTCACTAGCAAGCGCTAATGAAGCAACGATTTGATCCGCTTCTTCTTGCTTGCCTGCTTCTAATAAAGCAACAAGCTCTTTGGCATCAGTTAATGAAATCATCTTATTGCTAATCCTTTACCGCGCAACATTTACTTATAAACGTTCAAAAATTTTGTCTAATTTTTCTTTTAATGTTGCAGCCGTAAATGGCTTAACAATGTATCCATTTACACCAGCTTGAGCGGCTTCAATAATCTGCTCACGTTTTGCTTCAGCAGTGATCATTAATACTGGTAAATGTTTTAATTCGTCATCGGCACGAATCGTTTTTAGCAAGTCGATCCCTTGCATTCCTGGCATGTTCCAATCGGTTACAACAAAGTCAAAACCACCTTTTTTAAGTAGTGGTAATGCTGTTAAACCATCATCTGCTTCTTGGGTGTTATTAAAACCTAGGTCACGTAATAAGTTTTTTACAATACGGCGCATTGTTGAGAAGTCGTCAACAATAAGGATCTTCATGTTTTTATTCAAAATCGCCTCCAGTGAGGGCAAAGTAACGGGATTTAATTATTCTACTGTCCAAGTCGATAACTTGGCCCGTAGTCGTTGCATTGATTGACTGTGTATTTGGCTGACGCGAGACTCGCTAACACCAATAACTGCACCAATTTCTTTTAGGTTTAACTCTTCATCGTAATAAAGAGATAAAACCAGAGCTTCTCTTTCTGGAAGTGTTTTAATCGCTTCCACCAGAGCAACTCTGAAGTGTTCGTCAGCAACACCTTGAAATGGAATATTATCATCAGCTTGTTCTTCTGTTGTGATGACATCATCCGAAACGCCTAAATCTTCCATGCCGACTAGTTTACCGCAATTTACATCATTAAGTATCTGATAATACTGATCTAAGGGTAATTCTAGATGTTCTGCTATCTCTTTATCGGTCGGATCACGAGAAAGTTTAGCTTCAAGCTCTTTAATTGCTGAATTTATCATCCGACTATTTTTATGAACAGAGCGAGGAACCCAGTCACCACGTCGGATTTCATCCAACATAGAGCCTCGAATTCGGATCCCAGCGTAAGTTTCAAAACTTGCGCCTTTGCTGCCGTCATAATTTTGCTGTGCCTCTAACAGACCAATCATACCAGCCTGAATAAGGTCATCCACTAACACGCTTGCTGGCAATCTTGCCATTAAGTGGTGAGCAATGCGTTTTACTAAGTCAGAATAGCGCTCTATAAACGCCTTCTGACTATTCACATTACCTTTATGATCGTAAGTTAAGCCATCAGACATAATCGTCCTCGATTTCACTTTTCTTTTCAGTTCGTAGTAATTTCTCAACAAAAAATTCTAAATGACCACTTGGCGCTTTTGGTACTGGCCAAGTCACCACTTTATTTGCTAGCGATTTCATCGCTAGTGCAGCAGGAGAGCGAGGATAGGCATCAACAACGACCTTCTGTTTTCTAACAGATAATCTGACTTTTTCATCAAGCGGTATACAAGCAACCAGTTCCATATTTGCAGATAAAAAACGATCGGTTACCAGCGTTAATTTAGCAAACAGTTCGCGACCTTCACGGTAACTTCTTACCATATTCGCAACTACTTTAAAGCGCTGTACGTTATGTTCACGACTCAATAGTTTAATAAGAGCATAAGCATCGGTAATAGAGGTCGGCTCATCGCAAACAACCACAAGTACATCTTGTGCTGCACGCGAGAAGCTCGTTACCATATCTGATATACCAGCTGCAGTATCAATTAAAAGTACGTCAATATCATCTTCTAAACTACTAAAAGCACGAATAAGACCTGCATGTTGCGCAGGACTAAGCTCTGCCATCGATTTAGAACCAGAAGTAGCAGGAATAAGTTTTACACCGTATGGGCCTTCAACAATAATATCTGCTAACTCACACTCACCATCTAAGACATGACCTAAATTTTTATTTGTGCGAATACCTAGCATAATATCAATATTAGCTAAGCCTAAATCGCCATCCAACACCATCACTTTCTTTCCCTGTTGAGCAAGTGATAACGCTAAATTTAGTGTTACATTTGTTTTACCTACGCCGCCTTTACCTCCTGTTACCGCTACTACTTTTGTTAGTGTCGGTTGAGTCAGTCGTCGTAATCCACTAGCCTGATCGTATATATTATTATCAATCATAAGTTGTCTGCCTCTGGCATGTCGCTATTCCAGAAATGAGGGTCCTTTTCCGTCGATTTTTCTAGTAATTCATTTGCTTTTGCTACTAAGTATTTAGGTTGAGCTAAAACAATATCTTCAGGTACACGTTGTCCATTTGCAATGTAAGCTATTGGTAAACCATTTTCTATTGTTACGCTGATTAATTCACCCAAACTTAGTGATTCATCAATCTTACTTAAAATACAACCCGATAATGGGATGCGTTTGAAGTGATCAATGGTCTCTTGCAGTACTTGGCGCTGTGACGTCGCTGGCATCACTAAATAGCTGCTGATTTGTGAACCACTATTTTCCATTAACGTATCAAGTTGTTCTGTTAATCGTACATCTCGTTGTCCCATACCAGCCGTATCAACTAACACTAAACGACGATTACGTAATTGATATAGTACTGATGCTAATTCATCAGCATCTTTTGCGATACGTACAGGGCAACCCATGATACGACCATAAATCGCCAGCTGTTCTTGAGCACCAATACGGAAAGTATCAGTCGTAACTAAAGCAACTTGGTCAGGTCCATACTCCATAGCTGCTCTTGCTGCTAATTTGGCAATAGTGGTTGTTTTACCAACACCTGTTGGCCCAAGAAGTGCCACAATTCCACCACGAGATAACGTATCTACTTTTGCTGTAGGGATTTGCTCAGCCAATAATTTTAATAGTGCTGACCATGCGTCTTTTGGTGGCGTATTTTCTGGTATATAACAAGCTAATTGATCTGCAAGCTCTGCCGATAAACCCATTTTTTCTAAACGTTTAATTAACATTGCGCGTAATGGTTCACGTCGTTCAACTTCTTGCCACATTAAGCCTGATACTTGATGTTCTAAAAGGCGACGAATAGACGACATTTCTGAGCGCATATGTTCTAAATCTTCATTTGATTCATTTGATGAACGGCGGCCTTTTTCATAACGAGAAGGGTCTAATCGAGGTTGCACTCGGTCTTCTTGACCTTTTATAGGATCATCTGAAATAAGGTGCGCTAACTTTGGATTATTTTGAATCGCACGAGTCATCTCTGATGTATCAAGTTTTGCTGAAGATCTATTCAATGAACCATATGAATGAGAATTCGTATTTGATGATTGAGGCTGAGGTTGAGCTTGCCCTTGAAACTTCGACTGACGTTTCAATAATGCAGCTAAGCTATCTTCTTCTCTCTCTGCTTTTACTGGCTCAACATTAGCTGAGTCACCATTTGAACCGTATTGTTTAATCATGTTTGCAAAACGTCGTGTCATCGACCCCTTGCCTACATTCACTTTATCTTCTGCAATTTGACGAGGTGCAGGAGCTGGTGCTGAATATGATGATGCACTCGGATCAATCGCGGCTACGATTTCAATACCGCCGGTTACTTTTTTATTTGACATAATGACTGCATCTACGCCTAGTTCTTCTTTTACTTGAACTAGAGCTGAACGCATGTCTTTTGCGAAAAATCGTTTAATTTTCAATATCGTATTCCTGCGCTAATAAGTCGACGCGATTAGTTACCAACAGCTTGAACAATTCTAATTTGCTTCTCATCTGGAATTTCTTGATAAGAAAGCACACGTAAGTTAGGAATCGTATTCTTAACAAACTTAGCCAACGTTGAACGTAATACGCCAGAAGTCAATAAGACTGCAGCCTCACCTTTTAACTCTTGCTCCTGAGTTGCTAAAGTTAAAGAGGCTTGTAAACGTTCAGCTAGGCCTGGTTCAATACCTGTGGTCTCGCCACCTGATGCCTGCATTGTTTGATGCAATATTTGTTCCAATTCAGGAATTAATGTTATTACAGGCATTTCAGCCTCTATACCATTGATTTCTTGAACAATTAATCGTTTTAGCGCTATTCGAACAGCCGCCGTCAAAATGTCAGGTTCTTGACTTTTTGGCGCGTATTCCGACAATGTTTGAACTATAGTACGAATATCACGCACTGGAATCGCTTCATTTAATAAGTTTTGAAGCACTTTAACAACGGCACCTAATGGTAGTTGATCTGGAACTAAGCCCTCTACTAGTTTAGGAGAGCTTTGTGAAAGTAGCTCTAACAGATTCTGAACTTCTTCATGGCCAAGTAATTGCGCTGCATTGTTTGTCAGTAATTGGCTTAAGTGTGTTGCCAATACTGTTGCTGCATCCACTACAGTATAGCCTAAAGCTTGGGCATGCTCTCTTTGCTCACCGTTAATCCATACCGCCTCTAAACCAAAAGCAGGATCAAACGTTGGTTCCCCTTCAATCGACCCATAAACTTGTCCCGGGTTAATCGCGAGTTCTTTATCTGGACGAATTTCAGCCTCACCACCTGCGACACCCATTAATGTAATTCGGTATACATTTGGTGGTAATTCTAAGTTATCACGAATATGTACAGCAGGAACCAAGAAGCCAAAATCTTGTGATAGTTTCTTACGGACCCCTTTCACGCGATCAAGTAACTCACCACCTTGTTCTTTGTCTACCATTGGTATTAAACGATAACCCACTTCAAGTCCGATGACATCAACGGGTTGAACATCATCCCACGACAGTTCTTTTGGTTGTGATGATGATATCTCCATTGGCGGAGCTGCTTTTTTATCATCACCCTCTTTTTCTTTCTGCTTATTCAGATAATACGCCCAAGCACCCGTCATTAACGCAAGTAGAATAAATGGGAAATGGGGCATCCCAGGCACAATACCCATCACAAACATAATACCAGCGGTTACCATTAGCGCCTTTGGATTATCAACAAGTTGGAATACTAATTGTTCTCCCATATCTTCATCTGTGTTTTGACGAGTAACCATTATCGCCGCACCAATAGATAAGAGTAACGATGGGATCTGAGCAACTAGACCATCACCAATGGTTAACAAGGTATAGATTTGGATTGCTTCACCAAAACCGAGACCAAATTGGCTCATACCAATAGCAAGACCACCGATGATATTAATAAATAGAATAAGAATACCAGCAATGGCATCCCCTTTTACGAATTTAGACGCACCGTCCATTGAACCGTAAAAATCAGCTTCTTTGGTTACTTCAAAACGACGTGTTCTTGCTTGCTCTTGGTCGATTAATCCAGCATTCAAATCCGCATCTATCGCCATTTGTTTACCTGGCAATGCATCCAAGGTAAAACGAGCACTTACTTCAGCAATACGTCCCGCACCTTTGGTTACAACCATAAAGTTAATGATCATTAAGATAATGAAAACAATCAAACCTACGGCATAGTTACCACCGATAACCACGTTACCAAACGCATCGATTACATGACCTGCTGCACCAGGACCTTCATGACCATGCAGAAGTACAACTCGCGTTGATGCAACGTTCAGGGCTAAACGTAGTAATGTTGATACCAAAAGAATGGTAGGAAAAGCAGCAAAATCAAGAGGTCTACGTGAATAGATAGTAACCAGTAACACCACCATTGCTAATGCGATATTAAAAGTAAACATTAAATCAAGTAAGAACGCCGGAATGGGTAAGATCACCATTGCTAGCGTAGATAGCACTAAAATCGGTGCACCTACAGCTGGTAATGTTTTACCTTGCAAGGCAGACAGCTTGTTCGGGAGTGGCATTTGAAATTTCATTACTTCGGCTTCTTTACTCACTTTATTATTGGATCATTATCAATAATAAATAACGGATAACAGGATGACCCTCCCAATAAAGCAAGTTTCGAGCCAAATTAATGTCACTTTTTTGGCTTTACTTATTATCTTTTCTGACGAGTTAAAAAATGATGGTTACTTTTAAATTAAGCACTTAATTATTAAGGAAAAATATCAATCATTATTGCAACTTACTTCTTCCTTTGTATAATCGTAGCCTTCTTTACTTACTTGGTGTTTATATGACTGATGTATCGCTTAGTACAGACCAAAATGTGCTTAATAAAATGGATATTGGAGGCAGAGTGATCCTTGAGGTTACTTGCCCAAACGGTCAATCTGCTCAAGTTCAATCTACATTAATTGGCTTTAAAAAAGGTCAGTATGTTTTTCTTGAATACCCAATAGCACCGCCTTTAGAGTTTAATAAAATTTATCTAGAGGGGGCTGAAGTTACGTTTAGGGCGATCACCAATACTACGCATCGTGATGTTATTGCATTTCGCACACAAATCCATTCTGTGATTTACCGCCCTATGGAGATGATTTGTCTTCATACTCCTAGCAGTATTTCCATGCGACAGATCCGTACTCATCAGCGTCTTGAGACTAAGTTTTCATGTAATTTAGCAGTGGGAAGTCATAACCTAACTGGCATAATGACCGATTTTTCAGCTGGCGGTTGTGCTATTTTATTACCCGCAAAACTGAACCCGAGTAATATCTTAAATCAAGAGGTCTCTGTCGCGATAGAGCTTGGTGGAGTTAGTTCGATTACAGTTTCAGGCATTATTAAAAATGTAGACCCAAAAGAAAAACAATCAAAAATTGGGATCATGTTTGATTCGAATAGTATTGATGAATCAAGCATACAGACGCTTCATCATCAATCTATTCTTAAAAATTGGAGTATAGACTAGCCAAAAGAAAGGCTAATCGAATTACTATTCGCTACTTTTTCAACTCGTCTGGGATCGTCAGTGTATTTTCATCGAGTTCAGGTTTAGTTCCACCTTTCTTCTTATATTGCTTCATCTGGAATATATACGCTAAGATTTGAGCAACGGCGGCAAATAGACCATCAGGGATTTGTTGTTCTAACTCTGTTGAATGATATAAAGCACGAGCCAATGGTGGCGCTGGCAAAATATCAATATTGTGCTCTCTTGCGATTTCTCGAATTTTCATTGCGATGTGATCGACCCCTTTAGCGACAACAATAGGAGCAGCATCTTTGCTTTGATCATAGCGCAATGCCACTGAATAGTGCTCTGGGTTAGTAACGATGACATCGGCTGAGGGGACATCTGCCATCATTCGTCGTTGTGTCATCTCTCGCTGAAGCATACGAATACGACCTTTAACTTCAGGCTTACCTTCTGTCTCTTTATATTCATCTTTAATTTCTTGCTTGGTCATTTTCAACTGATTTGCGTGTTGCCAAATTTGAAACGGAATATCAATCGCGACCACAATTAATAAGGTACAGCTGATCAATAAAATAAAGTTCAGCAAGATATCAAGGGAATGAAAAATATTTGCAGGATACGTATCAAGGCTAAGCTGAAATAAATCTGCTTTACTTTGATTAATCAGATAAAAAGCCATCCCACTAACTAAAGATACTTTTAATATTGATTTTAAAAGCTCAACCCAACTTTGCATGCCAAACATTCGCTTAATGCCTGACATCGGGTTCATTTTAGAAGGTTTTGGCATTGCCGCTTCTGCTGAAAAACTAATACCACCAAGACCCGCTGCTCCAATTAAGGCCGCAACAAATAATGTGACAAGTATAAGCAGAACTGGGAAAGTTAATGCGACTAATCCACCACCTACGATTTCAAGTAATTTATTAGTGTCATAAATCTCTTCTCTAGAAATAGAAAAGAAACGTTCCATAATTGAAAAGAGTGCTTTGGCAACGCCTTCACCAAACCACATTAATGCAACCGAACCACACACCAAAACAGAGACTGAAGCGAGCTCTTTTGACCTTGCAACCTGCCCTTTGTCTTTGGCTTGTTGCAAGCGTTTGGCCGTGGCGTCTTCGGTACGTTCTTGACCGTCACTTTCAGCCATAGCTGACCTCCACGATTCTTAATTTGGCCATTAGCAATCCAACCTTATCATGCTACATATTTGCGCTTCGGCACGACCCCAGTGCAAATCATAGTGAGTGAATAAACCAAGAATGATATATGACGTCAGTAATAAACCGACTAATAATGCAAAAGCAAAACCTAATGAGAATATATTTAGCTGTGGTGCAGCACGCGTCATTACACCAAAAGAAAGGTTGACCGTAAGTAAGGCAATAATGCCAGATAAAGACATACTCAACCCAGCTTTCATCATGATGCCAAGCCAACCTGCCATTGATTGATAATCGACACTTGTCAATTTTCCGACGCCAACTGGTAACGTAGAGAAACTCATCACGACAAAGTTAATCATTTTTAAATGACCATCAGTTCCTAAGAAAAACAGTATCGATAGAAACATAAATAGCTGGCCAAGTAATGGTGTATTTTGACCATTTGCAGGGTCAACCATTGAAGCAAAACCTAAACTCGACTGCATACCCAAAATTTGCCCAAGAAGAACAAAAGTTTGAGTAACAAACACTGTGACCATCCCCATAGCAACGCCAATAATAATCTGCTCTGCTGTCGTCATAAAACCTTGAAAAGACATTAACTGAATTTCGGGGGGCATGGCTGGAATGGCAGGCATAACCGCAAAAGTAATCGTTAACCCAAGATAGAGCCGAATTCTAGGCGATACAAATCGAGCCCCGAATACTGACATCACCATTAACATGGCTGAAATGCGAGTATAAGGCCAAAAATATGCAGCAATAAAATCTAATACTATCTGGGTTGGATATTCCATAAGTCAGTAATGTTAATTTAGATTAATAAAGAACTGTTGGCATTCGAGCAATCAATTCGTAAAAGTATTCCATTAACATTCGAGTCATCCAGTGACCAAATAGCATTAACGCTAGTAAGGTGACAATCAAACGAGGTAAAAAACTCAAGGTCTGTTCGTTGATTGATGTCGCAGCTTGGAATACCGCAACCACTAAACCAATAAGCAAACTTGGGATAATAATGGCGCATACCATGATAAGAACCATGTACAGCGCGCCACGGAATAGCTCGATGGCCATTTCAGGTGTCATGTTCGCTCCTTATGTACTAAAGCTTCCGGCAAGTGTCGAAAGTATTAAGTTCCATCCATCTACCAGTACAAATAACATAAGTTTAAAGGGTAACGATACGATCATAGGAGAAAGCATCATCATACCCATAGCCATTAATACCGAGGCTACGACTAAGTCGATAATTAAGAAAGGTAAGAAAAGCATGAAACCGATTTGAAACGCCGTTTTTAATTCTGAGGTAATAAACGCAGGAATAATAACAGTAATAGGTACATCTTCAGGGTTTTGCGCCTCTACTCCAGACATATTAACGAATGTCTCTAAATCTTTCACTCGCGTTTGCGCCAGCATAAACTCTTTCATTGGTACTTGTGCAACATCAAAGGCTTCACGCGCGGTAATTTCTTCATTGATATAAGGCTGAATAGCGGTGTTATTCACCTTATCAAAGACTGGAGCCATAATAAAAAAGGTTAAAAACATTGCGATACCAATGATAACTTGGTTTGATGGCGTTTGTTGTAGACCCATGGCTTGTCGTAATATCGACATGACCACCACTATACGCGTAAAAGACGTCATCAAAATAACCATGGCAGGCAAAAAGCCTAGCATGGTCATTAACCCTAATATCTGCAGGTTAACAGAATAGTCTTCACCACCATTAGCATTAGTTGTCATGGTGAATGCAGGCACACCACCACCAGAACTGCTGCCTTTAGCGATAGTTTTAGAAGCTCCGCTGTCCTTTTCCATCGCAGTTACAGTCATGCCTTCCGCACTGGCTGCTGTTGCAGGAATAGCGCTTGCTAAGTCATCTACCGCCCACGCCGAAGATGCCATGAATAAGAGTGAAAAAACCGCCAAAGTGGCGGCAATTAAATTAGTTTTTAGCATTTTTCTTCATCAGTTGGCTTAGTTGAGTTGAAAATGGTGTCAAAGTCGATTCGCCGACATCTAACGGCTTTTCAAGCTTACTTAGCATATTGATATTTTGAGAGGTAATTCCAATAAGGAACTGCTCTTCTCCAACTTGAACCACTGCGACTCTTTCTTTTGTTCCCACTGGTAATTGCTTAACAATACTCATGTTGCTACCAGGAGATCCTGTAACACCAGGAAAACGCATTCTCTTTAATAGCCAAGCAAAAAAAAGAATAAGCGCGATAACAAAAATCAAAGAGCCTAATGTCGCCGCTAAATCGACATTAGGTGCATCTGCGGCAAATAAAGGAAAAGGTATCAATGCCAATAACCATAGTTGTTTCATACCTTTCCTTTTATTCATCTATTGGTTCCTGATTAACGTAGCTTCTTAATACGCTCAGTTTGGCTAATAACGTCTGTTAAACGAATACCAAACTTGTCATTCACGACAACCACTTCACCGTGAGCGATAAGAGTACCATTAACCATAACATCCAGTGATTCACCTGCAATTCGGTCAAGTTCAACGACTGAACCTTGGTTCAATTGCAGTAAGTTACGAATACTAATATGTGAACGGCCTACTTCCATAGAAATAGTCACAGGAATATCTAAGATCGTATCAAGCTTGCGACGTTCATCTTCATTGAACTCTGGCGTTTTGTTTTCTAAGTCTTCCAATGGTGCGGTTACCGCTTGGCCTTCTGCACTTTCACTTAATGCTGCTGCCCATTCGTCAGCCATTTGTTGTTCATTTGAATCCATGATCCACTACCTTCTCTATTCTTATTCTTCATCTAGATCAAACAATACGTCTTTGCCTAGGAAGGCTAAATCCGTTTTCACCATATCTGGGCGTTTGATTTTCTCTGTGATCTGTACTGCTAATTTATCGTTCGATTTACCTACTTTACCGCGGTAAGTTGGTAATTCTTCTACAAATACGGTGGCGGCTTCTGGCATTTCAACAGGGATAATATCACCTGCTTCTAAATCCATTAAGTCACGCAATGAAATTTGACTCTCTAAAAGATTCACTTTCATTTCAACTGGCACGTCCATGATTTCATCACGCAGTGCTTTACTCCAACGAACGTCAGTGTCCATTTTGTCACTTTGAACACCCGCATCAAGTAATTCACGGATAGGCTCAACCATTGAATATGGGAAGACTACGTGGAAGTCACCACCGCCGCCATCGACTTCAATATGGAATGAACTAACAACAATCACTTCTGTTGGACTAACAATGTTTGCCATTGTTGGGTTTACTTCTGAATCAAGGTATTCAAACTCAACACCCATTACAGGTGACCATGCTTCTTTGTAATCTTCAAAAATCACTTTCAGTAATAATTGAATGATACGTCGCTCGGTTGGAGTAAACTCACGACCTTCGATTTTTGCATGGAAACGACCATCACCACCAAAGAAGTTTTCTACCAAAATGAAAACTAATCGAGCTTCCATAGTGACTAATGCTGTGCCTTTTAATGGACGAAAACGCACCATATTCAAGCTAGTTGGAACATATAGTGTATTTTGATACTCACCAAATTTCACCATAGAGACGCCATTAATTGATACTTCGGCGGTTTTTCTCAACATATTAAATAAGCTAATACGCATATGACGAGCAAAACGTTCATTAATCAATTCTAGGGTTGGCATTCGACCACGAACGATTCGGTCTTGTGATGAAAAATCAAAGTTCTTCATTGAACCTATATTTTCTTCAGGACCACCCGTTACATCATCTTCTACGTCATCTACACCATGGAGTAGAGCATCAATTTCATCTTGGGATAATAGATCTGTCACATTGAACCTATTGCATTACAAAGTCAGTAAATAATACTTTTTCAACTACAGGCTTGGCTGTAATTTTAGTAAAGGCATCTTGAATATCACGTGTTGCCTGCTCGCGTAAATCGATTCGACCACGAGGCTCTCTTAATTGCTCAACTGTTGCGGCAGCGAAAGTCGATAATAAAGCACTTTCAATTAAAGGCGTGTGTTGTTGTGCAATACTTTCATTATCAGTACCACGCATCATCACTTGCACTTTTAATTGAACTAAACGATCACGCTTATCGCCTGTAACATTAAAAATAAATGGCTGAGGTAAGTTTAAGTACAATGCTGGCATTTGAGCTTCTAATGCAGCTATGTCTTGTTCTGTTGCTTCTTCTTTGGAATCTCCAGCTAAGAAGAACCAAGCAGCAGCACCGCCACCCACAAGCAATAATACAATCAATGTGATGATAATAATCAGTTTATTTTTACTTTTAGGTGCATCACCTTGGTTTGCCATTGTATTTCCTCTTGGATAAATCGTTAATTATTATTTTAAAATCATGATGCTTTTTTCAAAAAATTCTTAGGCGTAAAAGCTAATTCCATCATTGGGTTTTGATACTTGTACGTTAATCTCTTTTTCTTCAGAAAACTCTTCATTAAATCCAGAGCCTTGACGAGAAGACTCTTCTTTCTGATAAGCGTATTGAGATGACTCACCAGAGTTTTGTTGCTGAACTGAGGTATCGGCTAATTGGATCCCTTGTTGAGCAAACATTTCACGTAATCGCGGTAAACTTTGTTCAATAGCATCACGAGCTTGTTGGTTTGATACGGTAAACTGAACCCCTGCACTATCTGCTCCCATGTTTAGGCGAATATGCATACGTCCCATTTCTGGTGGATCTAAACGAATATCAACATGTTTTAAGTTTTTTGCCATCATCATATTGATGCGTTCAGCAACTTCGTCACTGACTTGTTCTTGACGAATATTCAGCGGTGCCATTGCTGGATCCATTTTCTGAGCAGCGGTTACTTGTTGTGTTGCTGTTGCTCCTGATGCCGTCGCTAGCTGCTGAGCAAAACTATCTGTCGTTTTAGCTTCGGTTAGATTCACAGTTTCACCATTAGCAACCTGCGTCATGCCAAGTGCTGAAATATCGATCTTTGCTTTTTTTGCCTCAGCAAGCTTTCCGGCTTCAGCTTCTGCCTTACCGATAAGTGCTGTAGAGGTTAATAATTCTTTGGTTGATTCTTTGTTACCTGACGCCTCACCTTTGCTCTGTGTTTCGCCCTCTACTTGAGTTGACGATTTAGCACTACTTCCCCATTGAATTTCTTTTAAAGGGTCCGTTTTTTCGGCTACGGTTTTACTGCTGTTTGTCTCGCCTTTAGCAGCAATACTGGCTTGAGTTAGCATCACTTCTGCATCACTTAGTGGCTCTGAATCGTCTGATGATTCTTTATCATCTGATTCTTTTTTCGCTTCCGCTTTTTTATCAACTAGCGTGCTATTCGCTTGATCTAAACGAGAGAGTAATTCAGAACCTTGGCTTACTTTTTCTTCTGTTGTTTCTTCTTTTGTTTCAACAGATTCAGACTCTTTCGATTTTTCAGCCGCTTCACCTTTTTCAACGTCGCCTTTTTCGTCTACCGTTGTTTTTTTGGCGTCGTCTTTTTCTTTTAATCCCATGACTTCTTTAAGCTCTTCTACAAAGCCTTCAGATTCTGTTTTTTCTACAGCAGCCGTTTTAGTATCTGTCTTTACTGGTGCGGTTTTATTGATACTGCTTAAGGATAAGTCATGACTGCTCATAGTATATTCTCTACATTGAGTGTGAATTTTTTGACGAGCACTGTAGTGGCCCAACGTTGATTATTTTAAAGCAAATATTAAGCCACTTTTATATTTAGTTTAACGCTGGACAACAAGAAGAGGGGGATTAACTAAAGTAAAACAATCGAAAAAATAACTAAATAGCCTATTCAGATTTAATTCGTCGGGCAAACTGCAGTGTCGAAAACTCATCCATCATATTTTGCTCTTGTTTATCGAGTTTTTTTTGACGCTCGGTTTTCTTTTTATCGATCATCCATTCGTAGGAGCGACGTTGCTTACGAGTCTCTTGCCAATAGCTTTGACAATTATCCACTTGGGAAGTGAAATGAGACTCTGCACTTTTTTGTTTCGTTAGCGTTTCATCTAACTGCACCAAAAACTTATTTAAATGACTGTATTGGCTCGCAGTAAGACCTTCCTGACCACGCTGCAAAAGTTGATTACAGTAATCAAGACGATACTTTTCGATTTGTTTAACTTGCTCATAGAAATTATCCAACTCTGCTTTGGCTTTACTTAATGCCATCACAGCTTGGTTTTCTCTTTCCTGAGATTGTTCTAATAAAAAATCAAAGGTATTACTCATGCTCTTTCTCTATTTATCGTCTTATCCATGCACACTATTCTCGTACCTTTGACTCGTTAGCCACTTAATAGCATTTTCAACATGCTCTTACACATATCATATGGCACGCTTTCTTTCATTTTCTGTTGTAGATATTCATCAAGTCGTGGTTTTAACGTGAACGCTTGATCAATAGCCGGATCGGTACCCGGTTTATAAGCGCCTATTGATACCAAATCTTGGTTTTTACGACAAGTAGATAAAATTTGACGAACCACTTTAGACATCAACATATGCTCTTCATCTGTGATTTGTGGCATAACACGGCTCACTGATTTCTCTACATCAATCGCTGGATAGTGGCCCGCATCAGCCATTTCACGTGACAATACGATGTGTCCATCCAAAATGGCGCGAGAAGCATCAGCGATAGGATCTTGTAAGTCATCCCCTTCAGTCAAAACCGTAAAGAATGCAGTAATAGACCCTTGGTTTTCGTTACCATTACCCGCTCGTTCAACCAAAGCGGGCAGTTTAGCAAATACGGAAGGCGGATAACCTTTGGTTGCTGGAGGTTCACCAACCGATAAGGCAATTTCACGCTGTGCTTGTGCAAAACGTGTCAGTGAATCCATCAATAATAATACGTCTAGACCTTGATCACGGAAGTACTCTGCAATAGTCAGTGCTGTCTGACAGCCTTTTAATCGCATCAGTGCAGATGAATCGGCAGGCGCTGCGACAACCACTGATCTTTGTCGCCCTTCTGGGCCTAAAATCTCTTCAATGAATTCTTTTACTTCTCGTCCACGCTCACCAATCAGACCGACAACCACCACTTGTGCTGTTGTACCGCGAGTCATCATGCCAAGTGTTACCGATTTACCTACACCTGAGCCGGCAAATAGACCCAAACGCTGGCCTTTACCAACCGTAAGTAAACCGTTAATTGCTTTTAATCCAACATCAAGTGGTTCTGAAATTGGCTTTCGTGCTAATGGATTAATTGGTTCTGAAGTAAATGAAGCGGTTTGCTCGGTATACAATTCACCAAGCCCATCAATCGGATTACCAACACCATCAACGACTCGACCTAGTAACTCCATACCAACAGGAATACCACTACCACCAACAATTGGAGTCACTTTTGCCCCTGGAAGTACACCTGATACTTGTTCGTTCGGCATTAAAAATAGGTTATCACCTGAAAAACCGACCACTTCTGCTTCTATTTCACCATTGATGGTTTCTACCAAGCAAGAACTACCGATAGGCGCTCGGCAACCTGTCGCTTCTAGCGTTAAGCCAACAACACGTACTAACTTACCTGATGCAATAGCTCGCGTGGTTAACCCTGTTGTTTTATATTGAGAAAGGCGTTCAGATAATGGCAGCATTTACTGATTTCCTTGATGACGATTTACACCGCAGAATTTATTTAAAACGGTTTTAATTCGCTCTTCAAGTAAGTAGCTGACTTTTGAATCTGAAGCTTGAATGTTAATATCACCAAGATTCATTGAAGGCTCGGCAACCAGTGTCCACTGTTTTTGTGCTAAAGCTTCTTCGCCATACGCTTCAATCACACGTTGGTGATCTTCTGGGTTTAATGAAATGGTAATTTCGCGCTCAGTAACCGGTAAGGTTTCAACTGATTCACGAACAGTATCAAGCAATACTTGAGGATTGGTTTTTACCTCAACATGAATCACTTCTTTAGTTAGCGCTAATACCATATCGATAAGCTGTTTTTCTACTTGAGAATCAACTAACTCTAATGGCGTTGCAAACTTATCAGCCATTTCAATTAAATGCTGTATACGCTCTTGAATTTCAGCTTGCCCAGCTGCAATACCTTCATCGTAACCAACTTGATAGCCTTCTGGTTTTCCAGCGTCAAAGCCTTCTGCTTGGCCTTTTTCTAAACCTTCCTTATAACCAAACTCTTGCCCTTGCGTTAATCCTTCATTGTAAGCACCTTGTTTTATCTGTTCGATAATTTCTTCGGTGAGCACAAATTCTTCAGGCTCTTCTTCTTGAGGAAGTGATGGTGTCCAGCTAGGATCATAATTTAATGCAGTTTCACGAGCTGGCTGGTTAGGATCAGAATAATCAGGAGATTCCCAAATATTGGTTTTTTGTAGTTCACTCTCATCGGTAATGCGAATAAAGCCACGTTTTTTGCTGATACTCATGATGATAACCCGTAAAAAGAAGAAGATTAAAAAGCATAACGGCTATTTAGATTAACTCTTAAATAGCCGTATAATTATAACTCAATGAAGCAAAAACGTATTATACGAATTCGTCTGCACCACCAGAAAGCATTAGATCACCAGAGTCTGCCATTCGACGTGCCACTGCCAAAATCTCTTTCTGAGCGGCTTCAACATCTGCCACACGAACAGGTCCCATCGCTTCAAGATCATCACGCATAAGTTCCGCTGCACGTTTCGACATGCACTTAAACATTTTCTCTTTAAGTGCGTCATCGGCACCTTTAAGTGCTTTTTGCAGTACTTCTTGTGGAACATCACGCAGTAGCATTTGAATACCTTGGTCTTGTACATCAATAAGGTTTTCAAATACAAACATAAGATCTTGGATCTGTGTTGCAGTCTCTTCATCTTGATCACGGATTTGATCCATTAACATACCTTCGATGCTGTTATCTAGGTAGTTCATGATTTCTGCAGCTGCTTTCAGGCCGCCAATTTTCGCAGCTTGAGCACCTGATTGACCCGCAAATTGTTTCTCCATGATTTCGTTCAGTTCAGCCAGAGCTGATGGTTGAACTTCTTCAAGGTGTGCAATTCGCATCATCAAATCTAAGCGGCTACGCTCTGGAAACTGAGATAAAATCTCTGCTGACTGATCTGGGTCTAAGTACGATAATACGATAGTTTGGATCTGTGGGTGCTCATTCATAATGATGCTTGCCACTTGACGAGGGTCCATCCATTTCAATGAATCCAACCCCTGAGAGCCACTACCTAGTAGAATTTGATCTACTAGATTATTCGCTTTATCTTCACCAAGAGCAGCAACCAATGCATTACGCATAAAGTCTTCACTGCCCATGCCGATGCTGGTGTACTTCTGAATGTCTTCTAAGAAAGCACGGTGAATAGCTGACACTTTAATCTGATTTAAATCAGATACGGTTGCCATTGCTGCACCTACTTTCTGAACCTGCTTTGGTTCTAAGTGACGAATGATACTTGCGGCATCATCCTCGCTCAAACTAAGCAGTAAAATGGCAGCACGTTCTGAGCCTGCTAGTGATGAAAGATCAAACTCTTGGTTGTCTTCATCTTTTTTTTCTGCTTCTACAATCTCATTAGCCATTTTCAGATACCCAGTTACGAACCACTTGTGCTGCTAACTCTGGTTCATTTGCTACAAGAGCACGAACCGCTTTTAATAAATCTTCGTCTTTATGCAAGTTTGGTAGATCAATGCCGGAACCAAACTCGAAGCCGTCACCATCCAAATCACTGCCAATTAAGCCCATCTCGCCTTCAACGCCTTCGCCTTTCGCAATGGCATCATCTTCTGCTTGGTTAGGGAACAGTAGTTTATTCATTGCTGGGCGAACAAGAATAAGTAGCACAGCAATTATAACTAAAGCACCTGCTAACCATTTAATCCAATCGTTGAAGTTTGGATGCTCCCAAATCGGTACATCAATAGTAATTGGTTGCTCTTCAATCGCAAACTTAACACTTAATACGTTTAATAAGTCACCGCGTTGTTCATTTAAACCAACACTACCAATAATGATTTGACGGATCTTTTCAATTTGCTCTGCCGACACTGGAGTGTAAGTCACTTCGCCTGTTTCAGGGTTAACACTTTGACGCTCTTTTACGGCAACTGAAACCGTTTGGCGTGCAACCGTTCCCGTTTGTTTTCGCTCGTGACTGATGGTTGTGTCTAATTCAAAGTTACGAGTTGCCTCTTTATGAACAGAGCCTTGGCCTAGTACTGAACCATCTTTTAGTTCAGCAATATCCTGAGGGATTGCTGAATCTACTGGTGGCTGATTACTTAGGGCACCCGGAACACCAGCAATCACATTACCATTGTTGTAATCTTCTAATGTGTACTCACTTCGTGTTGATGGTGTTTGTGGATCAAATTGTTTACGTGTTTGTTCAATCGCACTGAAGTCCATTGATACATCAACTTGAGCGGTATAGTTACCCAAGCCTAAAATCGGGATAAGAATCGCATCAATTTTATCACGCAGTGATTGCTCTTGCTTACGCTCTAACTCTTGTTCTTTACGATGAGCCATTGCCATTGGGTCTTGCGTACCAGAACTCAGTAGACGACCGTGTTGATCGGTAACCGTAACACGCGTTGGTTTCATTCCAGGAACCGCACTTGCAACCATATCAACAATCGAATCAACTTCTTCTTGTTTTAGCATTGCACCCATTCGCATAGTCAAGAATACCGTTGCTGATGCTTCTTGGTTATGACGAACAAATACGCTTTGTTTTGGCATTGCGAGTAATACTTGAGCTTTACGAATTGGACGCATTTGCTCAAACGTACTTGCTAATTGGCGTTCACGACTTAACTTTAGACGCTCTTGTTCTAAGCGCTGTGATACACCAAAACCCATATCTTGCAGTAAGATATCATCACCTTCTCCTACTTCTCGGTTTAAACCGGCACGAGAAAGATCAAGCTTCATTTTACTGAATTCAGAAGCAGGAACGAGAATGGTATTGCCTTCTAGTTTGTATTCTGCTTTTTGCGCATCAAGGTGATCAAGAACTTGAATTAATTCATCCGTCTCATACGCACCAAGTGGTCGCATTTCAGGTTCTTGAACCCAAAAGAAAAGCATAACTATTAATGCGACACAGATAGATACAGATAACACAAGGATAACTTGACGCAATAAATCAAGATTACCCAACGCTGAATCTAACTTCGAAGAACTTTGCTCATCAGTATCTGGATTTTGAACATCCATTGAATTATCTAGCGCCATTGAACCACTGGCGGATACCCCATCAGATACTGCTAAATCTGTGTTTTTATTTTCTTCTGACACGCTTTAATTCCTAGAAATTATACTGGCATATTCATGAGTGCTTTATAAGCATCAACTAGCTTATTACGCACTTGAATTGTCGCATCAAATGCTACGCTTGATTTGTTACGTGCAATCATTACATCGGATAATGAGACCCCTTCATCACCTCGATCAAAGCGCACAGCTAAATCGCTTGAAGCTTGTTGTAAGCCATTTACGTTATTAACTGCTTTTGCAAACATGGCACTGAAGTCCGCACCAACTTCTTTACCCGTTGCTGGACGCATTGTATTTGACGCATCAAGCATCATTGCTTGCATTTCGTCCTGTAAACCACCAATTTTCATTTTTATTCTCCGACCCAGTCAACTAATTGACTTTATTTTACGACCCGAAGTATATAAAGCAATTTACATACCAAAATATCAACAAGCATAAGTCATTGTATTAACTTGGGATATCTATTCCAGCATCACGCATCTTCGCTAATTTGTAGCGTAACGTTCGTGGACTAATGCCTAATTTTTCTGCGACATCTTTTCGTTTACCATCACACGCTTTTATAGTTTCAAGGATAATGATGAATTCTTGCTCGCGAAGTTCACCACCCAACCCACTAGATGCGGTTAAAATCTCACCGTCTTCAGATAATGGCATTGCAACTGTGTCATTTATTGACGGTGCTTGTTGCTCAGGCTTAATTGTTGGCGCTTCACCACTAACCACTTGTTGCAACCCTCGAGCATCTACCCAGTCAACGCCTTCTAATAAAATATCATCAGCGGTAATTTGGTGCTCTTCAGCCAAGATCAATGCTCGTTGAACCACATTATCTAGTTCACGCACATTCCCTGGCCAAGGGTAACTTTCCAGTTTTTGAGTAGCTTCAACACTAAAACTAGGTACGGGTAAGCCTTGTTTTTGACAGTGGCGTTCAATAAGGTGCTTAGCAATAGGTGCGATATCACCTTTACGCTCTTTAAGCGCAGGCCATGCAATTGGGAATACATTTAAGCGATAATATAAATCTTCACGAAAATTACCTTCTTCTACGTATTTTTTTAAATCTCGGTTACTGGTCGCCAAAATTCGGACATCAAGCTTAATGCTCTTACGGCCACCTAAACGCTCAACTTCGCGCTCTTGAAGTACACGCAGTAACTTAGCTTGTAGATTAAGATCCATTTCACTGATCTCATCCAATAAGATAGTGCCACCTTGTGCCTGTTCAAACTTACCAGGACACGCTTGAACCGCGCCTGTAAATGCACCCTTCTCATAACCAAATAAGGTTGCTTCTAGCATATTGTCTGGAATAGCAGCACAGTTAATAGCTACAAATGGGCCCTCACTGCGCTGTGAGTTGTTATGGATATAACGAGACATCACTTCTTTGCCTGAACCACTTGGCCCAAGGACCATCACGTTTGCGTCAGTTCGTGCTACTTTATCTGCTAACTTAAGTAATTTAAGACTCTTTTCATCAGCAACAATGGCATCGCCTGTTTGCTCATTTTTAACTGGTGCATAACGGCTAACCATGTTTAACAACACTTCTGGCGCAAAAGGTTTCGCCATGTAATCTATTGCGCCGTCTTTCATTGCAGAAACCGCATCTTCAATATTGGCATAAGCTGTCATTAGAAGAACGGGTAAATTAGGCCAATTTAGCTTGATGCTACGTAACAATGCTAAACCGCCAATTCCTGCCATTTGAACATCAGACACTACTATATCAACAGACTCTTTTTTCAAAATAAGCAACGCGGCTTCTGCGCTATCCGCTTCTACCCATTCGTAACCAGCTAACTCTAAGGTGTCGATCAAGGCTTCGCGTAGGCCTTCATCATCTTCTACGATCAATACTTTACTTTGAGCCATGATTATTCTCCAGATTCTGTTTGAGTTGCTGATTCAGCATAGGTTGCTGTTAATGGAATAGACATGGTGAAGCACGCACCATCATCTGGTTCTGAATACAATTCAAGTTGTCCTTTATGTGCTCGACAAACCATTTGCACCACCGCTAAACCAAGACCCGTGCCTTGAGAGCGTGTAGTGAAAAATGGTTCCATAATTTTATCTTGTAAATCAAATGGGATACCTGGCCCATTATCTTGTACTGATATTTTCAAATAACCATTAACCGGTCTAAAGAAAACATCAATTTGGCATTCTTTTCCAATGGCTTGTATCGCATTCATAATCAAGTTACTAATGGCACTGGCAATAGCGTTGGCATTACCCATTAATAATGTATCTTGTTCTTCTACTTCTAAGTGATAATCCACTTGATTTGATTGCAAAGCGGTTTCTACCATTGGACGATATTCTGCAACAAGCTCTTCAATCGTAAATGATTTAACAACCTTGTTATCGCCACCTTTAGCAAACAACAACATGTCATTCACTTGTTTTTCGAGATCATGTAAACGATCAACCAATTTGGTTTGAAAACGTTTGTGTGTTGCTGCGGGTAAATTTGGGGAACCTAAGTTTGAAGCATAAAGCATCGCACTTGAAAGTGGCGTTCTTACTTGATGAGCAAGGGAGGCAACCATTTTTCCTAACGATGACAAACGCTGCAAATCACTGACACGAGATTGCAGTAAACGGGTTTCGGTTAGATCGGTAATAAGGATCAGTTGGCCCGTTTCTGAGGCTGAGATGGCTAAACGTACTTTACGTCCATTACGCAATGAGATCTCATGCCCATCGTCTTCTCTTGGATCAAATGAGCGTTGAATGACTTCAAACCAACGTTCACCTAATAATGGGGTACCAAGAAGCTTAATGGCTTCTGGGTTTACTTCACATACAACGCCTTGTGTATCAAGCAATATTACCCCCGCAGGCATAACATCTAATACTTGCTTATAACGTGTATTTTGTTCTTCTACTGTGCCAAGGAGTGAATTGATCTCACTCTCAGAGTTACCTTGCATAATTTGATCCCCGCCAAAACAACAAAAGGGCTAATGCATTTAACATGCCAGCCCTTTTTATTGTTTTAAATCATAAGGTTACATCAAAATAACATCTTTAATGAGTCAATTATTTGTCAGTGCAGATTATTAACGCATATCATCTTTGTTTAGATTATATTTACGCATTTTCTCAACTAAAGTCGTTCTACGCATACCTAACATATCAGCAGCACGAGCAACAACTCCCGCCTGTGCTTCAAGCGCTTGGCATATCATATTAACTTCTACATCAGCCAACATCTCCTTTAGATTTAACCCGTCTTCAGGTAAATCATTTGATGCTGGACCAAAGTTTTGATTTGATATTTGAGGGACTCCGCCATCACTAAAATTAGCAAACATATCTGCTAGTGCGGCTTGCTCTTGCTCTTCAATACTTTGTTTATTGTTATTCTCTGGTTGGAACTCCGGTATATCACTATAACGGTATTTTGTCGGTAAGTGATTAACGTCAACCGACTCCCCAGGGAATAAGATCATTAAGCGTTCAATTAGGTTTGCTAGCTCACGCACATTACCCGGCCAATGATGCTCCATTAATGAGTTCACAGCACGTGGTGTTAGACGTACACGAGCACTGCCTTCCGCCTCCATTCTCGCTAGCAATTCTTGCAGTAATAATGGAATATCTTGCTTACGTTCACGCAATGCTGGCATTTCGATTGGAAACACATTTAATCGATAATACAGATCTTCACGGAAGGTCCCTTTCTCTATCATCTCATCAAGATTGCGATGTGTTGCGGCTACAATACGAACATCCGCTTTAATACTTTGATTGCCACCAACACGTTCAAAACAGCGCTCTTGTAATACTCGCAACAGTTTTACTTGCATCGGCATTGGCATATCACCGATCTCATCCAAGAACAGCGTACCGCCTTGAGCCAGTTCAAAACGACCTTTACGAGCGGTAATTGCTCCTGTAAATGCCCCTTTTTCATGACCAAAAAGCTCACTCTCTAAAAGATCTGGTGGAATAGCACCACAGTTTACAGGTACGAACGGTCCCTTACGACGTGGTGAATGATAATGAAGATTACGTGCAACAACTTCTTTACCGGTGCCTGACTCCCCTAAAACAAGAACGCTTGCTTCAGTACCAGAGACTTGCTCAATTAAATGTCGAACCATACTGATAGCTGGGCTTTGCCCAACCATGCTGCGGAATAACGTATTTTTTCGTCCAAGCTGGGGAACACCCAAACCACGACGCCCCATAAACTCTTGGCAATGACGCAGTGCATCCGTTAATTGAGGATAATTAACTGGTTGATTTAATTCACCAACATAGTTCGTTAAATCCTCAAGATCATACGCAGCGCCCGTAAGCATAATAATAGGGATATGATTATTAGTAATTAAGGATTGTTTGATTAATTCTTGTTGTGAACTCTCTGTTACGTTACCTAAAAAACAGGCACTCCAAGGAGCATTCCAGTCAAAAGTAGACAATTCTGAAGTCGAAATGGCATGACAATGCTCACCGATAAACTCAAGAATGATCTTAAGATTGTGACGGTTTTGCTCATCATCTTCAATAATTAGTGTCTTTGCTAAACCTTGCATAGATGTGTTATGTGCCTTAATTCTTTGATTTAAGTGGCCTATTCATTGAACAGCAACGAAATTATACCGCTATTTTATAGCATAAGAAAAATAAGGCAACTATGACTGTCAATAAATGGACAGTCATACGGTAAATGAGAGGTTAGTATAAAAAATCAAAAATAAACTTGATTTATAAAACTAATGGTAGTTTATACCAAATTACGTGACGTGAACTTAGATACCAACTTGGTCTGCAGTAAGGTTATGGAACTCTGCAGGAATTTGATCCCATGCTGACTTTATTTCACGCAACATTTCCACAACATCATCAATAGCTTGACCATCGTTATTTTGATTCGCATGTGAGATCTGACGGATCATAAAGTCGTATAAAGAATCAAGATTACTTGCAATGTCACCACCATCATCCATTGAAAGGCAAGAACGTAAACTGATCACGATATCTAATGCTTTACCAAGACGTTCGCCTTTTACAGGAGTATTACCTTGCTGCATTGCTGCTTTACCTTGGATTAAACGCTCAATCGCGCCAGCCATTAGCATTTGAATTACCTTATGAGGTGATGCAGCACTTAATTGGCTATCAATTGATACCTTTTTATATGCTTGTAGTGAACCTCTCATTGTATTTCCTCAGTATTATTGAAATTTTCTATAAAGTTGAACCGACTTTTGTCCATGGTTCAATTTTTGATAATCTAAAGCAAATTGCTGTCCTAATTGACTCATTTCATCAATAATCAATTGAGTTCTTGCAATTGCGCTTTGCCATCCAGTGGAATGCACTATTTCTGACACTTGTATACATTGATGCAAAAGTTGTTCCCGATTTGATAAAAATATCGCCAATTGTTCAAAATTAATATCATCTGCACGATATAAACTTTGTAACTCTTGATCCAGATTTTCTAATTGCTGTAATAAAATCATCGAAAACACCTAATTATCACTGACACTCATTAACCTAATGCGTTCATCATTCCTGACAACTGAGCTTTCATTTTCCCAGTAACGTCTTGCATATTGGCAAACTTGTTTCGAGTTCGTTCTTGTAAACTCTCCATACGACGATCTAAATCCACTTGTTGGTCATTTAAGCGGTAATTTTGATCTCGCATGGTATTCATTCTGGTACGAATAGGGCCTGTTACCCCTGTCATACTCTGAATTACGTCTTCAATTTTTTTAGCAAACCCTTTAGAACCACCAAAAAATGTATACAATTGACCAAAGTTTTCATTCAATTGTCGATCAAGCATCGTATGGTTTATTTCTAACGTCCCTTGACGAGTGGTCGAAATACCTAGTTCAATAAGTGTTTTTACATCTTTTGGTGCCGATTCTACTGGTGCTACAAAAGCAGATTTCAAACGAGATTCAGCAGATCGAACAACACTATCACCGGCAAGAGGGCCACTTTGACCAGTTGCCGGATCAAAACCACTCAGTGCTTGAGTCGTTTCGTAAAACTGATTATAAGTAGCAACAAATTGTTCAATCGCGGCTTTTACGCCATCTCTATCAAACTGTACATCAAGCTCAACACGCTTGCTTGCTTCTGCTGTCGTACCTTTTAATGTGATATCTACGCCATGAACCGCATCTTGAATCACATTGGTATCACTGCTTATTCGAGCAACACCATCTAATACTACTTTTGCACTACTTGCTGTTTGCACTTCTTGAAGGCCAGAAAATAAAGGTTTCCGTGGGCCTTCAGGCTTAATTGCCTCTACGACTTTTTCAATCGGTTCTAATTTTTCTTTTGCTATTTCTTTAATTGTCGGCGGTAACTGCTCAATTTTTTCTTTAGCTATTTCAACCAATTCTTTTTTAGGTGCTACTTGAGGTGCTTCATAAGTAATGCCTGCCGCTTGAAAAACAACATCTGGCGTTTGGCCGATTTCAGCTAAGGCTTCTGCAGCATCTTGATCGCCTTGCTTTGCTGCTTTAGCTAACTCGATCTTTTCATCTTCACTTGGAAGTGCCGCTTGCAGGGTACCCGCTGTACGCTCACTCCAGCCTGACATGCCCGATGTTGGATCGGTTGGGTCTTCTAGTGTCGATAATGCAGCTGTAGCTTCTTGTTGAAGCATGATCTCTTTTGCCGCTTTTTCTTCTCGCGCTAATTCACGATTGGCATAATCAATTAGCGGCTTAAAGTACGCGTATTTTTCTTCATCACTTAATTCCGGAACTTCTTGTGCCGTTATTGGCTCTTGCATTTGCTGAGCGGCAATTTCTGGTACATTTTGATATTCAAGCAAGGTTGGAATATCAAATTTTGTTGATACCGTAGGATCAAAATTAGGATTAAAAGCAAGGCGATGCAGCTGATTATTGTATTCAGCATCGACTTCAATTTTAACTTTATGACTTTCGCCCGGTTTATCTGAAGCGAGAATAAGACGTGAACCGCCATCGTCTTTAACGATAGAGGCTTGTACACCTGGATTTGATGGTGCACTATTGATCTGCTTTAACAGATCGGTGATTTTGTTATTTTTACCAATAATTTCAATGGTGAACTCTTTATCACCTAATGAAATATCCAATTTACCTGGACCAAATTTAGCATCATCACGAATTGGCGATGATGCTAGTTTTTGAGCTTGAGCTAATTGTAAAACATCAATTGTGTATCGACCCGCTAAGGCTTCTGGTGTTGCTGTCGCACTGACTACTTCATCATCACTGCTTGAAATAGTTCGAGATGCAAACGTATCCTCTTGGCGAAACGTCGACATGAGGTTTTTCATGGTATCTAACGATTCTTGCAGACGGCCATAACCACTGATATTCATGTCTATATCTGAGCGTTCACGGTCGATGCGCTGCTGCTTTGGTAAGCGCTCGCTTTCAACTATTTTGCTCACCATAGAATTAATATCTAGGCCACCACCCATCCCCATCGGGCTCATACTCATGAAGCATTTTCCTCAATTAACGATTATATCTTCTCAGCTATTAATCCAGATGCACTGGCAGCTAATTCTCTGGCAACTTCCAACATTTTTTCATCGGGGATTTGACGAATGATTTCACCGCTACTAACTTCAAAAACGGTAATAACCTGCCGCCCAGACTCTTCATCTAGACGAAATGATAATCCTCGACCCATGCTTTTAACGTATTCATTCAGCTCTTTCACTGCATGATAAAGTTCTTCTTTCTTTTTCGTTTCAAGCTGTTGCTCTGCTTCTACCACAATTGCTTGGCTTGGCGTCAATAGTTCTGACGGTTCAGCTTTTACTGTTTGATTATTGGTATTCACAGATGATGTTGGCTGCACATAAGAACTAGCAATTTGCGTGCCGTTATTGGAAGGTGGAGAGGTAAGGATTGGGGAAGGTACAAATGAAGGGTTCATAACTCTTTCCTCCTAATACGAAAAAAGACAGCAGGAGAGCGGTCCGGCTGTCATATTTCAGTAAGTGGGTTGACGATGAAGCCGCCCACCTACCTATTTTGGTATTATCACTTAATCAAAAAGATTAACGTAATAGACCTAGAGCTGCGTTTGGCGCTTGCTTAGCTTGAGCTAAGATAGAAGAG
Organism: Aliivibrio sp. S4MY1; assembly: GCF_028765545.1. Taxonomy (GTDB): domain Bacteria; phylum Pseudomonadota; class Gammaproteobacteria; order Enterobacterales; family Vibrionaceae; genus Aliivibrio. The sequence continues at coordinate 274,962 of NZ_JARACP010000001.1, read as the reverse complement.
CTTGCTTGCTGTAGGATTTGTGCTTTAGTCATTTCAGTTGTTTCTTTCGCGAAATCAACGTCTTTGATTTGGCTCTTAGCAGCAGAAACGTTTTCGTTAATGTTATCTAAGTTGTTGATTGTGTGACCCATACGGTTTTGAGCAGCACCCAGCTCAGAACGGTGGCTATCAACAAATTTCATTGCTGCATCAACAACTGCGATTGCATCTTGAGAACCAGCTACAGTTGTAACGTCGATGTTACCTACTGTTTTTTGTGCTTTAACTGCATCAGACATACCAGTTTCGTTAGCTAGAGCACCAGAGAATTCGATTTCGCCTTCGATTGTGCCTTTAGCTGCGAATACTTGTAGTTTGCCATCTTCACCAACAGAAGCGCTAACTTTATCAGTTTGGCCGTTGATGTAAGTTGCTACTTCTTCAATATCGTCACCAGCTTTAGCTGTGATTGATACTGATTGCTCTTCACCAGACTTATCTGTGAAAGAAATAGTCATTTCTGCATCTTTACCAGCAGTCCAACCCGCAGCAACACCTTCTTTCGCAGTGAAAGATTGGCCACCCATGTTTGACTCATCTGCACGTAGGTTGTTCAGAGTAAGCATTACCGCTTCACCTGAATCAGCACCAACTTGGAAAGATTTAGTACCGAAGCTACCGTTTAGTAGGCGAGTGCCACCAAAAGAAGTTGTTTCAGCAATACGGTTCATTTCATCAGAAAGAGCCGTTACTTCTTGTTGGATTGCGCTACGGTCAGCATCAGTGTTTGAACCATTTGACGATTGCAGTGCTAGGTCACGTACACGAGAAAGGATGTTTGAAGTCTCTTTCATTGCGCCTTCAGCAGTTTGCATCATAGAGATGCCGTCATTTGCGTTACGAACCGCTACGTCTAGACCACGAGTTTGCGTGTTTAGGCGGTTAGAGATTTGTAGACCAGCCGCATCATCTTTAGCACTGTTGATTTTGTTGCCAGAAGACAGACGTTCCATTGATTGGTTAACGTCAGATGTTGCGCTGTTTAAGTAACGCTGAGCTGTCATTGCTGATACGTTAGTATTTACTGTAATAGACATAAATAGATCTCCTAAGGGATAGTTCAATGGTGGTTTGGTCTCATCCTCCGAACCAACCATTGTTTCTCACATATATTTAAAAGCGTATCTCTATGCACTTTGCAGACTCTCACCTCTACAAAATACATCATGAAATAGCCTAAGTTTAATTTTATAAAGTAAGTCAGACTTACTTATAACCTGTTGGGATAGAACTTTGCAGATAGCTTAGCTCTCATTCTCACAAGTGTTTACTATGCTGATTAGCCCAACAGGCCTAATGCTGCATTTGGTGCCTGCTTAGCTTGAGCAAGGATAGACGAGCTCGCTTGTTGCAGGATTTGAGATTTCGTCATTGCAGTGGTTTCTTTCGCAAAATCAACATCTTTGATTTGGCTGTTTGCTGCACTCGTATTCTCATTAATATTTTCTAAGTTGTTGATAGCGTGACCAAAACGGTTTTGGAAAGCACCTAAGTCAGCACGATTTGAATCAACATATTGCATTGCTGAGTCTAGAATCGCGACTGCTTTTTGTGAACCACCAACCGTCGTTACATCGATGCTCTTAACCGTATCAGTAACCTTGTTACCCATACCTAGTTCGCTGCTTAGTGAACCACTAAATGCAATGTCAGTTGCTTCAGCTGCTGCAAATACTTGCAGTTTGCCATCTTCTGTTACAGAAGCATTTACTGCACTGCTTTGGCCATTAATGTAAGTTGCTACTTCTTCAATGTCATCACCCGCTTTTGCGTTAATAGTGATGTTTTGTTCTTGGCCATCTTTATCAACAAAGTTCATTGTTAATTCTGTGCTTTCTACATCTACTTTCCAGTTTGCATCTTTACCTTCCGTCGCTGAGTAAGTGTGTCCACCCATTGCCGTTGTATCAGAGCGCATGTTATTCAACGTTAGCATTACTGCTTCACCTGAATCTGCACCGATTTGGAAAGATTTAGTGCCAAACTGACCGTTAAGTAAGCGAGAGCCACCGAACGATGTTGTTTCTGCAATACGGTTTAATTCGTCATTCAAAGCAACCACTTCTTCTTGAATTGCTGTACGGTCAGCTGTTGTATTTGAACCGTTAGAAGATTGAAGTGATAAATCACGCATACGTTGAAGGATGTTCGTTGTTTCGTTCATCGCACCTTCAGCAGTTTGCGCCATTGAGATACCATCATTTGCATTTCGAACTGCTACATCTAAACCACGAGTTTGAGATGTTAGACGGTTAGAAATTTGTAGACCCGCTGCATCATCTTTTGCACTGTTAATTTTAAAGCCAGAAGACAAACGCTCCATTGAGCTGTTTAAGTCATTCGTTGCGTTGTTTAGGTAACGCTGTGCTGTCATTGCTGATACGTTTGTGTTTACATTGATAGACATATTTTATTTCTCCACTTTGGTTCCGAATCACTCCGCTCCTGGACCGGAAACCGTATTATTCATCGTTGATACTTAACTTAACGACCTGACTTCAATTTACTTTAGAAAAACTTTTAATTTTTTTAAGTTTTTCTTTTTAAAGCACTTTCTGTTTATTCAGTCGTTCTGCTTTGTACTTAGGTTATCGCTCAAACTCGGAAACTCTTTAGGAAAAAATGCAAAAAAAATGAAATTAATTTAAATAAAGGGGGAAAAGTAAGAAAAAACGCTATAAATCAACAAAAACAGAACAAAGGTAACTCAAATAACATACAGATAAACACATTACAGGCCAATATACAGTTCATCATGCTTTATATTGACATAAAAAAAGCCGAGGTAGTCCCCGGCTTTGGTATAGTGTGAGAGCACTACTACCTTAGAAGTTTCTTTAATTAGCCAATATAATTAGCGTAACAGGCCAAGAGCAGCATTTGGCGCTTGCTTAGCTTGAGCTAAAATAGATGAACTTGCTTGCTGAAGGATTTGAGCTTTAGTCATCTCAGTGGTCTCTTTCGCAAAATCGACATCTTTAATTCGACTATTTGATGCTGATACATTTTCATTAATGTTATCTAGATTATTAATCGCATGGCTAAAGCGATTTTGGAAAGCACCTAAACCAGCTCGATTCTCATCAACAAATTGCATTGCCGCATCAAGGACAGCAACTGCTTTTTGTGAGCCACCAACGGTTGTTACATCAATACTCTTAACGGTTTCAGCTTGTGCTGCACCCATGTTTAGTTCACTTGCTAGTGAACCACCAAATTGCACTTCACCTTGCACTTTATCATTCGACGTTACAATTTGTAGCTCGCCGTTCTCTGAGACAGAAGCATTAATAGAATCAGTCTGGCCATTAATGTAAGTCGCTACTTGTTCAATGTCATCGCCCGTTTTGGCATTAATTGTCAGTTCTTTCTCTTCGCCCGCTTTATTAACAAACGAAACTATTAATTCTGAATTTTCTGCATTAACACCCCAGTCAGCATCAAGCTTGGTTTCGGCTTTATAGCTTGTACCCCCCATTGATGCCGAGTCAGAACGCATATTATTTAGGCTTAGCATTACCGCTTCACCAGAATCAGCACCGATTTGGAATGATTTAGTACCAAACTGACCATTTAGAAGACGAGAGCCACCAAAAGAGGTCGTTTCTGCAATTCGGTTAAGTTCATCATTAAGTGCACCCACTTCTTGCTGAATCGCTTCACGATCTGCAGACGTATTTGAACCGTTAGAAGACTGAAGCGATAAATCACGCATACGTTGTAAGATGTTTGTCGATTCGTTCATCGCACCTTCAGCTGTTTGTGCAATAGAAATACCATCATTTGCATTACGAACAGCAACATCTAAACCACGAGATTGAGAAGTTAAACGATTTGAAATTTGCAGGCCTGCTGCATCATCCTTCGCACTGTTAATTTTAAAGCCAGAAGATAGACGTTCCATTGATTGATTAACGCCATCCGTTGCATTGTTCAAGTAACGCTGAGCAGTCATTGCTGATACGTTAGTATTTACTGTAATCGACATAGTGGTATCTCCGTTTAGTTTTCCGATTGTTTTCCGTAGTTCGGAAAACTGAGCTTTATTATTTGGAACTAACAACGTTGCTATTAGTGCCTGATACTTAGCTTAGCGACGGTTAAAAATAAACCTTTATGCTTTTTTTTATAAAACAGGTGATTACTTTATGAACTATGATCATGCTTCAAAGTTTTTTACAATTGACTAAAAAACAGCTAAAGTTTTTTCGCTTTTGACCAAGTATTAATCAAAACCTTGATACAAAAGGATGTTACTTACTTCTCCTTTAGCCTTACTTTCAGTTTGATACTTCATTTCTTTATTTATTTCACTTTAGTACCTTTATTTTCTTTAGACGAAAAAAACCAGCTGTCATTGCTGGTTTTTAAATAGTTATATCTGTAGGTATAAGTTACCCAAGCAGTTTTAACGCAAGATCAGGAACTTGTTTAGCTTGAGCGAGTACTGTTGAGCTTACTTGCTGTAAGATTTGCGCTTTCATCATCTCAACCGTTTCTTTTGCAAAGTCGGTATCTTCAATTCGACTGTTTGATGCCGAGATATTTTCATTAATATTGTTTAAATTATTAATCGCATGACCAAAACGGTTTTGGAACGCCCCTAATGTCGCACGTTCTTTATCGACAAACCCCATAGCGGCATCTAACGTTGCAATAGCCTTTTGAGAGCCACCCACCGTGGTTAAATCCAAATCATTCACAGTATCAAATACAGCACCACCAATAGCCAATTCCGCAGATAGCGAACCACCAAAGGTCACCGCACTAGAAACTAAATCCCCTGCGGTAAATAACTGTAACTGACCGTTCTCATCGACAGAGGCTTTAACAGTATCATTTTGCCCATTGATGTAGGTTGCTAATTCCTCAATATCATCACCCGCTTTCGCTTCAATTGTGATTTCTTGAGCTTTACCATTTTCATCATTAAATGACATGGTAAGCGTCTGCCCGCCTTCTGGTACTGTCCACCCTTTGTTTAGCTGGTTTTGAGAGGTGTAATGAAAGCCCCCCATTGCTAAGGTGTCAGAACGCATACTACCAAGCGTTAACTGCACTGCTTCACCCGCATTAGCGCCAATCTGAAAGGTTGATGTTCCAAATTGACCATTCAATAAGCGGCGACCACCAAAAGAGGTGGTTTCTGCAATACGATTTAATTCATCATTTAAAGCATCCGCTTCTTCTTGTATTGCCTGACGATCTTGTAAAGAGTTAGAGCCATTTGATGACTGCAGTGCTAAATCACGCATACGTTGAAGAATGTTGGTACTTTCATTCATTGCGCCTTCTGCTGTTTGGGCAATAGAAATACCATCATTAGCATTACGAACCGCCACATCCAAACCACTCATTTGTGATTTTAAACGGTTTGATATCTGCAAACCTGCCGCATCATCCTTCGCACTATTAATTCGACTTCCTGAGGAAAGACGCTCCATTGACTGGTTTAAATGCTCCGTCGCTTGATTTAAATATCGCTGTGCCGTCATTGCAGACACATTGGTGTTTACCGTTACAGACATAACAATCTCTTAATATATTTAATCTTAATAATTATAGCGGCCAAATAACTCAAAGCTTAACTGATATTTTGATGATGGCAGCGGCTACTGCTTTCTATTTGATAATGGCTAGGATCAATACCTTCAGACTTCAATAAGTTAATAAGAGCAGGATCTGAACATTCCTCTCCTAAATAATGCTTTAGATCTTTTCTGGCCTTACGTTTTACTTTATGAATAGGAGAATTAAAACATTCTCCATAGCCTTTAATATGACTATTTTTAGGAGTGATGGCTTTTTCTTCAAAATAACGCTCGACATCTGGATCGAGGCATGACTTCACTAAAATAAATGAATCATATTTCACATAGGATAAAATATCATTATTGTGCAGCTGGGCACTAAACGTAGAAAAAGATAAAGAAGTTAATAATAAAAATCGTAAGAATGAACTCATAACATGACCTTACTTATAGAATAGACAGTAAGTCATCGACTGAAATAAGATTTTCTAAATTAAAAAGAATGTTTTTAGAAGGGTAGCCCCAATTAAGGGGCATAAAGCTAGGCTGGTTTTTTATGAGGAGATCTGTGAGAAGAACACAAAAAACCAGTTACCTGAAGCTTGCCAACAATCAAATGAACAAGAGGATGATGAGAGATGAGAGCACCTCTTGTTCACTAAGATGACTGTTGTTAGTTACTCAATTACTGCAGTAAAGTTAATGCAGCGTTTGGTAACTGTTTCGCTTGAGCAAGAATAGACGTACTAGACTGCTGAAGGATTTGTGCTTTTGTCATATTTGTTGTTTCTTTAGCAAAATCAGTATCTTTGATTCGGCTGTTAGAAGCAGATACATTCTCTTGAATGTTTGACAAGTTGTTGATGCTGTGACCTAAACGGTTTTGTTTAGCACCTAAATCAGCACGCTCACGGTCGATGTAAGCAAGAGCTGAATCGATAACACCGATAGATACTTGCGCATCACCTACAGACGTTACATCTAGTTTATCAACCGTTGCTTTAATACCAGCACCGCCAGCTAAACCTAACTCAGAAGCAAGGTTACCAGACACCGCTAACTCACCTTGGATAGATGGTTCCGCTACAAACAGTTGAAGTTTACCTTCATCACCAACAGATGCAGAGATCTTATCTGATTGACCATTGATGTATGTTGCTAACTCTTCAATATCATCACCAGCTTTAGCGTTGATATCGATAGAAACCATTTCACCTTTTTGAGTTGTGAACTCTAGTTTCATGTCACTTTTGCCAGCTTCTACATTCCAAGACGCGCTTTTGCCGTTCTCAGAAACGAAACGTTGACCACCCATGCGGCTATCATCAGCACGTACAGAGGTTAATTCGATTAGAATTGCTTCACCCGCGTTTGCACCAATTTGGAATGCAGATTCGCCGAATGTACCGTTCAGTAGGCGACGACCACCGAATGATGTAGTTTCTGCGATACGGTTAAGCTCATCAGACAGCGCGTGAACTTCTTCTTGGATAGAAGCACGATCTTGGTCTGAGTTAGAGCCATTTGCCGCTTGTAGTGATAAATCACGCATACGTTGAAGGATGTTAGTCGATTCGTTCATCGCACCTTCAGCTGTTTGAGCGATAGAGATACCATCGTTCGCGTTACGCATAGCAACATCAAGACCACGAGTCTGAGCTGTTAGGCGGTTAGAAATTTGTAGACCAGCAGCGTCATCTTTTGCGCTGTTGATCTTAGTACCTGAAGACAAACGCTCCATTGAATTGTTTAAATCGTTTGTTGCGTTATTTAGGTAACGCTGCGCAGTCATCGCAGATACGTTAGTATTTACATTTACAGCCATCGTTGCTCTCCTTTGGCTTCGCTTTCGCGAAAACTCATTTCTGCTCTATTCAGAAATATTTAAAATTCATATCAGCCACAATTGACCAATAGTTATTAAGTGTCATGTAATTTACATATCAAATCTCATGCCAAGATGAGAAAAATATGCACATTAATGACTGACATACAAAAGCAAAGTCATTAACTCTACTTTGCAACTGCTATGCCACTATTTACCATTGGCAAACTGTGAGCGTCTCAGTCATAGTTATCTATTAGCATAAGGCGTGCCAGTTTTTCCACTCAAAACTTCAGCACAAGAAAAAATAAATAAAACCCTTAAATAACAAAGACTTAAGTAAACGGTAATCTTTGTTTGTTTTCGCTTTTTATAGAAAAACAAGAATAAAAAATAATTTTGCCGCTTGATCATTAATAGGTATTGCCGCTTTTTTGCACCTTTGCCTCAATCAACAAATGACTATTTGCCTGCGACTAAAAAGCGGCAAAAACACAAACGATGCGGCAAGACATTTCCCATGCAATACACTGATAATTCAATTGGTTACGGGCATAAAAAAAGCCTAACACTGCTGCTAAGCTCTCTATTTTATTTAATGGTGGTATTTACACGTAGTTAAATAAAGTGATGTCCTTTACTTTACCAAACGCTTGTTGAGATGCCTGAAGTGCACGAGTATTTTCATTAAACTCGATAACCGCTTGCGCATAGTCTAAGTCTTCAATAGAACTTAATGATTTAGAAATAGTTAAATCAAAATCTTGATGCTGCATCTCTTGTTGATCTAGCGTATTTTGTCTCGTACCAACTTCTGCTCGCGCTTGGCTTAAATGAATGAATGCCGCGTGAAATTCATCCGTTACTTGATGTAATTCTGCCGTTGTTGAGGCATCAGACACATCATTTAATGCTAATTCTTGTGCTCTTTTGAACGAATCAAAAATACTAATGGTCTTTTTTGGCTCTAAGGTGATGGTATCACCCGCTTTTAATTGACCACGGATTTGAATATCAACCCCTTCGTATTTAATGCCTTCAGAAGGGTCAAACTGAGCCGTTTTTACCGTGCTGCCATCTTTTGATAGCTCATAGTTATACTGACCGTTAGCCGCTGCATTAAAAGTGATTTCATAAGTTGCAGGGTCGGTGTAATTGGTATTAGTCGCTTTTGATAGCAAAAGCTCTGAACCTTCTTGCAGTGCGTACTGTGGATCATAATCTCCAAATGGATTTTTGATTTCAGTAAACAGCTTACTGCCAGAATCATTAACAGCAACTTCAATCGAACCTGATACTTTTAAATTACGTTGGTATTCATCTCCGGCATAAGCAACAGTCCCATCATTTGATCTAAAAAATGGTTGGGTTTTAGGCTTAGTTCCAGAGAAAAGGTAATTTCCTGATTCATCTAACATATTAGTTAGGTTTAAGAAATTATCTGCTAATCCTTTTACGTCCTGAGCATGAGCGTAACGGTCTTCTGGTGCAAGAGAGCCGTTAATCATTTCCATTACACTGCGCTTTGCATCATCGGCAAACTGCTCCGCATTGGCAATCGCCACTTCATGACGCTCTAAGCGGTTGCGAGCAAGAATAATGGTATCGCTGTATTGACGTAGTTCTTCTTTCTTTTGCGTTAGGTTTTGAGCGTATAACGCAGCAACGGGGTCGTCTCCTGCCGTTAATAGCTTTTTACCTGACGCTAATTGTGCGCTGTTTTGATGCACTTTGGCTTCTTGGCGCGAAATATCATTCTGAACTGATTGGTAATTATGAAAGCTTGAAATACGAGTTAACATATTGAATGCCTCCTAGTTACGAAAGTTGCAAGATTGAGTTAAACGTTTCGTCTGCCGCTTTCATAATACGAGAAGAAGCCATATACGCTTGTTGGAACTTCATCATATTTGCCGCTTCTTCATCTAAGTTTACACCAGCAACAGAAGCGACACGACTTTGTGCTGCTTCGTTTTCTACACGAGAAACTTCAGATAAACGAGACGCTGTTGCTTTTTTCAGGCCAATTTCAGTATTTACGTTTTCGTATAGGTCAATCACCGTTGAGCGGCCTTCGTCCATTACTTTACGAGTTTGTAAGCCTTGCATTAACAATAAGTTACCGTTATCACCTTCTGATGGCACTAAGTTAGCAGCAAACTTATCATTTGCAGCTGCACCACCTGTTAGCTCAAACGTTGTACCACCAACGCTTACCGGACCTTTTGGTGGGTAGGTTTGTGGTTCTAGTAACATTTTTCCTTTCATATCTAACACTGCAAACTGATTCGCTGCTGGAGAGATAACGACTTGGAACTCTTTTAGCTCACCTGCTTGTAACACTTTAAATTTCGCATTACCTGTCGCAAAAGTGGCAGAGCTTGCGTAACTTTGTGCAGCAATTTTCTCTGCTTCATTCATTTCAAGCTTCATTTCGCCAGCCGCAATACGGGTTGGGCGAAGTAATACACGCTCACCGGCACCTAGTGGTTCACGAATTTCAACTCGCATACCGTCTAGGAAAAAGGTCGATGGGTTACCGGTTGGGTCTAAGCGTTGAACTTCACCTGTAGGTCGGGTCACCGTATATTGGCTGCCGTCATACTTTAGTGTGTAATCACCCGCTTTTAGTAAGCTAATATCATCAATAAATACGCCTACTTCAGCAGACGAACCACCTTGTACGATGGCACGACTACGTGCTGCTTGTTCTGAATTCACATCAGAGAAAATATTAGCACCAATTTGACCACGTAAATCAATCGCTTGACTTTGTAGACGGTTAACTTCACTGCTAAAGCCCACAGCCACTCGGCCTAACTCATCCATAATGGTAGGAATGGTGTTATCACGCAATTCAAACAATGATGATAATTTGCCACCAATGCTGTCGTGCTGAATCGCCTTCACTCCTAAGCCTTCAACCATTGCTAGTCGACGCTGTAAAACATCTGGAGAGCCTTGAATCATCTTCAATTGACTTGATTCAGTACCAGACACTAGCATATGTCCACCACCAATTAATACATTGAATGAGTTTTCATTATCACGCTTAGTAATGGTTACTTTTGTGTACTGAGACAGTTCTTTAATTAATTTTTCATGACGATCCATTAGGTCATTGTGCGGACCTGGGGTCTTGATCATCACTTTGTTAATATCTTTTAACTCTAGAGCAATACCATTCATACGCTCTACCGTTAGATCCATCTTTTTATTTACGTCTGAATTTTGCTGACGTACGTTCTCATAAAAGTCATTTAAGCTTTGCGAAACAAGACGTGATTTTTCAAGGACTACTTTACGCGCACCGATTTCGTTAGGGCTATCGGCAAGTGTTTTTACTGCATCAAACCAATCATTAATGTTTTCTGGAATACGTTTTGCGCCAATAGACGACATCATATTCGTTAGAACATCAAGATTTGCCTCTGTATCCATAGAGTAATTTAAATTGGTTGTCGATAGATTCAGTTCGTTTGTAGCAAACTGATCAAACGAACGTCGCACAGCGGCTACATGCACGCCTGCGCCGTATTTTGAGCCAGCAACCCAAAGAGGCATATCTGTTTCTTGAACTACCGATTGGCGACTAAAGCCTTCAGTATTAACGTTGTTAATATTGTGACTGGTCGTATTCAGTTGACGCTGCGCCGTAAGCACACCTTGTGTACCTAGATTTAGCAGATCAAGTCCCATGTTGCCTCCAAAAAAAACTCTATAAAAGATGCGATAAAAATTTCCTAACGAATCTAATATAGCAATCAGTGTGCCAACTTTTAAACCCTTTACTTTCAATAAGATAACCAAAAACTCAGACTTAAAACTTTATCTTTGCCACTAAAATTCTGTATTTATTGCCTTTCTTTGCCTCTTTTGGTTTTTAAGCGGCAATAAAACAAAAAATCCTGCCGCTTAGCCAGTCAATATGGCTAAGATGCAGGATTTTAATGGTTTAATTTTTTAGTTAAGTTTATTTAGCTAAGCTTTCTACGGTCTTCATTACACTCATTACTTTACTCGTATAATTTGGATCCGTTGCATAACCTGCACTATGGATCCCTTTAATAAAGCTTTCTGAACTTTCTGTTTGTTGTAGCGCTCGCTCATAACGTGGGTTTTGATTTAAGAATCGAACAAAATCACTAAAGCTCTCTTCATAGTTATCGTATGAACGGAAAGCGGCATTTTCAGTAACTGCAATATTATCGTGATACTCCAAGGTATTCTTAGCGATCTTATCACCTTGCCAACTTCTATCTGCTTTAATATTGAATAAGTTATGACTTGAATCCACTGAGTTTTGAATAACTTTCTTACCCCAACCCGTTTCTAAGGCCGCTTGAGCGATCAATACATTAGAATCAATACCCAGAGCTTTTGCTGCTTTTTCTGCGTATGGTTTCATGGTTTCAACGAACTGCTGAGGTGAATCGAATTTCTGAGGCTGCTGTACAGGTCTTGCCGCTAAAGCTTTTTCTAATTGAGCGACAGACCCTGATTCTGTTTGTGAAGCTTTTTTGGCTTCAGACATTGCCGGATATTGATAATCAACCGGCAAACGTAATGTTTCGTCGGTTGCCGCTTTACGCATTGCCATGCGAGCATCTTGCTCTAAATTCTTGCCGTTATGTACAGGTGGCTCTTGATTCATTGATGCACCAAGTTGAGCAACAATCATGTCTGCTAAGCCTAATGACCCTTTTTTCGACAACTCTGTTGCCATTTGATCATCACGCATTTGCTCAAAGAACTGCTGATTATCACTGCTCATCATGTCTGACTTGAATGAATCATTGGCATTACGCATTGATTTAAAAAGCATTTGTGTGAAGATTGATTCAAATTGCTCAGCCGCCGCACGCAATGCTTTGTCTTGGCTTTCTTGATCGCCACTCACCGCACTTTTACGTAATTTATCTAGACCACCCACATCATGGATAAAGCCTACGTCTGTCATGTTTACTGAATTATTCATCTTTACACTTACTCTTTTAATCAGGGTAATAAAGTTACTGCCTCTACGTTACTAATAGAGCAAATTTAATGCCAAAAAAAACGCACTCCCTAAGAAGTGCGTTTATTGTCTTTATTTAACCAAGCAGCTATTAGATGATAATTAGTTGCCCTTCAATGGCACCCGCTTGCTTCAATGCTTGTAGAATCGCCATTAAATCTGATGGTGCAGCACCAACCTCATTCACAGCTCGAACCAAATCATCAAGAGTAAGTCCCGGCTCAAACTTAAACATCTTTCCTTGCTCTTCAGTTACTTCAATATCAGAGTCAGGAACAACGACTGTCTGACCGTCACTAAAAGGACCTGGTTGACTTACTTGTAAATTTTCTTTAATCGCAACCGTCATGCCACCATGGGTCACTGCTGCTGCTTTTAATTTCACGTGTTTACCAACGACAATAGTGCCGGTACGAGAATTAACAATGATTTTTGCAGAACCATCTGCAGGGTCAAAATCGACATTCTCTACCGCAGATAAGAAAGCGACACGTTGGCTAATATCACGTGGAGCACGCACACGGACAGAGGTTGCATCAACCGCTGACGCCATGTTCGGACCTAAGAAATTATTTACTGCATCAGCCATGCGTTGAGCGGTAGTAAAATCAGACTCTAATAAGTTAAAGGTAATAAAGTCACCACGACCAAATGGGGATGGGATCTCACGTTCAACCATTGCACCACCAGAAATACGGCCTACGGTTGGGTTATTACCTACAATTTTAGAACCATCGGCACCAGTAGCACTAAAGCCACTTACAATTAAGTTGCCTTGTGCAATTGCGTAAGTTTTACCGTCCAAACCTTTCAAGAAGGTTTGTAGCAAAGTACCACCACGTAAGCTTTTCGCTGAACCAACAGAAGATACAGTAACATCAACTACTTGACCTTGTTTTGAAAAGGCTGGCAACGTTGCAGTTACCATTACTGCCGCAACATTTTTTGTTTTTGGTTTTGTACCAGGTGGTAATTGAATACCAAAGTTTTGCAGCATGGCATTAAAGCTTTGATCGGTAAATGGTGTTGATTCACCAGTACCCGGTAAGCCTGAGACCAGACCATAGCCGATTAATTGGTTACTACGAACCCCAGCAACTTCTGCTACGTCTTTAATACGTGCCGCTTGTGCTGTAGAGATACTTAGGCATAACCAAGTAAAAATTAAGGTAACTAGGTTTTTATTCACGTCAAAACTCCAACGATTCGTCATTATTACAGTGCTACATTAAAGAATCGTGCCAAGAATCCAGGTTCTTGCATATCTTGTTGATCACCCGTACCTGAATATTGGATACGAGCATTTGAAATTCGTGTTGATGCGATGGTGTTATCAAATCCAATATCTTCAGGTCTGATGGTTCCGCTTAATCGAATGTACTCATCACCCGTATTCAGTGTTAACCACTTTTCACCACGGATCAGCAAGTTACCATTTGATAATACTTCAATCACTTCAACCGTAATTGACCCACTTAAACTGTTGCTTTGGTTGGCTGATGTATTCCCTGTGAAATTATTGTCATTTGATAATTCATAAGAGAAGTTATATTGGCCGCCCATCTGCAATTCTTGCCCACCAACTTGCAGTGGGTCCATGCTTGAATCATTCGATTTTGATAATTCTGCATCGGCACTTTTTGCCGCTTTGGTGTTTTCAGCCAAAGTAACCGTAACAATGTCACCTAACCCACGTGGTTTTGTGTCATCGTACATATCTTGTGCATGATCAACATTAAACAGAGATCCAGTTGCTGCTGCATAATGCTCTGGTTTTTCTTTAGGATGAATTGGAGCCCAAGCAGGATCACCTGATATAGGATCATTACGACCACGCAGTGTATCAATAATGCCGCCGCCCTCTTCTTTTGCTTTATCTCCCTCTACTGCATCAACATTGGTTGTCGCAGAAGTGACTTCGCTCTCTTGTAAGTTTGGATTTTGCACCAATAATGATTCACAGCCAGTTAAAGCAGTTAGCATTAATAAACAAAGAAGACGTTTCATCCTAATCACCAATTACAGTTGTTGGTTAACAAAGCTTGCCATCTTATCAACAGCAGAAATTACTTTTGAGTTCATTTCGTAAACACGTTGCGCTTCGATCATGTTTACTAACTCTTCTGTTACGTTTACGTTTGATGCTTCAAGCATAGATTGACGAATGGCACCTAAACCTTCTAGGCCTGGTGTTCCTTCTTGCGGATCACCACTTGCACCTGTTGGTAAGTAAAGGTTTTGCCCTACTGGCTCTAGACCACCTGGGTTAATAAAGTCAACCGTTGTAATTTGACCAATCACTTGGTTATCTTGCTGGCCACGTAAACGAACAGAAACTTCACCATCCGTACCTACCGTTACATTAATTGCATCTTCAGGAACGATAATTTCTGGTTCTAAACGGTAGCCAGCGCCTGTTGTTACGATTGCGCCTTCATCGTTCAGTGTAAATTGACCATTACGAGAGTAACCAATGTTGCCGTCAGGCATAGTCACTTGGAAAAAGCCTTTACCTTCGATCATCATGTCCATACCGTTTGATGTGGTTTGAGCATTACCGTTAGTGAATACTTTTTGAGTTGCCACAACTTTAGAACCAGCACCTAGCATTAAGCCAGTTGGTAACTCGGTATTTTGAGTTGATTGAGCACCGGCTTGGTTTACGTTTTGGTAAAACAGATCTTCAAATACGGCACGGCTCTTTTTAAAGCCAACCGTTGAGGCATTCGCCAAGTTGTTTGAGATAGTAGCAATGTTTGTTTGCTGTGCGTCTAAACCTGTTTTACTTACCCATAATGCTGGATTCATTGTATGTTCCTCTAAATTTTTTAATGTATTAAGTTAATCAAAGTTAATTATTCAATTAACCCATACGTAATAATGAGTCTGATGCTTTATCCATTTCTTCAGCGGTACTCATCATCTTGACTTGCATTTCGAATTGACGTTGCAAATCAATTAAATTGGTCATTTCACCTACGGCATTAACGTTACTGCCTTCTAATGCACCTTTTAATACAGTGACACTAGCATCCGCTTGGAATGCATTATTAGGATTTTTCGAACGGAACAAACCATTCGTGTCTTTAAATAAATCACGATTATCGGTTTTTACTAATTTAATACGGTCAACTTCTGCCATCGCTTCTGCTGGCGCACCTTGCTCAAGAACAGAGATAGTACCGTCTTTAGCAATTTGAATTTTTGAGATAGGAAGCGGCAAAGTGATTGGCGCGTCATTTTCACCTAGTACTAGATGACCGCTGCCATTCATTAATAAACCTGTTTCATCAATTTTTAGATTACCGGCACGAGTCAAACCTTCACGGCCCGTGTTGTCCATCACTGAAATCCAGCCATCGCCTTCAATCGTTAAATCTAAATCACGACCTGTTGTAATCACAGAGCCTTGAGAAAAACTGCTTCCTGGACGCTCAGTCATATTGAACACACGAGTAGGCAAACCCTCACCATACGCTTGCATTGAACGCGCTTGCTCTAAATCGGCACGAAAACCAGTCGTACTTACGTTGGCAAGGTTGTTTGAACGCAGCTGCATAGCTTGCATGTTTTGCTTTGCGCCACTCATGGCTAAAAATAATGCGCGATCCATAATGAACTCCAATAATCTATCTGAAGTTATAATAGCAATGAGTGTGCCAACTTTTACTTTCTATATTTTTCAATAAATTAAATGTATAACAGGATGATTTTATGAATATAAGAGATTCAAAGAGGAAAGACTTGGGGGAGGAGAGGCAAATAATTTGGGTAAAAAATTGCCGTCAACATTGGCGGCAATTCGATAATAGCAATCTCGTTTAGATTAACGAATTTGCAGAATATTTTGTTGCAGTTGGTTGTGTACATCCAATGAACGTGAGTTCGCTTGGAAGTTACGCTGTGCAGAAATCAAATCAACCAGTTCTTGTGTCATATCAACGTTTGATTGCTCTAGGGTACCACTTTTAATGTCACCAAATGAGCCTTGGTTTGCTTCGCCCCAAATAACACTACCAGACGATTGAGTCGTAGACCATTGAGTACCACCATTTTGAGCAAGGCCTTGTTGGTTTGTTACACGAGCCATTGCTACGCGACCTAATGTTACATCTTTGCCATTTGAGTATGAACCAATGATATTGCCTTTGGCATCAATATCTACTTTTGCTAAGTAACCCGTAGTTGCGCCATCTTCACTAAAGCGGCGCATTTCAAATGGTGCTGAGAATTGGGTTGGTTCATCAAAATTAATCGTTAGCGTTTGTGATGGATCTGAACCATTAAGATCCATACCATTCTCACCAAATGTTGTGGTTTGAATTGGATTTCCGGCATTAATACTTTGTGTTGAACCATCATTATTAAAGGCAATTGAATGGCCTGAATGGCCTGTAGCCGTGGCAACATCACCACCATTAATATTAATAGCCTTTTCACCACTCGCATCCGTTGCTGAATAGAACACATTCCAACGGTTTGGTTGTACCGCATCTTTAACGTAGTAAGACGTTAACTTGTACGATTGACCTAATGAATCATAAATCGTTGATGACGTAGCTTTGTTGTATGTATCAGGATCATTCATATCAAATAAAGCAACGTCTTTTGATGGAGCTCCTGATGGTAAGTTCATGCCAATTTCAATGTTATCACTGCGTTTTGGCGTACCAAATTGATCAGGGATACTCATAGGCTTTGCTTCATAAGATCCAACAGTACCCGTTTCTTCATCTACACTATAACCTAATAAAAACTCATCATTTGAGTTAGTAATAAAGTTATCTTTATCTAGGTGGAATGCTCCATTACGTGTTAATTCGTTTGTACCCGGCTGCATACGATCTTTTGCTACTGCAAAGAAACCTTGGCCTGCTATACGTAAATCCATTGGGTTGTTCGTATACACACTTGAACCTTCATGGAATTGTTGTGCTATTTTCGTCGTTTGTGCACCACCACCTGTTGTGGTTTTTGCATTTGAGAATAACGATGTTGAATACACATCACCAAATTCTGCACGAGATTCTTTAAAGCCAAATGTGTTCGCATTCGCCAAGTTATTTGATGTTGCATTTAAGTCTTTTTGAGCAGCTGCTAGACCACTTAATGCTACGTATGACATTGAATATCTCCTATCTAGCTACGCGTAATTTTTTCCAATTCCATTAACGATCAGGGTTAATGAGGAATGTTAATGGAATTGGCATAGCTCTATGAATGAATTGGTTTAGTTTTTATTTTGACACTAATGGAGTATTCAGGCAGCAACAATGCTGCACTGAATATTCGCCCTTTATGCCTTACCTACTTCTAGCACTTCCGCTAATTTCATAGGTGAGGTGAAACCAGCAAGATTTAGCAGAACATTGCCATCGCCTTTGCCTAGAAGAACACTGTTGACGTTAGCGTATGTTGATACACCAAACTCTTGGTTGTTCCCATCAAGCACACCAGCTGCTTTAATATTATAGCGGCCAGCTGGCATTGCATTGCCTTTGTCATCTTTGCCGTCCCACTCGACTCGAGTATCGCCTGCCGGTTTAGCGCCCACATCTAAAGTGCGAATTAATTGACCTTGTTCGTTTTCAACACGAACCATTAAATTATTAATCGCTTGTGGCAATTTAACCATTGCCGCCATGCCTTTATCTGCTTCTTTTAAACCTTTAGCGCCCGGTACTAGAACATCACGACCAACAAGCGAAGACGCTTGCAATGCTTGGTTAGATGTCATTGATGAATTCAAGCTATCAAACTGTGTATTCATCTTGCCAATACCATCGACGGTTGCAAATGATGCCATTTGCGCAATCATCTGGTCGTTCTCAACCGGCTTAAACGGGTCTTGTTGAGACAATTGTTTGGTTAATAATGAAAGGAAGTCTTCTTGCTTCAGTTCATTTTTACCACCTGTTGCTTTTTCAGGTTTATTTGCCTCTTGAAGACTTTTAAGCTGGTCGATGTAGGACAAGCCATTTTGACCAACGTTATTGATTCCAGTCATAGCTACCTCCTATCCTTATTGACCCATTCGCAGAGTACTCTGCAACATTTGTTTACTTGCATCTGCCACTTGAACATTCGTTTGGTATGAACGAGAAGCAGAAATCATGTTTGCCATTTCTTCCATTACATTAACGTTTGGCTTAAAAATGTAACCATCGTCATTTGCCATAGGGTGGTCAGGGTTATATTCAGCACGTAGCGGTTTTTGGCTTTCAACAATACCAAGAACTTTTACAGGTACTGTATGTTCTTGTTTGTATTTAGCTTTACTCAATTCCGCACCAAAGACAGCTTGACGAGCCTTGTAAGTTTCAGCAGCAGAACTACTAACACTGTCGGCATTTGCCATGTTACTTGAAGTGGTGTTAAGACGAACTGACTCTGCACTCATTGCAGAACCCGTAACGTTAAAAACATTAAATAAGCTCATCTCTATTCCCCTTTAATTGCTTTGGTTAGGTTTTTGAATTTACTACCTAAAAACTCTAATGATGCTTGATGACGAAGTTGGTTTTGCATAAATAAATTACGCTCCAAATCCACATCTACCGTGTTGCCATCTCCCGTATCTGGTTGAGTTGGTACGCGGTATTGAATTTCCCCTGCCACTCGTGTTGAGGCATTAATGTGCCGACCATCTGTACGACTAAGACCCATGCTTGCCTTTGATGTTGCCGACTGTAATGCTTTTTGAAAATCCATTCCTTTTGCTTTATAGCCAGGTGTATTCGCCTGAGCGATATTCGTCGCTAGCATTTCTGCCCGCTCTGAACGAACACCAACAGTATGCTGATGAATACCTAATGCGTTATCAAAAGAAATTGCCATTTCAAACCCTCCACAAGAACTGACTAGCAGTATATATAATTTCTATATAGCAACCTGTATGCCAACTTTTCAACTCACAGAGCAGATTGACGATACTACTGATAAATAATTAGCAATATTTACGCCAACTATAGATTACAGACACAAAAAAAGCGACCTAAGTCGCTTTTTGTTTAATAATCATTCAATAACATTACTTTAGTTTGTAAATAATACCCGGATTACAACGAACCATTTCGAATTTATCAGTCAAACCAGTTAATGACTCAGAAGCACCCAGTAATAAATATCCACCAGGGTTAAGACTTGCCGCCATTTGGTTTAATACTTTAGATTTCATTTCTGGCGAGAAGTAAATAAGTACGTTACGGCAAAAGATAATGTCAAACTTACCAAGTAAGCTATAGCTGTCCATTAGGTTTTGCGGACGGAAATTTACCATACGCTTGATTTTATCGTTAATTTTCATCTTTCCATCACCGGCATCTTCAAAAAATGCGCGACGACGCTCTGGTGACAAACCACGGCTTAGCGCCAAGTTGTCATAGACACCTGCTTTACAGTTTTCTAGCATTGATGGTGAAATATCGGTTGCGGTAATACTGATATTTGGAAGGAAACCCGGTTTACGTGCTTGAATCTCAGCAATAATCATTCCCATTGAGTACGGTTCTTGGCCTGATGAACTTGCCGCTGACCATATTTTTAATGGGCGACGATTTGCCGCTAACTCTGGCAGTAGCTTTTCAGACAATACTGTAAATGGGTAGCCGTCTCTAAACCATAACGTTTCATTGGTTGTCATAGCATCGACCGCTGCAACACGTAACTCACGATTACTACCTGAGATCACTTGCTTTAATAAATCAGATAATGAAGCTAATGAAAACTTAGCAACTAAAGGACTCAGTCGGCTTCTCACTAAATATTGCTTACTGTCACCAAGGACAATACCACATTGAGATTCAAGAAAACGGCTAAAATCACGATACTCTTGTTCGTTGATAGTTATAGTTGTCATTAACGCTTTTACTTCCAAATAAAAAATGAATTGCCGCCTAATATTACTACGACAATAGGATTTAGCTTATTACTTTATGCTGTTTATTTTTCAACAGCCCTTTTCACGGCCGCACCTAACTCATCAGGATTAAATTTAGCGATGAATTGGTTTGCACCAACACGTTCTACCATTGCTTGGTTAAATACGCCACTCAATGAAGTATGTAGTATAACATGTAAGTCTTTAAGTGCTGGTTCACGACGAATTTCAGCAGTTAATGTGTAACCATCCATCTCTGGCATTTCAACATCAGAAATAACTAAGCCAATTTGCTCATATACACTGCCAGCATTTGCCATTTCAACCAATTTGTTCAACGCTTCTTTGCCATCTTTCACCATAATGGTTTCAAAACCAATAGATTCAACAGCACGTTGAACTTGTTTGCGGGCAACACTTGAATCATCAGCGATAAGCACTCTACGAACAACTTCTTGACTCATCGCCGTCATTTCTTCAACTAACTCTTCATTCATCGTTTCGTCGATTGGTGCGATTTCAGCTAAGATTTTTTCTACATCTAAAATCTCAACCAACTCATCATCAATGTTTGTTACAGCCGTTAGGTAGTTTGCTCGACCAGTGCCTTGCGGTGGCGGTAAAATTGCTTCCCAGTGCATATTTACAATACGCTCAACAGACTTAACAAGGAAACCTTGAATAGTACGGTTGAACTCCGAAATAATGATAAAACATTTATCAATTTCGGTGGTAGGACGACCACCAGTAGCAAGGCTTAAATCAATAACAGAAATAGTTTGACCACGAATGTGAGCAATCCCTTTTACTAAAGGGTTTAAATTAGGCATTGAAGTCAACTTAGGACACTGTAATACTTCCTTTACTTTAAATACGTTAATACCATAACGTTGACGTCCCATAAGACGAAAAGTAAGTAGCTCTAAACGGTTTTGCCCTACAAGTTGTGTGCGCTGATTCACCGAATCCAGTATGCCTGTCATATGTGACTCCATCTTGTGCCATTATTAATGAACCGTGAGCCTAACATAAACCCATTAAGAACACAGTATACCACATGGCATTTTATAAAATTTCTTCAATGATAAAAAAAGGAAAGGGTAACCCAATCGATTTTTATCGACTTGTAAGCCTTATCGGCATATTTGTAAGTTTCTTTAGTATGAATGTTCATGCTGCCACAGATGAGCAACTAAAGGCAATCAAACAGGCTGCAGAATCTTTCATTGAACAGCAGATAGATACTCCTAAAAATGGAACTCTGCAAGTAGAAGCTGTTCGAGTTGATAGTCGTATTCACGCAACAGACTGCCCTACCCCCTTAACCACTACCTTGCCAGGTAAACTTAATACGAGTGGAAATACCTCCGTGTTAGTTGAGTGCCCAGAGGACGATTGGAAAGTCTATGTCCCTGTTAAATCAGAGCTTATGATGCCATTAGTTACTGCTATCACCTCCCTATCACGCGGACACACTATCTCACCTCAAGATTTAACATTAACCCTCGTTGGCAGCCGAGTATACCGCCGAGGAGGTTATATTAATCAAGATGATATCATTGGTGCACGCATAAAACGCAGCGTTCGGGCCGGGGAAGTTGTCGAAAAAAACGACATCTGCATGGTATGCCGCAATGACAGTGTTATAATTAAAGCAGTAAAAGGAGAATTAAGCATTCTCACTAAAGGCACAGCACTCGGTGACGGTGTACTTGGTGAAAAAGTAAATGTTGAGAATGACAAATCAAAACGCATTGTTAGCGGTATTGTTACTGCTGTAGGTGAAGTGAGTATTCGTCTTTAACAAATAATCACTTTTATTTTCTAAACTATCTGCAAACAATGCCGATATATTTTTTGTGGCACTATTTATGCTTAGTTTTTCCACAACTGAAAATAATGAAAAAGCGTCAAAAAATTTCATTATTTGCTTAAGTTATTTTTTTGACAGCCGATAGATAGATTAGAGAAATGTATTAACTCGGCTAAAAGGCTTGAATATATGACAAGTATTGACCAACTACGTGCTAGCCAAGCAATGGCAACATTACGTAATCAAGCTCGTGTTGATTCTGGTGACAAGTCACCTGTAAATTCGACACCTGCAATGTCTGCGAAAATGGATGCTGTCTCTTTAAGTAACCAAGGTAAAGAGATTGGCCAAATGCACCAACAACTAGCAACTGAACCTTCATTTAACGAAGATAAAGTTGCCGCAATTAAAGCAGCTATCGCAAGTGGCTCTTATTCTGTTGACCCTGAGCGCCTAGCAGACAACATGATTAAATTTGAAGATGAATTAGCCGGCCTATAATAACCTAGGCTGGTTACTTATCTAGCGCTAACCTAATAAATATTGAGAGAATATGGCTCAAACATTAACTGAATTATTGGATCTACAACGCAGTGTTGCTTTGTCTCTTTCGACAGTATTACATCGAGAGAAGCATGCTATCGCCAGTAGAAAACCAGCAGAAATGGAAGGTATTGCTCACGACAAACTTGGCTTACTAAACCAACTGCGCCAATATGATCAGCTGTTAGGTAGCCATGCAGAAAGACAGCTCCTCTCTGAAGACAATGTACTAACAGAAAAAGTGACGGAAATTAAATCCATCATTCATGACTGTAAAGAAGAAAACGCCGTCAATGGTGAAGCACTTCAACGCGCACAATTAAGCTTCAATAAATTAAATAACCTGATGCAACAAAGCCGTGGAAAGAATGGCATGACTTATACAGCAGAAGGCCAAACTCGCAATATCACTACGTTAGGTACTAACGTGAAAGCGTAACATCTTAGCTATTCCCAATGCATATTATTGATGTCTACAGTGTTTTTTATATAACACTGTTGCGCCTATTATTGTTCTACCCTTAATTCCCATCAAACTTCCTTTCTCTTTATTTCCCCCATACTTTTTACCCTTACCATTTCACACTCAAATTTATACCAATGTAACTAATTAGGTGAACATTATTGGAATTGGTATTACTCCTTTAGTTTTAAACAAAAAAAGCCCTCAGCACTTTATTTAGCACTAAGGGCAATAACGTTATGTCGAATGAGAGTTTCTAACTAACCGTGATTATCACCATTAATTAAAATAACGTTGTTTTTCGTTGGGTTGATGGTACATCATAAACCTGGCCTTGGTTTTTCATGCGCTCCATCTTTTTCAAATCTAATTTTAATTCAGTTACATAACTGTCGCCAACGAGGTAAGTTCTTACCACTTCAGCTCCGCGGATAATACCATCAACACCAGCAGAGGTTGTTTCCTCCCCTAGCTGTTGATCATTCATCTCAACTTTACCACTGATACGCATACCATATACTTGTTCAGCTAACTCTCTATACGCGTCTACTTTTGAAGCTCGCATCGCACGAATGCGTTTTTCATCAATATTTTTTCCAGCTTGCTCACTAATACTAGCGTAACCGACCGCAGTCAAGTGATCGCTTTCACGCATGACACCAATTGGTTGGCAACCAACTAATACTAATAGAGCTAATAAAAACCAATGTTTCATATCTGCTTCTCCTATGGACGTAGGATAATGGTATGACGCTCTGCTTTTTGAACATCAGAACGAATAATCACACCATCTTCCATACGCACTGTATTTAGTGTGTCTAAATCACGGCCAATTCTATCCGCCGGAAGGAACCCTTGTGCCGATGCGACAACAACTCGAGTTTGCATACCAATAACACGAGCGTTAATTAACACCCCGCCATCTTGACGAAGCATTGTACCCGTTAGTACGTAATCAACTTGCTGCTCTTGAACTAATTCTTTCCAATCACGACTAAAAGCAAAATCACCTTGTTGAGTAACTCGGATATTGCCCGTTGTTTTATAATCAATAACTTTAAAGCCACGGCGCTGAAGCTGGAATATAAAGCTCTCAGTTACTGAATTACCTAACCAGTTTGTTTGATCCATTTGCTGTAGATCTACAAAAGACGTAATGGCAATTGGTGAACGAGCAGATAACGTCGTATTTGATGTTACTAACTGTTCAGTTAAACTTTCAATGAAGTAATCCATCGTATGTCGCGGCGTATCCGCTAACATAAAAGGACTGCCATTATAAGGTTCTTTACCATTATAAATTGGTGAGTAGGCACACGCACTTATCACCATTGATAGCAGGATTACAACTAATACTCTCATTCTATTATCTCCAGATAATGTTTTAATATACTTATTGGTTAAGCGTCAAATTCAAACTAGGAACAAAACTTGCAGTAGTTTATGAAACGCAATTTGTAAGTACTTTTATCAATCAACAAATATTAGTTAGCAAATTTCATACCCACTTGGCAGATATCAGCAATGAAAAAAACATTATTATTACTTACATCAATATTAACAATGAGTTACGCACTACCTTCAAAGGCTGAATGGTTTGAAGTAACTGGCTCTGCAAGTGTATTAACTAGCAAAAGTGCGGCAAGATCACACGCACTAGAAGATGCCGCTTACCAAGCTATGCTGTTTTCAGGGGCTGATATTAGCCGCTTAAAAGATTTAAAAACCTTTTTAGAAAATGATGAAAAGCACTATCAGTTCAGTGGAAGTGAAATTCGAAGCATTGAAGTAATAAAAGAGAAGAAGAAAAACGGTAAGATCTATATCACTACTCGAATTGATATCTACCCTTCGGCAAACAGTTGCCATATTGGGCAGTATAAGAAAACCTTTATGACCAGTGAGATCACAATCGACTCACCGCAACAAGCTGTAATGGGTAAGGTATATCAATTAGGTGAAGATCTAAGTACCGTATTTTCACGCCAACTCGATAAAGAATCACAAAGCTTTGTTTCTGTCGGTAATTCTCATATTCGTATTGATAAGCGTCAACCAGACGTTGTCAAAATGATTGCTGATGATCATGGCGCACAATACATTTTCTCAGGAAACATCACCGATTTAAGTGCGACTGTTGAGCAAAACTTACTTAAAAACGACACGATAAATAGACAATTTGCAATTGAAGTTGCTGTATTAGATGGCAAAACAGGCCAAACTATTTATAACAATAATTACCGTGAAGTTGCACAGTGGGACTTTCCTAAAACCAGTGAAGTTGATACCCAAAGTGCTCGTTTTTGGACTTCAGCTTTCGGTGAAATGGTGCTCAGAGTTAACCGAGATATGATGCTTGATTTGGAAAACCAATTCGCATGTAAAATGACACTGCCTCAAATTGTCAGTATCAATAATAATCGTATATCGATGGATCTTGGTCGTATTCACGGCGTTAAGAAAGGCGATAAATTAGAACTTTGGCATACCGGATCATTTATTGATCAGAACGGCTTACCACGTAATAAAGTATCTAAAACAGAAATTACATTAACCGTTGCTCGTGTGTATGAGCAAAATGCTGAGCTAACTATCGATCAACCACAATTGCTTAACAGCATCCAAATCGGCGATGTAATGCATAAAGTCGACATTCAATAGATTCAATGACGTCTTTTCTTAAAATAGAAACCACAACTTTCATGTGGTTTCTTTTCTTTTTGAGTTATGCACCCCTCGTTTTTCCACTTATCTTGCGATATTCTTTCTATACAATCAGAACAAAATACTAATTATATATTATGCTAAGAAAATTTGGCTTTCTTATTAGTGCCTTGTTGCTAATAAGCTTTTCTTTATCCGCCAAAACACAAATGGAGGATGAAGAGTGGCAAAAACAATATCATCACAATAGAATCGCCTCTCCACACAGCGCATTAGCTATGCTTAAAGAGGTATATTTAACGATATCTCCCAGCGCTGAACGTATTTATGTCGCGACTCGCATTCATGGCTTTGTCACACGCCGTGGGGATAGTTATCCCCATCAAACCTCTGAGAGCAGTAAAAATCCTTATGAAAAGCTTGAATGGTTGATTCTAAAATCAATGGATCTTGATGATAAAGGAGAACAAGAAAAGACCCTCGCTACCATTAAGCTAGCACAAGTCATGGCGGCAACGCTCAATGATCCTGATTTAGATGCATTACTCTTGTTAAAACAGTGTAAAACTAATCTTGCTCTAGGTAATTATTTTATTTCTGAATTTTATTGCCAATCAAGTATCAAGCAGTTAGAAAAAACCAGCAGCCATTATATTGATATCAAGTGGGCCTATCGCTTACTCGCGTTAAGTTATCAAGGCAGTAGTAACCTAGAAGCGGCACTCACAGCTAATGAAAAGGCCCTAAGCTTTAGTAAGCCTTATGATATTAATGATACCAGTTATTCGAACATTGCAACTTTATTACTCAATATGGGGCATTTAAGCAGGGCTGAAGAGTACGGACAAAAAGCTCTGGATATTCGAATAAAACGGAATATTCCTCAAAAAATAGCTCAATCAAAGATCTTATTAGCCAAAATTAATTTAACATTAGCTAAATATGATAAAGCAGAAAGTCTTGTTCGCTCTGCGTTAGAGGGCTTACAAGAATCAACACATACTTACTCTATCTCCCTAGCTTATTATACTCTGGGGAATATTCTTCATAAAAAAGGATTAAATGATGAAGGTATTGAGTTCCTATTACTTGCTTTAAAAGCACAAGAAAGAAAATCGAATGCCACTCTGACAATTAATATCCATCAATCTCTTAGTCAGATCTATTTAGAGTATCAAAATCCAAATAAAGCGTTAGAGTTCATAGAAATCGCTATAGAAAAATCAAAAACGGCGCAAAACCAAATAGAGCTCGCTAACTCCTATTTATTTCAATCGAAAATTCAAGATCTTACTCAGAACTACAAAGAAGCGCTAGAAGCTCAAAAAAAGTATCGAGAAACTCTAGATCTAATTTACGCTAAAAATACTCAAAAAGCCTACGAAGCACTTGAGTTTCGAAATAGTGTAATTAAAACAGAAGGGGTATTGATTGAAACTTTACAAAAACAAACTAATCAACAACTAAATTTCAATCAAAATAAATACTTATTCGTTCTAATCCTAATTATCATTGCTATGGTTGTTCTTGCGATAGCTCTACGCTCTAGTCATTGGCTAAAGAACAAGAGTATGGCAGTTAAGCCACTAAATGATGAAAACACATAATTTATGTGTGGTAAATAAAAAAGCCGCTGAACGGTTAGTTCAACGGCCTTGTTTATTTATATAATCATTTATTTTTACTGTGCGTTAGCTTCACGCTCAGCAATAAACGCTAATGCCATCTTGATACGAGCAACTACGCGCTCTTTACCAATTAATTGCATTACCGCATCAACCGATGGAGATTGGCCGCCACCAGTAACTGCAACACGTAATGGCATACCGATTTTACCCATACCAATTTCTAGCTCAGCACATACTTCTTCAATCACATTGTGAAGATTTTCAGTTGTCCACTCTTCTAGATCTTCAACTTTTGCTAATGCTAACTCTAGCGGCTCTTTTGCTACGCCACGTAGGTGTTTCTTCGCAGCACCCGCTTCGAATTCTTCAAAGTCTTGGTAGAAGTAGCGAGATTGATCTGCTAATTCAATCAGCGTATTACAACGCTCACCTACCAGTTTAATTACATCAGTAATTGCTGGACCATTCTCTAAAGAGATCTCTTTTTGATCTAAATGCCATTGTAAGTATTTTGCAACGTACTCAGGCTCTGATGTTTTAATGTAATGGTTGTTTAACCATAGAAGCTTATCAGTGTTGAACGCTGATGCTGATTTACTTACTGCATTTAAACTGAATAAGTTAATCATCTCTTCTTGTGAGAAGATCTCTTGGTCACCATGAGACCAACCTAAACGTACTAGGTAGTTATTTAGTGCATTTGGTAGGTAACCTTCATCACGGTATTGCATTACTGAAACCGCACCATGGCGCTTAGACAGTTTTGCACCATCATCACCTAAGATCATTGCACAGTGTGCAAATTTAGGTACTGGAGCACCTAATGCTTCATAGATGTTAATTTGACGAGGTGTGTTGTTGATATGATCTTCACCACGGATAACTTGAGTAATACCCATATCCCAGTCATCAACAACCACTACGAAGTTGTATGTAGGTGCACCATCAGTACGACGGATGATCAAATCATCTAATTGGCTATTTGAGATTTCGATACGACCACGGATTTGGTCATCAAATACTACCGAACCTTCTTTAGGGTTACGGAAGCGGATAACACACGCATCGCCTTCTTTTGCTGCAGCATTAGCTTCAACAATTTTAGGGTGGTTTGCATCGTAGCGAGCCATTTCTTTATTTGCTTCTTGCTCTGCACGAATTTCATCTAGCAGTTCTTTTGATGCATAACACTTGTATGCTTTGTCTGCAGCAAGCAGTTGGTCAACAACTTCGTTGTAACGGTCAAAACGCTTAGATTGGTAATAAGGACCTTCATCCCATTCCATACCCATCCAGTGCATACCTTCAATGATTGCGTCTACCGCTTCTTGAGAGTTACGCTCTAGATCCGTATCTTCAATACGTAGAACAAATTCGCCACCTTGGTTTTTAGCAAAAAGCCATGAGTAAAGTGCAGTACGTGCACCGCCAACGTGAAGATAGCCTGTTGGGCTTGGAGCAAAACGAGTTTTAACCGTCATTGTTATTACCTTTTTGAAGAGGTTGAGCTGAATCTGTCAGCACCACATAATTTATGCGCTATTTTAGCACTATAAGGTAATTCTACAATGGGAAAGAGGAACTGTGTTTAATTTAAAAAATAGAAAAAGTGGCCAAGTTACTCACTCAGCCACTTTTAAAATTCAAAAATTATTTATTTAATAACCAAGTTAGTATTTGCGCTTTGTCTTCGGTAGAGGCTTTCTCATACCAATAGCTCAACATTTCTAATGATTTAGAATCAGAATTCAGCTGTGTACTAATTGATTTTCTATTTGCGAACGCCCACTCAGTAAATTGCTCTTGCTCTACAGCTGTCGCTTCATCAAACCAATATTTGGCCATTTCTACTGGTTTTGTTTCTTCTGCTTTTGTTTCAATTACTGGTTGCGCCATAACTACGGCTGGCGTGTATTGAAATTGAAGTGCTTTTTCATCTAGCACTGCTTGAAAGTAACCTGCAGGGATGGTGAAAGATAACCTAGAAAGATCGTTCATAGTTTTAACTGTATAAGTTAATCCATTTTTTGCAGATGAAACGATGTCTTCATTATCAATAGGAAACGTAAAATATTGAGTAGCCGTACAATGCTCCGTGCAAGATTCTGTTGATGGTGAGTAAGCTGTAATTTTTTCTTCTATGTCATTGAATGATACTAAGCTGTATTCATAGCTTGATTTAAAATAACTCAATTCTACTGCTACATAAGATTCTGGCGCTGCTTTATTTGTTGTACTGTAATTTGCTGTCAATTGGGATGTATTTCGTAATGAATTAGCGCCTACAGCTTTGTTTTCTATTGGATTTATATTCTTTGCTTCTATCGAAATATAATTTGCCTTTCTTTCAACCTCATTAATTGCATCAGAAAAATCATCATCACTCGATAATGTTGAGCATCCACTAAGTAACACTACGCTTAGTCCTAAAATTCTTTTATACATTTTATACACCTTAAATTTTAAATGCTCTTAAAGTAAAAAGCGCTGACAATATGATTGCCAGCGCTTTTAAAGTTAGCTAGGTAACAACGTTTCTTA
The DNA here is from genome assembly GCF_028765545.1 of Aliivibrio sp. S4MY1. Taxonomy (GTDB): domain Bacteria; phylum Pseudomonadota; class Gammaproteobacteria; order Enterobacterales; family Vibrionaceae; genus Aliivibrio. Next base: position 245,019 of record NZ_JARACP010000001.1, on the reverse strand, counting down.
GAAACCGTATTCTAAACCGATACGTGTAACGATATCAGTATCAGCAGCCCCTACAGTACGTCCAGCTACACGTAGGTAAGGTACGAAACCGTTATGAACCGCCATTAATTGACCTGAAATTGTGTTGCTATCAGAGTCTTTATCTGTTTTACCACTTGTTTCTGACTCTAAATTAGCTGCGTAACCCAGTTTGAAGCCAATCGGGCCATTCCAGTATTGACCAATTACAGAGTAAGAATCTTGAGTTGTATTTCCTAACTCTTCACCTTTATACGCTGCAGCAATACCAAAACCTGCTGGTAAACTTGCTTCAAAACCGACTAAGTAAGCAAAAGCGTCATCTTTTTTAGCTGCAGACGCCTCAACAAGTTTTTTATCACCAGTTTCTGAATCAAATACATAATGCTCTTCAACAGCACCAGTTACACGAGTACCAGACTCTACTGCACCCATAAATGTAACTTTTTCGAAGCTATATTTTGCGTTTGCGCCAAAAAAGTTAGCATCACGAGTAGCAACGCCGCCGCCATTGTCGTTATCATCACGGCCAACAGAAGCTGCGAAAGAGAACCCACCAAATTTAGGTGAATCATAGCGAACTTGGTTTGATTGACGATCGTAATGACCAGCAATACCACCCCAATCAAATACAGAACCTAAACCAGGGTTAGAGAAAGGCCAGTCAACCATTTCATATAGCGGTGTTAAAACACGACCCACACGTACGTTACCCCAATCACCAGATGCACCAATGAAGGTATCACGGAAACCTAACACACCACCAGAAACACCACCATGTGGCCAGTCCGTACTATCAACATAACCTGATTCAATTTGCATTGTAATCAATACATTTTCAAACATCTCTTTATGTGCACGGAAACCAATTCGAGATTCGTTTTCTACTACAAAACCAGTACTCTTGTCGCCATTATCAGTAACGTTATAGTTAACTAGTGAAATAGCTGCCACACCGTAAACATCAACATTAAAGTCAGAGTTAACACCAACTTCTTTTGCTGTAACACCAGTAGCAACTAATGCGATTGCAGCACCTAAAAGTGTTTTCTTGAACATAGTCATAATTCCTTCATTTAACTAATTAAGTAATGCATAGTCATTTAACTTGGTCGCCGAAATGAACCATGCACTAGATTTGTTGTCTGGGGTGGACTATGACAATGTTTTTTCACAAAGAAAATATAGTCACGCTCTTTGAGTGATGCACCTCAAATATCAATATTTATAAAAAAACATAATACTTATATATCATAAAGTTACAACCAAACAAAAATAAAACTCATTGATTAAAAATAAAACAAAAGAGACAAAAACCTCAAAAAAAGAACGTATTCATGCAGATTAAGTCGATCTAGATCACGTTGAATTTAGCTAAAATTATAACTATTTATTTTAAATAAAAAAAAAGTGCGAACTAAGTCGCACTCGTTTATCTTATACCGAAATCCCAAGCAATAAAAGATTGCCACCCTCTCTCCCATTCAGCTTTAATCATAATCACTTCTTTTTGGGAATCACATTGCCCTGTATACCTAATACCACTAACTCCCTTACTAAAAGCCTGAAAAGGATCACAATAGATATTAATGCCTTTTTTGTAGCCTTCAAGGTAGGCAACTTCATCAAAAGGAACTTTTTCTTTCATGCTTTCTAACGCATCAGTTTCAATACTGTAACCTCGGCTACCAAAGCGCTCTCCTTGCCCGAACCAGTATTCTTTCGGAGTTGTTGGCACCGTGGCACAAGAAGTTAATAATATAGATAAAATAACTATCATTTCTTTCATTTAACGCCTCCCAATAAAAAAGCTGAGCACAAAGGCTCAGCTTAAAATATATAACTAATTAAATAATAGTTTATTTAACAGCAAATGGCATTGTTAGCATAAGTTTAAAATCTGTTTCGTCTTGGAATGCGTTACTGTATGGCACCCAGTTACCTGCATCTGAATCATTAAAGTATTCAGTGTAGTAGAAGCTAACATTTGTCCCTTTTAATGCACCTGCTTGAATTGCATAGTTTGCAAATGCACTATAAGCATATTCAACTAAGTCATCGTAACCCGGAGATGAAGAACCACCACCAGCCGCAGCACTTAAACCAGCGCTAAACCCTGTACCACCGATATCTGAAAAATCTCGAGTAGCAGAAACGAAACCTGCAATTTCACCATCATGGTTAAAGTCAGAACGGTTATTCCACCAAATATCATAAGCACCGTTTGAACCACCATATTGCTCAGTTAAACGGTAAGCCATATTACCTACATTACCGCGAGTTTCTGTAGAATCCGCCATTGTCATTGTTGCTTCAGCACGGAATGAATATTGGCCAGAACTAAATGCAGATAGGAATGCTAACTGTGCAGCAATGTCATCATCATATTGGTTTTTATCGCTTACGATATATACTTGTGGAGACCAGTAGAAACCACCGTCTGTTGTACCTTTCACTTTAAAGTGCATATTTGAACGGTCGCCATCAGTTAACGTACCGTAACCTGCATCAAATGAAATACCATTGTTTAGCACATAACGTGCACCAACAGAAATTGCTGTACCTGCATCATTACCTTGACCGTCTTGGAATTCATACGTTTCTTTAAACCAAGGTGCTTTATATTCATCCGCAGCAACTAAACCCAAAGAAAGATTACCAAGATTAGCACCAATCTCACCACCACGATATGTACCAGGAGCGAAAGACCAGTTAACACCTAGAGTGCTTGGAACAGATGGTTGGAAGTAACCTAATTTAGCATTAACATTATCACCAAATTTAAATTTAGCATTCGCTGTAGCGAAAGATACACCATTATCAGTACAATCTGCCGCCCATGTACCTGAACAATTACTATCACTTGGTGTCTTATCGTATGGGTTATTTACACCCCAAAAGTTCATCTCATGATCTGGCCCACCATTTTGCCACATATCAAATGTTGAGTAGATAACGATATCAGTACCAACAACACCGCCAGCATAGCCAGAGTTAAAACCTAAATTAACAAAGATTGAACCGTGATCAAGATTGGTTGTTTTCTTTGTATCATTACCGTTAGCATCAACACCACCACGATCACGAGCACGCATGAAAAGGTTAACATTACCGCTGATAGTCGATTCTTCAAAGAATTTTGACACTTCACTAGTATATTGTTCAGAGACAACTTCTTCTGCCATTACTTGAGGAGCGATTAAAGCTCCTGTAAGTGCAGCTGCAATTGCTGATACTTTAAAAAATTTGTTTTCCATGGAATAAAGCTCCTAAAAATGGATATAGCTGTGTTCGTTATTTACTGGCTTTAAGTTGGCCGCCGAAAGCAATAAATAACTATCCTAATTCACACAATTTTTAAATAAGAAAAGGAAAATTTAAAAATCGTAATTACCTTATATTTTTTCCTGCATACACACTGTGCATCCATGTAATTAAGACTAAACCCAGCTAAAAAAACATAAAACAAAAACTTAATTTTTCATAAAAAAAATATGAGCGAGCGCAAACTTCTTTCGCGTTAGTGATTAAGATCAAATTAAATAGATCAAAAAACCTCAAAAAACAGCTTTTAAAGCTAAAACAGCAGGTTATAAATATAAAAAAATACTCAATGCGACGAATGTCACTTTATTTTGAAAACAGTTGATCGAACCATATAATTAGTTACAACAAGTGTCGATACAAAATTTTTAAGTTATACCAAACAATGAAAACCATTAATTTCAGATATAAAAAAAGGAGCTCTAAGCTCCTTTTCTTTAATGAATGGCTGTTTTATTGTTAATTTAATAACTCAATTAACTGTTCTTCATTCATCACTTCAATACCAAGCTCTTCAGCTTTTGCTAATTTAGAGCCAGCAGCTTCACCCGCAAAAAGAATGTCGGTTTTTTTAGAAACACTGCCTGTGACTTTTGCACCAAGCTCCTGTAGAGCCGCTTTAGCTTCATTACGTTTTAGTTTATGAAGTGTGCCAGTAAGAACTACCACCTTTCCCGCTAATGGTTGTGGTACTGACTCATCAAGCGCTTTAATTTCAGGCCAATGAACTCCCATTGCTTGTAAGTCTTCAATTACTGCTTGGTTATGTGGTTCTGAAAAGAAGTTTAAAACATGTTTAGCAACGATATCCCCCACATCACTTACTTCTATTAATTGCTCAAACGTAGCCGCTTGAACCGCTTCTAATGTATAGAAATGAGCGGCCAAGTTTGCAGCGGTTGCTTCACCAACCTCTCGAATGCCTAACGAGTATAAAAATCGAGGTAAGGTCGTTGCTTTAGCTTTGTTTAATGCATCCACCACATTTTGAGCTGATTTTGGCCCCATTCGTTCTAATACTGTGATGACACCCGCTGAAAGCTTAAATAAATCCGCAGGCGTCTCCACCATTTCTTTATCAACAAGCTGTTCTACAACTTTATCGCCTAAACCATCAACATCGAGTGCTTTACGAGACACAAAATGCTTTAGTGCTTCTTTACGCTGTGCTTGACAGACTAATCCTGCTCCACAACGAGTAACCGCCTCACCTTCGACTCTTTCAAGATTAGAATCACAAACGGGGCAATTGGTTGGGTAAACAATGGCTTTACTATCTATAGGACGACGAGCTTCGACGACTGATACTATTTGCGGAATAACATCACCCGCACGACGAATAATAACCGTATCACCAATATGAACACCTAAACGTGCGATTTCATCGGCATTATGCAATGTGGCATTACTTACGGTTACACCACCAACAAAAACGGGTTCAAGTTTAGCTACTGGTGTAATAGCACCTGTACGACCTACTTGGAATTCCACATCATTTAAAACCGTTAACTCTTCTTGAGCTGGAAATTTATAAGCGATTGCCCAGCGAGGTGCTCTAGCTACAAAACCTAATTGTACTTGAAGTTCAATGTCATCAACTTTAATGACAACGCCATCGATTTCATATTTCAGTGCATCTCGGCGATCAAGAATGTCTTTATAATAGGCTTTTACTTCCGTTAAAGAGTGACATTGTTTTGTCTCTTCACACATAGGTAAACCCCAGCCTTTAAGCTGAACAAAGCGCTGATAGTGACTTTTTTCTAATTCGCCACCATCAATAACACCGACACTATAAGCATAAAAGCTCAATGGACGTGTTGCTGTAATTTTAGAATCTAGTTGACGTAAACTGCCTGCGGCGGCATTTCGTGGGTTAGCGAATGGCTTTTCACCGCGCTTTAACGCTCGCTCATTTAAAGCATCAAAACCAGCTTTTGGCATAAAGACTTCACCACGTACTTCTAATCGCGTTGGCCAGCCTTCGCCTTGCAGTGTTAATGGTATGCAACGAATCGTTCTTACGTTTTCGGTTATATTCTCTCCAGTAGCACCATCACCACGAGTACCAGCTTGAACTAATTTACCATCTACATACAGTAAACTTACCGCAAGGCCATCGAGTTTAGGTTCACAACAAAAAAGAGAAACGGATTTAGAGACGAGGCGATCATTCATTCTTTTCTCAAATGCTTCTAATTCTTCATCATTAAAAGCATTATCTAAAGAAAGCATTGGAATTTCATGTTGAACTTGGGTAAAGCCATCAAGAGCTTCACCACCAACGCGTTGACTTGGAGAGTCGACAGTAACAAATTCTGGGTGTTCAGATTCAATAGAAAGCAATTGCTGCATCATACGATCATACTCTGCATCAGGCAGCTCTGGGCTATCTTCTACATAATATCGATAAGCGTGGTAATTCAATTGCTGTCTTAGCTGATCTAAGGTCTGTTCAATAGTCATGATTCATCAACTTCTTGTTCTGTCTTTCTAAAAATAAAAAAAGGCTCATAAAGAGCCTTTCTCAATTCACAATAATACTATGATAGACGATCTATTTACGGCAGAAAACTTTTACTCGCTGCTTATATTCATCAATCTTATTTGGTGTCAACATATCTCGCTTTTCATCAAGAATATTGCCACCTAACTCTGAACTCACTAGCTGTGCTGTTTGTAGCATCAGTTTAAAATTGTGCTCAGCTTCGCCATGACAAGGCAAAGGTAAGAAAAAGGAAATACCTGGAGTGGAAAACTCTTCGCCTTCTGATACTTGGAAATGACCAGGAGAAACCATATTCGCCACACTAAATAACACTTTACCCGCGCCTGAGAGATCTGAATGACGATGGTAAATAGCCATATCACCAAATACTAAGCCATTTTGCTCTAAACTATTAAATAATCGACTACCATTAAAGCGCTCACTTCCCATTCCGTGCACATTAATAATAATTGCGTCTTCTTTAACTTCAGGTTCCGGCTCTGGCTCTTGAATTGGCTCTTGAATTGGCTCAATAATAGGTTCAGGTACTACAACCGTAACCTCTTCTGGTTGAGAAATAATTTGAGGTTCTTCTTTTGGTGCAACAACCGCATCATCAATCGCAGAGAATGAAATCGTTGGTTCCTCTTTAACAGTAGGTTCATCAATAACTTTATTACTGGTTTGAACTACAGGTTCATCAATAAACGACTCGCTTATTGATTCTGGTTTATTGGATTCAATAATTTGTTCTTCATAATCGAAAAGAGGATCATTTGAAAAAGCAGGCTCCTCACGAGCAAATGCAGGTTCTTTTCTTTCTTTTGGCGCAGCAATGTCATCTTTAGATTTAGCAAAGCTACGTTCTGGTGTAGGTTGCTCTTCATCAATATCAAAATCTATGTCTACTTTTTTCCCAAATTTTGAGTTTGTTTCCTTTCGACTTGTCCATAAGCCATGAAACAATAACGCCGCAATGGCTAATGCCCCAACAAGTATCAACACTAATCGCAATTCTTGCATCGCTAACTCTCTGCTCTTCTGCTTTATTGAACTTCCCTAGTGTTTTTTATCCCATAAAAGGAACATAAAAAGGGAAATCTACTCTCAACTACTATTAAGGTAGTTTATCCATAAACGATAATCTACCACTACTTATTGGTAATGTACCAAATAATACCCCTATTTTTGAATAACAAAATGAAAGTGGTGACATAAATCTTACATTTGAACTATTTAGAATGGCATAAACTGCAATAACAGCATTTATTTATGCCCATTTTTGAGTATAGTGAAGACATGATACCTAAGTATAAATGCGAATAATGAATACATATAAGCAAACTCAATCAGGCGTACAATATTTTTTAAAAGGGATATCTTTGGCGATGACGCCAGGTATTCGACGCTTTGTTTTTATCCCTCTTTTAATCAATATTGCGTTGTTAGGTGGGTCATTTTTTTATCTATTTAATCAAATTGGCGGATGGATTGAACAGATCCTAGCTCAAATTCCAAGTTGGCTTGATTGGCTCTCCTATATATTGTGGCCATTAATTGTTATTAGTATTCTTGCTGTTTTCTCGTACTTTTTTAGTACTATAGCTAACTGGATAGCGGCGCCGTTTAATGGTTTACTTTCCGAACACCTTGAAGCGAAGTTAACCGGGCAACCTGCGCCAAGTGGTGGCATTTTAGACGCATTAAAAGATTTACCACGGATCTTTAAGCGCGAATGGCAAAAGCTAAAATACTATATTCCGAAGGCGCTTGGCTTGTTTATTCTTTTCTTTATCCCTGCAATTGGTCAAAGTATAGCGCCTGTTTTATGGTTTTTATTTACCGCTTGGATGATGGCAATTCAATACTGTGATTATCCGTTTGATAACCATAAAGTCCCTTTTGAAACAATGCGTGATGAACTAAAGACCAAACGCGGTAAATGCTTATCTTTTGGTTCACTCGTTACTCTCTTTACGATGACACCAATCTTAAACCTATTTGTTATGCCTATCGCAGTTTGTGGCGCAACCGCTATGTGGGTTGATGTTTACCGTGATACACATAAAGCTATTAATCCATAACTTATAACCTTTTGATCCTTTCTCATTTAAGAAACTCTTCGTATTCTAAGTAGGTCGAGTTACTCAAATGAATCACCAAAAATTTACTCCATATTGAATCACGCGTTACGTGAAATGAAGGAACAGATCATGACAAAGATTTACGAAGATAATTCTCAAACTATTGGTAACACACCTCTTGTACGTCTTAACCGTGTTAGTAACGGCAACGTATTAGCAAAAGTAGAAGCTCGTAACCCTAGCTTTAGCGTGAAGTGTCGTATTGGCGCAAATATGATTTGGGAAGCAGAAAAAGCAGGCACGTTAAAAGAAGGGATCGAACTGGTTGAGCCAACATCAGGTAATACTGGTGTTGCTCTGGCTTTTGTTGCTGCAGCTCGTGGTTATAAGTTAACACTAACTATGCCAGCCTCAATGAGTCTTGAACGCCGTAAGTTACTTAAAGCTCTAGGTGCTAATCTTGTATTAACCGAAGCACCTAAAGGCATGGGTGGCGCAATAGCTAAAGCAGAAGAAATTGTAGCGAGCGATCCAAATAAGTATCTACTTCTTCAGCAATTTAATAACCCAGCAAACCCTGCTATTCATGAAAAAACAACAGGACCAGAGATCTGGGAAGCAACAGAAGGTAATGTAGACGTATTCGTTGCTGGTGTAGGTACTGGTGGTACATTAACAGGTACAAGTCGTTATCTAAAGCACACTCAAAATAAAGCCGTTTTGTCTGTTGCTGTAGAGCCTGCAGAATCTCCAGTTATCGCTCAAGCCCTTGCTGGTGAAGAGATCAAACCTGCACCGCACAAAATACAAGGTATTGGTGCTGGCTTTATTCCTGGTAACTTAGATCTTACACTGATTGATCGTGTTGAAGCGATTACGTCAGATGACGCAATTACCATGGCTCGTCGTTTAATGGAAGAAGAAGGTATTTTAGCAGGTATATCTTCAGGTGCTGCTGTTGTAGCAGCTAACCGTATTGCAGAACTTCCTGAGTTTGAAAATAAGCAAATTGTTGTTGTTTTACCAAGTTCAGGTGAACGTTATTTAAGTACAGCACTCTTTGCAGGATTGTTTACAGAACAGGAAAATGAGCAATAATTTTGTAATATCTATGTGTTCAAATCAATTTTTACGCCAAAAAAGCCCCTTATGGGGTTTTTTTGTTGATTTCATTTCCCTCCTTAGTAATAATCAAACCACTTTATTTTTAGGTGTAAAATAATTACAATCCAGTATAAAGTATCAGTATTAAGGCAACTTAATATTACAAAATAAGAAAGAATGTATAAATTACTGCCATTAACTTATTTGATTGAAGATAGATTGTTTCTGAGTCTATGATATGCGAAAGTAGATTCGCAAACCGAATTGGTTAACGACATTAATTCAACATAAAATATAAATCGGGGTATACACAATGTATTCACAAGACGTAGTAATCACTGCAGAAAACGGCCTTCACACTCGTCCAGCGGCTCAGTTCGTTAAAGAAGCTAAAGGTTTTGATGCAAAAATCACTGTTACTTCTAACGGTAAAAGTGCAAGTGCTACTAGCCTTTTCAAACTTCAAACTTTAGGTCTAACTAAAGGTACTAACGTAACTATCTCTGCTGAAGGCGCTCAAGAGAAAGAAGCAGTAGACCACCTAGTTAAACTAATGGATGAGCTGCACTAATCAGCTTTTTCTTTATTATTCTCATTCTCTAATTTGATCAATTTTAAGGTAAAGCTATGATTTCTGGCATTCTAGCATCTCCAGGTATTGCTTTTGGTAAAGCACTATTACTTCAGGAAGATGAAATTGTCCTAAACAAAACTCCAATCTCTGATTCTCAAGTAGAAGCAGAAGTTCAACGTTTCTTTGATGCTCGTAATAAGTCTTCTGAGCAATTAGAAGCTATTAAAGCAAAAGCGCTAGCTACTTTCGGCGAAGAAAAAGAAGCTATTTTTGAGGGGCACATTATGCTTCTTGAAGATGAAGAGCTAGAAGAAGAAATCTTAGCCCTTATCAAAGATGATAAAATGGCTGCAGACTTTGCAATTTACTCTGTAATTGAAGAGCAAGCGTGTGCACTAGAGTCATTGGATGATGATTATCTAAAAGAGCGTGCTACAGATATCCGTGATATCGGTAGCCGCTTTGTTAAAAATGCATTAGGTATCAACATTGTTTCACTAAGTGCTATCAATGAAAAAGTTATCCTGGTTGCTAACGATTTAACGCCTTCTGAAACAGCACAAATCAACCTAGACTACGTTCTTGGTTTTGCTTGTGACATCGGCGGTCGTACTTCTCATACTTCTATCATGGCTCGTTCTCTTGAACTACCTGCTATCGTTGGAACTAACGATATCACTAAGCAAGTGAAGAACGGTGATATGCTAATTCTTGATGCGGTTAACAACAAAATTGTTATCAACCCATCAGAAGCAGAACTAGCAGAAGCTAAGCAAATTCGTGATGCACAAATTGCAGAAAAAGAAGAGCTAGCAAAACTAAAAGACCTACCTGCTATCACTCTAGATGGCCACCAAGTTGAAGTTTGCGGTAACATCGGTACAGTTAAAGACTGTGACGGTATCATCCGTAACGGCGGCGAAGGTGTTGGTCTGTATCGTACAGAATTCCTATTCATGGATCGTGATGCACTTCCTACTGAAGAAGAGCAATATGTTGCTTATAAAGAAGTAGCTGAAGCGATGCATGGTGAGCCAGTGATCATCCGTACTATGGATATCGGTGGTGATAAAGATCTACCATACATGGATCTCCCAGAAGAAATGAACCCATTCTTAGGATGGCGTGCAATCCGTATCAGTTTAGACCGTCGTGAAATCCTACGTGACCAATTACGTGGTATTTTACGTGCATCTGCACACGGTAAACTGCGTATCATGTTCCCAATGATCATTTCTGTTGAAGAAATCCGTGAGCTGAAAAATGCAATCGAAGAATACAAAGTAGAACTTCGTGCTGAAGGCCATGCGTTTGATGAAAGCATCGAAATCGGTGTTATGGTTGAAACGCCAGCAGCCGCTGCAATTGCACACCATTTAGCGAAAGAAGTGAGCTTCTTCTCTATCGGAACTAACGATTTAACGCAATATACTCTTGCAGTTGACCGTGGTAACGAAATGATTTCTCACCTATATAACCCACTATCTCCAGCGGTTTTGCTTGTAATCAAGCAAGTAATCGACGCTTCTCATAAAGAAGGTAAATGGACTGGTATGTGTGGTGAGCTAGCTGGTGATGAGCGTGCTAGTCTACTTCTTCTAGGTATGGGCTTAGACGAGTTCAGCATGAGCGGTATCTCTATCCCTCTAGTTAAGAAAATTGTTCGTAACTCAAACTTTGCAGCAGTGAAAGCAATGGCAGATGAAGCTCTTCAAATGCCTACAGCAGCAGAAATTGAAGCGCACGTTGAAAAATTTATCGCAGAAAATACTAAGTAATAGTATAGTTGCAAAGAATTAAATATAGCCACTAAGTTTAGTGGCTATTTAATATAACTTTAGGGAGCTACACAATGGGTCTGTTTGACAAAATTAAAAGCGCATTTTCTTCTGAAAGCACTGCAGCTGGTGCAATCGACATCATCGCACCTCTTTCTGGTGAAATTGTAAACATCGAAGATGTGCCAGACGTAGTGTTCGCTGAAAAAATCGTTGGTGACGGTATTGCTATCAAACCTGCTGGCAACAAAATGGTTGCTCCAGTAAACGGTACAATCGGCAAAATCTTTGAAACTAACCACGCTTTCTCTATCGAATCTAACGACGGCATCGAGCTTTTCGTTCACTTTGGTATCGATACCGTTGAACTTAAAGGTCAAGGCTTTACTCGTATCGCTGAAGAAGGCCAAGAAGTTAAAGCTGGCGACACAGTAATCGAATTCGATCTTGCGTACTTAGAAGAGCACGCTAAATCAACGCTTACTCCAGTTGTAATCTCAAACATGGACGAAATCAAAGAGCTTACTAAGCTTTCTGGTGCTGTTACTGTTGGTGAATCTCCAGTTCTTAAAGTAACTAAGTAATCTTTAAAGATAAACTAGTTAATTAAAGACAATAAAAAGGCCGCTGTTATCTCAAAGAAAACAGCGGCCTTTTTGTATCTGCTCTAATATAAATAATCAAGCAGATACCATTATTTCTAATGATACCCACTTAAACTTTAGAACAAAATTATTTAACTTTTAGCTCAGTGAACATTTCTTGTGATGGAGCAAAGAAATAACCACCAGTTACCGCATCTGTAAAACGCAATAATTGATCAGTTTTTCCATCGACTTCGCCATACATGCTATCCAACATCACTTGGAAATTATGTACAGAGTGACAATAAGCAATAAACAATAAACCATGGTCACCAGAAACCGAGCCATACGGCAAGCTGTGGCGTAGGATCTTAACCCCTTTACCATCTTCTTTAATATCAACACGGCCTACGTGTGAAGCAGCTGGAACGTCTTCTAGCTCTATTGAATCAGGTTTAGTACGACCAATCACTTTTTCTTGAGCTGAAACGGACAAACGGTTCCACGCAGGTAGTTTGTGAACAAAGCGTTGGCACATCATGTAACTGCCGCCAGCAAATTCACCATCAGCAATCAATGCAACTTCAGCGCGCGCTTCATTTTTAGGATTTTCTGTTCCATCAACGAAATCTGTCATATCGCGCGAATCTAAAAAGCGGTAACCTGATACTTCTTCTTTAATCTCAACGTGTTCAGAAATCACATTCATTAACTTACGTAAGATATAAAAATGTAAGTCATGGCGATTTGAATGAATATGAATTAGCACATCACCATGCGTCGCTGGTGCAATGATGTCACCTTTACCTAATTGCTTAAAGTTTACCAATTCTGGCGGCATAGGTGCAGACAATGTAGTCCAGAAATCAGCACCAAAAGAAACTGCACTGCTTAAGTTAGCGTCTGGCTGATTCTCATTTAATTCGACAATTAATGCAGGAAGTGTCTGTAGCTGCTCTAAAACAAGCTGAGGGTTACTTTTGATATTTAAGGTAACGTATAATGCAAATCGATCTGGTTCTGGCAGTAATGCCGTTTGAGGAGTGTAAGACATGAACTCAGTTCCTTTCTATTTTGAATTAACTGAGCTCATTATATGCAATAAAACATAAGATTGTTTGATAAAAGATAAGAGTTTATGAAGAAATAACTTCCACTGAAAGCTTTACGGTTTCATTCGCTGATGAATCAGACACCATGTAAGATTCTAAATTATTCAACTTGGTGATAATGGTTGGCGCACATAATGTTCTTACTTTACCTTCCCCTTCCTCCTCTGTTACTCGAAAAGCAATTTCAACATTCTCAGCATCAATGTTTTTTAACTCCGCCCAAGCTTGTACCTGAGATTTCTTATCGAATGAATTAAACACTAATGTTTCTTCACCCAGCACTAACGACGCTGATGAATTAGTAATGTGTTGCAAGTTAGGACGATTAATCTCTAATCCTAAATCTAACTGCCAATCCGCCATTGCTAGCGGGCTTAATAACGCACTAAATAATAATGCACCTGTTGATAAATCCATTGTCTGCCCCCTCTCATTAAGTCAGACTAAAGCATATTTTCACTCGTTTACTGCGACATAAAAATATAAGAAACCAACTAAGAAGTAAGATAATCATTGCACTTCCTGGCTGAAACTCTCCTCGATTAACAATAACCGATTGAATTAACATCATGAGATCGATCAAAACCATCATAATGGTTAGCCACCGTCCTTGCTTCCAAAGAGTCAGCATAAAAGGGCGTGTGGGCTTTTTAAAACTACTTAACCACATATAAAATACAATGGGTAAGCTCAAACACAAACTAGTATATAAATGCGCATGACTTGGGTAAAACAGGGCCAATAAATCAGTACCTTGCTCACGACTAGCGCCGGCCATAACAAAAACGACAACGGAGCGAATTAAAATAGCCCAACCAAACCATAACCAAATAGGTGGTTTTAACCATCCATGTTGGTCGTATGCATCAAACGAGTACAGCATTTATCTACCTTTGAACATTAAACAGACGAAAGAATTAACTAACAATCTTCTCAGTAGACTTGTCCAGACTACTGAAATGATTAAAAATAACGATTGAATAAAATAAAAACTTTGAGCTAGATACACCTTTAAATTCAAAATCTATATTGCCGTCACACTTTGTATCGTTTACATTTCAACGATGTATAAAGATAAAATCAAATATGAAGAATTAAGAATGCCCGTATGAAAAATAACAATAAAGCACAGATATCAATAGAATCTCAACAAGAAGCAATGGCAATTGCTAAAGCTACACAAAAACCAGCACAAACAAAAGAACAAACTAAATTGATTGCGCAAGGTATAGAAAAAGGTATTGCGCTTTACAAGAAACAGCAAAAAGAAAAATCACGAGAAGCAGATAAGCTGAAGAAAAAGACGCAGCGTCAAAAGCAGAGTAAACACAATCACTCTGATGTAGAAGGTAAACAAGCTCAACAAGATCACATTAATAAAGAATCAAGCAAAAACTTGCCATGGATTTTACTTGCGGTAAGCTGGGCTGCCTTTATTTACTACACTTTTTTAGGTATCTAATACCATTCTGAATCAGTACTTGTTCAGATAATTGCGTAGGAAAAGTCGATTTTAACTTGACCACTGCAAACAAGCAGATACAAAAAAAGAGATGAGTTATAAATACCCATCTCTTTTTGTTATCTACTTAGATTAAGCTAAATTATTTATTCTTTATCTGCTTTTAATGACAATATCCAAATTGATAGCACTGCAACCGCAGCAAAACCACCAAGAATAATGCTCGGCATTGCGATGTAACCCAACGTATGCCAAATAACAGACTCTAATGTACTCATGCTATCTCCTTACCAACCTTCAATTCCAGACATATCAGGCAGCTTATGTGCAATGCCTTTATGGCAATCTACACAGGTTTTATCACCCGATGCTAATGCCGTTGAATGTTGTTTCGCACTACGTGGACCTTGCTCTGAGAAATCCATAAAGTCGAATTCATGGCAATTACGACATTCTTGAGAATTATTCTCTTTCATTCGATGCCATTCTCGCTCAGCTAAATGACCACGACGCTCTTTGAACTTCTCTTCAGTATCAATTGTTTTAGTGACATAATGCGCAAACAGCTCTTTTGACGCTTGAACTTTACGTACAATTTTATCAGTCCAGTTATGAGGTACGTGACAATCTGAACAGATAGCACGTACGCCCGAACGGTTAGAGTAGTGAATCGTTTCTTGGATTTCCTTAACGATTGGAGCATGACAACCAGAACAGAATTCTTCTGTGTTGGTTGCTTCCATACCCGTGTTAAATGCGCCCCAGAAAAGCAAACCACCTATAAAGCCCATAAATAGGACAACACCTACCGCTGCTTTACTTGGTGATGAAAAACGCTTCCAAAATGCTTTTAAAAATTTCATGTATAGCCTCTCTTAACGGTATTGGCTATTAACTAGCGCAATGAGTCCACACGTTCAAATTCATTCTCAACTAATGGTTTAGCATCAGCTTGAGGTACGTGACATTGTAGACAGAAGTAACGGCGAGGTGATACATCTGAAAGTACAGCATCTTCACGGTTTACGTAATGAGTTACACTGATCTTAGTGGCTCCCATTTCTTTTGCGTTTTTCCAACTATGGCATGATAAACACTTATTTGCATTTAACGATACTTCATAGTTACGAATAGTATGAGGTACTAATGGTGGTTGGTATACGTAATCACTGTCTAATGCGTGATCACGTGGAAAACGTTTAAAATCATCCGCTGGACGCGTTGTTTCTAATTCCGATGCACCACGTAATGATTCAACACCACCAATGCCTCCTGGATTATTCAATTCTGCAGATTGTTCGGTTTCTGCTTGTACTGCACCAGCAAACAAAAGTCCTGCTGACATAAGCGCTATAATGAATTTTTTCATTCTAATTTCTCCGCCTTAAGGCAAACTCTTTGAAATAGGTTACTCACATCTTGGCCAATAACCTATCTATATATTAATTAAGCAATTTTAGTGATCTTAACTGGACACTTCTTATAATCTGTCTGCTTAGACAGAGGATCCGTTGCATCCAAAATCAATTTGTTAATTAAGATGCGAGCATCAAAGAATGGAACAAATACTAATCCTTCAGGCGGACGGTTACGACCACGAGTTTCAACACGAACACGTACTTCTCCACGTTTGTTAGAAATTAACACTTCATCACCACGGCGCAGGTTACGTTTCTTCGCATCCGCAGGGTGAATATAACAAAGCGCATCAGGAACTGCTTTATACAACTCAGGAACACGACGCGTCATAGTACCGGTATGCCAATGCTCAAGAACACGCCCCGTACATAACCACATATCAAACTCATCATCAGGAATTTCTGGTGGCGCTTCATATGGGGCAGAGATAATCAACGCTTTACCATCAGGCTTGCCGTAGAAGTCCCAATCCGACCCTTTCTTAGCGTATGGATCTGAACCTTCTTTAAAGCGCCATAATGTTTCTTTGCCATCAACAACAGGCCAACGCAAACCACGTACATTATGGTAGGTATCATATGGAGCTAAATCATGACCGTGGCCACGACCAAATGCGGCATACTCTTCAAACAGACCTTTTTGAACGTAGAAACCTTGAGCTTTTGCATCATCGTTTAGCTCTTGAGCTTCAGATAATGGGAAAGCATCAACGTTGCCATTTTTGTAAAGTACGTCATACATAGTTTTACCACGGAATTCAGGCGCTTTTGCAAGCAGCTCTTCGCCCCACACTTCTTCTACTGTGAAGCGTTTTGAGAATTCCATGATTTGCCATAAATCAGATTTAGCTTCGCCTTTCGCTTGTACTTGTTGATACCAAGCTTGAGTACGACGCTCTGCATTGCCGTAAGCACCTTCTTTTTCTACCCACATTGCTGTTGGAAGAATAAGATCCGATGCTTGAGCTGTTGCAGTTGGGTATGGGTCAGAACATACAATAAAGTTTTCTGGGTTACGGTAACCAGGTAAACGTTCCGTGTTAATGTTTGGACCCGCTTGCATGTTGTTATTACACATTACCCAATAAGCGTTAATCTTGCCGTCTTTAAGCATGCGGTCTTGAACAACGGCGTGTGCACCAGGTTTGCCGTTTAATGTGCCTTCTGGTAGTTTCCAGATTTTTTCTGAAATTGCACGGTGCTTAGGATTAGCAACAACCATGTCTGCAGGTAGACGATGTGAGAATGTACCTACTTCACGAGCGGTACCACATGCTGAAGGTTGGCCAGTCAATGAGAATGGGCTGTTACCCGGCGTTGAAATTTTACCCGTTAATAGATGAATGTTATAAACAAGGCTGTTCATCCAAACACCACGAGTGTGTTGGTTCATACCCATTGTCCATAAAGACATTACTTTTGTATTTGGATCCGCGTATTGCTTAGCGAGAGTGATCAGATCGTCTTCTGATACACCTGACATTTCAGATGCTTTTTTTGCTGTGTATGGTGCAACTGACGCTTTATATTCCTCAAAACTGATCGAGCTCATCGCTCCAGAGTTAGGGTTTTCCGCTTTCATTTGTAGTGGATCAGTATCACGAAGACCATAACCAATGTCTGTTGTTGCTTGCTTGAAGTTCGTGTGTTTATTTACGAAGTCCCAGTTTACTGCATCGTTTTGAATGATGTAGTTAGCGATGAAGTTAGCAATCGCAAGGTCTGATTGAGGTTCAAAAATGTACCCTTTATCCGCTAACTCAAATGAACGGTGGTAGTAAGTAGATAATACGTTCACTTTAACGTGCGGATTACTTAAACGACGGTCTGAAATACGAGTCCATAGTACTGGGTGCATTTCTGCCATGTTTGAGCCCCACAGAACAAAAGAGTCTGCGTGTTCAAAGTCATCATAACAACCCATTGGTTCATCGATACCGAATGTACGCATAAACGCACCTACCGCTGAAGCCATACAGTGACGAGCATTTGGATCGATGTTATTTGAACGGAAGCCTGCTTTCATCAATTTAACGGCTGCGTAGCCTTCCATTACTGTCCACTGACCTGAACCAAACATACCAACACCGGTTGGACCGTGTTTTTTCAGAGCGGCTTTCCACTTCTCAGCCATCGTATCAAACGCGACATCCCAAGAAACAGGGGCAAAATCACCGTTCTTATCGTATTGACCATCTGTCATACGCAACATTGGCGTTTGTAGACGATCTTTGCCGTACATGATTTTAGATAGGAAGTAGCCTTTGATACAGTTAAGACCTTTGTTTACTGGCGCTTCTGGATCGCCTTGAGTCGCAACAACGCGACCATTTTGAGTACCCACAAGTACAGAACAACCAGTACCACAAAAACGACAAGGCGCTTTATCCCATTTAATTTTTGTTTGGTCAGAACTAACGATTAAATTAGTTGCCGATGCAGGTAAAGTAATTCCTGCTACGGCTGCAGCTGATGCTGCGGCGTTTGCTTTAACAAACGCACGTCTTGTCATTTTCATGATTCATCCTCACATTGCGAATCAAAGTGCTCGATTTGGTGGAAAACTAAAGCGACATTTAGTATTCCTTCGAAGTCATTTATTTTATCGATTGAATCGGTGATATATCCCTGATTTTCAGTTTCAAGCACAACAATTAACTTGCCCTCTTCACTTTCACCGTGGATTTCCGTATTCGGTAACGCTAATATTTTTTCTTTTGTCACTTCTAATAATTCAGGGCGTACATGAACCACTAAACTTGAAATATGAACTTCATTTTCAGGTAAATTTTCTAACATTATTTTGTTTCTTCCAGTGTCATGCTAATAGCAGAAGTAGGGCAAGCGGCTACGCAACCACCACATCCATTACAAGCATCAAAATTAATTTGAGGCTGAGCTACGCTACCCAATACCAGCTGAAAGCGAATGGCTTGTGTCTCACACATATCACTACAACTACGACACTCTACCGACTGTTTTGCCAGACACTCTTTATTTATAGATATTTGATGAGTGAAAGCAGGGGTAATGCGTAAATCAAATAAATGCTCTGGGCATTGAGTTGCACAAGCTTCACAAAAAGTGCATTCTCCCTTGGTAAAATCCACAATAGGAAAACCACCATCACCTTTAACAATTATTTGCTCTTCACAAGCTGTAATACATTTTTCACAACGAGTACATTGAGATACGAAATCAACCTCATTCTTAACCCAAGGTAGGCGCTGTTGTGTTAATGGACTCTCTGTTTTCTTTGTGGAGAAGCGACGAAAAATACCTCGCTTAGAGTGATCAATCATATTATCCTGACTCATCTATTCATAACTCCAGAATTCCATTAACATTTCTATATGGTGAATTTTAAATTTTGTCATATTTATTGATATACCCCATAATGGTTAAACAAGGGGCATTCTTGTTCTAGATCAATTTTTAAAATAAATAAAAACAACAAAATAGAGCTCATTTGCCTTTAACTAATCATAGGCCACAATTAACAAAGATGAAACACACTAAAACCTCAATTTTAACAAAAACCATTGCACAAGTAATGTTACTGATTGTATTAATCTCAGTAGTGACAACTAGCTTGGCATTAGTCACCTTATCTTCTAGCTTAAAAGATGCCGAAGCCGTTAATATTGCAGGCTCGTTGCGTATGCAAAGTTATCGTTTGGCCTATGATATTGAAACCAATTCTCCAGAGCTTGTAGAACACCTCAGTAAGCTCTCTCAATCTATAAAATCGCCCTCTTTTAAAGCGTTAGAGCAATGGTTTGTACCAGACGATATTGAGCTTTCTTATCAAGATATTCTCTTGCAGTGGCAATCTTTACAACCCTCACTACTCAGTGACAACAAACAGATCTACTTAAATAAAGTCTCCATTTTTGTTGATCAAATTGACCATTTTGTTTTTCGACTGCAAGAATTCTCAGAACGTAAATTACAACTACTTTCTCTTATTGGCGGTTTAGGTTTATCTTTAATTGTCTCTTTGAGTATTTTCATTATCTTTTTTACTCAACGCAGAATTGTAAGCCCACTGCATCATCTTGTTGCAGCAAGTAAAGCCATGACGAAAGGAAACTATTCAGTTCAAGTAGATCTAAAAAGTGATAACGAATTAGGACAATTAAGCGATTCGTTTAACCATATGGCAAAACAAATTGATCTCAGTTACAGAGAACTTGAAAACCGAGTTGAAGATAAAACGAAGAAGTTAAGCCAAGCGAACCGCTCGCTCACCACTCTCTATCAATGCTCTCAACAGCTTTCTGCGTCTCAATTAGATGAACAAGCGTTTAAAAATATCCTAGATACTTTTGTAAATATTGAAGGCATCATAAGTGCAAGGTTAATTGTAGAAGAAGAATCCGGTGGGGATTGGGAGATAACCAGTGGTGAGTCAAATAACTCACCTTGGAGTTTACAAGAACTCAGTATTGATGGAGAACAACTCGGCTATTTAATGTGGCAATTTACTTTACCTTGCCCAGATCAAAAATTAATCATAAACATTGCGAATATTCTTGCGCGTGGCGTATTTTATAATCAAGCTCAAAAACAAACTCACCAATTAATTCTCTTAGAAGAACGATCGGCGATTGCTAGAGAGTTACATGATTCACTTGCTCAATCACTCTCATACTTAAAAATACAAACTACATTATTAAAGCGACAATTGGCCAAGTGTAATTGCCAAAGTACCAATACAACACTGACTGAATTAGATGAGGGTCTTAAAAGTGCCTATACTCAATTAAGAGAATTACTTAATACCTTTAGACTAACCATTAATAAAGCGCACTTTGGTGAGGCATTAAAAGAAATTACCACCACATTAGCTTCACAAACAAAGATACGAATTCATTTGAATAATGAGCTACCTTCTTTGCCCATAAATGCACAACAGCACGTTCATTTATTGCAATTAATTAGAGAAGCAACATTAAATGCCATCAAACACTCAAAAGCTGATAATATTATCATTACTTGTTTTCAAGAAGGTGAGCAAGGCTATATTAACATTGAAGACGACGGCGTAGGATTTAATCCTGCAGAAGAAAAAATTAATCATTATGGATTAAGGATAATGCAAGAACGAGCACATTGCGTTCGTGGCCACCTATCCATAAACTCCGAACTAGAACACGGTTGTACAGTGAACGTAACGTTTCCACTTAACCAATAAATAATAGAGGTACAAACTATGTGGAATGTTGTTATCGTTGATGATCATCCGTTAATGCGTCGTGGTATTGGTCAACTACTCTCTTTTGAAGAAGAATTTACACTCACAGGTGAAGCCAGTAACGGTACAGATGCAGTTGCACTAATCTCTAAAGATGAGCCTGACTTAGTGTTATTAGATCTCAACATGAAAGGGATGTCTGGTTTAGACACCCTCCATGCTCTACGTAACGAAGGCGTAACTTGCCCTATTGTTATCTTAACGGTATCTGATAATAAACAAGACATTAAAACTTTAGTGAAGGCCGGTGCCGACGGTTACCTATTAAAAGACAGTGAACCAGATGAATTAATCGCTTTATTAAAAGAGGCAATGAAAGGTGGAAAGGCTTATTCTGAGCAAGTAAGAGCGTGCTTAGAACAAGAAACTAACGGTGATGATAAACTGGAAAGTTTAACCGCTCGTGAACTTGAGATCTTACAAAATGTCGCCAAAGGTATGCGTAATAAGCAAGTGGCCGATAAACTGTTTATTTCTGAGGCTACCGTAAAGGTACACATGAAAAGTTTATTGAAAAAGTTGAATGTGAAATCACGAGTAGCGGCAACTCTACTCTACTTGGATTCTTAATATGAAATTATTTCTTTCTGCTCTTTTAAGCCTGACTTTACTCAGTGGCTGCGCTATCACAACACAACCAATAGATACTGAGTCTGAAGCTATTACTTTGCATTATAATGACAGCATTATTCAAGATCAAAAATGTACTGAAGTGGGAACGGTGACAGGAAGTGAAGGCCATTGGTACACGTTCTTTTTTATATCAAACAAGGATCTTATGATCGCAGCAGTTAATGATATTAAAAATGAAGCTCAAGCATTAAACGCAAATATTATTGTACTTCAAGATCCAATGGCATTTAACACATCAGTGACCATGCTTGGTTCTGCTTATATTTGTCCATAATGCTTATACCATCGTAGTAAATAATAATACCAAAACAAAATCTTACGCAAACAAAAACGCCAACAATAATGTTGGCGTTTTATTCACTCTTTAGTAAGCCTAAAAATAGCAGACTAATGGTATAAGGTTGATGCAATTTCATCTTCTCGCGAACACACCCAGTCAGGATCATACGGCCCCCAATCTGAAAGGCGATAATATCCGTCGTTGTGACGTCGACCATCTTGAATAAACATTAACTCTATACCAATACCAGGCAGGGCTTTCAATACATCTTGAATCGTACGACGAGGCCAACCGGTTAGCTCAACAAGCTTAGGCACATTCGGCCTTTCTAAATTATGCACCAATAACGCTAAATATAAGCGTCTGGCAAACACTGGATTCAACTCCATTGATACCTCCTGATTTAATAAGATCAATTATTAATCATTCAATATTTATGATGTTGAGATTGATCAACTAATTACGAAAATAATCGCACAATTCCATCAAAAAACACATAAAAATGCATTTATTGTAATTAGTTTTCATAACAATTTCATTATACATACCAATAATCACCCAATGTTAACGGTCCCTCCCCCTTCTACTGTCCCACCACAGCCAACCGCATCACCACTTCTTGCTGCCGCTTTTCCATCTATAAATACTGAACTAGACCCTGCAGATATTGATCTTGGGTGAGGTGGATGCTTGGGTTTTGAATGTGGTGCTAAAGGATCCCCTTCACGTGCAGCTGGTACACCATCAACTTTTACTGTTCCCGATCCAATAAGTACTGGAGTTGGATGAAATCCATCATGATCACAGCCTATGTCACCTACTTTTACTGCATTTCCCATCATTCATTCCATTTTTGATATTGTTTTAAAATTGTATATTTTCTCAACAAAGATAAGAATTATGGCAAAGAAAAAGACGAGTCACTTCAAATTATAACCAATAGAATACTAAATAACGCTCAGCTCTGGCGTATTTGCTCAAATCTCGTTATAAATAGACCATAATTTATAACATAATGAAGAAAGTCATGACTGCAATTTACGGAATTAAAAACTGCGATACCATTAAGAAATGTAAAAAATGGTTAGACGTTAACGACATCACCTTTACTTATCACGATTACCGTACTGATGGCATTGATAAAGAAATGGTTACTACGCTTGTTCAACAATTGGGATGGGAGAACGTGGTAAACAAACGAGGCACGACTTACCGTCAACTGAGTGACGAACAAAAAGCGTCCCTCAATGAAGAGACTGCAATTGAATTATTGCTAGAGATGCCAGCAATGATAAAACGTCCCGTATTGATTCACAATAATGAATACCATTTAGGTTTTAAACCCGCCCAATACGAAGCACTGTTTACTGTTTAATTTGCTGTATTATTACAGTGACCGTTTAAGAATGAAGTAAAGGAATACATAATGTCAGATACCCCAACACTAGCGCTTGCAAAAGATCTATTGAGTCGTCAATCCATCACCCCTGAAGATGCTGGCTGCCAAGAACTAATGATTAAACGCTTAGAGGCACTTGGTTTTAGCATTGAAATCATGGTTTTTGAAGACACCACCAACTTTTGGGCTCGTCGTGGCACAGAAGCGCCGCTATTTACTTTTGCAGGCCATACCGATGTGGTACCAACCGGATCACTAGATCATTGGAATACCAACCCATTTGAACCAACCATTATTGATGGCATGTTGTACGCACGTGGTGCTGCCGATATGAAGGGCTCACTGGCTTGTATGGTTGTCGCTGTTGAGCGTTTTGTTACTGAGCATCCAGACCATAAAGGATCGATTTCTTTTCTGATCACATCCGATGAAGAGGGCCCATTCATTAATGGAACCACTCGCGTAGTAGATACACTACAAGAGCGTAATGAAATTATTGATATGTGTATTGTAGGTGAACCATCCAGTACTGATTATGTTGGTGATGTGGTTAAAAATGGCCGTCGAGGCTCGCTTACTGGCAACTTAACCGTTAAAGGTATTCAGGGTCACGTTGCTTACCCTCACATCGCACGAAACCCGATTCATCAAGCAATGCCTGCATTAACTGAATTGGTAATGACTGAATGGGATAAAGGTAATGATTACTTTCCCCCAACCAGTTTTCAAATTCCAAATATGAATGGCGGTACAGGAGCATCTAATGTGATCCCTGGGGATGTTGAAGTCATGTTTAACTTTCGATTCAGTACAGAATCAACTGTTGAAAGCTTACAGCAACGTGTTATTGAAACATTAAATAAACACGATTTAGAGTATGACTTAGATTGGATTATCAATGGCCTTCCTTTCTTAACCGATACAGGTGCTCTTCTCACCGCTGTAGTCGATGCTGTTGATACGGTTAACCAACAAAAGCCCCAATTGCTCACCACAGGTGGAACATCGGATGGCCGTTTTATAGCTCAAATGGGTTCGCAAGTGATTGAACTTGGTCCTGTTAATGCCACTATCCATAAAGTAAATGAGTGTGTAAAGGTTGATGATTTAGAAAAACTAACTGATATGTATCAAGAAGTCTTAAATAATCTACTCGCGTAATCATCGATTGGCGTTATGATGGGAGGAAGCTCCTCTCATCATTGCATTGGTACTTTATGACTTATCAAGAACTGACAGGCTTATCAAGCCAGCACCTTTCTTTTGTTACCCCTCATCGTCAACTTCATCATGATTGCGTCTCTTCATTTGAATCATTAGAAAAAGCAGCACTGGACGCAGGTTTCTCTCTGACTATTGCCAGTAGTTTTCGTGATTTTGAACGCCAGCTTATGATTTGGAATAATAAATTTAATGGCATTCGTCCTATTTCTGGCAATGATGGACTGCCGTTAGATACTAGCGCCATGAGCGATATAGATAAAATTCACGCAATTATGCGTTGGTCTGCCCTTCCGGGAGCTAGCCGTCACCATTGGGGAACCGATCTTGATATTTATGCTGAAAATACGCTTCCTGAAGGTGTAAATCTGCAACTTGAACCATGGGAATACACTACAGGTCACCAAGCTCAATTTAGCAAGTGGTTGCAAGAAAATGCCTCACTACATGGCTTCTTTTTCCCTTATAACGCAGATAGAAAAGGCGTGGCTGTCGAACCTTGGCATATTAGCCATAAAGAAAAGGGAGCTGAGTTAATGACAATGCTAACGCCTGATATTCTTTTACAAGTATGGAAAGACGTCGACTTAGCAGGAAAAGACACTATCATTAAACATATTGATACACTGTTTGTACGCTACGTTACTAATATTAGTAAGGATTAAATATGGAATGGTTAATGAACCCTTGGGTTATCATAGTGATTGTTTTGAGTGTGGTCATTGGTAACCTTGCTGCTTTAAAAGCAACCGCAAATATGAAATTCAAACACACGAAAAAAACAACGACTCCTCAAGAGAATGAAAAAGAAGAAACAAAACAAAAAATACACACTAAGCAAGAAACCGACGATGTACAAAGTGATGAAAAAAAAGACGCTCAATAATCTGAGCGCCTTTGTTTTATTTATTATTAAGCAACGTTAATGAGGATCACTCCTCTATTGCTTTCTCTTTTGGCATTTTATTTGATTTTTCAATCATAGCGGCAAGAACAGGAACCACAGAATCTAATGTTGCTTCATCAACAGGCTTACCTGCTGCATCTGTTACGTTAATTGAAGTACGATTGCCTAAATCACCGAGTAATAAATTGTATGTACTACCCTCAAAAGAAAGTGGTTTTGTACCAATTTCTTCCCAGAACTCATCATCAGGCTCTTTGTATTTCACTTCAATCGTACCTTGAGAGCGATTTCTGTCTTCAATGGTTAATCCCATCATAGGCAATAACTCTCCAAGACGCTCCCAGAAGATATTATACGGCGCACGAGCAATAATAACAGGCAAACCACTTCTGTCTTGCCCCATAGATATTGGGATACGCTTAACTAATTCTTCAGCACGAATACGCGCTTCTTCACGTAATTGCTCATCATAAGCTGACGTCACTAAATTGGTCATCAAAATGTTGTAGCGGGCTTTGTTCGCTTGCGTTACTTCGGTTTGCTTACCGTCAACTTGCCAATCAATTAGCGTAATTTGAAAGCCTGAGCGATTATTTTCACTCAATTTTTCAATATTGTAGCGCGCACCAAACTCATGGTCTTCATCTTCTGAATTCCATTTAAGCCAATCGGTCTCTATTTTATCGTCACTTTGCGAAACAATATCAATATCACGTTTTTCAATTAGCGTTAATACTGTTTGCCATAGTTTATCTACGTCTTCTTCTTTCACAAGCCATACGGTCACTTCACCCTTTTGCTCTTCAATACGAGCACCAGGGATCAACTCTAGCACTTGCTGAGGAGGACGAATATCCACGTCTTTCCCAACTCCACCACTGTACTCACCTTTTGGAATATCATACTGAGGGTAAAACTCAGGTTTTGCCTCTGCAGGTTGCTTCCACTCTTCTAATGGTGGTGTATCCAAGTATTTAAAATCTTGCTTGGCTTGGCGACGCTCTGTTGGACTGCTTGAACACGCTGATAGAACAGCAATCATCAATGATCCAACAACAAAGCGAGTCTTCACTTTCATTTTTAATCCTATTACTTCAGCACACCAGCATTAATTAAGGCTTGTTCAACCACAGGTTGTAATGATGAGCTTAGTTCCGTCAATGGTAAACGAATATCTGAGTGAGTAATCATACCTAAACGATGCGCAGCCCATTTTACAGGAATTGGGTTTGCTTCAACGAATAAATCTTTATGTAGTGGCATTAAGCGTTGGTTAATCAGTTCCGCTTCTTCAAATTTACCTTGAGCCGCCAATGCGAACATGGTTGCCATATCTTTTGCTGCAATATTTGACGTTACCGAAATAACACCGTGGCCACCCAATTTAACAAAATCAAGTGCCGTCGCATCATCACCACTAAGTTGGATGAATTTTTCACCACAAAGTTCACGAGTAAGTGCAACTCTATCTAAATCACCCGTCGCATCTTTTAATGCGACAATATTGTCAAGCTCTGACAAACGAGCCACTGTTTCAGGCAATAAATCTACCGCTGTGCGGCCCGGTACATTATAAAGAATTTGTGGAATATCCGTCGCTTCTGAGATTGCTTTATAGTGTTGGAACAAGCCTTCTTGTGTTGGCTTGTTATAGTAAGGCGTCACACTTAGACAGCCAGCAACACCTGAGTCGTGGAAAAGCTTACTAAATGTTACTGCCTCATGAGTGGCATTAGCACCTGTACCAGCAATAACAGGAATTCGTCCATCAGCAAACTCTAGTGTTTTCATCACTAGCTTGACATGCTCTTCTACACTTAATGTCGCGGATTCACCGGTTGTACCAACAGCAACAATACCATTAGTACCGGCATTAATATGATAATCTACTAGGTTTTTTAAGCTGTTGTAATCTACTTCACCATCGGTATCTAATGGTGTAACTAATGCGACAATGCTACCTGAGAACATATCCTTCTCCCTTTTTTCTTAGCCTGAATGTGCGAATTAATTCTGTTATTCATTAATTTCATAGCAAAGAGTCATCGTCCTTGACCACAGTAAACACCCTATGGTTTTCATCTTCTATGCTATGAGCAGAATCATTCAATCAATATACCTCAAGGATATTACATAAGAGCCTCTGTTGTAGAGTCTTTTTTTTGACGATTGTCTACTATTGCTTGCTTATCACACAATCACTTGCGTGTTAGTATTAGGTTATCTTTTTCAATAACGAGTTTTTTATGCCTCAGTACCTTGTAATTACCGCGGTTGGTACAGACAGACCGGGTATCTCTAATAAGGTGACTCGTCTTGTCACCGAATCAAGCTGCAATATCGTTGATAGTCGTATCGCGTCATTTGGTAATGAATTTACGCTGATCATGCTGCTCTCCGGTACAGCAAATGCGATTTCTCGTATTGAAAATACTTTGCCTTTACTTGGTCAACAACACGATTTAATCACCATGATGAAGCGAACATCACCTCATCAAGAGAAAGATATTTTTTATACTATTGATGCCTTTGTCGAATCAGAAGATCGTCCTGGATTAACCGAAAAATTCACAGACTTCTTAGCCAATCGTGATATTGATTTAAAAACGCTTAGTGCTCAAACGCTTAAAAAGGGCGAAAACCAAAATACGTTTCAAATTCAAATTACTGCTGAAATCTTTCAAGAATGTCACATCATTGAGATTCAAGAGCAATTTGAAGCACTGTGTGACTCATTAGGCGTCAGCGGGAAAATAAATTTTTATAAAACCAATTAGAAAAACACAGCCAAAAGGAAATATCATGATCACGCCATTAGCCGCAGGCTCTCCTGCACCAGACGTATCTCTTTTTGATCAAGATGGAGAGTCAATTTCTCTATCTGATTTAAAAGGCAAAAAAGTCTTATTTTATTTTTACCCTAAAGCGATGACACCTGGCTGTACGGTTCAAGCTCAAGGTCTACGTGATATTAAAGCAGAATTAGATGCGCATAATGTCGTAACACTGGGCGTCAGTATTGACCCTGTGAAACGCTTAGGTAAATTCATTGAGCGTGACAGCTTAAACTTCACCTTATTATCAGATGAAGACCATGCAGCAGCAGACGCATTCGGTGTGTGGGGCGAGAAAAAATTCATGGGAAAAGTTTACGATGGGTTGCACCGTATTAGCTTTCTAATTAATGAAGAAGGTGTTATTGAATACGTGTTTAACAAATTCAAAACCAAAACGCACCATGAAGTGGTATTGGACTATTTAAACAATAAATAATTAAACGAGAAATAACCGTTTAATCATTGAAAAAAGGCGATGCTCATAAATAGCATCGCCTTTCTAATTTTAAAGACTACCAGCGCAATTGATCACGTTACGCCTGCTTATTAAATGTCTCATCTGTTGCAGGCAATGCTTTCCATACGGCTTTCACTAAAGTAGCAAGTGGAATGGCGAAGAAGACCCCCCAGAAACCCCAGAAACCACCAAAAACCAATACTGATACAATGATAGCAACCGGATGCAGATTTACCGCTTCAGAGAAAAGAACAGGTACTAATACGTTACCATCTAATGCTTGAATAATCGCATAAGAGAATATTAACCAATAAAAATCAGGCGTTAATCCCCACTGAAACAAAGCAACAATTGCAATTGGCACTGTTACTGCTGCTGCACCAATATATGGAATCAATACAGAAAAACCAACCATCACTGCTAATAACAATGCATATCGAAGATCCATAATAAAGAACGTAATGTAACTCACGCCTCCGACAATAATGATTTCAACCACTTTGCCGCGAATGTAATTACTTATCTGTTCATTCATCTCGACCCATACTTTAGTCGCTAAACGGCGATTTTGAGGTAGGATATGGCTCATTGTTGCTACCATTTCGTCTTTATCTTTTAGCAAAAAGAACACAAGCAAAGGCACAAGAATTAAATACACACCTAATGCAGCAAGGCTAACTAATGAAGACAGTGAGCCTTTAACTAAACTCTCTCCCATCCCTAAGACCTTGTCACGAATGGTATCTAATAAGGTTTCAATCGATTGAGGTTGAATAAACTCAGGATAGCGCTCAGGTAAGCTAGACAAGAAGTTATGCAAACCATTAAACATCGAAGGAAGATCATTTATTAAGTTCCCAACTTGAGTCCAAATAGTCGGCACAAGGCCAAAAACAGCCATCAACATCAAACTGATAAATAAAATTATCACTAAAATAACCGAAAGTGTTCTTGGTACCCCTAATCGAGTCAATTTTACTACCGGCCATTCAAGTAAATACGCTAACACGATGGCAACTAATAAAGGGGCAATAAGATGACCAAAGAAATAAATAGTAATAAAGCCGACAATAAGAATCGCAACTAAGCTCACCGCGTGTGGATCTGAAAAGCGGCGCTTATACCACTTTGTTACCATATCTAACATATTATATTCTACTTCCTAGTGACGGTTAAAAATACGAATGATGCTTCATACTCTACGTTAATCGCAAATGCATTGAGCTCAAAATACTTCATGATATCGGCTAACGATGTTTTGTCGACGACTTTAATCTCTAATTTTCCATTTATATCCAAGCTTTGCGCTGCTCGCTTGGCTAACAGTAGCGACATTGGGCAACGTTGTTGTGATAAATCTAAGGTTCGGGTTTCCATTCTTCACCTCTATAGATATGATAGATTTGAATAAGTATAAATCACATAATTTCTACAAAAAAGAAACCAATTTATATTTTGGTGCTCTTATTAACTGTATATTGAGTTATTATATCTTTCATAAACATAACTGAGTGTTATTAAAAAGGATTTGTAAAGACGACATGTTCAAATTAAAAAAACTGGCCAGCTGTTTACTGATCACTTCATTACTAACAAGCCCTCTCACTGCAATGGCAAAGAACGATTTAGACTTGCCTGATATAGGAACAACCGCGGCTTCAACCCTAACGATTGATCAAGAGTTAATCTACGGCGATGCCTATATGCGTATGCTTAGAGCTAGCCAACCTGTGATTAATGACCCTGTTTTAGCTGAATATGTTCAAGATCTTGGGCATCGTCTTGTCGCTAACGCCAGTGATGTTAAAACCCCATTCCATTTCTTTCTGATCAATAACAGAGACATTAACGCCTTTGCTTTTTTTGGTGGTTATGTTGCTCTGCACTCTGGCCTATTTTTATATGCCCAATCAGAAAGTGAATTAGCTTCAGTTGTCGCTCACGAAATCGCACACATTACTCAACGCCACCTTGCTCGAAGTATGGAAGAGCAAGCAAGGCGCTCACCTGCAACAATGGCTGCGCTTGTTGGTTCATTATTATTAGCCATTGCTGCACCTGAGGCTGGTATTGCAGCGATTACAGCAACCACTGCTGGTACAATGCAAAGCTCTATTAACTACACCCGTAGCAATGAAAAAGAAGCTGACCGATTTGGTATTGATACGCTCGCAAAATCAGGGTTTGATGTCTCTGCTATGCCTCGTTTTTTCTCTCGCTTAGCGGATCAATATCGCTATGCAAGTACACCGCCACCGATGCTGTTAACTCACCCACTACCGACATCTCGTATTACTGACAGTCGAGAAAGAGCGCAACAATATCCAATGCGTAGAGTCAATACTTCTCTGCATTACCATCTGGCTCGCTCACGCATTGTGGCTCGTTTCGCTGGCATTGATAGTAATGCCGCACTTGATTGGTTTTCTCGTAAATCAAAAACTCATAACGTCGATATAAAAAATGCCTTAAATTACGGTAAAGCGTTAGTTTATATTGATTCAAAGCAATACGATAAAGCACAACCATTGATCGATAACTTATTAAAGAGCGCCCCCCTTAATACGTTTTATATTGATGCTGCAACAGACTTAGATCTGTACACAAAAAAGAATGAACAAGCCATTACGCGTCTAAAAAATGGGTTGGTTCAACTACCAAATAATGCGGTGTTAACTATTAATTATGCTCACGCCCTCTCTGAATCCAATAAACCAGCAGAAGCAGTTCGAGTATTACAACGCTACACCCACGATAATCCTAGCGATCCAACGGGATGGCAGCTATTAGCTAAGGCATATCATGATAATGGCAGTTCTGATGGTGAATTAGCAGCCAGAGCGGAAGTTTACGCACTTAAAGGAATGTGGAACAAAGCATTAAGTAATTATACTCAAGCAAGCCAATTGGTTGAGTATGGTAGTTTAGATCAAGCAAGATACGACGCAAGAATCGATCAGCTTCGTCTATCAAGAGAGCGTTTTAGCGCTTTATAATCAATAAGGAAATAGTATGTCTGTTGTTATTTATCATAACCCTCGTTGCTCAAAAAGCCGTGAAACGTTAGCACTCGTAGAAGCACAAGGCGTTACCCCTGAAATTGTGAAATATTTAGAAGAAACACCAAGTGTAGCAACCTTAAAAACCTTGTTTTCTCAGCTAGGGTTTACTTCAGTTCGTGACATGATGAGAACAAAAGAAGCTGAATATAAAGAACAAAACCTAGAAGATAGCTCGGTAAGCGACGAGCAACTTTTTGAAGCAATGGTACAAACACCAAAGTTGATTGAACGCCCAATAGTCGTTCATGGTAATCAAGCAAAAATTGGTCGTCCGCCTGAGCAAGTTCTAGAGATTTTATAGTAGGAAGCAGGAAGCTAACATGGATTCAGTTGAAATGAGCGCAGAAACAAAGCGCTATCGTTTTCTTGCACTATTTTGCAATTTAGCACTGTTAGGTTTTGTCGCACTTTGGCACAGTACCCTTTCACCTCATCCACTAATAAACCCTTATGGCATTATGGTGGCGTGGATAATACCAATGCTTTTTCCACTTAAAGGGATTATTCAAGGGAAACCTTACACTCATGCATGGGCAAACTTTATTTTAATGTTTTACTTCTTGCATGGTTTAACAATTCTTTGGCTTGATGAGGGAGAGCGTTATCTCGCTTTAATTGAAGTTATCATTACCTCTGGTGCTTTTGTTGGTAATATTTATTATGCTCGCTTACGAGGCAAGGAATTAGGGTTAAAACTCAAACGTCTGTCTGAAGTCGAAAAAATAGAAAAAGCCAAATATACCGAGAAATAGTGGGCTTACAAATACAAAAAAGGTGACTACATTATATAGTCACCTTTTTTATTTATAATTATCGATACTTCAAATGTATTAACTTGCGTTGAGTTGATACTCACGAACAACGGGTTTTGCTTCTGTTGTTTCTTTCACTTCTTCTAATTCAACTAAAGCGTCATTATTTGCTACTGGTTTCTCAGACTCCTGCGCGACGTCCTGACTGGCACCTTCGATGACAACCGTCTTTTCAATTTCATCATTTACAACGGGCTCTTCTGGAATAAGTGAAATACGAGCGTTTTTACTCAAAAGCTCATCATTAAACTGTTGGTAATCCCCCAACAAGCTTAATGTATAGGTCACTTTGTCCCCTTGAATGGTATTTACTTGCACACTTGCCACTGAATTCATTTGCTTTAATTGTTTCTCAATACTGAAAAAAGCACGTGTTGTGTGAATGCCTTGAATAGAAACCGTTTCTGAATCACTCGCCACTGCCCCTAAGTTTTTAGTGTAGGTTTTAGCAAAGTAATCACTCACCTCATTAACCATATCAGCCAATTGAACAGAGCCAGATACACGACCTTCAATCGGTTTTTTTGATGCTGTAACTAAATATTGAGGCGTTGTATCAAATAAAGTCCATGTTGAACTATTGCCACGCACTTTTACCACCAATATGGCTTGTGGGTTATAACGCTCACTCGCATCTGCAATTGGTTTTTTAAAGTTACCCCATAAATCAGGGATCTCGATTGAAGTTACATCGTCAAAATCCCCAACAGGGAACATGACAGGTAAGCCTCTCTCATTCGCGGCATCTTTAATTCGCGTAATTAGGCTGTTGTTTGACTGTTCCCAAATAATGCTTCTTTGGTAATTATATTCATTCACCACCCAAACCAAGACTGATTTACGCGGTGTTTCCCAAATACTTTGCTCTGCTTGAGTTAATAAGCTCAACACCATCTTTGAGTTATAGCCTAACTTCATTGCACGAGGTGCGTCATCGTATTCAACAAAACTCATTTGTGTTACATAGCGATTACTCTGTGTTAGCGCTTTCTTTATTACTTCATTTTGAGCAATATCCGTTTTTCCGGACACTTTGATCAGAACATTAACTAAACCATCTTGCTTAGCAATACTTTCTGCTTCTTCTGATCCTGTTAATTGCACTTCTGTATGATAGAGATCGTTTTGCTGTTGAGCAAAAACAGGCCCTGTAATCATACAAATTAATAAACACAAAATACGTAACATCAAACAACCTATAATTACTTTTATAATTTACTGCTGATAATAAGGGCTATCCCCTTATTCAGCAAGGATTCGAATTGACTCAGATCTAACTTTCAAGCTATTAGAGTGATACAAGGCAGAAAAGTTTTATTTTTTCACGAGCTAAATCAAGATATTTATTAATGGAATAGTGATAGAATCCCTCAAATTCATTACTGGAAATGGAAATGCTATACAATTTGTTCCAAGGTTTTCAAATGCTGTTCGTTGCATTTGGTGCACTCGTTCTTGTTCCCCTTCTTACTGGCTTAGACCCTAATGTTGCTCTGTTCGGTGCTGGTGTTGGTACCCTTCTCTTCCAATTAGTTACTCGTCGATCTGTCCCTATCTTCCTTGCCTCCTCCTTTGCCTTTATCGCTCCAATTATTTATGGCACCCAAACATGGGGCATTCCTGCGACTATGGGTGGCTTAATGGTTGCTGGATTTGTGTATGTCATTTTAGGCGCCGTGATTAAAGTGAGAGGCGTTGCTTTTATTCATAAATTACTGCCTCCAGTGGTTGTTGGTCCGGTCATCATGGTTATTGGTTTAGGGCTTGCGCCAACAGCTGTAAATATGGCTTTAGGTAAAACGGGCGATGGTGCATTTCAATTAGTTGATGGGCAACTTGCTTTCTGGATTGCGGCGGCTTCATTATTTACCACTATTGCAGTGAGTGTTTTCTCTAAAGGCTTTTTCAAATTGCTACCAATCCTATCTGGCATTATTGTGGGTTATTCATTAAGCCTTATTTTTGGTGTGGTTGATTTCACTCCTGTTCATCAAGCCGCTTGGTTTGCACTGCCTAATTTCACATTTCCTGAATTTAATATTAATGCCATTCTATTTATGATCCCAGTTGCTATTGCTCCTGCTGTCGAGCACGTTGGGGATATGTTAGCTATCTCAAATGTTACCGGAAAAGATTACCTTAAAAAACCAGGATTACATCGCACAATCACAGGTGATGGCATAGCAACAATGGCCGCATCATTAATCGGTGCTCCACCAAACACAACTTACAGTGAAGTAACTGGCGCAGTTATGCTAACTAAAGCCTTTAATCCTGTAATCATGACATGGGCTGCGGTATGTGCCATTGTTCTTGCTTTGGTTGGTAAATTAGGCGCAATGCTTCAAACTATCCCTGTACCGGTTATGGGCGGGATTATGATTTTACTGTTTGGCTCGATTGCTACTGTTGGTTTAAATACTCTTATTAAAAACCAAGTCGACTTGCATAAAGCACGCAATCTTACGATTGTTGGTGTAACGCTTGTGTTTGGTATCGGTGGTATGGCGGTAGGTATTGGTGACTTTAACCTTCAAGGCGTGAGTCTGTGTGGTATCGTTGCGATTGTGCTTAACTTAATTCTTCCTAATGATTTAGGCGAAAGCCACGTTGTTGATAACGCACAAATGGAAGAAGATAAATAAATCTAGATCCTAATTAAAGAAAAGGCTTGATGATTATCTCATCAAGCCTCTTTACATTCTTAACTTTTAACTTTCTAAGCTAGAAAATTATAAATTATTTAGTACCGAAAATCTTATCACCAGCATCGCCAAGACCAGGTACGATGTAACCTTTATCATTTAGCTTCTCATCGATAGCCGCAGTGTAAAGCTCTACATCTGGGTGTGCTTTTTCTAGCGCTTCAATACCTTCTGGAGCAGCAACAAGTACAAGAACTTTAAAGTGCTTACAACCTTTCTCTTTTAAAAGATCTAGCGTAGCAATCATAGAACCACCAGTTGCTAACATTGGATCTACAACAAGAGCAATACGCTCATCGATATTAGAGGCCAATTTATTGAAGTATGGTACTGGTTCTAATGTTTCTTCATCACGGTAGATACCAACAACACTGATACGTGCGCTTGGAATGTGCTCTAAAACACCATCCATCATGCCAAGACCTGCACGAAGAATTGGTACTACTGTTACTTTTTTGCCTTTAATTTGGTCAACTTCAACAGGGCCATTCCAGCCATTGATAGTTACTTTTTCTGTTTCAAAATCTGATGTTGCTTCATACGTTAGTAGGCTACCTACTTCTGTTGCTAATTCACGAAAACGCTTAGTGCTGATTTCGCCTTCACGCATTAAACCAATTTTGTGTTTTATTAGCGGATGTTTTACTTCAACAACTTTCATTTCTGACTCCAGATACTGATACATTAATCAAACCTTCTAATTATACATAATTTTGAATTGAAAAATGACGTTATAAGAAAATATTTTATACCTCGTAAAAGCATTTACCGAACTTATTATTTTTTATTACAAAATTTATGCAATTTTCCTTACGCAAACGTTTCCCTTTTTACATTGTGCTGTTAGAATGGCGCGGATTTTTGAAATCCAACCTATGGCGAGGACACCTCCGTGAGCGACAACAAAACTTCTCTTAGCTACAAAGATGCTGGCGTAGACATTGATGCTGGTAATGCACTTGTTGATCGAATTAAAGGCGTAGTGAAACGCACTCGTCGCCCAGAAGTAATGGGCGGCATTGGTGGTTTTGGTGCGTTATGTGAACTTCCGACTAAATACAAGCAACCTCTTCTTGTTTCTGGTACTGACGGTGTTGGTACTAAGTTGCGTTTAGCATTAGATTTAAACAAGCACGATACTATCGGTATCGACTTAGTTGCTATGTGTGTTAATGACCTGATTGTTCAAGGTGCAGAACCACTGTTCTTCCTTGATTATTATGCAACAGGTAAACTTGATATTGATGTAGCAGCTGAAGTAGTCACCGGTATCGGTGAAGGCTGTATTCAAGCAGGTTGTGCATTAATCGGTGGCGAAACCGCTGAAATGCCAGGCATGTATGAAGGCGAAGATTACGATGTTGCTGGATTCTGTGTTGGTGTTGTTGAAAAAGAAGACGTTATCGACGGCACGAAAGTAGCGGCTGGTGATGCTCTAATCGCAGTAGGATCAAGCGGTCCACACTCAAATGGTTACTCATTAATTCGTAAGATCCTTGAGGTATCAAATGCCGATCTTAACGAAGAACTGAATGGTAAAACTATTGCCGCTCATCTAATCGAACCAACAAAAATCTACATTAAATCAGCACTAAAAATGATTGCTGAGTATGATATTCATGCCATCTCTCATATTACAGGTGGTGGTTTCTGGGAGAATATCCCACGCGTACTTCCAAAAGGAACAAAAGCCGTTGTTAATGGCAACAGCTGGGAATGGCCTGCAATCTTCAACTGGCTACAAGAAAAAGGGAACGTTGATACTTACGAAATGTACCGTACCTTTAACTGTGGTGTTGGACTGGTTATCGCGCTTCCAAAAGATCAAGCAGAACAAGCTGTAGCTCTACTGAATGCTGAAGGCGAAAATGCTTGGATAATTGGTGAAGTTGCCGCAGCAGAACAAGGCGAAGAGCAAGTAGAGATCCGCTAATCGATTTCAACAAACTTTGAACTCGTTCATAAAGAAAAAATAAAAGGTGATCAATTATTCGATCACCTTTTTTATATCTGCCATTTGTGCTCGAATGGTTATCATTACTTAGTATTAAACAAAATAAGATAATTATAATGAAAAATATTGTTGTATTAGTCTCAGGAAGTGGCAGCAACCTACAAGCCTTTATTGATGCTTGTGGTAATAAAATTCCAAATGCCCGTATTGCTGCGGTCATTTCAAATAAAAGTGACGCTTATGGATTACAGCGAGCACTAAATACAGGGATTAATGCTCACTCATTAAGTGCAAAAGGATACGAGAATCGCGAGCAGTACGATCAAGCCCTAGCGACTCTTATCGATCTTCATAAACCTGATGTGATTATTCTTGCTGGTTTTATGCGTATTTTAAGTGAAGATTTTGTCCTTCGCTACCAAGGAAAAATGCTTAATATCCACCCTTCACTGTTACCAAAATACACAGGGCTACACACTCATCAACGCGCAATTGATGCTGGTGATAAAGAACATGGCACCAGTGTTCATTTTGTTACTCCTGAGTTAGATGGGGGTCCCGTGATCCTTCAAGCAAAGGTGCCTATTTTTGATAATGATACCGCAGAAGAGGTTGCATCACGCGTGCAAGCTCAAGAGCATGTAATCTACCCAATGGTAGCTAAGTGGTTAGTTGAAGAACGATTGATAATGCAAGATGGTAAAGCTATTTTGGATGGGAGCGTATTGGGACCGTCAGGATTAGAGACGGAATAATATAAAAATGCCCATCGATATTATCTATCAATGGTATTTTTTATATAAAGTTTACGCATTAATTGAGCATTCCGATGGTGGTGGCGCCATTTCTGGTACCGTATCGTGATTGCCTTCAATCAATTCTCCAAAATGAAACAACGCGTACTCGCCAACTTTCATTTTATGCCACTCTTCATTATCTGTTAATGGGCGAGTTACAACGACAGAAACCACATCATTTGGGGTCGTTTCTTTATGAAAATCAATTGTGACATCTTCATCAATCAAGGACGCTTGGCCAAAAGGTGCACGTCTTGTGATCCAATGTAAGTTATTCGAGCAATAAGTCATTAAATACTCACCGTCGCTCAAAAGCATATTAAATACGCCTAATCCTCGAAGGTGGTCGCAGCACTCAGAGACAAACTCAAACATTAGCATCATATCTTGCGGCGGCTCTGGGTATTTATCCTCTAACTGATTTAATAACCAGCAAAAAGCACGCTCACTGTCTGTTTCACCCACAGGTCGAAAACGTCCTGTCGACAACTCATCAAACCCAGTCAACTGACCATTATGAGCAAACGTCCAATACTTCCCCCATAACTCTCGCGTAAAAGGGTGTGTATTTTCTAGGTTAACGTCACCGCGATTTGCTTGTCGAATATGACTGATAACCGCTTTACTTTTGATAGGGTAATCTTGAACAAGTTTCGCTATCTTTGAATGGCAGCTTGGTTTTGGGTCTTTAAATGTGCGAAATCCTTTCCCTTCATAAAAAGTAATTCCCCAACCGTCGCGATGCGGTCCGGTATTGCCACCACGCTGAACTAAACCTTTAAAACTAAAACAAATATCGGTTGGTACGTTTGCACTCATTCCGAGTAATTCACACATATTTGCGCTACTCCTTTATTCGCAATCAAGCCAACATCAAACAGTTATAAGCTCGACATTGGCTTTCGATGAATTATTTTTCCATTTCTTTTTCAATTAATTGAATCACGATATGGATAATTTTAATGTGGATTTCTTGGATACGATCCGCATAGCCAAAATGAGGAACGCGAATTTCCACATCAGCTAAACCGGCCATTTTCCCGCCATCTTTGCCAGTAAGCGCAATGGTTTTCATGCCTTTTTCTTTAGCCGCTTCGATGGCTTTTAAGATATTACCTGAATTGCCTGACGTCGATAAACCAAATAAAACATCGCCTTTAGAGCCTACAGCTTGAGTGTAGCGAGAAAAAACATGGTCATAACCAAAATCATTACTCACACACGATAAATGGCTTGGATCTGAAATCGCAATCCCTGGGTAACCTGGGCGATTTTCACGGTAACGCCCTGTTAACTCTTCAGCAAAATGCATTGCATCACAGTGAGAGCCACCGTTACCACAAGACAATACTTTACCGCCTTGTTTAAATGAATCGGCAATGGTTTTGGCAGCTAACTCAATTTGAGCAAGGTTTTTATCATCAGCTAAAAAGTCATTCAGTACTTGAGCGGCTTCTGTTAATTCAGAACGGATCAGATCTTGATAAGACATAGGATACTCTCTTTTATTATGTTCCCTAATTTGGGGTTGTTCTCAGTGTACCTATCCCACGAAATCTTTAAAAGAGATCCTCCCTATATTTCTTCTACTCGCCTATAAATTCCTCCCTATTTCTCTAAAAAAATTAGATCTCAAGCAGTGAAAAAAACAGATTGTTTATTAATTACTCAAGCTGGATCACTTTTTGACCATTATTGTTATTTACTTTTTATTAACATTGGCACTACACTTACCTTAACTGGTTAGACCTCTTATCAGATAACACTCTAACAATAACATTGCGACCGAGTATCGCAATCACCTCTGTTCCTACAAACAGAGCAGCGCCGGAAAAGGAGAATCACATGGCCCTGACACTATTAGCAACTGTAATTGCACTTGCTGCATTAAGTTACCATCGACAATCTTTGCGAACTGCAACCTTAGTAACCGCAGGGATCCTTGCCGTCAGTTCTGGGCTAGGTTACGCCGGCCCTATTACATGGGCTGTTTTCTTAGCTATTTCGGTACCATTAAATATTCCTTCAGTAAGGCAATCCCTCTTCAGTAATAAAGCATTGGCTATGTTTAAAGGCGTAATGCCTGAAATGTCACAAACGGAAAAAGACGCGATTGAAGCGGGAACCGTTTGGTGGGAAGCTGAGCTATTTAAAGGTAACCCTGATTGGAAATTTCTACATAATATTCCCAAAAATACCTTATCAGCTGAAGAACAAGCCTTTATGGATGGCCCTGTAACTGAAGTGTGTCGCATGGTAAACGACTATGAAATAACACATGAACTTGCCGACTTGCCACCTGAAGTTTGGCAGTATCTGAAAGACCATAAGTTCTTCGCCATGATCATTAAGAAAAAATACGGCGGTTTAGAGTTTTCTGCGTATGCGCAATCGTGCGTATTACAAAAACTGACCAGCGTTTCTGGTGTACTTTCTATTACCGTTGGTGTGCCTAACTCATTAGGGCCAGGTGA
Source organism: Aliivibrio sp. S4MY1 (assembly GCF_028765545.1). Taxonomy (GTDB): domain Bacteria; phylum Pseudomonadota; class Gammaproteobacteria; order Enterobacterales; family Vibrionaceae; genus Aliivibrio. The sequence continues at coordinate 204,278 of NZ_JARACP010000001.1, read as the reverse complement.
GCTACTGCAACACTATGGTACAGAAGATCAGAAAAACCATTACTTACCTCGCTTGGCTGAAGGTAAAGAGATCCCATGTTTTGCGTTAACAAGTCCTGAAGCGGGCTCTGATGCGGGATCTATTCCTGATTTTGGCATCGTAACCAAAGGAATGTGGGAAGGCAAAGAAGTTGTCGGCATGCGCATTACTTGGAATAAGCGTTACATCACCCTTGCGCCTGTAGCTACGGTATTAGGCCTAGCATTTAAGCTTCAAGATCCTGATGGTTTATTAGGGAATAAAAAGAACCTTGGTATTACCTGTGCGCTTATCCCTACCAATTTAGAAGGCGTGAAGATTGGTCGTCGTCATTTCCCTCTTAATGTGCCATTCCAAAATGGTCCAACCCAAGGTAATGATCTGTTTGTTCCATTGGATTACATTATCGGTGGTGAAAAAATGGCAGGACATGGTTGGCGTATGCTGGTGGAATGCTTGTCAGTTGGCCGCGGTATTACGCTACCATCAAACGCAACAGGTGGTGCAAAAACAGCAGCCCTTGCAACAGGTGCTTATGCGCGAATTCGTCGTCAGTTCAAACTACCGATTGGTAAAATGGAAGGGATTGAAGAGCCATTGGCACGTATGGCGGGTAACGCTTACATGATGGATGCTGCAAGTAACCTAACGGTAGCTGGTATCGTTCAAGGTGAAAAACCATCGGTTATCTCTGCAATTGTAAAATACCACTGTACTCATCGTGCGCAACGTATTGCCATTGATGGAATGGACATTGCTGGCGGTAAAGGGATTTGTTTAGGTAACTCAAACTTCTTGGCTCGAGGTTACCAGGGATCTCCAATTGCAATTACGGTTGAAGGTGCAAATATTCTGACTCGTTCAATGATCATTTATGGTCAGGGCGCGATTCGCTGTCACCCTTACGTACTAGAAGAAATGGGTGCGGCTTATTTAGAAGATAAACAAGCTTCTCTTGAAAAATTTGATGCGGCCGTATTTGGCCATATTGGTTTTGGTATCAGCAACTTTGTTCGCTCACTGTGGTTTGGTTTAACTGATGGTCGTGGTTCTAAAGCCCCATTTAGTGATGAAACAAAGCGTTATTATCAACAAGTAAACCGCTACAGTACTAACCTTGCCTTACTGTCAGATATTTCAATGGCTGTACTAGGTGGTAGTTTAAAACGTCGTGAGCGTATGTCTGCTCGTCTCGGTGATGTATTGAGTCAACTTTATTTAACGACATCAACATTAAAACGCTTTGATGATGAAGGTCGTCAAAAAGAAGATTTAGCGTTAGTACATTGGAGTGTTCAAGATTCACTACACCAAGCAGAGCAAGCAATTGATGGGCTGCTGTCTAACTTCCCTAATCGATTTGTTGCAGGTGCAATGCGTTTTATCCTATTACCAACTGGGTTACGTCGTCAGCGTCCAAGTGACAAACTAGACCATAAACTGGCTCGTATTCTTCAAGAACCATCAGGTGCACGTAGCCGAATTGGTCGTGGGTTATTCTTGGAAGCAAGCCGATTTAATCCAGTAGGAAAAATGGAAGAAGCATTAATTGATATCTTAACTGCTGAGCCCATTTATGACCGAGTATGTAAAGAATCAAAACAACGCCTACCATTTATGCAGTTAGACCGTGTTGCTAAAGTCGGTTTAGAATTAAACATTATCTCGGACAAAGAGGCGCTTTTACTACGTAAAGCTGAGAAAAGTCGTTTAGCAACAATTAGTGTTGAAGACTTTGATCCAAGCGAACTTATTGTAAAACCTCAAACGAATGAATTTGAGCACAGCAAAATAGCGTAATAGATTAATCTTAATAGATAGTAAAAGGCCAGAGTCACTACTCTGGCCTTTTTATTTTAACACTATTTTAATTTTAAGCTGTAAGTGAACTATTCAAGTTAACAACTAACTTTAAGTAAATAATCTCTTCAATGGATAAATAATCAACGCTGTTATTATCAACACCTAGCAGGCCACAACCAATTAAATGACTCAGTGTCACTTTATTATTTTTTATTAATTGATCTTTAAAAGCCGCTTCTAACGTTACCTTATACTTATCCAAAATAGTTCCCCTATCAATAATTGAGCGAATTATATTCAATTGAAATATAAATTACAAATATTATAAAAAAGCAAATGCAATATGATTCCATGGGACACACATCAAACTTAGAGTGTAACATCATAAAGAATCAATAAAAAAGCCGCATTTCTGCGGCCTTATATTGATTTAGCTTATATTTAATACTGCAACTTAAACCTTAGGAGGTGGTGGCATCGACAATTTTTCTGACTTAGGCGCTGCCGCTTTTTTCTCTTTAATTGATTTTATTTTTTTCCAACCCAAAATACCGCCAAAAATAAGAACAATGATAAGTAAATTACCAACTCCAATATAAATCCAAAACCACTTACGCGCCTCGGCACGATCTTCTTCTAGCTTTTTCTGTTCTTCAATCTTACGCTGAGCAGCTTCTTCTTTCAGCCTTGCTTCATACGCTGCTTTTAAATCGATAGGCTCAGTAACGCCATAGTTGTGTTTACCAAGATAAAACTGAAGCGGACGAGAAGTCGCAAGATCGGTGGCATACACCCATCCTGACCACGTATTTTTGCCAGGAAGATAACTATTAGGTAAATCGAAATACAGTTTACTCTCCTCTTTTTCAGCTTGAGATTGAGTAATCGTTACCACTTTATTTGGGTCGATTTGCTCAATATGAGCCGCAAGTGAACCGCTCTTAATAACGCCACCTTCGGTATCAACACTCATAGAGTGAGAAAGGCTTTGATTACGTGCTTGGGTAAAACTCGCCCGAATCGGCGCAGGGTAAACTAATACGTCTTGCTCTACTGTACGTAGAAATACACCATTGCGAGATTGAATTCGAACCCAGTATTTTCCAGGTTTAACATTAATAGGCAGATTTACCGTAAATACGCCATCTGCTGCGACTTCATCAAGATCTTGTCCATCATCTTCAAAAGTCCCTAGAACTTCAGCTAGTGGCCGTGCTTCTTTCACCAATTCTTTTTCATTAGCAAGGTAAGGAGTAAACGTCACATTGAGTTTGATACGATTTAAAAAATCTCGTAATACTAATGGCTTACCATCTTGTAATAATCTGGCTGTAAACTTCAAACTTTCTGATTGATATAGCTTTTTAGGTAACGAATCTACATTCAAAGTAAGGTTAGATAATATCTTAACTTTATTTTTAGGTGTGATCTTACCTATCGCCTGCCAAGGCCCCGGCATTGGATTTTCGATAGAGATAATATCCATGCCATTTTCTTCATACCAAGCCACATGCTCTGGGTGTTCCCATGCGTAGTATTTAGTGCCATCAGGACGAACGAGCGTTACGGCTTGTGATGCTTTTTCTCTATAAACTAAAAAAGAGACTTGCTTTATGGTTGGATCAACACGAAAACGGTTATCCAGCCACGACATTTCAGTACTCTTTGCCCAAGAAAACATTGGGAAAAACAGTACAATGATCAATAACCGCCACATATTACACTCCTAACTACGCCACAAACAGGCATCACCAACGATATCTAAGCGCTTTTCATGCGCTTCTATTTCATCGGCCGTAGCACGCAAAACCTTTAATCCTTTTCTTCCTGAATTCAATCTTTTAATGCTTTCTTCTGAGGAATCGGATTGATTACCAGCATTAAAACTCAAGCTTGTTTGTCCACCCGTCATTAATAAGTAAACATCAGCTAGAATTTCGGCATCGAGTAAAGCGCCGTGAAGCGTACGATGTGAGTTATCAATTCCATAGCGTTCACAAAGAATATCGAGGTTATTACGCTTACCTGGGAAGATTTTCTTCGCCATGGCCAAGGTATCGGTAATCTTACAATACTGATCCGTAGTACCGATAAGCTTGTTTAATTTACTGAATTCATAATCCATGAAGCCAACATCAAAGGGGGCGTTATGAGCAACCAGCTCCGCACCTTTTATGAAGGCTAAAAATTCATCATGAATATCTTTATATTCTGGTTTGTCATACAAAAACTCATCAGTAATACCATGAACATCAATTGCCTCAAGATCAATTAATCGATCAGGCTTAATGTATACATGAAAGTGATTACCGGTTAATTTTCGATTGATGATCTCGACGGCACCAATCTCAACAATACGGTGACCTTCATAAACTGGGCCACCGGAAAAATTCATACCTGTGGTTTCTGTATCGAGAACAATAATTCGATTCGGGGAATTGTCGCTAGTATTCATAGGCTCATTTGTGTCAGACTATTTCTAAATTCTTCTAATGATAACAGAGATAATGAAGCAGGTTGAAATTTTCACAGATGGTTCTTGTTTAGGTAACCCAGGTCCAGGTGGATACGGTATTGTAATGCGCTATAAAGGGACCGAAAAAACCTTTTCTGAAGGGTTTAATCAAACCACAAATAACCGTATGGAGATGTTAGCAGCGGTTATTGCTTTACGTACCCTTAAAGAGTCTTGTTCTGTGGTATTAACAACCGATAGCCAATATGTGCGCCAAGGGATCACACAATGGATTCATGGTTGGAAAAAACGTGGATGGAAAAAAGCGGATAAGAAACCGGTTGTTAATGCAGACCTTTGGAAGCAATTAGATGCAGAAGCAGAACGCCACACTATAGATTGGCGCTGGGTTAAGGGTCACGCTGGTCATCGTGAAAATGAAATGTGTGATGAACTAGCGAGAACAGCAGCAGAAAACCCGACTAAAGATGATGCGGGTTATCCTGGCTAATCTGACTTAACTTTACTCTGATGTGTTTGAGCGACTGAAATAGGAGCCAATTTCGGCTTCTTTTTCCAAGCAGATTTAATCGGTCGCAATGGATAGGTACGCTTTCTAGCTACGATAAAATAGATACCACTGATTGGTTTAACAGAATCCCCGCCTAAATTTTCAAACCAAGTCCATATTGTGCGATAGCGAGTTAAAGGCGCTAATGCAAAACAGTCACTGTAGACTACTTCAAAATTTAACACACTAAGCCAATCTTTGATTCGATGTGGTGTAAACATTCGCCCACTCCACGGTAAGTTATTTTTCCGCCATGGGAATAAGCTAGCAAGCCCTATCGCACTCATTGGGTTAAACCCAGTTAAAATAACATAGCCATCATTAATTAATACCCGATCAACCTCTCTCAATAATTGATGAGGATCTGATGAATAATCAAGCTGATGAGCAAGCACGCAAGCATCAATACTTTTTTCTAAAAAAGGAAGTTGAGGTAAATCAGACGTAATATTTCGTAATGAATTTTTGTTATCTAGGTTTACTTGGTGTTTAATATTACAAAAGCGACTCTCGAGTTCAGCACTCAAACCACCAATTTTAAGCATATGATAGCCAAACAGTTTCGGACACCATTCATCAAGACGTGACTGAATCAACTCACTTATCCATGTACCGTGAGGAATATCTGACCATGAATGTGGTTTCTCAATTTTTTTATCAAGCAGTGCTGGCTTAATCAATATCGTTACCTATAACTATTTTATGACATCGAATTTGGAGAACGGTTAATGCTAACTATCAAAAGCATACCTGCATTTAATGATAATTACATTTGGTTAATTCACAACAATGATAATCACTGTGTTGTAGTTGACCCAGGTGATGCAGCCCCTGTTTTAGAAGTAATCAACGCTGATGGCTTTATTTTAGATGCTATTTTAATTACTCACCACCATCATGACCACATTGGTGGTGTATCTGAACTTGTCCGACAATTTCCAAGCGTTAATGTTGTTGGCCCTGAAAATGAACCGATTCCGACGTTAACACACCCAGTTAGCGACGGTGACTTTGTTGAAATATTTGATGAAAAGTTCATGGTACTTGGCGTTGAAGGCCACACCAAAGGGCATATAGCTTATGTCGGTGATGAAAAACTATTTTGTGGTGATACCTTATTCTCTGCTGGCTGCGGACGATTATTTGAAGGAACCGCAGAGCAAATGTTTAATTCACTACAAAAATTAGCTGCCCTACCCGATGAAACTGAAGTGTATTGTGCTCATGAATACACTGCATCAAACTTAGCTTTTGCCCTTGCTGTTGAGCCAGATAATGATTACCTACAGCAATACAGAGAAAAAGTATTGCGACTTAGAGCTCATGGTAAGTCGACACTTCCATCAACACTTCAACGTGAGAAGCTAATCAATCCCTTCTTAAGAACCAATGAGCCTGCGGTTAAACACGCCGTAGCAAACAAGGTTAACGACAATACAGAAGTTGAGACCTTTGCCGCATTAAGAAGATGGAAAGATGAGTTTTAAGTAGGAAACTTGTTTGAAGTGTGGTTGCAACGTATTATCCGTCTCCAAATAAAAAATATGAATGCCAATCTCGTCAAAGAGGTTGGCGCAACACACTGAAGGCAATACACAATGAAATTTAAACTCCACTGGATTGGATTGGCATTACTTGCAGGCTGTCAAACTGTACCCTCACCTGAAGAAAATCAAACTGACAACACCTCAGGAACTTCATCATCGATAGTTGCGCCTTCAAAACCAGATACTACACCAGTAAAAACAACACCAGTTGAGAAGCAGGCACCAACACCACAAGAACAAGAAGATGTTTGGCAACGCATTGCTATGCAATTAGATATGCCTATTCCAAAGCATGAATCGATTGATTATTACCGTAATTGGTACATCAAGCACCCAAGTCATTTGCGTACCGTTGCAAAGCGCGCGAAGCCCTTCTTGTATATGATCACCGTTGAAATTGAAAAACGTGACTTACCTATGGAGCTTGTTTTGCTTCCTGTTGTTGAAAGTTCGTTTGACCCATTTGCGTATTCTCACGGCAGTGCGGCCGGTTTATGGCAATTTGTACCCGGAACTGCCGATCGCTTTAAGCTAGAGCGTAATTGGTGGTATGACGGTCGTCGTGATGTACCAGCAGCCACAAACGCTGCTTTAGACTATATGGAATATTTTGACAGTCGCTTTGATGGTAACTGGCAGCAATCTATCGCGTCATACAATAGTGGTGCAGGCCGCGTATCAAGAGCCATTAAGAAAAATAAAAGATTAGGTAAACCAACCGATTTCTTCTCATTAGATTTACCAAAAGAGACCAGTGGCTATGTGCCAAAACTACTAGCATTAGCAGATATCATTAAAAACCATGAGAAATATGGCGTAGAGCTACCACCTATTCCAAACAAACCTGTTTTAGAAATGGTTGATCCTAAACAACAACTAGATCTTGCTATTGCAGCAGAATTTGCCGGTATTTCAATTACTGAATTGCAAGGTTATAACCCGGCTTATAACCAATGGGCAACTTCTCCAGATGGTCCATACCACCTATTGTTACCTATCGAAAATGTAGCGCAATTTAATGCTAACCTAAAGAAAAATGGCGGTAAAACCATGAAAATTGTACGCTATAAAGTACAACCTGGTGATACGATTAGTCAGCTTGCAGTAAAACACAACACAACCACAAAAATCATAGAGCAAACCAATGATTTAAATGGTTCTAGTATTCGTGTTGGGCAACACTTACTTATTCCAACCGCTTCTCAAGGTAATAAAACGTATGCATTAAGTGCACCTCAGCGCTTAAAGAAAACACAAGCAAAAGCCAAAGGTAAATATAAACTAAGTCATAAAGTAAAAGACGGTGAAAGTTTATGGAGCATTGCGCGTGATAACTCAATCTCATACCGTGATTTAGCAAAATGGAATGGCATGGCACCAAAAGATTCATTACGCGTAGGTCAGAACTTAGTGATTTGGAAAAACAGCTCTGATGGCGCAATCATCCGAACTGTACATTATCAAATCAGACAAGGGGATAACCTAAGCTCTATCGCACAGAAATTCAGTGTCTCTGTGACAGATATTATGAAATGGAATAACATCGAACGTGGCTCTTACATTAAGCCAGGTCAAAAATTAAAACTTTACGTTGATGTTACTAAGGTAAACGTATGACACCGTCTTCAAATCCATTGATCTTATTGGTCGATATATTCCGCTCACCTGCTGACTGTTTTGCCGCGCTATACGAGCGTGGCAAATGGGCATGGCTGCCTTATATTTTATTGGTCTTCGCACCATTCATGTTTTGGGGAACCTATTTCGATTTAGTGAATTTCGAATGGGTAACCACTAACTTAACCGCCCAAATAGAAAGTATTGGTGGGCAAGTTCAACCTGAATGGTTAACTAAAGAGATATTACTTGCCGGCGAAGTGATTAACGATGTTATGGGCCGAACTGCGACTATTCTACTATTAGCATTGTGGTTCAAACTGGCAACAAAACAGAGCCAATATCAGCACGGTTACTTCAAATGGGTAGCAGGCAGCACCATTGTGATGTTCCCTGCATTAATTGGTGATATTGCAAGTTACGCTAGCCTATTACTTAACCACGCGAATATCATGCCTTACGCTGCCGATTTAAACAGCTTAAATGGCTTAATGAAATTACCAATGACAGATCATTGGTCTGCTTATGCGAGTTCTTTCCCGCTACTAATGCCTTGGTATATTGCGTTAAGCTATGCCGCTTTAGGTGCATGGACAGACTTAGAGCGCTCAAAGGCGCTCATCATTGCAATTCTACCTTGGGTTAGTTGCTTTACGTTGTGGGGCTTTGTTACGGCGTTTTCAGGCTAAAACTTACCTGTAAGGGATTATGATCAGAAGCGTTACTCTTTATTGAGTACGCTTCTTTTACTTTTAACCCACGATAAAAAATATGGTCTAACGGTAAGCCTGTAATAAAACGCATTCTTTCATCTGGTGTAAAGATCACTTCTTTTAAATTCAATAATTCGGTTTGCTGGGTTAGTTCGCTTAACCTTGCATCACTCCAAGAGTTAAAATCACCTGCAACAATCAAAGGACCTTGATACCCTTCAACCTCCTTAGAGAGCGACTCTATTTGATTTTTATAGTCTTCAGTACCCAACGTGAAGTTAATCGCATGAAGATTAACAACCATTAAGTTTTTACCATTCGAGAGTTTATATTCAGACAGCAGCGCCGATTTAGGCAAGCGAAGCCAAGGCTCTATTGCGGTATGCGCACACACTTTGGTTGCCGGCGATTTTGCTAACGTTAATACACCTGCGCTAGTATCAAACACATCAAAGGCACGCACTAATTCTGCTGAGTACGATCTATCAATCACAAATTGCTTTAGTTCGGGGGTTAGACTGGCTTCTTGCAACAACACTAAATCTGATGATTCAGACAATGCCTTTAATGCTTTTTCCCAATCCACTTTCTGTTGCTTATAAATATTCCACACCAATACATTCAATTGACCATTACGGTCAATCGGTGCAGAAACATCAAACTGAGCACAACCGGATTTATATTGAGGAGCGACTTGCTCTGGTGCTGAGGAGATCTCAATAAATTCAGGATCTGTAGGTACAGTGAAAATAAATGCCTTTGCCGTCAACGTTAAACCAACAGCAATCGCAGCACATGATAATAAGCGGGTTTTCATTTTCATAAACAAAAAAAGGAGTGAATCATCACTCCTTCCTTAAATAGTAATAATGCTAACTAGATTAGCAGATACTCATGTTTATGTGGGTATTAAATTGCGTCTTCGTCTTCTTCACCTGTACGGATACGAATAACTCGACTCACATCTGTGATAAAGATTTTACCATCACCAATTTTACCCGTTTGCGCCGTTTCAATAATCGCATCAACACACTGATCAACCACGTCATCAGTAACTACGATTTCTAATTTCACTTTAGGTAAAAAATCAACCATATATTCAGCGCCACGGTACAACTCTGTATGACCTTTTTGACGACCAAAACCTTTAACTTCAGAGACAGTCATACCTGTAATTCCGACATCAGCAAGGCTTTCACGCACATCATCAAGTTTAAATGGCTTAATAATGGCTTCGATCTTTTTCATATTAGTCCCTTAACATTCATAAATAGTATCTGCCCATTATCGTTGAGCCAAAGCGAACATACAACCTAGGAATCACATTACTTATTTAGATTACTTCATTGCCGAATAATAGGCGGCTAAATTTGCCATATCAGTGTCACTTAATATCGCTGCCATCGGTTGCATTACTGCTGAATTACCGCCACTGCGTTGCTTATTCTTATACGCTTTCAATGAAGATTCAATATATTGAGCATTTTGACCTTTCAGGTTTGGATAACCTGGAATAACCGCAATACCATCAGCGCCATGACAAGAAGCACATATCGCCGATTTTGCTTTTCCTGCTGCCGCATCCCCTGCTGCTAGTGTTGGTGCTGATGCAAATAAAGCGACAAGCGCCAATCCAATCATTTTTTTCATTCCATTGCTCCTTATTATTTTTGGTTATTTTGCCAAGTTAGTCATCAATGTCTATTCAAATTCAGTTTTATGCCAGTGTAGCTCACATTCTTCGCCTGAAAATTTTTGACAAACAAATAGGCCCGCAACAGCAGCCAGTTCATCATTATAAAAAACCATCGGCATTCGAGTTCTTTGCCAACTGGGTACTTCATACTCTTGATATAATTTTTTCATTTTTCGACTGTGCTGACGAGCTTCAGGATGAGGCGTTAAACCTACCACATTAAAACGTACTTCAACTTTCTCGTTTTCTGAAGGTGCTCTTAATAACAAACCCTCTTGATTTGAAGAGGTAATGGTAGCGGCTTTATCCTCTGCCGCTACTGGTAACAATGTCAGTTTCCCAAGGGCGTCTGGTAATAGTAACTTATCCTTTAGCTCACTCCTCCACCCAGACAGTTCTTCATAATGAGGCAAACAATATAAATAACCTTGAGAGCGTCTAAGTTGAACAGAACCAAGCGCTAATGTAGGGTTCGCATCTTCTTTTGCTTGTGCCACTTCGTTCCATAGCACACCAAGTTGTACTTGGCTTGGCAAAGGAATAGCAAACTGCTTTAACCATAATCTTAATAACATATTACGAGCTAATGGTGATTCATGGATCAATCGTAAAATAGAAATACCTTGATACGCATTTTGAAACTCTACCAGCTTTGGGGAAAGTAATTCATTTAGCAGACTTTCTTGCTCGGCACACAACTGAGCACTACGAGATACCGCTGAAGTAAAACTTGGCCAACGTTGGACTAAATTAGGCACAACATCATGACGTAAAAAATTACGGTCGAACCGCGTATCGTTATTACTTTCATCTTCAACCCATTCAAGTTGGTTTTCTTGTGCGTACTGCTCAATCTCAGTTCGAGAAACAGAAAGTAATGGCCGACACTTATAACCTTGAGATAAAGGCGTGATTGATGGCATAGAGGATAATCCAGCCGGTCCACTGCCTCTTTTTAGTGCCAAAAAAAAGGTTTCGGCTTGGTCATCTTGATGTTGACCCGTAAGTAATAAGCTATTGGCCTGCATATGCTTATCTAATGCTTTATAGCGTGCTTTTCTTGCTACCTCTTCCAAACTATCTTGAGCACTAACAACAAGCTGCACTCGCTCAATATACAATGGGATTGATAACGAATCACAATGCGCTTGGCATACGGCTTCCCAATCAAATGCATGCTGACTTAAACCATGATTAACATGAACGGCAATGCACTCTAATTGCTTATCTTTAGCATAAATAGATGCCAACCGAAGAAGCACCATAGAATCAATACCACCACTTAAGGCAACAACAAGAAGTGGTGTAGCGACAGGATAAGAAGCTAATTGAGATGAGAATTGAGAATAAAGCATAAACAGTATATCCAGATAATAAAAAAGCGAGCACTCAGGCTCGCTTTCACTTTACTCTATCTGACAAAAATTATCAGCAGTAACCGTAACTCATTAAGCGTTGGTAACGACGATCAAGCAATGCCTCTTCATCAAAACCTTCAAGCTCATTCAATTGTTCAATCAAACGAGCCTTAATATTTGCAGCGGTCGTTTTATGATCTCGGTGCGCACCACCTAGTGGCTCATCGATAATCGTATCAATCAACTCTAGCTCTTTTAGACGAGGAGCGACAAGGCCCATCGCTTCAGCAGCTTGTGGCGCTTTATCTGAATCACGCCATAAGATTGAAGCACAACCTTCTGGAGAAATTACAGAGTAAGTAGAATACTGGAGCATGTTCACATAATCACCTACACCAATGGCTAGTGCACCGCCTGAACCACCTTCACCAACCACGTTACAAATAACTGGAACGCTTAGCTCAGACATGATTTTTAAGTTCATTGCAATCGCTTCAGATTGGCCACGCTCTTCCGCGCCAACACCTGGATAAGCACCAGCGGTATCGATGAACGTAATGATAGGCATTTTAAAGCGCTCTGCCATTTGCATTAATCGTTTTGCTTTACGGTAGCCTTCTGGTTTTGGCATACCGAAATTGCGTATTACCTTTTCTTTTGTGCCACGGCCTTTTTGATGACCAATAACCATCACTGGGCGGCCATCTAAACGAGCAATACCACCGACAAGCGCTTTATCATCAGCAAAAGCACGATCACCAGCTAATTCGTCAAACTCGGTAAACATATGTTCGATGTAATCTAATACATATGGGCGCTCTGGGTGACGAGCAAGTTGAGCAACTTCCCATGCACCTAGGTCACTAAATGTTTTCTTTTTAAGCTCTAAACATTTATCTTCTAATTGCTTAATTTCTTTTTCTAGATCAAGCGTATTATCTCCACCACGACGAGAAATATCACGCAGCGCTTCAATCTTAGCTTCTAGTTCTGCAATTGGTTTTTCAAATTCAAGAAAATTTAGGCTCATTAAAGAATCCTTGTTAGTTCTAGGCTACTCAAATTAGTAGCCTTATTTATTCTAGTTAAATTCAAGCTCGACTTGCTGTTCGCCAAGCAACGATTTCAAATCATCCATCAGTTGGTCTGTCGGCGTCACTCGCCATTCTGTTCCTAAGACCAACTTAACACGAGCATCCGCTCGCTGATAATATACATTTACCGGAACAGTCCCTGCCCGGTTCGGCTCTAGTATTTGACTAAAGCGTTCAAAAAATTGGTTGTTAATTTGCGCATCGGTAACAGAAACGGATAGCCCACGAGCGTATTTTTCTCGTGCATCTCCCAATGACATCACTTCACGGGCTGACATTTTAAGCCCACCATTGAAATCATCAAAGCTGACCTGTCCCGAAACGAGCACTATTTTATCAGTTTCTAGTAAATCAGCGTATCGATCAAGCGCATCTGAGAACAACATCACTTCCATTCGGCCAGATCTGTCATCTAATGTCATCAAACCAATACGATTACCTCGTTTAGTGGTCATTACTCTAGCAGCAATAACTAAACCTGCAACTGTTACTGTTTGATCGCGTCTCGTAACGTGAGCATCATTCAATCGCCAAGTAGTATATCGAGACAACTCTTTAATATAGGCATTCACAGGGTGTCCAGTTAAATAAAGACCTAATGTTTCACGCTCTCCCTCAAGCCATACTTTTTCAGGCCACCTTGGTACATGAATATACGCTTGCTCTACTTCTTCTGGCGCTTGAGTTAACACCCCGAACATATCCGATTGACCAAAAGCTTCAGCTTGATGATGCTGGCCTGCCGCTTTCATGGCATCCTCTAATGAAGCCATTAATGCTGCACGATGCGGTCCAAGTCGATCTAATGCGCCTGAGCGGATCAATTTTTCTACAACACGCTTATTGGTTTTCTTTGTATCAATGCGAGCACAAAAATCGAATAAATCACGGAAATGCCCGCCTTTATTTCGTGCTTCAATGATATTTTCAATTGGGCCTTCACCAACGCCTTTGATTGCACCAATACCATAAACGATGGCACCATCTTCATCGACATTGAAACGATATAAACCCGCATTCACATCTGGTGGCAATACTTTCAACTTCATACGGAAACATTCATCAACCAAGCCGATGACTTTTTCCGTATTATCCATATCAGCCGTCATTACTGCAGCCATAAATTCCGCTGGATAATGCGTTTTTAACCATAAGGTTTGATAAGAAACGAGTGCATAAGCCGCAGAGTGAGATTTGTTAAAGCCATAACCTGCAAACTTCTCTACCAAGTCGAAGATTTTCATCGACAACTCGCCATCAACGCCATTTGCAATTGCACCTTCTTTAAAGGTACCACGTTGCTTTGCCATCTCTTCTGGCTTTTTCTTACCCATTGCACGACGAAGCATATCCGCGCCACCTAGCGTATAGCCCGCTAAGATCTGTGCAATCTGCATTACTTGCTCTTGATACAAGATAATGCCGTAAGTTGGCTCTAACGTTTCTTTTAACGACTCGTGCTGCCACGTTGCATCCGGATATGAAACCTCTTCTCGACCATGCTTACGGTCAATAAAGTTATCTACCATGCCTGATTGCAATGGCCCCGGACGGAATAGTGCCACCAATGCGATAATATCTTCAAAACAGTCTGGTTGTAGACGTTTGATAAGATCTTTCATACCACGGGATTCTAGTTGGAATACCGCGGTCGTTTCCGAGTTTTGTAATACATTAAATGACGCCTGATCATCCAAAGGAATCGATTCGATTCGAATTGGATCTTTTCCTTCTTTTGCTAGCTTTGGGTTAACTAGGCCTAGCGCCCAGTCAATAATGGTCAACGTTCTTAAACCCAAGAAGTCAAACTTAACTAATCCAGCGGTTTCAACGTCATTTTTATCAAATTGCGTTACAGGGAAATTACCATCTGCATCACAATATAATGGTGCAAAATCTGTAATCGTCGTTGGTGAAATAACAACGCCACCCGCATGCTTACCTGCATTTCGTGTACACCCTTCAAGGATACGACACATATCGATCAGCGCTTTAACTTCCTCATCCGCCTCATAGAGTTCGGGCAGTTGTGGTTCAGCATCAAACGCTTTGGCTAGCGTCATTCCTGGATCTGGCGGTACTAACTTAGAAATACGGTCAACAAAACCATAAGGATGTCCAAGTACTCGACCTACATCTCGAATTACCGCTTTAGCAGCCATAGTACCAAAAGTGATGATCTGAGATACCGCATCACGGCCATACATTTCCGCTACGTGATCAATAACTTGATCACGTTTATCCATACAGAAATCGATATCAAAATCGGGCATGGATACACGTTCAGGGTTTAAGAAACGTTCGAACAGTAAGTCGTATTCAAGAGGATCAAGATCGGTAATGTCTAAAGCATAAGCAACCAAAGAACCCGCACCTGAGCCACGACCGGGACCAACTGGAATATCGTTATCTTTTGACCACTGGATAAATTCCATTACGATCAAGAAGTAACCCGGGAATCCCATTTGGTTAATAACATCAAGCTCTATCTGTAGACGTTCATCATATTCAGGTCGACGCTCTAAACGCACTTTCTCATCAGGAAATAAAAAGGCCAAACGTCTTTCTAAACCTTCTTGAGATTTCTTAACGAGGAAATCTTCAATCTTCATCCCTTCTGTTGGGAAGTTAGGCAGAAAGTATTCACCCAGACGTACCGTTACGTTACAGCGCTTTGCTATTTCAACGCTGTTTTCTAGTGCTTCTGGTATGTCAGAAAAGAGTTCACACATCTCTTCTTCTGATCGCAGGTATTGTTGTTCACTGTAGAGTTTTGGGCGGCGAGGATCTTCTAAAGTAAAACCATCATGAATTGCCACGCGTATTTCATGCGCATCAAAGTCATCGGCTTTAATAAAACGAACATCATTGGTGGCAACAACTGGTAGGCCTTCATTTTCGGCTAACTCAACAGCGAAGTGCAAGTAACTCTCTTCGTCAGGTCGGCCTGTTCGCGTTAACTCTAAATAGTAATGTTCTGAAAAGTGTTCTTGATAAAACGCGACACAGTCACGAGCGAGATCTTTATTGCCCTTTAATAAGGCTTTTCCAATATCACCGCTTTTACCACCAGAGAGAAGTATTAAGCCTTCTTTATGCTCGATTAACCACTCTTTATCTATTACCGGTGTATGCTGAACATGTCCGCGTAAATACGCTTTTGAGATCAATAATGTTAGGTTTTTATACCCTTCATTATTTTTAGCTAAGATGGTTAAATTAAACAGTTCCTTACCAAGCTCTGGTGACTGAACTTTAAAATCGGCCCCAATAATAGGTTTAACACCAGCACCATGTGCAGCAAAATAATACTTAACTAAGCCACATAAATTGGTGAAATCTGTTAATGCCATTGCTGGCATTCCTAGCTCAGCCACTTTTTTCACTAATGGGGGTACTTTTGAAAGTCCATCCACTAATGAGAAATCACTGTGTACTCTAAGGTGTACGAATTTAGGTTCAGACATTATTCAATTCCTAACACACGCTTAACGGGTTTAAAGCTGCGGCGATGTTCAGCAATCACACCATGCTCTTCAATCGCGGCAAAGTGTGCTTTAGTTGGATAACCTTTGTGCTTGGCAAATCCATATTGAGGGAATTCTTTATCTAGCTCTTCCATCTCTCTGTCACGAGTTACTTTTGCAATAATAGATGCAGCACTGATTTCTTGAACCCGTAAATCACCTTTAACAACCGCTAAACCTGCCATTGGTAAATCAGGGACTTTATTGCCATCAATTAAGGCAAAATCAGGCGTTATCTTCAACCCAGCAATAGCCCTTTGCATCGCAACCATTGTCGCTTGCAGAATATTCAACTCATCAATTTCATGTGCCTCACAACGGCCTAGTGACCATGCTAAGGCTTTTTCTTGAATTTCAGGAAACAGTAGTTCTCGTTTTTTATCTGTCAGTTTCTTTGAATCTGTTAACCCTTCTATCGGATTATTTGGATCTAAAATTACAGCCGCAGTAACAACAGCACCAACTAATGGCCCACGCCCGACTTCATCAACACCGGCAAATAACTGGTATCCTTCAGGGTATTCAAATAGTGGTAATTCTTTTGAGTCTGTTTTTTTTGTCATGAGGTTATTCTGTAATTTCTTTATTAATTAAACGTAAAACAGCATTAGCTGCCTGTTTATCCGCATCTTTTTGAATCCACTGATGCATCTCGGTAAACTTTTCAATCAGTTCATGATTATCACCGCTTAATACTTTTTCCATTGCCGGATAAAGAAAATCAGGGTGACACTCTTCTTGAATAAACTCCTGAACTAACTCTTTACCTGCGAGTACATTCGGTAATGACACAAACTCTGTAATCGATAGTTTTTGAGCGATCCAACCAGTCAGTTTATTTACTTGATAGCCAACCACCATTGGGCGTTTAACGAGCATGCATTCAAGAGCAACCGTACCAGAAGCAAGCAATACGGCATCAGCTGCAGTCATTACGTTACGAGCGGTATCTTGAATAATAGTAAATTCTAATTCTGGCGCTGTTTCTTTCCAAATTGTCTCAAATTGCTCACGGCGTTTTTCATTTACCGCTGCCACAACAAATCCCATTTTAGGGTGTTGTTTATGAATACGCTGGCAGGTTTCAATAAATGGTTTGGCAATTAATGCGACTTCACCACCTCGGCTCCCCGGCAAAACTGCAAGCCATTGGCGATCTTGCTCTAGCCCAAGAAGATCTCTTGCCGCTATTTTGTCATTGTGCATTGGAATGGCATCAGCAAGGGTATGACCAATAAATTCACAAGCCACATTGTATTTATCATAGAATGCTTTTTCAAATGGCAGAAAAGCCAACACTAAGTCCGTTGCCGCATCAATTTTAAAAATACGCTTTGGACGCCACGCCCATACCGATGGACTAACGTAATGAACTGTTTTAATTCCGTTGTCTTTTAGCGTTTTTTCAAGACGAAGGTTAAAATCAGGGGCATCAATACCAATAAATACATCGGGTGGATTTTGAGTAAAGTAGCGCACTAACTCTGCTTTTACTTTCAATAGACGAAGTAAACGGCCAAGCACTTCAACCAATCCCATTACGGCTAACTCTTCCATATCAAATAAAGAATTACAGCCTTGAGCTATCATTTTTGGTCCGCCGATCCCAACAAACTCAGCATCTGGGTATTGTGCTTTAATTGACTTAATAAAGCCTTCGCCTAGCGTATCACCTGAAAGCTCACCAGCGACAATACCGATTCGTAATGGTTTGGTCATTTTTGCTCCAAAATAAAAAAGGCCTACATTGATAGGCCTTTATAATATGCTTATATTTTTCTAAACGCCGTGATTAACGAATAATACCGCGCGTTGATTTCTCAAACAAATCTAAGAAGCCTTGAAGCACTGGAAATGCTTCAATTTCTTTGTTTATTTCTACTTTCGCTTCTTCAAGCGTATTACCATTACGGTAAAGGGCTTTATAAGCTCGGCGAATAGCGTGAATTTCTGGCTTCTCAAAACCACGACGCTTTAGGCCTTCGATATTAATACCAAACGGCTTACAATGGTTACCTTGTGCCATAACAAATGGAGGTACATCTTGAACAACAACAGAAGCACCGCCAATAAAGCTATGAGCACCAACAGTACAGAACTGATGAACTGGAGATAGCGCAGAAACAATCGCGTAATCTTCAATTGTTACATGACCAGCTAATGTCGCATTGTTGCCCATGATGATGTTGTCACCAACAATACAGTCATGCGCAATATGAACATTTACGCAAAGTAGGTTATCGCTACCAATTGTTGTTACACCACGATCTTGAACCGTACCACGATGAATTTGAACACTTTCACGGATAACGTTACGATCACCAATGACAACCGTTGTTGGTTCGCCACTGTATTTTTTATCTTGGCTTTCTTCACCAATAATTGCAAAAGCAAAAATTCGGTTTTCTTTGCCTATTGTTGTATCGCCTTTGATAACAACATGAGACATCACTTCTGTGCCTTCACCAATCGTTACATTGCCTGAAATGTAAGTAAATGGGCCAATAGATACATTAGCTTCAATCGTTACATTACCTTCAATAACGGCTGATGGATGAATGTTAGCGCTTTCATGAATCATAATTAAAACTCTCGTCTTGCACACTTAAGTTCAGCAGAACAAACAACATCACCGTCAACTTTAGCCACGCCGTTAAATAGTGCGATGCCACGACGGTCTTTAATGAATTCAACTTCAAGAACTAATTGGTCACCAGGTACTACTGGCTTACGGAATTTTGCTTTATCGATACTTGCAAAGTAATACAGTTCATTTTCAGCAGGTGCGCCGAATGATTTAAACGCCAATAAACCGGTTGCTTGAGCCATCGCTTCAAGAATTAATACACCAGGAAAAATAGGCATTTGTGGGAAGTGACCTGTAAATTGAGGTTCATTCACAGACACATTCTTGATCGCGTGTAAGTATTTCTCTTCTTCGAAATCAGTCACTCGGTCAACCAATAGAAATGGGTAACGGTGAGGTAGTAACTCTTGGATTTCAGTAATATTTAATGTTTTATTTTCACGAGTCAAAATAGTATTCCTGTAAAACAATATCGTATCTGAACAATAGTGTAGCTCAAATAGAGTAATAATAGATAGAAAAAGGTCTGCAAAATGCAGACCAATACTTATTAATTAGAATGTAGTAAAGCCAATATTAATCAACTAGCTTTTTCTCAACGGCTTTTAGTCGCTTGTTCATTTCATCAATTTTATGAACTCGAGCCGCTGTTTTACGCCATTCTTTATTGGTTTGCAGTGGAATGCCTGATGAATACATGCCTTTTTCATCAATGCCTCTCATCACCATACCCATACCGGTGATAGTAACACCATCAGTAATTTCGATATGACCATTAATTACAGAGCCACCGCCAATAATACAGTGCTTACCAATTTTAGTACTGCCAGCAACTATAGTACCACCAGCCATTGCTGAACCAGATCCGATTTGTACGTTATGGGCAATTTGAATTTGGTTATCAATGATTACATTGCTTTCTATTACCGTATTATCAATCGCACCACGGTCAATCGCTGTGTTAGCTCCAATTTCAACATTGTCGCCAATGATCACTGTTCCTAACTGTGGGATTTTAACCCAAGTACCGCGGTCATTCGCATAACCAAAACCATCTGAACCAATCACGGTTCCTGATTGCACAAGACACGATTCACCAAGTTCAACACGGTGGTAAATAGAGACATTTGCCCATAATTTCGTATTTTTACCAATTTTAGCTTCTTGTCCAATAAAGCAACCCGCACCGATAATTGCACCATCAGCAATCACTGCTTTTGATTCAATCACTGCATTATGTCCAATAGCAACGCCTTCACCAATAATGGCATCATCAGCGATGTAAGCTGATGCGGCAATGTTTGTTGCTGGTGCAGGTGTTGTATCTAACGCTTGCGCCGCTAATGCAAACCCTAGGTACGGGTCCTTCATTATTAATGCGTTTGATTGGCAAAATGCAATATCGGCTTCTTTTACTATCACCGCAGATGCTTTGCATTCTGCTAAGTGCTTGCGGTATTTAGCATCTGAAAGAAATGTAATATCCCCTTCAGAAGCTTTACTCATTGAAGCGATAGAGTGAACAACAACATCTCCATTTCCATGAACTGTTGCACCAAGTTTTTCTGCCAATTCAGCAAGCGTAATACGTGTCATGGTGAACCTTATTTAATTGCTTTAATAACTTTTTCTGATAGGTTGTCTTCTGGTTTTGCCCAAAGCAGTGTCGCTGCATCAACAACCATATCGTAACCTTCTTTATTTGCTACTTTTTCAACGGTTTGTTGAACTTGCATAATCAGTTTTTGACGCTCTTCGCCCTGACGACGACGGTTATCTTCATCTAAAGCTTGTGCTTTTAGTTTGTAATCAGATTGAAGTGACGCGATTTCACGCTCTAGTTTAGTTTGACCTGATGCACCAAGTAATTCACCATCACGCTTGATCGTTTCAACTTTATCTTTGATTTTAGATTCAAGGCTACGCAACTCATCGATACGATCTTTAAACTCAGCACGAAGTTTTTCAGAAATTGCTTCACGCTGTGGCATTTGTTGAACGATTTGAGCCATGTTCACATAACCAATTTTAGTTGCTGCTTCTGCTGCATTAGCAAAAAAAGAACCACTTACCAGTACTGCGCCTAAAGCGGCTGCTTTCACTAATTTTTTCAAAATCATATCCTTACTTAATTATTATCATATATAAACTAATACCGTTTACATTAACACTTTTCTATTAGAGCTATCAATGCTTAGAAAGTTCGACCGATGGTGAAACTGAAGAATTCTTCATCATCACCTTCATAAATTTTCACCGGTTTTGCTACTGAGAATACCAAAGGTCCCATTGGAGACATCCATTGCAACGCAGCACCGTATGAAGAACGGAAGTTGCTTGGATCTGAATAATCGTAATAATATTGACTACCGCTTGCGATTTTACCGTCATATTGCGCTTCTGTATCCCACACACTTGCCATATCAAAGAACACACTAGTTCGAATTTGACTTTGAGTTTCTTCACCAGCAAATGGGGTTGGTACAATCAATTCAACACTCGCTAACGCTGTCGCATTACCACCCGTCGAATCATCCGTTACGATATATTCAGGATTATTACCTCCAGCAGAACCTGAACCTTGAGCGTATACCGCTCTAGGACCTACTGAGTTTGAACCAAAACCACGTAAGGTTGTAAAACCACCGGCATAAAAGTTCTCGTAGAATGGATACAGATTATCATTGCCATCCGTTTGTCCATAACCGTTACCATAACCCGCCTTACCACGCATTAATAAAGCAAACTCATGCTTTTTGGTTAATGGGAAGTATTGGCGCACTTCATACTGCGCTTTAAAGTATTTAGCATCAGAATTTGGTGTTGATATTTTATATGATGCACGTTGATAGTTACCTGCCGTTGGGAAGTAGCCTTTGTTCAGGTTATTACGCGTCCACGATAAGGTGACATCAAAATCATTTAAGTTTAATTCGTTGTTTTTATCATCATAAGCATCACCAACCGACTCTTTAAACTTACTTACTTGTTCATTCTCATCCAGGTTACCGATTTTATTATGAGTATAGCCAACACCAATCTCAAAATAGTTCAGCTCATCAAATGGGAAACCCCATGTTAAATTACCACCGTAACTTTGGTTGGTATAGTCAACAATACCTGCATCAGACGCTTCAAATTCGTTATAGAAGATCTTACCACCTAAACTGACACCATCAAGGTTCCAGTAAGGGTCACGATAATCTAAACTGATGTTCTTTTGGTAATCGTTCATCATCGCATTGATACCAACACGGTTACCAGAACCAATAAAGTTATCTTGTTGAAGACCGACTTGGAAGCTGACTCCTGACTCAGTACCGTAGCCGACACCAAAGTTTACGCTACCTGAGTTGGCTTCTTTTACAGAATAAACCAGATCTACTTGATCATCAGAGCCAGGAACACGAATAGTCTGTACATCAACCGTTTCAAAGAAACCTAGACGATTCAAACGATTTTTACCTGTCTCAATCGACTTTGAGTTTAACCAAGCACTTTCCATTTGACGCATTTCACGACGCAATACTTCATCTTTAGTCGAGGTGTTACCGACAAATTTAATATCGCGAACATACATACGGTTGCCCGCTTCGACATTAATTACTAAAGATACCGTTTGGTTCTCATCGTCAAATTCAGGCATGGTACGAACTTGAGGATAAGCGTAACCTGCTTCACCTAAAATACGTTTAATATTTTCTTCTAAACGAGTAACTGCAGAACCGTTATAAACGTCGCCATCTTCAAAAGGAACCAGTTCTTGAAACTCTTTTTCTTTACCGATTAACTCGCCTTGGAATTTAACGCCACTAACAGTATAAGGTTCACCCTCTTTTATCGTCAGTGTGATATAAACGCCTTTTTTATCCGGAGAGATAGATACTTGAGTTGAATCAACTTGAAACTTTAAATAACCACGATCGAGATAATATGAACGTAACGCTTCAATATCACCAGCAAGAACTTGTTTCTGATATTTTTCATCAGCTAAGAAGTTCCACCAAGCCACATCTACGTTTAGATTAAACCGTCCCAATAACTCATCATCGGTAAATACTTCATTACCAATAAAGTTAATTTGCTGGATTTTTGCCGAAACACCTTCAGTAAAAACAAACTTTAAGTCAGCACGATTACGTGGAAGTGGAGTAACAACCGCGTGAACCGTCGCGTTATACTTACCAACACTGTAATAGAAATCTTCTAACCCTTTTTCAATATTACTTAAGGTTGTTCTATCAAGTGCTTCACCAACACGAATCGATGACGCTTCTAAGTTCTGCTGCATCTGCTCTTCTTTAATGGCTTTGTTGCCAGAAAAGGAGATATTCGCGATCGTCGGACGCTCAGTAACCTTGATTAGTAATGCATTACCATCACGGTATACTTTTACATCTTCAAAATTACCTGAAGCAAATAAAGCTTGAATGACTTGAGATACGTCTTGCTGACTCATTGAGTCGCCAATTCGAACTGGAGTTTTAAGTAATGCTGCACCTAATGCGACACGCTGTAATCCCTCGAAGCGTATATCATCCACTACAAATGTTTCTGCGCTCTGCGCTGCTACACTGCTAAACAGCAGTGAAGCAATCAACAATTTTTTCATCGCCATAATACGTTTTATAATTCCCTGCTACTACTTAAAGGCGCATAAAGTCGTTAAATAAAGCGACAGCCATTAATGACATAATCATTACTGTACCTACTTTATAACCAATCTCTTGAACTCGCTCTGGTACTGGTTTACGCGTAATGCCTTCAATAGCAAAAAAGAGTAAATGTCCGCCATCCAGAACCGGAAGAGGTAATAAGTTAATGATACCTAAATTAACACTAATTAGGGCTAAAAATCCTAAAAATGATACTAACCCATATTCGGCTGTTGTCCCTGCTCCTTTAGCAATAGAAATAGGGCCACTTAAGTTATTTAAAGCGACGTCACCGGTGAACAATTTCTTTGTCATCGTTAACGTTAAATCAATAATATTGCCTGTTTTTTCAATCGCTTTCCCAAAAGCAACGATTGGGCCATACTGTTTCTCATAGCGGTAGCCTTCTGGCCACTCTTCAAATATCGGAGAAACACCAGCAAAGCCTATTACCTCTCCCGTAGCCATTTCTTTGCTGTCTGGGGTCAGAGTTAAAGCCATCTCTTTACCATCACGCATAACGGCGATAGTAACGGCTTTATTTGGATTTGCTTGTATCACATCGACCATACCTTGCCATTCAGTTAACGTTTGACCATTGGCTGAAAGTAAGCGGTCACCAACTAATAAACCCGATTTTTCAGCAGCACTGTTACTACTAACATTTGCAACATCAAGAGTTAACGCTGGGCGGTATGGAAGAAAACCAAGTGACAACATTGGAGAGTCTTTTTCTGGGTCAAACGCCCAGTTAGTTAAATCAAGACGCTTTGTCACATCAACACCGATATTCTCTTTATCGCTGTAAGTCACCGTCATTGATTCATCACCAATATGAGAAACAATGGCCATATTCACAGCTTCCCAATCGGAGGTTTGGATTCCTGAAATGGCTTTTAGTTCCACACCAGGTGCAATTCCTGCTTGAGAAAATATAGATCCATTATCGACATGACCAACGACGGGTTTAAGCGCGGTCACACCAATCATGAATGCTAACCAACATGCCACAATTGCAAATAAGAAATTTGCTACTGGCCCAGCGGCAACAATGGCACTGCGCTGCCATAATGGACGATTATTAAATGCGTGGTTTTTTAACTCTTCTGGAACTTCATCAACACGTTCATCCAGCATTTTCACATAACCACCAAGCGGGATCATTGAGATACTGTATTCAGTGCCGTCTTTGCCTTTTTTGCTCCAAAGCGCTTTACCGAAACCAATGGAAAACTTCTCAACAATGACACCACAACGGCGCGCAACCCAAAAATGGCCGTATTCATGCACGGCAACAAGAATACCTAGTGCAATAATAAATGATGCTAAATTCCATAGAAGTTCTGACATAGTTAAACCTTTTTAATTGCCTCATCGGCATAATGACGCGCCATTCTATCTAGGTCAATCAGGCTTTCCAAGCTATCTAGCTCAAGGTTTTGGAAGTTTGCGCATACTTTGTTCAAAACCAACTCATTAATTCGAGCGATATCGGTAAATTTAATTTCACCGTTCAAAAAAGCAGCAACCGACTGTTCGTTTGCTGCGTTTAATCCAGTAGTCGCATGCTGACCTAAGTAACAAGCATCAATCGCCAACTTTAAACATGGATAACGAGAAAAATCAGGAGCAATAAAACTAAACTCACCAACTTTGGTAAAATCTAATGGCTCAACACCTGCATTTACTCTTTTAGGGTAAGACATGGTACATGCAATGGGTGTTCTCATATCTGGTAGTCCCATTTGCGCGAGAACGGAACCATCTTTATATTGCACCATTGAATGAATGACTGATTGCGGATGAATAACGACTTTTAATTGTTCTTTATTCGCGTTAAACAACCAACGAGCTTCAATATACTCGAGACCTTTATTCATCATGGTTGCTGAATCAACCGAAATTTTAGGCCCCATTGACCAGTTTGGATGCGCAATTGCCATTTCAGGCGTAACCGCATCAAGCTCAGCGACATCGGTATAACGGAAGGGACCGCCTGAGCCTGTCAACAAAATAGACCTCACACCATGAGCATCAAGATCACAGCGGCCTAAATTGGTTTGAATAGATTCCGGAAGGCATTGAAAAATAGCGTTATGTTCACTATCTACAGGCAGTAACTCGGCACCATATTGTTCAACCGCATCAATAAATAATTGGCCCGACATCACTAAAGCTTCTTTATTTGCAAGTAAAATACGCTTACCCGCTTTAACTGCTGACATAGTTGGAAGTAAACCTGCCGCACCGACAATCGCTGCCATTACGGTATCAATCTCATCAAGCTGGGCAATATGGCACAAACCCTCTTCACCGGAGAATACTTCTGCTGCGATCTGATGTACTTTTAATTGTTCTTTTAATTCATCAGCTGCAGATTGACATGCCATTGCAACGTATTTTGGTTGCCATTCACAACAAAGTTCCAGCATCTTCTCAACATTAGAGCCTGCACCTAAAGCCACAACTTCAAATTGTTCGGCGTTATGTTTTGCGACTGAAAGTGTACTACTGCCAATGGAGCCTGTTGCTCCTAAAATGGTTAACTTTCGCATAATAATTTGCCATTGAAAAAATAGAAAAACGGTAGATTATAATATCTACCGCATAAATTACCGTGACCTTAATTTCACTCTTCATTAAAGAAGAGCTATTGACCTATAGAAAATACAAGAAAGCAAATACTGGGAATGCAGCTGTTAGGCTATCTATACGATCTAAAATGCCGCCATGACCAGGGATAATGGTTCCGCTGTCCTTGATCCCAGATGCGCGCTTAAACATACTTTCAACAAGATCGCCTAAGACCGAAATAATGATGGTTGCTATAAAAATACCTAGCATCGCCGCGGTGCTTTCAAAACGAATATCAAATGCAGATGCTGCAGTCCAGCCAATAATAATAGCCGTAATAATACCACCAATTAACCCTTCAATGGTTTTGTTTGGACTCACTGATGGTGACATTTTACGTTTACCAAATGACTTACCAGCAAAATAAGCACCACTATCTGCTGCCCATACTAATAAACAAACGAGTAAGACAAGTTTAGCGCCATAATAGCTATCTAACATATAGTGATCCGCGCGAAGTAATAAAATACTCCATAAAAACGGGATCATGGTTAGCCAACCAAAAATGTATTTTAAAGGAAGGTTGTTTTGCCACAATGCTTTACTTTTGGGAAAAGTAAGTACTAACCCTGATGCAATTAACCACCAAATTGAACCAATAAGCAGCACTGCTTGGTGGCCATCACTTGGCATTGCAAGTTCTAGTGTAGAGGTAGGCAATAAGAAAAGAGATACCGCTAAGACCGTAACAGAAGGAATTAAAGCTATATAACGAGATTTTGATTCAGTAAACTGAGTCCACTCCCAAAATCCTACTAAGGTAATTGCAGCAATAGCAATAAGAAAGCCCTGCATTGGTAACATAAAAATGCCAGCAATAACCAAAGGGGCTAAGATAAGAGCGGTAATAATACGCTGTTTCAAACTTTATTGATCCTTTTCGTTCATTAGAGCTTGGATTTGTTCACCGGTACACCCAAATCGTCTTTCTCGACTCACAAACCAAGCTACAGCATCAGCTAAGCTTTGCTCATTGAAGTCAGGCCAATATTGGTCAGTGAAATAGAACTCAGCGTATGCCATTTGCCACAACATAAAATTACTTATACGGCACTCACCACTGGTTCTTACCATCAAATCCACATCAGGCAAATCTGACATCATTAATTTAGATGCAATCGCAGCTTCATCAATATTGTCTGCCTGTAAGTTGCCTTGCTCTACTTGGTAAGCAAGACGTTTTACTGCTTGGGTGATATCCCATTTGCCGCCATAATTCGCAGCAACATTTAGCACTAAACCTGTATTTTCAGCAGTTACAGCTTCAGCCTCTAGGATCTTCTTCTGAAGACGAGAACTAAATTGAGAAGTATCACCTATAACACGTAATTGAATATTATTTTTATGAAGACGTTTTACTTCACGTGAAAGAACCGTGATAAACAACTCCATAAGAACACTAACTTCTTCTTTAGGACGACGCCAATTTTCACTACTAAAAGCAAAAAGCGTTATGGCATGGATTCCTAATTTACTGGCTGCTGATATGGTTTTTCTTACCGCATCAACACCCGCTTTATGACCAAATACACGAGGCTTTCCCTGAGCTTTCGCCCAGCGTCCATTACCATCCATAATTACCGCAATATGCTTGGGTAATACTTCTAATGATAGAGGCTCGTTATTCATTTGACTGGCCATATAACTCCCTTAAAAATAAAAGCGCTAATGTCTACACATAGCGCTTCTTATCGTGTTCATCACGGATATCATATCATTATTTAAATAAAAACATCAGTCTGAACAATGAGTAATGAAAGTAAATTATACTTCCATTAACTCTTTTTCTTTAACAGCCAGTACTTCATCAATACTCTTAACGGCAGCATCAGTTAATTTTTGGATCTCATCTTGTGCTTTACGATCGTCATCTTCTGAGATTTCTTTCTCTTTTAGAAGCGCTTTAACGTCACCGTTAGCGTCACGACGAATGTTACGAACAGCAACACGACCATTTTCAGCTTCACCACGAACGATTTTAACTAGGTCTTTACGACGCTCTTCAGTTAACGGTGGAAGTGGTACACGAATTACTGTACCAGCAGACATTGGGTTTAGGCCAAGATCTGACATCATGATTGCTTTTTCAACAAGGCCAGCAAGTTCTTTATCGAAAACAGTAATTGCAAGAGTACGAGAATCCTCAGCAATGATGTTAGCAACTTGATTAATAGGTGTTTTAGCACCGTAGTATTCTACTGAAAGACCAGCAAGAAGACTTGGGTGAGCACGGCCTGTGCGAATCTTTAATAGATTGTTTTTCAGTGCTTCTACACTTTTTTCCATGCGCTCTTGAGCGTCTTTTTTGATTTCGTTAATCACAACTTCACCTTAATTGTTATTTTTATTTCAGACTATTATTTAGCGTTACTGATTAGAGTACCTTCAGTTTCACCCATAACAACGCGACGTAATGCACCAGGTTTGTTCATATTGAACACACGAATTGGCATTTCGTGATCGCGAGCTAGAGTAAATGCAGCTAAGTCCATAACTTTTAATTCTTTTTCAAGAACTGTGCTGTAATCCAGTTTATCATACAATTCAGCGTCTGGGTTAGATACTGGATCAGCAGTGAATACACCGTCTACTTTCGTTGCTTTTAATACTACGTCAGCTTCAATTTCAATACCACGTAAACACGCAGCTGAATCTGTCGTAAAAAATGGGTTACCAGTACCTGCAGAGAAGATCACTACACGACCTTGACGAAGTTGAGCGATTGCATCCGCCCAGTTGTAATCGTCACATACACCTTTTAAAGGGATTGCAGACATAACACGGGCATTCACGTAAGCACGGTGAAGCGCATCACGCATTGCAAGGCCATTCATTACCGTTGCTAGCATACCCATGTGATCACCTACAACACGGTTCATACCTGCTTCTGCAAGGCCAGCACCACGGAAAAGGTTACCACCGCCGATTACAACACCAACTTGTACGCCAAGTTCAATCAGTTCTTTTACTTCTTGAGCCATACGCTCAAGTGTTGCAGGGTCGATACCAAAACCCTCTTCGCCTTGAAGTGCTTCACCACTAAGTTTTAATAGAATACGCTGATATACTGGTTTCGGGTTCGTCGTCATGGTTCTTACCTTTTCACTAAGAGTTGTCGAAATAACTGTAGCCTTTTGATATTAGAACTTAAATACACAAAAGGGCACAATTATCATCATAACTTGCTATTTATTGAGTATTCACAAAAAGACCGCAGCATGGCCACGGTCTTTTTTATCAACAATACGAAAGGATTAACCTTTTTGTACTGCAGCTACTTCGTCAGCAAAGCTCATTTCAGCCGCTTTCTCGATACCTTCACCAACTTCTAGACGTACGAAGTTAGATACTGATGCGCCTTTTTCTTTAAGAATTTCAGCAACAGTTTTCTTAGGTTCCATGATGAAAGCTTGACCTGTTAGAGAAACTTCGCCCGTGAATTTCTTCATACGGCCGATAACCATTTTCTCTGCGATTTCTTGAGGCTTGCCTTCGTTCATAGCGATTTCAACTTGAACAGCTTGCTCTTTTGCTACTACTTCAGCAGGTACGTCAGATGGGTTAACGTAATCAGGCTTAGAAGCAGCAACGTGCATAGCGATGTGCTTAAGCGTTTCAGCTTCGCCTTCACCAGCAACAACAACACCAATTTTCTCACCGTGACGGTAAGCAGCCAAAGCAACGCCTTCAACTAGTTGAACGCGACGGATGCTGATGTTTTCGCCGATTTTAGTTACTAGAGCGATACGAGCATCTTCAAATTTAGCTTGAAGAGCTTCGATCTCTAGACGTTCAGCTAGAGCAGCTTCAGCAACTTCATTAGCAAATGCTAGGAAGCCTGAGTCTTTAGCAACGAAGTCTGTTTGACAGTTAACTTCAAGAAGAACAGCAACGCCAGCTTCTTCTTTAATGATGATTGTGCCTTCAGCAGCGATGTTGCCTGCTTTTTTAGCCGCTTTTGCTGCGCCAGATTTACGCATGTTTTCGATCGCTAGCTCGATGTCGCCTTCAGCTTCAACAAGTGCTTTCTTACATTCCATCATACCAGCAGCAGTACGTTCACGAAGTTCTTTAACTAGAGCAGCAGTTACAGTTGCCATTCTCAATTCCTCAATATAAATAGGTATAAAGTTAAAAATCAGGGGCCAAATTGGGCCCCTGCTAACTATTTTTAGTTTACTACGAAACCAAAAGACTCACTAGGAGCAAATAATATTTTCGACGAATCGAAATATTACTCAGCTTCTACGAAACCGTCTTTTTCAGCTACAGCTGCAACGTCTTGGTTACGACCAGACTTTACAGAATCAGCAGCAGCGTTTAGGTAAAGTTGGATAGCGCGGATTGCGTCATCGTTACCTGGGATAATGTAGTCAACGCCATCTGGGTTTGAGTTAGTATCAACAACAGCAAATACTGGGATACCTAGGTTGTTTGCTTCTTTAACTGCAATGTGCTCGTGATCAGCATCGATAACAAATAACGCGTCTGGAAGACCGTTCATGTTTTTGATACCGCCTAGAGATTTCTCTAGTTTTTCCATGCTACGTGTACGCATTAGCGCTTCTTTCTTAGTAATCTTCTCAAAAGTACCGTCTTGAGCTTGAACTTCGAATTCTTTTAAACGTTTGATAGACTGGCGAACAGTTTTAAAGTTAGTAAGCATGCCGCCTAACCAACGGTTGTTCACGTAGTACTGGTCACTGTTGATTGCAGCTTCTTTAACAGCTTCAGATGCAGCGCGCTTAGTACCAACGAAAAGAACTTTACCTTTTTTGTTACCGATTTTAGCAAGTTCTGCTAAAGCTTCGTTGAACATTGGTACAGTTTTTTCTAAGTTGATGATATGAACTTTGTTACGAGCACCAAAGATGAATGGCTTCATTTTTGGGTTCCAGTAACGAGTTTGGTGACCGAAGTGAACACCAGCTTTAAGCATATCGCGCATTGATACAGTTGCCATTTGAGAATTCCTCTATTAAATGGGGTTAAGCCTCCACATACCCCGCTTGTAATCCGACCCTAACCATTTGATAAAAAATCAAAAAAGTTGAGCACCCCGGACAGCGTGACGGTATGTGTGTGATTTAAAATTAAAGTATAGTCGGTATTGAGAACAAATTGTTCACCAATCCGGCGCGCTTTATACCATAAAAACGCTGCTAAAATCTACCCTTTTCACATAATTCACTACGATTAAACGAACATTTGACTGATCCACGCTCTCAGTTCACCTTATAATTGAAAGATAAAGATTGGCTAGGTAAACTAAGAACAATTATCGTTTAGTACGATTTATTTTTAGATAGAGAAAAGCCCATGTCAGTAAAAATTAAAAACGCCGCTGAAATTGAAAAAATGCGCATAGCCGGTCAACTGGCCGCAGAAGTACTCGAGATGATTGAACCTTATGTAAAAGCTGGGGTTACCACTGAGGAACTTGACCAAATTTGCCATAAACATATTACTGAAGTTCAAGGGGCTATCCCTGCACCACTGAACTACCATGGTTTCCCTAAATCTATTTGTACATCAATCAACCATATTGTGTGTCACGGCATTCCAGCAACACAAGATGAGCAATACAATGGCTTCGTAAAACCTGCGGTTTTAAAAGACGGTGATATTCTTAATATCGACATAACTGTAATTAAAGATGGTTATCATGGCGATACTTCTAAGATGTTTTTAATTGGTGACGTTAGCGCTACCGATAAACGTCTATGTTTAATTGCTCAAGAAAGCTTATATGTCGGTATGCGTAAAGTGAAACCTGGTGTAAAACTTGGTGAGATTGGTACCGCTATCCAAAAATACATTAAAGGTACAACACCTAAATGTTCAATTGTTCGTGATTATTGCGGTCATGGCATTGGCTCTGAATTCCATGAAGAACCACAAATTGTTCATTATAAAAATAATGACCGAACCATTTTAAAAGAAGGAATGACCTTCACTATCGAACCAATGATCAACCTAGGTAAATTTGGTTGCCTACAAGACGATAATGATGGTTGGACGGTTTATACAGGCGACGGTAAGAATACCGCTCAGTGGGAACATACTATTTTGGTTACAGAAACTGGTTGCGAAGTATTAACACTTCGTGCTGAAGAAACCATACCTCGCCACATGAACAATAAATAATCAAACATTAAAATAAACAGAAGGCTCCGGTCTTCTGTTTTTACATCGGCAGGGATTGCTATGAACTATACATCTCCTCTTGCTTTATCTGATCAGCAACTCACGATTACAGAGCTAAAAAAACAGCTAACACTTTTCTCTCAATATCAAATTGATTGTTTCCATCAAAGCTTACCGGTGTCAGACTTAGTGCTACAACGTGCTGATTATTTTGACCAATTACTGTCTCGCCTTTGGACTTTCTTTGCATTTAATGACACCTCAAACACCTCGCTCATTGCCGTTGGTGGTTATGGGCGCAGCGAACTTCACCCTTTGTCTGACATTGATATTCTATTGCTTACCAAAGGAAATACTGATGAAAAATCTTGTCAAAAAGTCAGTCATTTCGTTACATTACTTTGGGATTTAAAGCTAGAAGTCGGCCACAGTGTCCGAACTTTGTCTGAATGTATAGAGATTGGGAAAAGCGACTTAACCGTAGCGACAAACTTACAAGAATCACGTTATATCTGCGGCGATAAAGAACTTGCTCATCAATTAAAATTGAATATTCACTCTGATAGTTTCTGGCCAAGTGAATCCTTCTATCAAGCTAAAATTGATGAGCAAAAAAAACGTCACAGCCGCTATCACGACACCACTTACAACTTAGAGCCCGATATTAAATCAAGCCCAGGAGGGTTAAGAGACATTCACACCCTGAGTTGGATTGCTCGACGTCATTTTGGAGCAACGTCTCTACTTGAGATGAGCCAAGCTGGTTTCTTAACAGACGCGGAGTATCGAGAGTTATTAGAATGCCAAGAGTTCTTATGGCGCGTTCGCTTTGCTTTACATATTGAGCTAAAACGTTACGATAATCGACTCACCTTTGGCCACCAAGCTTCTGTCGCTGAACATTTAGGTTTTATCGGTGAAGGCAATCGTGGTGTCGAACGCATGATGAAAGAGTTCTACCGTACTTTACGACGTGTTGCAGAACTTAATAGCATGCTATTAAAAATATTCGACCAAGCAATCCTTAACCAAGGCGAACAAACCAAAGCCATTATTATCAATAATGATTTTCAACGTCGCGGTCGTCTTATTGAAGCAAGAAAGCCCGCGTTATTCCAAGCTCGTCCTGATACCATTTTGGATATGTTCTTATTAATGGCCAGCGATTCTAGTATTGAAGGCGTTTCCCCTCCAACAATGCGACAATTACGCACAGCTCGACGTCGTTTAAATCGTTTTTTATGTGATATTCCAGAAGCCCGTGAAAAATTTTTACAATTAACTCAGCACCCTAATGCACTCCATAATGCCTTTAGCTCAATGCATAAATTAGGTGTTATCTCTGCTTATTTACCTCAATGGAGTCACATTGTTGGACAAATGCAGTTTGATTTATTTCATGCCTACACCGTAGATGAACATAGTATTCGCTTACTAAAGCACATTAATAAATTTTCAAACCCAAAAAACCGAGAAAAGCACCCTATTTGCTGCGAAGTCTACCCAAAGATGATTAAAAAAGAACTATTAATCATCGCTGCTATCTTTCACGATATAGCCAAAGGACGTGGGGGAGATCACTCAGAATTAGGCGCTGTCGATGCTTACGAGTTTTGTATTATTCATGGTTTTTCAAAACCCGAAGCAAACTTGGTCTCTTGGTTGGTGAAGAGCCATTTATTAATGTCTGTCACAGCACAGCGCCGTGATATTTATGATCCTGATGTGATTACCGAGTTTGCCAAACAAGTTCGAGATGAAGAGCGTCTCGACTATTTAGTTTGCCTAACCGTTGCCGATATTTGTGCTACTAATCCTGATCTTTGGAACAGTTGGAAACGCTCTCTGATTGCTGATTTATACAATGCAACTCAAAGGGCACTACGTCGAGGATTAGAAAACCCGCCAGATCTACGCGATCGTATTCGCCACAATCAACATATGGCTTCAGCTCAGCTTAGAGCTGAAGGGTTTACTCAATGGCAAATTGAAGATTTATGGCGTCGCTTTAAAGCAGATTATTTTTTACGTCACACGCATCAACAAATTACATGGCATGCAAGTAACCTTCTTAATCATTCAGATCAAGAGAAGTCTCTCATCCTCATTAGTAAGAATCCAACTCGCGGTGGCACTGAAATATTTATCTACAGCAAAGATAAAGCTCATCTATTTGCAACGGTTGCAGCGGAATTGGATAGACGCAGTATTACTATCTATGATGCTCAAATCATGTCGAGTAAAGATGGTTACGCACTTGATACCTTCATGGTTTTAGATCAAAACGATGACCCTATAGATGAAGAAAGACAACAACGATTAATTGCTCAACTGTATGCCGTTGAACTTGAAACCCAAGAAACTCACATCAAAACACGTCGCCCACCACGTCAGCTACAACACTTTACGGTAAAAACACGTATGGAGTTTTTACCTACAAGAACAGGAAAGCGAACATTGATGGAATTTGTTGCATTAGATACACCTGGATTACTCGCTACCGTCGGCGCCACCTTCGCTCAGCTTGGCATTAATCTTCATGCTGCAAAAATCACAACCATTGGTGAGAGAGCTGAAGATTTATTTATATTAACCTCAGATCTTGGCGGACGACTAGATGATGAAAAGCAAGCGGAACTAAAAGCAGCATTAATTGAAAATGTTGATACTCTGATAAATTAATATCTAAAAATAATAATGGAGTTAGCCATGTACCCACATTTAATGAACCTTGGAATATCAGATCCTGAAAAAATAGAGCGTTACTCTCTACGACAAGAAGCACAAAAAGACGTATTAAAAATTTACTTTGGTAAGCAAAAAGGCGAACTCTTTGCAAAAAGCGTAAAATTTAAATACCCACGCCAAGTAAAAAATGTTCTTGTTGATGGCGGGACTCACCGCTATAAAGAAACCACTGAGATTAATCGTAACCTAACGCTTATTATCGATGAATTAAATAAAATTACTCGCCCAGAAAAAGAAACCGCTGCGGATGTGAAAAAGAAAATATTGAAAGACCTTCGTCATTTAGAAAAAGTCGTTGCAAGCAAGATTGAAGAAATCGAGCGCGATTTAGATAAACTGTAAGTTATTCTATTAATTAAATAGGAAGACGTTTCAAAAAAAATGGACCGATGAAGGTCCATTTTTTATAAGTCGAATATTAAACAAATCCTTTACGGCATTTGCTCAAATTCTTCCTCACCTTCTTTATCAACAGGTGTTGGCATTAGGTGCTCACGAGTGATGCCTAATTTCAGAGCCAATGCTGATGCTACATAGATAGAAGAGTAGGTACCGATCGTGATACCTAATAGCAATGCAAGCGCAAAGCCATGGATCATCGCACCGCCCTGAGTGAACAATGCAATAACTACAAATAGCGTCGTTGCTGATGTAATTAATGTACGGCTTAATGTTTGTGTAATCGCATCATTAATAATGTCGTTAGAATCACCCTTACGCATTTTCAAGAAGTTTTCACGAATACGGTCAAACACAACAATGGTATCATTCAAGGAATAACCCACCACCGTTAATAGTGCCGCGAT
Source organism: Aliivibrio sp. S4MY1 (assembly GCF_028765545.1). Classification (GTDB taxonomy): domain Bacteria; phylum Pseudomonadota; class Gammaproteobacteria; order Enterobacterales; family Vibrionaceae; genus Aliivibrio. The sequence continues at coordinate 168,301 of NZ_JARACP010000001.1, read as the reverse complement.
AATCGTTAAATCAACTTCAATTTGTAAGAAAGAGAAAATACCTAACGTAATGATAATATCATGTGCTAATGCCAATACCGCACCAGCAGCTAAACGCCATTGGAAACGCATCGAAACATAAGCCAAAATACATAACAAAGAAACGAGAATAGCTAAACCGCCCGCCTCTGTCAGTTCATCACCCACATTTGGGCCAACAAACTCAATACGACGCATCTCTACTTGCTCACCAGTGCCTTCTTTAATCGCACTGATGATTTGGTTGCCTAGCTCTTCGCCTTTTACGTTTTCACGAGGTTGAAGACGAACGATTACATCACGTGCAGTACCAAAGTTTTGAACCGTTGCATCACCAAAACCTTTCGCTTCTAACGCACTACGGATATCTGGTAGTTGTGCTGGCTGCTCAAAGCCCACTTCAATCAGAGTTCCACCCGTGAAGTCTAAGCCCCAGTTTAACCACTTTGTCGATAATGTTGCGATAGAAGCAACAATCATCAACATTGAGAAAAGAAAGGCAGCTTTAGACCAACGCATGAAGTCGATCGTTTTCTCTGCTTTCATTAATTGAAACATAATAATGAGTCCTTAGATCGACAGCTTGTCTACGCGCTTACCGCCGTAAACTAAGTTAATCACACAACGAGTACCAACAATCGCAGTAAACATTGACGTTAAAATACCAATAGATAACGTAACAGCAAAACCTTTAATTGCGCCAGTACCTACAGCAAACAAGATAATAGCCGTAATTAACGTTGTGATGTTCGCATCGGCAATCGTACTGAAGGCATTCGCATAACCTTGGTGAATCGCTTGTTGTGGATTACGCCCATCACGCAGCTCTTCTCGAATACGCTCGAAAATAAGTACGTTAGCATCGACTGCCATACCTACCGTTAATACGATACCGGCAATACCAGGAAGCGTCATCGTCGCACCAGGGATCATCGACATAACACCAATGATTAAGACTAAGTTTGCCATTAAGGCTAAGTTCGCAACAAGACCAAAACCGCGGTAATAAACCAAAGTAAAGATCATTACTGCAACCATACCCCAAATACACGCCTGAATACCCATATCGATATTCTGTTGACCCATTGATGGACCAATCGTACGTTCTTCAACAATCGAGATAGGTGCAATCAGAGCACCAGCACGAAGTAGAAGTGCTAGGTTATGAGCTTCAGCTTGAGAGTCGATACCGGTAATACGGAAGCTACGGCCAAGTGCTGATTGAATCGTTGCTTGGTTAATCACTTCTTCTGTTTTAGAAAGAATAACGCGACCTTCAGGCGTACGACGGCCACTGTCTTTATACTCTGTAAATACCGTCGCCATTAGCTTACCGATATTTTTACGAGAGAACGCTGTCATCTTGCTGCCACCTTCACTGTCTAGTGAGATGTTTACTTGAGGACGGCCATACTCATCAGCGCTTGAACTTGCATCTGTAATGCTTTCACCACCAAGAATAATGCGTTTTTTAAGAACAACTGGGCGACCATTACGATCTTCTTTGATCTCACTACCTGCTGGCGCTCGACCATTTGCAGCCGCAGCAAGATCCGCTCTATCATCCACTTCACGGAACTCAAGCGTCGCTGTTGCACCTAAAATTTCTTTTGCTCGCGCTGTATCTTGTACACCCGGTAGCTCAACTACGATACGGCTTGCGCCTTGACGTTGAACAAGCGGTTCAGCAACACCTAATTCGTTCACACGGTTACGAATAATCGTAATGTTTTGCTCAACCGCATAGTTACGAATTTCTTGTAGGCGCTGCTCTGTAAATCTTGCTGTTAATTTGAATTGACCATTTGATTCAGATTCTACAAAGGTCATATCACGATGAACATCAGACAACACTTTTTTAGCTTCAGCTAATTGCTCTTGATCACGAAGTACGACTTCAATCGCATCTTTTCCAGAATCACGAATAGCACGGTAACGGATCTTAGCTTCACGAAGATCAGTACGGAAAGATTCTTCTTGTTGACCAATTAGCTTAGTCATTGCCGCATCCATGTCGACTTCCATTAAGAAGTGAACACCACCACGTAAATCTAGACCTAGCTTCATTGGTGCAGCACCAATAGATGTCAACCAGTCAGGAGTAAGCGGTGCAAGATTTAATGCAACAATGTAATCTTTACCTAACGATTCATTGATAATATCTCGAGCACTGATTTGGGAATCAGTATCGTTAAAGCGAACAAGAACACTGCCATTTTCGAATGCAATAGACTTATACGCAATGTCATTATTTTTTAAATTTTCAGCAACAACATCCAGCGTTGAGGTTTGAACCTCGGTACCACGACTACCCGTGATTTGAACTGCTGGATCTTCACCATAAAGGTTTGGAAGTGCATAGAGAGCTGAGATAAGTAGTACTGAAACTACCATCAAATACTTCCATAAAGGGAAACGGTTTAGCACAGCGATGTCCTTAACGAAAAATACCCCCTAACCGAAGTTAGAGGGTACAATTTTTATAGTGATTTCAGAGTGCCCTTTGGCAGCACAGCTGAAACAAAGTCTTTCTTAATCGTTACTTCGTTATTTGCGTTAAGCTCAATTACGATGTAATCATTTTCTTCAGATACTTTAGTGATTTTACCCACTAAACCACCCGCAGTAAGAACTTCATCGCCTTTGCCCATAGAAGACATTAAGTTCTTATGCTCTTTTTGACGTTTCGCTTGTGGGCGATAAATCATAAAGTAGAAGATAACTGCAAACATACCAAGCATGATAAACATTTGCATACCACCGCCTTGTGGTGCTTCACCAGCTGCGTGAGCTTGAGAGATGAAAAAACTCATTTAATAACGTCCTCGTATCTAATTTTAATTTCCAGTTTCTAAAATGTGACCATACACATATCTAATAGATATATGGGTGATAACTCTGTTTTTAAAGGTCTTTTAATGGCGGAACTTCACGATCGCGACGTGCGTAGAATTCTTCTACGAACTGCTCAAAGCGCTCTTCTTCCAAAGCCTTACGAATGCTCGCCATAATACGTTGGTAATAACGTAAGTTATGGATCGTATTTAAACGAGCACCTAAAATTTCATTACAACGATCTAGGTGATGTAAGTAAGACTTGCTGTAATTCTGACAAGTATAACAATCACACTCAGGATCTAATGGTGTTGTATCTGTTTTATGTTTCGCATTACGGATCTTGATCACACCGCCAGTCACAAATAGGTGACCATTACGTGCATTTCGAGTTGGCATAACGCAGTCAAACATATCAATACCGCGACGAACGCCTTCAACCAAGTCTTCTGGTTTACCAACACCCATTAGGTATCGTGGCTTATCTTCAGGTAATTGTGGACATGTATGCTCTAAAATGCGGTGCATGTCTTCTTTTGGTTCACCTACTGCTAGACCACCAACAGCATAACCATCAAAACCAATCTTAGTTAACGCTTCAACAGACACATCACGCAGATCTTCGTATACACCACCTTGAACAATACCAAACAGTGCATTCGGGTTTTCTTGACGATCAAATTCATTACGGCTACGGTCAGCCCAACGAATAGAACGCTCCATTGAGATACGCGCTTCGTCATGCGTTGCTGGGTACGGAGTACATTCATCAAAAATCATAACTACGTCAGAACCAAGATCGTATTGGATTTGCATTGATTTCTCAGCATCCATAAAGACCTTATCACCGTTTACAGGGCTACGGAAATGTACACCTTCTTCAGTGATCTTACGTGTTTTACCAAGACTGAATACTTGGAAACCACCTGAATCCGTTAAGATTGGGCCTTTCCAATTCATAAAGTCATGTAAATCACCGTGCAGTTTCATGATCTCTTGACCAGGGCGTAACCATAAATGGAACGTATTACCCAGTAAGATCTCAGCACCAGTACCTTTCACTTCTTCCGGAGTCATCCCTTTAACAGTACCGTAAGTACCTACAGGCATGAATGCTGGTGTTTCAACCGTACCACGGTCAAATTGTAATTGACCACGACGTGCGCGGCCTTGTTTTTTGAGTAGTTCGTACTTCACGAAACCTCCAATAAGCCAGAGAAACAATCTGACAACTTGTTTAATTTGCGACATTAATAAAACATTAATGCCACACCTCCATAAAACCAAATAATGCAGTTTATATGGTCGAAAACGTCCTGTTTTCCTACTTTCACTGGCTCCGTGAGTGAAATTTAAATCTAGTATATTACTGGCTTTAATACAGCCATCGACTCTTTATTACGCGGTTTTCTTCGTAATAAACATCGCATCACCGTAACTAAAGAAACGATATTGATTATTCACGGCTTGATCGTAAGCTTTCATTGTATTTTCATACCCTGCAAATGCACTCACAAGCATGATAAGTGTAGACTCTGGTAAGTGAAAGTTTGTTACTAAAGCGTCAACAACTTGAAATTCATAGCCTGGGTAGATAAAAATTTCAGTATCATCAAAAAATGGTGCTAGCTCTGTGCCTTGCTTTAATGCATGTTGCGCCGCACTTTCTAATGAGCGAACCGAAGTCGTTCCAACAGAAACAACACGTCCACCACGAGCTTTAGTTGCTTTAATCGCATCAACCACTTCTTGAGAGACTTCTGCATATTCAGAATGCATGTGATGTTCTAAGATATTATCGACACGTACAGGCTGGAATGTTCCTGCACCAACATGAAGCGTAACGTAGGCAAATTCTACGCCTTTTGCTTTCATTTTTTCTAAAATCTCTGTATCAAAGTGTAAACCTGCTGTTGGAGCGGCAACTGCCCCCGGTTTTTCATTGTAAACCGTTTGATAACGTTCTTTATCTGCGTCTTCATCTGGACGGTCAATATAAGGAGGTAATGGCATGTGGCCAATTTCATCCAAAATATCTAATACTTTCTTTTCAGAAGTAAAGCGAATTTCAAATAGCGTATCGTGACGAGCGACCATTTCCGCTTCGTATTCTTGGTTTTCACCCAACCATAGTTGATTACCCGGCTTTGGTGATTTAGAACAACGAACATGAGCCAATACTGAATGCTCATCAAGCACTCGTTCAACTAATACTTCTAGCTTGCCACCTGATGCTTTAACACCAAACATACGAGCTGGAATAACACGAGTGTTGTTAAATACAACAAGATCACCACTCTGTACTAAATCAAGCACATCAGTAAACTGACCATCAATTAATTCACCGCTATTACCATTTAGGTGTAATAGGCGACTTGCCGTACGCTCTGGTTGAGGGTAGCGAGCAATAAGTTCATCGGGTAATTCAAAGTGAAAATCGGATACTTGCATGGTTTACTTCTTCATCAAAAATGGCAGACAGAATAGTATATTCACGCCCAGAGCAATAGCAAGAGATGAAGCAATATACCTCTCAATTTTTCAATAAATATGTACTTTAACTAATGAAATTGACATTAAACAGAGAAAGTCATATCAATCTTTTTATCTCTTCAAAAATCAACTTAGCTCTCACTTTTCTCTTTCATCTCGCACTATATTTACTATAGGACTTATTGATAGCAGGAGCACACTATGTTTACCGTTAAAGACATGATGACGACTCACCCTCATACATTGCTTCGCTCCAACTCTTTAGAAGATGCTAAAGCACTCATGGACGAACATTGTATTAGGCATATACCTATTGTAGATACAGACCAAGCATTAATTGGTCTAGTTACTCAACGAGATCTATTGTCTGCGCAATCTTCTTGTTTAGAGAAACCAACACTAGAAGAGTTTTCTGTGCTTGATATCCCTCTAAATAGTATTATGCATGAAAATGTAATGAGTATTTCTCCGCACGGTGGCTTAAAGTCAGCGGCTTTGTTTATGCAAAAACACAAGGTGGGATGTTTACCCGTGGTCAATCATGGGAAATTGGTGGGAATAATTACTGATTCTGATTTTGTTACGATTGCTATTAACTTATTGGAACTGCAAGAAGAAGTTGAACCAATTGAAGATGACGAATAAATCATACATTCAAGACAAAAAGAAAGGGAGACTCCATTCTCCCTAAAACGAGATAAAACAACTCTTTTTATTATGTGAATATAAGATTAGCTAGGCCAATATAATTAAGTATTATGCATTGGTTTTAAACTGCTCTTCTTCTGTTGAACCGGTTAGTGCGGTTACCGATGAATTGCCGCCTTGAATGGTATTAGTCATCTTATCAAAGTAGCCTGTACCAACTTCTTGTTGGTGTGCAACAAAAGTATAGCCCTTATCTGCGGCTTCAAACTCTTTACGCTGCACCATCTCAACATAATGGCGCATGCCCTCACCCTGAGCATAAGAATGTGCCAACTCAAACATGTTGAACCACATATTATGAATACCCGCTAGTGTGATAAATTGGTATTTGTAGCCCATATCAGCCAACTCTTGTTGGAACTTAGCAATAGTTTCTGAATCCAGATTTTTCTCCCAGTTAAACGATGGTGAACAGTTATACGCCAATAGCTGATCTGGGTATTTAGCATGAATGGCTTCAGCAAATTTACGAGCTTCTTCTAAACATGGCGTTGCAGTTTCACACCATACCAAATCAGCATAAGGAGAATATGCGAGGCCACGAGAGATAGCTTGGTCAATACCTGCGGTTACTTTATAGAAACCTTCAGCCGAACGCTCCCCTTCGATGAACTCTTGATCATATGGATCACAATCTGAGGTTAGCAAATCTGCAGCATTGGCATCGGTTCTTGCTATAACTAACGTCGTTGTGCCTGCTACATCGGCAGCAAGTCGTGCTGCAACCAGTTTTTGTACCGCTTCTTGAGTTGGCACTAATACTTTGCCTCCCATGTGACCACATTTTTTTACTGACGCTAATTGATCTTCAAAGTGAACCCCAGCTGCACCTGATTCAATCATATTACGCATCAGTTCATAGCCATTAAGTACACCACCAAAACCGGCTTCTGCATCGGCAACAATCGGAAGAAAATAATCAATTCCCTCTTCAGGTGTTGTTCCTGTTGACCATTGAATTTGATCCGCACGACGGAAGGCATTATTAATACGTTTCACTACCGAGGGAACCGAATCTACCGGGTATAGCGATTGGTCTGGGTACATAGTCGATGCGGTGTTGTTATCCGCTGCTACTTGCCAACCTGACAAATAAATAGCTTCAATTCCCGCCTTCGCTTGTTGGACTGCTTGTCCACCCGTTAGTGCGCCAAGACAATTTACATACCCTTTTTTTGATGAACCATTCACCAGCTCCCATAGCCTGTCTGCCCCTTTTTGTGCAATTGTATTTTCTGGTGCAAAAGATCCTCGAAGATTAATAACTTCTTCAGCGGTATAGGGACGAGTTACTCCATCCCAACGTGGATTTTCTGCCCAGTCTTTTTCTAATGCATCAATTTGTTGTTGGCGAGTTTGCGGTTTAAATGTCGTCATAATAGTTCCCTCTCTTATAAGTATTCATAGCCAGGTAGTGTTAAAAAGTCAGTTAGTTGATCACTGGTGGTCAATTGCTCCATCAGTTTTGCTGCTTGAGTAAATTGGCCAGAATCAAAGCGTTCTGTTCCCAATTCTTGTTCAATAACTTTCATCTCTTCTAATAACATGGTTCTAAACAAATCAGCCGTTACAACAGCGCCAGTATCTAAGGTTTTCCCATGTTGTATCCATTGCCAAATAGACGTTCGTGATATTTCTGCCGTTGCAGCATCTTCCATTAATCCATAAATAGGGACACAGCCATTTCCAGTGATCCACGCTTCTATATATTGAACCGCTACGCGAATGTTATGACGCATTCCCTCTTCTGTTCTCTCTCCTTCACAAGGTGCTAATAATTCTTCTGCGGTAATGAGATTGTCATTCTCTCGGCTAATATCCAACTGGTTGATCCGCGAGTCTAAAACCTTGTCAAATTCCGCTCTTGCAGTATCAGCTAGCCCAGGATGAGCAACCCAAGTACCGTCGTGTCCATTATTGGCTTCCAGTGATTTATCGGTTTGAATTTTATTTAACACCCAATCATTTTTTACCGGATCTTTCGATGGAATAAAAGCGGCCATTCCTCCCATCGCAAATGCCCCTCTTCGGTGACACGTTCTGATCAGTAATCGTGAATAGGCATTTAAAAACGGTTTTTCCATGGTCACCACTTGGCGATCAGGTAGCACGCGATCCGGATGGTTTTTTAATGTTTTGATGTAACTAAAAATGTAATCCCAACGACCACAATTTAGACCAACAATATGTTCTTTTAAGCTATATAGGATCTCATCCATTTCAAACACAGCAGGTAAGGTTTCAATCAGTACTGTCGCCTTAATCGTACCTTGCTTTAAACCAAACTCACGCTCAGCAAAGGTAAATACATCACTCCACCACGCCGCTTCTTGGTAGGCTTGTAGTTTAGGAAGATAAAAGTACGGACCACTGCCTTTTTTTAATGACGTCTGGTAGTTGTGATAGAAATAAAGCGCGAAATCAAACAAAGCTCCGGGAATAGCAACACCATTAAACTGTACGTGCTTTTCAGGAAGATGCAGACCACGTACACGACAAATTAATACCGCAGGATTTTGTTTTAGCTGATACACTTTTTGAGTTTGAGGGTTGGTGTATTGAATAGTACCGTTCATTGCATCTCGAAGATTAATTTGACCATTAAGTACCGCCTCCCATGACGGTGCTAATGAATCTTCAAAATCAGCCATGAATACTTTTACATTTGCATTCAATGCATTAATTACCATCTTTCTGTCTGTTGGGCCTGTGATCTCAACACGTCGGTCTTGAAGATCACTTGGAATACCTTGAATACTCCATTTAGATTCTCGGATTGAACGTGTTTCCATTAAAAAATCGGGCAGTTGTCCTGCGTCTATTTTTCGCTGTCTTACTTTGCGGGTTTCTAAAAGCTCAGGAACTCGATGGGCAAACTTTTCGACAAGATGGGTAAGAAAGCGAATAGCTCCTGCACTTAATACTTCATCAACTTGAGGAAGACTCGGTCCAATAATGGATAATTCTTGTTCTTTCGTCGTTATGGTATCTGTCATGGTCTGCGCCTCCGGCAAAATTACATTTGTAACTAAAACACTACGAATCAGTATTCATGTTTCATCCTATTTATCGTTCTTGCTGTTTACGTCTATTACATTCTCGAAAGAGCGAATGAATTACAACCCCTACTAAAGGCTAATGCAGCCTTTAAATTTCAATAAGATGTCGACATAAATCAGAAAGTTGAGTTATGAGTAAATGCTCTATAAAGAGAATTGTCAAAGTTTAATTTTTACAATTTAACAACATCACCAGCAAGTAATGATCTACTATTTACGTAGTAAAATTACACAAATTAAACTTGTAAAATTGAACATGTAAAATTCACAATTTTAATTTCACAAATAAAACAGCGGGATAGCATAAAAAATTGATTACACTCGATCTTATTTAGAGAAGAGTAAAAAGAAAGTGGCGATATACAACAAGAAGAGAAGAAATAAACTGGTCAGATCTGTTTGATAAGGAATATAAAAAAGTGAGAATCCGGTCACTAATTTCTCTATCATTCAAAAGTAGAAAGGCACCTATTTAAATCAATAAATAAGTGCCTTAAATACAAAAATAAAACTATAAAATATGCTTAACAATATCAGCTAGCTGATGAAAAGCCTGTAAACGAGAAGAGCTTGGGCGCCAAACTAAGCCAATAGCTCGCGATGCTTCTTGACCCGGTGGCTCAACCACAACAAGATTTTGATTATCTAATAAACCATGTTTAATCGCCATTTGAGGAATAAAGGTAGTACCTAATCCATTTGCAACCATCTGAACCAAAGTATGCAGACTGGTTGCCGTAAATGGATTGATTTTTTCTTTTTTCGTCAGCTTACATGCAGAGACAGCATGATCAGTTAAACAGTGCTCTTTTTCTAATAAGAAGACGTATTCATCCGGGAGATCATCATAATGAATCGGAGTGGAAATTGAACGTGCTTGATCTTTACTGATGACCATCTTAAACGGATCATGCCCTACAATTAGGCTCTCCATCCCACCGATATCAACAGGCAAAGCAAGAATAAGAACATCCAATTGACCTTGTCTCAACGCCGCTAATAAATTGGTTGTAGTGTCTTCTCTTAGTAATAAAGTCAGTTGTGGGTAAGTTTGATTCACTTCTTGAACTAGATCGCACAACAAAAAAGGCGCAATTGTAGGGATACAACCGACTCGAAGCTGCCCTTGCATCGCATCACCTTGGCAAAGTGACCCTAGCTCAATTAAATCTTGGCCTTTAGCTAATAGTTCTCGTCCTTGCTCTACTACTTTTTCACCGATAGGGGTAAACACGAGTGTCTTTTTATCTCGTTCATATAAAGGGCAACCAATTAATTCTTCAAGGTTTTGTATTCCTTTACTTAATGTTGATTGGCTGACAAAACACTTTTCTGCTGCGTCACCAAAATGGCGAGTCTCATGCAGAGTAATAAAGTAGTGTAACTGTTTTAATGATGGCCATTTGTTCATCGTTTTTCTCGATTACATTAATCTATTTAATTCGCTTTTTTCAATCATACCTTTTGTACTATAGTTTGTCCTGTTGAAACGCAATGCCAAACACGAAGTTTGGGAAATCAAATTTTTAGGAGATTCAAAAATGGTACTAGTAGGTCGTCAAGCACCAGACTTTACTGCTGCAGCTGTTCTAGGTAATGGCGAAATCGTTGATAACTTCAACTTCAAAGAATTCACTAAAGGTAAGAAAGCGGTAGTATTTTTCTACCCTCTAGACTTCACTTTCGTTTGTCCTTCAGAGCTAATCGCTTTTGACAACCGTCTAGCTGACTTCCAAGCTAAAGGCGCAGAAGTAATCGGTATCTCTATCGATTCTCAATTCTCTCACAACGCATGGCGTAACACTGCTATCGAAGATGGCGGTATTGGTCAAGTTAAGTACCCACTAGTTGCTGACGTTAAGCACGAAATCTGTAAAGCATACGATGTTGAGCACCCAGAAGCTGGCGTTGCTTTCCGTGGTTCTTTCCTAATCGATGCTGACGGTCTTGTTCGTCACCAAGTAGTTAACGATCTTCCACTAGGTCGTAACATCGACGAAATGCTACGTATGGTTGACGCACTAAACTTCCACGAGAAGAACGGTGAAGTTTGTCCAGCACAATGGGAAGAAGGTAAAGCAGGTATGGACGCATCTCCAAAAGGCGTTGCAGCATTCCTATCTGAACACGCTGACGACCTAAGCAAGTAATTGCTAACCTAGAGTATTTACATCAAATACTCGACTGCACCTAAGCTCAACGGTGCATGTGGCTAGAATATTAAAAGCGTATAAACGCAGTAGCCTAAAATCAGAAAGTTTGCCTAATACTAAAAGCCCTGAAGTTATCTTCGGGGCTTTTTTCTTTCTTCTTAGAACTCAATTCTGACGATCTCTTCACACATCTAAGGCTGAATATCCCTTAAACTACTCTATTCCCAATTATTCTTTCTACACATCATGTCTATTAAAATTGAAGTCTGTATCGATAACTTAGAATCACTGCATAATGCTATTAATGGCGGCGCTGATCGTATTGAATTATGTTCATCTCTTGCATTAGGTGGGCTTACTCCAAGTTTTGGTTTCATGAAAAAAGCAGCTGCGATCTCTCCTATTCCGGTTTATGCCATGATCCGCCCTCGACAAGGCGACTTCCTATATGACAACGATGATATCTCTGCAATGATAGAAGATATTCATGCTGCAAAATTAGCTGGCTTACAGGGGGTTGTCTTTGGGGTATTAAAAGCCAATGGCGATATTGATATGCCATTATCTGCACGGCTAATGAAAATAGCTAATGACAATGATTTAGGTGTGACCTTCCATCGCGCTGTTGATCAATGTTCTAATTATAAAAAAGCGATTGAAAACATTGCAGAGCTTGGCTGTGAACGTATTCTGACCTCAGGTCTTGCGGCTAATGCCTACGATGGTATTAACGTTTTGACTGAAATGGTTAAATTAGCAAATGGGCGATTTGAAATATTAGCAGGCGCAGGTGTCACCGCTGCTAATGCAAAAGAAATTATAGAAAAGACCGGTGTAACTGAAATTCATTTATCTGGTAAATCAACTCGTCCAAGTAAAATGAAATTAGTATTGGATAGTGTAAAAATGGGCGCAGGGGATTTAGATGATTTTATTGTCCCTGTGACGGACTCTAAAAAAATTGATGCTGTAAGACAACAAATTAGTTAATACGCTTTACTCTAATGACAAAAATGCCAGAGTTAATCACTCTGGCATTTTCACTATAAAATAACGATTTATTACTGGGGTTAGTATTATTTTGCTAATTGAACAGAGTTAACGTCGATCATCGTCTCTGTCCACTCTTTATCTACTTCACCATGAATAACTAATTTCGTTTCTGGTGTTGCTTCGATACCGTTCCAGTCTTTATTATCAATCTCAATTCTAATTTCACCAGTAGCATCTTTAAATTGGTATTCTTCATTACCCAGTGATGACGTAATGTAACCAGTCAATACTACCGCTGCATCATCAGCTGAATCTAACGCTGAACGAACAGTACTTACAGAAACAGAGCTAGGACCATTGAATCCACCAGTAACAGGGGCGTTTTGTGCAGCAAATGCTGTTGAAGATGCTAATACTAATGCGCTTGCTAAGATAATTTTTTTCATTTTATTGTGTCCGAAATTTATAATTAAATACTAAGTAACAATACTAAGTAACGCTATATTAAAAGTAGTAAGCTGAACTCAACATGAACGAGGTTGAATTAGCTACGCTATCCGCTTGATAACTTGCTGAAGCACCTAAAGCTAGGTTTGGGATCACCATGTATTCAATACCTACGCTTGCGATACCGCCTAGTGCTGTTTCTGATTTTGATGCCCCAGGAGTATAACTACCTTTTTCAACATATTCATGATCTGTAAGATCATTTTCATATTCAGTGTAAGCGGATGAATCAAAGTTGTATTTTGTAATCGTTAAACCTAAGCCCGTTTTTAACTGTAGCTTTTCATTAATATGGTAGAAATACACTGGTTTAAAAGTAAATTGAGTTGCATCTAAATCGGCATCCCATTCACGTTCTTTTGTATAGCCAGCTTTATCTGATACTAACATTTGGCTACGAGAGCCATCACTCTCAAATTTCTTATAACCTAATTCTAGACCAAAATCATTAAAACGATAGCCAACAAAACCACCAAAGGCTGAACTTGAATCATCAGGAGTGAGTGTCACTTTATCTTGTGAAAAAGTTGTTGAGTAATCATGACTCATATTTGTTACGCCATATTCTAAACCAACGTATGGAGCAGCAACCGTTGCTGTTGAAGTTGCAGTCATTAGTAAAAATACATACTTTTTCATTATAAATTCAATCCTATAGTTATGGGGTTAAGCTTGGTCTTAATTCGTTATGTAGGTACTATAGAGGATAGATCGTGAAGGAAGCGTGAAGAGTGATTAAATAATTTTAAATTTATAAGGAAATAATTCACTATGGCAAAAGATCTGTTCACTACATTAGATTTAAATTTATTGAGAACCTTTTTAATTCTTTCTCAAGAGTTAAATATGCGCAAAGCTTCTGAACGCTTATTTGTCTCACAACCGGCAATCAGCCAAGCGCTACAAAAACTGCGTAACCATTTTAATGATGAGCTATTCATTAAGGTTCGTCATGGTCTTAAACCAACCCCTTTTGCTGAAGAGTTAGCTGAAAATATCCAGCCTTATTTAGATGGCTTATCTTCAGTATTAAATGCCTCTCAAGAATTTCAGCCCGCAAATTTAAATAAAATGCTAAAAATAGCTCTAGCGCCTCAAGTGTTAACCTGCTTATCTGGCGCGTTATTTCATGAAATAAAAGAAAAGGCTCCCAATGTCGATCTACAACTTGTCAATTGGTCAGAGTCAACCTTTGATGATCTTGCCAAAGGTAAGCTAGATATGGCAATCAATTACGAATATGACAAGGTTCCAAAAGAATTACTTTCAAAAAAACTAATGACAATAACAGGTTGCGTAATCATTAGGAATGATCACCCAATAAAGAAAACTATAGCTACACCTTATGACTTTGAAGGCTATGAACTTGCATCATTAATCATCCCGGGCTGGAACGATAATAAAAGCTTAGCGAGTGAAGTTCTAACCAATATGGATATTGAACACAAAATAGGATTTCGCTCAGAACTTCCAATGGCATTAATAGATGTGGTTCAGCATACGGATATGTACTTCCCTTCTACCTCACTTTTTCCTATACATCAATATTCAGGCTTAAGACGTATTGACCTCTGTTTTGATGATATTCCATTAAACTATCCTATTTATAGTTACTACCATCAAAGGCATAAAAAAAATGCCCTACACCATTGGATAAATCAATTGATTACAGATTTATTATCAGAAGCAAACATTAAAGAAAATTTATAATCAAGACTGAAAATAAATCGAATAAATAAGCAATACTTATAACTAATATAATTACAGGTGATTAGAAAGTAATCGCCTATCTCAATATTATTCATTCCATCAAACGGAAACAGATTTATCGGTAAGCAAGGATGCTCATTACTGATCTAACTTATGATTAATATTGAGAGTTATAAAATGAAAAAATCTATCTTAGCATTATCCCTAACAGCCATCTTTTCTTCTTCTGTTATGGCTGAAACCATTCAGAACTCAGCAGAACTTCCAGGAATTGACAACTCTGTACCATCTGTATCAGAACGACCACAACCTGATTTCGGGAACACGCCCGACTGGGGATTAGGTCCAACTCAACCACCAGTTGCGGATAACTCACCTGAACGTCCAACTCCTGATTTTGGAGATACACCTCATTGGGGAATTAATCCTGACAAACCAGTTGACCGTCCTCAGCCAGATGACGCATCTCCTGATTATGGTAAACCAATGCCACCAACTCAGCCTCCTGTAGATAATACTCCAGAGCGACCAACACCAGACCATTCACCTGATTGGGGAATTAACCCAGACAAACCTGTTGACCGTCCTCAGCCAGATGATGCATCTCCTGATTACGGTAAACCAATGCCGCCAACTCAACCACCAGTTGAGGATAATTCACCTGAACGTCCACAACCACAAGAACCAACTCAGCCACCTATTGATGACAATACGCCTCAACGACCAACACCTGATTTTGGTGATACGCCAGAATGGGGGATCCCGCATGTCACTGATGGTGAGCGTATTACTTCATTAGAAAATGAATTTAAAGCAATGGCAGAAGAAAACAATCGTCGTTTTAATGAACAAGATGAAAAGATTGATGGTGTACGAGCAGGCTTACACGCTGTTGCCAATGCGCGTCCATTTGTAACTAGTGGTGAGTTTGCAATCGGTGCTGGTGTCGGTTTCTCAGGTTCTAAAGAGGCATTAGCGTTAGGTGGTGCTTACGGTATCAATGAGCAATTAAGTGTTTCTGGTACTTTCCATTATGAATCATCAGGTAGCTACTCATCATCGGATGTTGCTGGCGGCGTTGGTGTTCAATACAGCTTTAAATAAATAACTCTCGCCCCACCAAGGATTGGTAGGGCACTTTATTCTATCTATAATTTGACCTTATTTTTAACTACACAATATTCTGTCTTTGACGTGTTATCTTATGATAGCCCTTGCCTCTGTCTCTCATCCAGAGGCTTTTTTTCTTTACCATAATGCAATTCTCTGCTCCAATGAAATAGTATTCAAAGGAGTGATATCATGGCTAAAGACTTGTTTTCTAATTTAGACCTTAATCTTTTAAGGACTTTTATTATTCTGCATCAAGAACGAAATATGCGTAAGGCCTCTGAACGCTTATTTGTCTCTCAACCTGCAATCAGTAAAGCTCTGCAACGTTTACGTGATCACTTTGGTGATGAACTATTTGTAAAAACCCATCATGGCCTTCGAGCAACTGAGTATGCTAATCAATTAGCAGAAAGCATATCACCAATACTAGATGATCTTTCTTCCACACTAAATGAAAGTAATGAGTTTAATCCACAAGAGCTCGATGGCGTAATTAAAATCGCTTTATCTCCTTTTCTTTTAAGTGCAATTGCAAATAGCTTATTTCAAGCGATCAGAGCTGAAGCGCCAAATGTTCAAGTACAATTATTAAACTGGTCTAAGTCAACAATGACAGACATTATCAATAACGAAGTTCAATTAGGGGCTAATTATGAAATTAGTCATGCCCCTAAAGAATTAATCCAAAAGCCTATAGCTCAAGACCAATTTACTGGCTATGTACGAAAAGACCATCCCTATAAAGGTAACGGGATTGAAGTAAAAGATGGTTTTCATTTTGAATTAGCAACAGTCATTGCCGTTGATTGGAATTCTCATCAATCCTTAGCTGAAAAAATCCTTAAAATTAAGGGACTAGAGGTAAATATTGGCTTTAGATCAGAATTACCATCAGCCGTTATTGATGTCGTTAATAACTCAGACATGCTATTCCCTGCATCTAAATTTTTAGAAATAGAACATAACCACCAATTACGAAGCCTTAAAATTCTTTTTGATAATCAAGACATTAACCCTAAAGTCTGTGCTTATTATCACCATAAAAATCGTAATAACCCAACCATGCTATGGTTAAAAAACATTCTTCAATCATTACTCATTGATAACTCCTAGTTATTAGCCCTATTCACTTGAGTCATTAATAACTCAAGGTTAAAGCCTCTATTCTTTTAAGGGATTAGAGGTTTTTTTGAGCATTTCATATACTTCTCTCATCGGCTAGGAACGCCACAAACAAGCAAAGACGCTTTCAAAAATTATGGCGATATCGCCAACCATTACATTAAGAGAGAAACCAATATGAAACTTAAATTAATTGCATCTTTAGTTGCCGCATCATTCCTAGCTGGCTGTTCTTCTTCTGGCTCATCAGGTAGTAATGATACTTCACCTCAAATTGACCTAGAGAACCCTATCGAATTACCATTATGGGGTGACGAAGGGGCAAAAGAAGTGACTTTTGTTGAAGTACAAGGTCAAACAAACATCATTGTTGAAGGCCAAAGTGTTGGCTATGTTAAAGACAGCACAGTTTACAACTCAAATGGCGACATTGTTGGTACGGTAGACATCGTTCAAAAAGATGAAAATGGCCAACCAATTGCTTTTGTTGGTAAAACAGCAAATGGCGCAGACATCACATGGACCAAATCTGGTGGTTTAGTTATCAATAACCCACCACAACAAGAAAATCCAATTGAAATCCCAGTATGGGGTGGTGATGAAGCAAAATATATTGAATTAGTTGAAATTAATGGCCAAACAATGTTAACCGTAAATAATCAAACGGTAGCTTATGTAGTCAATGGTGATGTTCGTAATACTCAAGGAGAGTCTATTGGATCTTTGGCTTATCACGAAAAAGATGCTCACGGAAATCCATCCGTTGTTGTTATTCAAGGACATGATGGTAATACCTATTCTTGGAATAAATCGACTGGATTAAATATTTCCAAAACAAATGTTGATGGTGGTTGGGGGCTTCAACCAACACCTGAAAACCCAATCCGTGACGGTATCATTGATCATGGAAACATTGGCGATTCTATCGAGATCACAGTAAATAAACGTGGCCATATAATTATTGGTAATGACATGGTTGTTGGAGATTCAGGTTACAGAGTTCAAGACACAATGATGGGTACAGTGATTACAAACCCAGATGGTAATGTTGTAGGTGTAACAGCAACTAAAGAGTTTAACTACGGGCTAACTTATTCTTTAGTAAAAACAGAGCATGGCGTAACGATTGTTCAAGGTCGTAAGAATACATTAGGTCAAATAGATGTTGAGGGAGCAAAAACAATCACTCAAGACCAAATTGATTCAGTCAAAGATAAAGCTAAATCTCTATCTCAGGAGCAGCGTCAGCAAATTAAGCAAGCTATCAAGGACAGAGCTCCACGCTCATAAGATTGGCTAGCGTTTGATAAATAAAGCAAAGGAGTCGCTATACAGTGACTCCTTTTTTATTTTTACTACTGAGTACTTAATTATGCGCCTTCCGATTTTATTGTTATCTCTAATTACTTCTTTATTTGTTTCTGCGAAATACCATGAGCCAGATTTAAGCGTTCAACTTTCTCAAAATAATGATGAATGGATAGGAACCGTTACTGCCAACCTTCAAGCTACAGAAGAAATTAGCTTCACAGCAGATATCGATTCAACCGGTTATTTAGAAATAGGTTCTGGCTATGGCGTTATGCTTGGGCAGTTTTATACTGAAGCTTTCGTTAGCTATGGACGAGCTGATTTCATTGATATTTATAATGCAGGCCTATTTACAGGCACGGCATTAACTCAAGACATTATGATTTTCGTAAACACTTCTCATGAGTGGCGTGAATCTGTTTTTTCAGATTTATTAAATACAACAACAAACCGAGAATGGAAAAATACACTCGGTGCTAGCTACACAATTAATGAGTGGAGTAGTTTTAGCTATTCATTTACTCATGACCGTGAACTGACTGGCTCAAAAAGCTATTACAACAGCCAGGATGTCACCCTTACCCTAAAGCCTAAATGGGTAGAGCCTTATGTGAAATACACCTTTGGTGAATCACGAGTAAGCCCTAGTGATAGAACCAGAACAGAAAATAGTTATGAAGTTGGGTTCAATTTACGCTTTTAAAACGTTGGGGATTTATGACTTTCTTAATTATGCTTTCACTCCCTCTAATCGTTTTATTTATATCTATAAAATCAATGATACAAGATAAATAATTACCCTTTGGTAACTCTCTCCCCTGCATAGGTAACTTGGTGCAGGGGCTTTTTATTTTTATTACTCACACTTCTTCCTCCTCATTAATAAGCTTTAGTTATGATTAAGATAAACACTAGTGATTAGTGATGTATGCAAGGATTTCTTACTATAGCTCCATCAAAACAATTAAAGATAAAACAAAGCACGGATGCTTTTTTAAACCATTATGAGAGAGTATCCAGATGAAAAAATCACACCTAGTTCTTGCTATCGCAACCTTATTTAGCGCTAATACTTTTGCTAATGACTTCCACCTTTCCCCTGAAATTAAAATCGGTCCTTACGGCGGCTTTGGTATTCAAGCAGGTGTTACTGACGCACTTGGCTTTGATGCGGCTTTTATTAGCTACGGGCGTACGGTTTATAGCAGCTCAATGTATGATGAAACTATCGATTCGTATCGTTTTGGTGTTCAACAGATGTTTGGCGCATCAAAAATGCATGGTATGCAGCTTGAGATCGGTCTTGCCGATTATGATGGTAAGAAAACTAAAAGTGGTGAAACTACAAAAGAAAGCGCATTAGGTTCAAGCATTGGCGCATCTTATGTTTTCCAAGCAACGGACCACTTAGGGCTAAGAGCTGGAGTTGACTTGAATTACTTCCCGATGAGCGACACTTATATTCCTTATGATTTATCAACGAACTTCAATATTGGCATGACATTCACTTTTTAAGTGATACCAATTCAAATATGTAAATGACCAGATACAAAAATGGCGCTGCTTTATAATAAAACAGCGCCATTTTTATTTAATATTGAATTGTATCAAATTACATCGCAAAGTTTACGATTGGGAAACAAGGTAGGAAACCATTTTCAGCACAGTTAATCAAACCAACCTGAACACCTTTTATGTCAGATGTCATGTTGAAAAAACCGACTTGAACGTGTGAATCATTTGAAAGGTTAGCAACACCAACATCAACCATGGTGTAACCTTCAGAGTAGTTCACTGCAGATACGTTTGCACCTTTAACATTATTCGTGATATTTACAAAACCTAAGTTAGCACCTAAATCATCACCCATATGCCAGTTAAACAGACCAAAAGATGCACCTGTCATGTTACCATTAACTTTGTTTGCACCAATAAATAGCGGGAAGTTAACACCGGTTAGATTATCACTTTCTGACATACCAATCGCAAAATCGACACCTGTTACATCGCCAGTTTTACCATGAAGAGCCGCCAAACGAACGCCTTTTACTTCACTTGCTGCTGGTGCGTTAAATCCATTCAATGATGAAAACATCACAGGTGTACTATCCGCCATAGCGAATGATGAAACCATAGATAACGCCGCGCAAGTACCAACTAAAATCTTCTTCATAATATATTCCTTTATTACTGTAATTTATGATTATTAACTGAATCTATTTTTGTATCATTCATCGCATAATAAGTACGACAGTTCATAATATACGCATTAGTTCTGATAAATACAGCATAGTTCAAAAAGTAACACTATGATTATTATTTTTAAGCCAAATCCTTACTTGATCACATCATCTATATTTTGATCACCAATATGGCGCACATCTTTACCTTTAACGAAATAAATAATGTACTCACAAATATTCTGGCAACGATCGCCTACTCGTTCAATGGCACGAGCAGCCCACATCACTTTCATCACGCTTGGAATCGAGCTTGGATCTTCCATCATATAGTTCATTAACTGACGAATAACAGCATTGTATTCTGCGTCTATTTTATCATCAAACTTATACGCTTCAGTCGCTGCTTTTACATCCATTCGAGCATAAGCATCCAATACTGAATGCATCATTTTAACGGATTGACGACCTAGAGACTCAAGAGAGACCAATAACGACTGGTGTTTATTCGAGAAATTTTCTAGTGATACTTTTGCTATTTGAGAAGCAACATCACCAATACGCTCTAAATCGGTAATGGTTTTGATTATCGCCATAACCAAACGCAGATCACTGGCAGTGGGCTGTCGCTTAGCAATAATGCGAGTGCACGCTTCATCGATTGCAACTTCCATAGCATTTACTTTATGATCTTCATGCATTACTCGTTTGGCTAAATCGACATCGTGGTTGTGCAATGCCTCTAATGCATAGGTAAGCTGCTGCTCCACCATCCCACCCATGGTTAATACATGAGTTCTAATGGCTTCAAGCTCTGTGTTAAATTGGCCTGAAATATGTCGACCAAGTTGCATGGTATGTCCTTATTTTATTATTGGCCTATCGTAGGATAGTTATCCATAACGGCCTGTAATGTAGTCTTCTGTTTGCTTATGTACTGGTGATGTGAAAATCGTATTTGTATTACCGTATTCAACCAATTTACCTTGATTGATAAAAGCGGTGTGATCACTCACTCGTGCCGCTTGTTGCATATTATGCGTCACAATAACAACGGTATATTTACTTTTTAGCTCATAGATAAGCTCTTCAATCGTCAGAGTAGAAATAGGATCCAATGCTGACGTTGGCTCATCGAGTAATAATACTTCTGGCTCAATAGCAATTGCTCTAGCGATAACTAAACGTTGCTGCTGACCGCCTGATAACCCAAAGGCATTCTCATGTAATCGGTGTTTAACTTCATCCCATAATGCCGCAGCTTTCAACGCATCTTCCACCGCTTCATCTAATACTCGCGCTTCTTTAATCCCTTGTAAACGTAAACCGTAAACCACATTCTCATAAATTGATTTAGGAAACGGATTTGGTCTTTGGAATACCATTCCTACACGGCGACGCAGCGAAGGGATATCAGTATTAGGTTGATAAATATCATCACCAAAAAGCTTGATTGACCCTTTAATTTTACAGTTATCAACCAAGTCGTTCATGCGGTTAATGCATCGCAATAATGTTGATTTACCACAACCAGACGGCCCAATAAATGCCGTTACCTGCCCCTTAGGAATACGCATTTCAATATTCGATAATGCTGACGTTTTCCCATAATTTAAACTAAGGTTATTAATATCTATGGCGGTATTTTCATCTGATAAATTATTTACGTCTATTGGCGATAGAAAAGAGAGATCCGGTGATAATGAATACATACAGTTATAACTCCAATGTTCTATATTTCTCTCGTAAATTATTACGAATCGCGATAGCCGTTAAATTTAATCCAATGATAACAGTGACTAATAAAAAGGCCGTTGCATACACAATAGGTCTTGCCGCTTCAACATTGGGGCTCTGAAAACCAACATCATAAATATGATAACCAAGGTGCATAAATTTTCTATCTAAGTGTAAATAGGGCGCAACGTTATCGACAGGCAAAGAAGGAGCCAGTTTTACTACACCAACTAACATAAGAGGCGCGACTTCTCCCGCAGCTCTTGCTACCGCTAAAATTAATCCCGTCATGATCGCAGGGCTTGCCATAGGCAAAACAATTTTCCATAACGTTTCAAATTGAGTCGCCCCTAACGCTAAGGAGCCATGACGTACTGAGTTTGGAATACGACTAAGCCCTTCCTCGGTTGCAACAATGACGACGGGTAATGTTAAAATAGCTAAGGTTAATGCTGACCATAATAAACCAGGCGTTCCAAATGTAGGGGTCGGCAACTTATTAGAATAGAACAACTGATCGAGCGTTCCGCCCACCACATAAACAAAGAAACCTAAACCAAATACACCATAAACAATAGATGGCACACCAGCAAGGTTTATGACCGCTATCCGAACTAACCTAGTTAGCATATTTGGTTTCGCATATTCATGAAGATAAATCGCGGCAATAACCCCTAATGGCATCACAATAATAGACATAAGAAGAACTAATAAAATAGTGCCAAAAATAGCAGGGAAAACACCGCCTTCCGAGTTTGCTTCTCGCGGACTATCAGAAACAAAGTCATACAACTCATCAAACCAATGCCCTATTTTTTCTTGCAGTGACATCGCATTAGGAAACCAGATATCAACCACATTATCACTGCGTAATTTATAGCTATTTCCCTGACTGTCTTTTAACGTTAAATAGCTGTAACTCAATTGATTTGAAATTCTTTTTGCTTGTTCATTGAGCGCATTTTCTTGTTGCTTACGCTCACTACTAGATAAAGCTAAACTTGGTAATGTATCAAGTTGACGATAAAGCTTATATTGCTCTTGTTCTAATAAATCAATTTTCGCTTTTTCACTTCGAACCCATGACTCTACCTGTTGTCGGTTAAGCTCAAGGCCATTCGATGTTTTAATAATAGTGCCAAAATATTTACCATGCTGGAGCCGATCGACCACAACAAGATCTTTAGGTTTGGTAACCGATTGGATCTTATCCTGATTAATATTAATAAAATCGAATCCATTAATATCTCGGTTCCCAACTTTTATAATTAAACGCTTTTGATGTTCTGTGCTTTTCTCATGAAACTTTTCAACATCATACAACTGCCCGATAATTACTTGTCCGTCTGTTGTATGCCACTCTTGTAATGCCGTAGGCCAAAAATAAGATAAGCCCTTCCAACCAATTAATAGCAGAATACCAAGCACGGCAATCATACTAATGCTCACTGAACCCGCCGTTAGCCATATCCAAGGTGAACCTGATTTAATCCAATGCTTCATTTATTTACCTTCATTAAGATCAAACCTATAAACTACGGTACTTTTCACGTAACCCTTGGCGTATCCATTCAGCCAAAGAGTTCACAAAAAAAGTAAACACAAACAGTAAAAATGCAGCCAAGAAAAGCATTCTAAAGTGGGTACTTCCCATTTCAGATTCTGGCATTTCAATCGCAATATTTGCGGCAAGAGTTCTCATTCCCTCTAAAATATTACCATCCATAATCGGGGTATTTCCGGTCGCCATTAGTACGATCATAGTTTCACCAACTGCCCGTCCTAATCCCATCATTACCGCAGAAAAAATACCCGGACTCGCCGTTAGCAACACCACTTTGGTTAATGTTTGCCATTGCGTTGCCCCTAATGCTAATGAGCCTTCAGATAAGTGTTTTGGTACTGAGAAAATCGCGTCTTCAGCAATAGTATAAATCGTCGGAATAATCGCGGCTCCCATGGCAATCCCTACAACTAAAGCATTGCGCTGGTCGTAACCCACGCCGTTATCACCAAGGTAACTACGTAAATCACCATTAAACAACCAATTTTCGATAACGTACCCATATTGAAAAGTCAGATACCCAACGCCTATCAAGGCCGGGATCAATAATATTGCATGCTGTCCTCGCGGGAGCTTTCGCATGATATGCGCAGGTAATATGTGCCAAATGAACGCAATAATAATCATACTTAATGGGAAGAGTACAAATAAGCTAAATACAGCAACGAGGTTATTCTCAACAATAGGCGCTAACCAAATACCAGCTAATAAACCAATGATCACCGTCGGCAGTGCTTCCATTATCTCAATCGTCGGTTTTACATATCGGCGAACATTAGAAGACATAAAGTAAGCGGTATAAATGGCACTACCAATGGCTATTGGCCCTGCGAAAATAAGCGCATAAAAAGCCGCTTTTAAGGTTCCAAAAGCCAATGGCATTAAACTGAATTTAGATTCAAAATCATCGTTCGCCGCTGTCGATTGCCAAATATACGCAGGCTCTGGATAGCCTTCATACCATATTTTTCCAAATACCGATTGAACACTGACTTCAGGGTGCGGGTTGGTTACCTCAAAGCATTGCCACCCTTTTTGAGTTAATACAATAAGCTTCTCTGCATTGGGAGGCTGAGTTGCCGCCAATACTTCTTCATTAAACAGATGCTGGCTATACAGCGCTTTTTCTGTTGTCGTGTGAACTAAAGATACATTGCCTTTAGCATCAATAATAGTCACGCCTTTGCGGTAAACCTCTGGTGCTAATTGCTTGATCGGGGCATCTACATTAAAGGTTCTAATTAAGGTTAATTGACGTTTTTCATCCTTAATCGTATCAAACCACTGAGATAAGCTACCATTGTCAAATTGGACCAAAACTGAATGAGCGCCAGATAATAACGTCAGTTTCTGTGCAGACTCTTTTAATGCAATACGCTCTCGTAAATTGGCTTTATGATCTTTTAATGTCCAAACTTGTAGCTCATGTTGATATAAAAAATACAAAAAATCATTATTTGGAGTGATCACCATGGATAATAATTTTTTCGTCTTATCTAGAGCATCCCCTTCAAACTCAATCGGGATTGCCTTCCAAATGGACTCCCCTGTCATTTGGTTAATCACACTATCAAGTTCAACCCCTAACAATCGCTTATCTTTAGTTTGTGCTAAAACAACCCCTTCGGTTGCCGTTAAGCTAAGCGCAACTTGCGTAAGCTCCTTCTTTTGTTCATCAATTTGAATCAGAGGAAATGGAGTAAAGCTTTCAACATAAGGAATAAGTTGGCGAAGTCCTTGTTTATAATTAGTTTGAAAGCCAATTTGAGCGAACTGAACTTGACCCTTTGCATCCCCAAAAGCGAACCAATCTTGGCTTTCAATGGTGGCAGCAAAAGCCGTTGGATTCGTGATGATTTGTGTTTCACTGACCTGCTTCTTATTAAGAAGAACAATAAACTGAACTCGACCTTTATCATCAATTCGGTAGGCCATTTTTCCTTGCTCATCAGAGCCAATAGCAAGGGTAGCATTATCATATGATGCTGAATATTGAGATAGAGGTTCAACCGTTACAGAAGTAAAAATAGGCGCAATAACCGCCAATAAATAAAAACAGATAAGCATAAGAGCTGCGATGATCCCTATGCCACTGGATTTCACCCAAATACGCATAATCAGATCGACAACATAGCGTTGCCTGTCTCGGATAATCTGATTAGGTTTGGCGTATGCCATGATGAGATAACCTCTGTATTTATTAAATGATTGTTTACGTATTTTTCAGTATAGGAATGACACTATAATGACAACTTAATGGAGATCTAATTTAGAAAGCTCTTGTAAGACAAAACGTTCCGATAATGCGATATAACCATCCTGCTCAACTCTTTTCTGCCCTTCTAATGACAACATATAACGAATAAATTCGGTTTCTAAAGGCTGCAGTTTGGCTGTTGGTGACTTATTGATGTAAATATATAAAAAACGAGCTAAAGGGTATTGACCACTAATAATATTGTCAGTACTTGGTTCAATATAGTTCGTCCCTTCCCTTGTAATTGGCAACAACTTCACACCCGACATGTGATAACCAACACCAGAATAACCAATGCCATTTAATGATGCAGAAACACCTTGAACCACGGATGCTGACCCCGGTTGTTCGTTGACATTCACTTTAAAGTCACCGTTACATAAGGCGTTCTTTTTAAAGTAACCATAAGTACCAGAGACTGAATTTCGACCAAATAATTGAATTCGGTGTTTAGACCAACTACTGTTTACACCTAAATCTTGCCAACGATTAATGGGTTTTACAGAACCACATCGTAATGTTGCCGAAAAAATAGCATCGAGCTGACTAAAGTTAAGTCCTTTTATTGGGTTATCTTGATGGACAAAAATTCCGAGCGCATCAATAGCAACTCGGATTTCAGTTGGTGGGTAACCAAATTGGCGTTCAAATGCAGCTTTTTCACTTTGCCGCATCCGCCGACTCATAGGACCAAATTGAGCCGTACTTTCAATTAATGCTGGTGGTGCCGTTGACGATCCTGATGCTTGAATTTGAATATTCACATTAGGATAAATACGTTGAAAATCTTCAGCCCATAAGGTCATCATATTCGCTAACGTATCTGAGCCGATTGAGGATAAGTTACCAGAAATTCCAGCAACTCTTTCATAAGGAGCTAACTTTCCATCGTAAGAAAACGCATTTGATATAAATCCCAGCCAAAGTAATCCCACGGGGATCAATGCCCTAAACCATCGCTGCTGTTTATAGTGCGTCTTCTTCATTATTCCATTACTTTAAAATCAATTTTTTAGGGAGAACAAACGAGAAAGTACTTCCTTTACCCAGTTGGCTCTGTATTTCTAATTGTGAGTCATGATGACTAAGTGCATGTTTTACAATTGCAAGTCCAAGCCCACTACCACCAGTATCCCTTGAACGAGCCTTATCTACGCGATAAAAACGCTCTGTTAATCGAGGAATGTGCTGCGGTTCAATTCCTTGCCCACCATCCTTTACGCTTAATTTAGCCCCTAGGTTGGTTGCCTGCCACTCAACAATAATATCTGCACCATCAGTCGTATGTTTTACCGCGTTATAAACCAAGTTTGAAATCGCACTGCGTAACTGATCTTCATCCCCTAATACTTTAAGGCGAGGATCGACATCAAAACGAATATTGTGATTACGCTCACCACTTAATGCGATGGCTTCTTTTTCTAAAATATCTAACATAGAAGGCACATCAACATGATCTTCTAGCTGAGAAGTCGCTGCGGCTTCAATTTTTGAAAGCGTCAGTAATTGTTCAACCAAGCCTTCCATGCGTGATAATTGCTCAGTCATCACCCCATGTGCTCGGTTCCACATTGGGCCAACCAACATATCTGGGTCTTCCGACATTTCTAAATAACCACGAAGTACCGTCATTGGTGTACGTAGTTCATGAGAAACGTTAGCAAAAAAGTTACGGCGCATGCCTTCTAATTGTTTAACTTGTGTCACATCACGAACCACCATTAAAAATTCACCCTCACTATACGGCACAATACGTATCTCAAGTGTCTTATCCGTGTTAATTGGTGATGGCATATCTAATGGAATATCAAACTGTTGATCTATTAAATATTGAACAAAATCAGGGGTTCTAATTAAGTTGGTAATAGGATGCCCTGAATCGTCAGGCCAACGGAATCCCAGCAGCGATTGAGCTAGGCTATTACACCATACGATATTACCTTCGTGACGAAATACCACTACAGCATCAGGCAGTGCTTCCGCCCCTTGTCGAAAGCGACGAATTAACGCAGACAGCTCTTTACGACGTTTTTTATGACGTTTTTGTAAACGATAAGTCTCATCAAAAATCGGCTCCCAACTCCCTGAAGCTGACGGTGGTGTTGCTTTTCTTCCCTCATGCAGCCAGCGCGACATTTTAATTTGATTATGTAAATGCCAAATTAATAAAATAAATGAAGCAAGGAATAATAGTGGCCATAGCGCATCAAATAAATACCCAACAATCACCCAAGGTACGTAAAAAAACGCCAGTTCTCCAACGAGCTTTTTCCATGAGAGACGTTCAACCATGTATTTTACCTTTTGCTTCTATTT
Organism: Aliivibrio sp. S4MY1; assembly: GCF_028765545.1. GTDB lineage: Bacteria > Pseudomonadota > Gammaproteobacteria > Enterobacterales > Vibrionaceae > Aliivibrio. Next base: position 140,225 of record NZ_JARACP010000001.1, on the reverse strand, counting down.
ATATTTAAGAATTAAGACGTTTGAACAGAGAAACGATAACCCGCTCCACGAACGGTTTGCACTAAGCGATCATGCCCTTCCATTTCTAATGCCTTGCGTAAACGACGAATATGAACATCAACGGTACGATCTTCTACATATACATTCGTACCCCAAACATTATTCAATAGTTGTTCGCGGCTGTATACACGCTCTTGATGAGTCATAAAGAAGTGCAGCATTTTAAATTCTGTCGGCCCCATATCTAATGCTTTATCATTGGCTGTAACACGGTGTGATACTGGGTCTAATTTTAACCCTTGAACATCAATCAACTCTTCAACAGAGGTTGGGGATACTCGACGAATAACAGCCTTTAATCGCGCCATTAATTCTTTTGGTGAAAATGGTTTTGTAATGTAATCATCTGCGCCCACTTCAAGACCGCGAACTTTATCTTCTTCTTCGCCGCGAGCTGTTAGCATGACTACTGGGATTTTTTTCGTAAATTCATCGCGCTTAAGGTGCTTGATTAAATTGATGCCTGAGCCACCTGGCAACATCCAATCTAACAAAATTAAATCAGGGTAAGGTTCGCAGAGTAAGCCAAGTGCTGTGTCATAATCTTCTGCTTCTATTGGCTCATATCCCTTTTGCTCTAATACAAAACACAGCATCTCACGGATTGGCGCTTCATCTTCTACTACAAGTATCCTTCTAGACATTCTTTTTACCTAAATTAGCCAACAAAATTTATAACGCTATTATTAAAGCTAATTATGACACTTTTGTGACTATTGAAAAGAAAAGTTCATATTCTCATCAATGAAATTCTATCTCAGTGTCATTTATCTAAGATCCTGAAATCTATACAAGCAATATTCAACAAAATCTCCTATCATAAGCGCACTTAAAAAAGACAGGAATTCAGCAGCATGATGTGGTTTAAAAATTGTTTAATTTATCGTTTTACTAAAGAAGTTGATCTCAATCCTGAGCAACTTGAAAAACAACTGAACGATTTCCGTTTCACACCTTGCGGTAGCCAAGATATGCAAAAGTTTGGCTGGGTAACTGCAATGGGCCGTCATGGTGATATGCTGACTCACGTAGCAAGTAAAAATATTCTTATCTGTGCCAAGAAAGAAGAAAAAATGTTACCCGCGTCAGTGATTAAAGAATCAATGAACGCAAAAATTGATGCGATGGAACTAGAGCAAGGCCGCCCTCTTAAGAAAAAAGAGAAAGACTCTATCAAAGATGACATCGTGATTGATCTTCTTCCACGCGCTTTCAGCAAGCACCAACAAACTTACGCATTAATCTTGCCTGAATCAGGTTTTATTATTGTTGATGCGGGCAGCTACAAAAAAGCGGAAGACGTATTAGCGTTGCTTCGTAAATCTATTGGCAGCTTACCTGTTGTTCCTCTTACTTCAACGCAACCTATTGAAAATGCATTAACTGAGTGGGTTAAAACAGGCACAACTCCTCAAGGTTTTGAGATGGGGGAAGAAGCCGAACTAAAAGCAATTTTAGAAGATGGCGGTGTGATCCGTTGTAAGCAGCAAGAATTAGTGTGTGATGAAATTCACGCTCATATTGATGCGAACAAAGTGGTAACTAAGTTAGCACTGACTTGGCAAGAACGTTTAGAGTTTATTCTTGCGGATGACTTATCGCTAAAACGTTTAAAATTCAGCGACGAAATTAAAGATCAAAACGAAGACATTGGTTTTGAAGATAAAGCAGCACGTTTTGATGCAGATTTCTCGCTAATGAGTTCTGAGCTTGATGCACTATTGCCTGATCTTTTCAAAGCACTTGGTGGCATTGAAGAGAAAGAATAAGACGATACGCTTCGCTAACTATAAACGCTTCGCGTCTAGAAACTATAAAAGCAATACGCTGTCTGCTCTTATAGTTTCTAGTTAGCGTAGCGTATAGTCTCTATGCCTATGACTCTTGTTTAAATACAAATCCCCGTCCTCAACCCTAGCACTTCTCTCACTTTCCATGTAAAATCCGGCCTCCTTCATATCCACGTGATATGACCTGACCTGAGATCAGAATACAACATTGGGAAGCAATCATGTTTAAGCCAGAACTACTTTCGCCTGCGGGCAGCCTTAAAAATATGCGTTACGCGTTTGCCTACGGTGCAGATGCCGTTTATGCAGGCCAGCCACGTTACAGCCTTCGTGTTCGTAACAATGAATTCAACCACGAAAACCTACAGATCGGTATTAACGAAGCGCACGCACAAGGTAAAAAGCTGTATGTGGTATGTAATATTCAACCACACAACTCAAAGCTAAAAACCTTCATTCGTGATTTAGCGCCAATCGTTGCGATGGGTCCTGACGCATTAATCATGTCAGATCCTGGTTTAATCATGATGGTTCGTGAAGCTTTCCCTGAAGTAGTTATTCACCTGTCAGTTCAAGCCAATGCGGTTAACTGGGCAACAGTGAAATTCTGGGCAACTCAAGGTGTTGAACGAGTGATCTTATCTCGTGAATTATCACTAGAAGAAATTGAAGAGATCCGTGAGCACTGTCCTGATACAGAACTAGAAATTTTTGTACACGGCGCATTATGCATGGCGTACTCTGGTCGCTGCTTGTTATCTGGCTACATGAACAAGCGTGACCCTAACCAAGGTACATGTACTAATGCATGTCGTTGGGAATACAAAGCGGAAGAAGCAAAAGAAGACGAAAACGGCCAAATCGTTGAAGCTAACCCTACAGGTGTTGAGATCCAAGATGTGGAGGTTCAAAACGAGCGTCCAGATAACACATTAGGTCTAGGCAAACCTACTGACGAAGTGGTTCTTCTTTCTGAAGCACACCGCCCTGAAGAAAAAATGGCAGCATTTGAAGACGAACATGGTACTTACATCATGAACTCTAAAGATCTTCGTGCTATCCAACACGTAGAACGACTAACTAAGATGGGTGTTCACTCACTTAAAATCGAAGGCCGTACTAAGTCTTTCTACTACTGTGCACGTACTGCACAAGTATATCGTAAAGCGATTGATGATGCCGTTGCCGGTAAACCATTTGATGAAAGCCTAATGGGTACGCTAGAAAGCCTAGCTCACCGTGGTTACACAGAAGGTTTCCTACGTCGTCACACACACGATGCATACCAAAACTACGATTACGGCTACTCTATCTCTGATTCTCAACAATTTGTTGGTGAGTTTACAGGCAAACGTCGCGGTGATTTAGCGGAAGTTGATGTTAAGAATAAATTCCTAGTGGGCGACTCTGTTGAGATCATGACACCACAAGGTAACCTGACTCTGACTCTAGATGTGATGGAAAACCGTAAGAGTGAAGCAGTTGATGAAGCAAAAGGCAACGGTCACTTTGTATTCATTCCTGTTCCTGCAAACGTTGATCTAGAATACGGTCTACTAATGCGTAACTTACACACGGGTGAAGATACTCGTAACCCACACGGCAAGTAAGTAATGGCGTTATTGATCAATAAGAAATGCATTAACTGTGACATGTGTGAACCTGAATGCCCAAATGAAGCGATCAGTATGGGTGATGAGATCTATGAAATTAACCCAGATCTTTGTACTGAATGTAAAGGCCATTACGATGCGCCAACGTGTCAGTCAGTTTGCCCTATCAGTAACTGCGTTATTTCAGATCCAAACAACGTAGAAACAGATGAAGAGTTACTAGAGAAATTCGTTAAGATCCAAGGTCTAGCGTAATAACAGCTAATCATTTGAACTAATTGAAATAAAAACACCCAGCGATATCACTATCTCTGGGTGTTTTTTTATTTTGTCACAAGACCATACGGCTTACTTTTAAATACCTTTGGTTCATTTTGAATTGTCGGTGCTGCATGTGGCGTTTGCCAATTAAGTAGCATAATCGCTAATACATTACGGTGCTCACCTTCAGTTAAATCCGTGCTGTTTGATGTTGATGGCACCATGTTCTTCTCACGGTTAATGGCGTTTTGAATGTGTTTTTGTGTTTTATAGACTACAGGGTCATCCTCTAACCCTGCTAATAAGAACGTAATTCCTACTTCTGAAATAATGTCTTCTTTTGTTCTCTTTAAGATAGTATCGATATTATTACGCAGGTAGTCGTATATCCATTGATGATCAGACTCTTTTAGGGGGTATTGATAATATTGAGAGTCGGCTAATAAAATATGCGTTAAGCCATAGATTTTATTACCATACTGCTGCTTAGAAAGCGCTGCATCTTTATTATCTGGGTAGGCTAATTTGAATGCTTCAACAAACTCATCAACCACATCCTGCTCACCTAATTGACGTAACCAATAAACTTGGTTCGCTAGCTGAGCTGCCCACGCTTTAATCATCGCTTCATCAGTCGCGTATTTTTTAAAATCATAACGACGGATAATTTCTCGCAACTGTTTATCGTTACGATGCTTTAAACCATATTCATTAGCACGAGCCATTGAGCCAAGTAAATCCACACCAAGATAGAAATACTCAGGCATATTTTTTGTCGCTTGGTAACGTAAAGTACTACGAATGTCAGTGTCATCAACATAGCTACTTAATCGCTTTTGAGAATAGATATCTATTTGTTCGGGCGTATGAACTTCCGAAGAGAATTGATTAAGTCTACTTGCCACTCGCGCCATATCAGACCAAACCGCCGCTGAATATTTAGGGTCCATCGTTTGACGATACATTCGTAAACCATAGTGACCAGCTTTAAATGCCGATAGAGTATAGAGTTGGGTTTCATAAGTATGACGAATAGACGCCGCATCCTGCTTGAAGCTTGGTACTGTTTTTCCACCTTGCATAATTTCTGCATTAGCAGTAGTTAAACTAAGCAGTAAAACAATAAATAGCGATAACGTCCGTTTAAATAACACCATGTCGACTCTCTCATCTATTAAGAAGCTAAAAACATAATTGGTTACATAATAAACGAGAAGTATAAGTAATGGTCAAAAAAGTGTAAATAAACCGTACTTTATTATTTTTTTTTGGCATAAAAAAAACCTAATGATATAAAATTAATATCATTAGGTTTCGATTTATTTATTGATGGCTAAACTTATTTAGTTAAATCATCAAAAAAGTTTTTTACACCTGATAAGAAGCCTTCAGATTTCGGGTTGTGCTTTTTCGCATCTTTCCCATCAAAAGATTCTTGGAATTCTTGAAGCAGCTCTTTTTGACGCTTAGTCAGTTTAACTGGAGTTTCAACAATCAGTTTAACAATTAAGTCACCTGTACTGTGCGTACGAACGCCTTTCACACCTTTACCACGCATACGGAACATACGGCCCGTCTGTGTTTCTAGTGGCACTTTTAGGCTTACACGACCATCAAGAGTAGGAACTTCAACTTCGCCACCTAATGCTGCCATCGTAAAGCTTACTGGCACTTCACAGTATAAGTTGTTGCCGTCACGCTCAAAGATATTGTGCTCTTTTACGTGCACTTGTACGTATAGATCGCCTGCTGGAGCACCGTGCTCTCCCGCTTCACCTTCGCCAGATAAACGAATGCGATCGCCAGTATCAACACCTGATGGGATCTTAACATTAAGTGTTTTCGTTTTTTGAACGCGACCTTCACCATGACAAGAGTTACATGGGTCTTTAATGATCTTGCCTTTACCATGACAAGTAGGACAAGCCTGCTGTACAGCAAAGAAACCTTGACGCATTTGAACTTGGCCATGACCATGACAAGTGCTACACGTTGATGAAGAAGTGCCTTTCTTAGCGCCAGTACCTTCACATGGTTCACAAGACACTAATGTTGGTACTTCAATCTCTTTATCACAACCACGAACCGCTTCTTCTAGCGTAAGTTCCATGTTGTAACGTAAATCTGAACCGCGTTGTGCACGTTGTTGACCACCGCCACGACGACCGCCACCAAAGATGTCACCAAACACATCGCCAAAGATATCGCCAAAGTCACCTTGACCGCCACCGAAGCCGCCACCGCCCATGCCACCTTGCTCAAAGGCTGCATGACCGTATTGATCATAAGCTGAACGTTTTTGAGCATCCGTTAAGATCTCATACGCTACTTTTACTTCTTTAAACTTTTCTGGCGCTGTTTCATCGCCCTGATTACGGTCAGGGTGGAATTTCATCGCTAGACGTTTATAGGCTTTCTTAATATCACGCTCTGAAGCATCACGGCTTACACCCAATACTTCATAAAAATCACGTTTAGACATGCTCTGGTCACCAATTCTTTTGATACTGCCGGCAGTGACACCATCAGTATGAGTTCAATCTAGATAATTAGGATCAGCACAAACCGAAAGTGATTATCTAGATTGACCTAATTACAAATTTGCGGGCGGTAGAGAAAACTCCAACGCCCGCAATATATTTTTTCATTCGAAGCATTCAAGATATAAGGCTTTTGCTCTTTTCTTAAATGACTAAGGCAATGATTTCTTTAAGCTAGAAGTGTTAAGTCCAAGGAGAAAGCACGCCATTTCTTAGCAAACAAAAGCGCGAACGCAAATGAGTACTTTTAACGCAGGAATTAACCCTTCTAGCGACAAGAAATTACTTGTCTTTTACTTCTTCGAACTCAGCGTCTACTACATCATCTTCTTGCTTAGGTTGCTCACCTGCGTCAGCACCTTGTTGTGCTTGAGCTTTCTGTTGAGCGATTTCCATTAGCTTTTGTGCTGCTTGCATTAGCTCTTGAGTTTTCGCATCGATTGCTTCTTTATCATTGCCAGACTTAACTTCTTCTAGCGCTGTAATTGCTGTTTCGATTTTTGTTTTCTCGTCAGCTGGAAGTGCATCGCCTGCTTCTTCGATTTGTTTTTTCGTACCGTGGATCATTTGATCCGCTTGGTTACGTGCTGTTACTAATTCTTCGAACTTTTTGTCCGCGTCTTTGTTTGCTTCAGCTTCTTGTACCATTGCTTCGATTTCTTCGTCTGTTAGACCACCTGAAGCTTGGATTGTGATCTTCTGCTCTTTACCAGTCGATTTATCTTTTGCAGATACATTTAGGATACCATCAGCATCTAGGTCGAATGTTACTTCGATTTGTGGCATGCCACGTGGTGCTGCTTGGATACCTTCTAGGTTAAATTGACCTAGAGATTTGTTGTAACTTGCTTGCTTACGCTCACCTTGAAGTACGTGGATAGTTACCGCACTTTGGTTGTCTTCAGCAGTAGAGAACGTTTGATCCGCTTTTGTTGGGATTGTTGTGTTCTTCTCGATTAGCTTAGTCATTACGCCACCCATCGTTTCGATACCGAAAGACAGAGGAGTAACGTCTAGTAGTAGAACGTCTTTAACGTCACCTGCTAATACACCACCTTGAACTGCAGCACCCATTGCTACTGCTTCATCAGGGTTCACGTCACGACGTGCTTCTTTACCGAAGAATTCAGCTACTTTAGCTTGAACCATAGGCATACGTGTTTGACCACCAACTAGGATTACGTCAGTGATTTCGCTTACTGATAAATCAGCATCTGCTAGAGCTACTTTTAGTGGTTCAAGTGTACGAATTACTAGGTCTTCAACTAGAGATTCTAGTTTTGCACGAGTCACTTTAACGTTCATGTGCTTAGGACCAGTCGCATCAGCAGTAACGTAAGGAAGGTTTACGTCAGTTTGTTGAGCTGAAGACAGTTCAATCTTCGCTTTTTCTGCTGCTTCTTTAACACGTTGCATAGCAAGAGGATCAGTTTTAAGATCGATACCTTGCTCTTTTTTGAACTCATCTACTAAGTAGTTGATCATGCGGTTATCGAAATCTTCACCACCTAGGTGAGTGTCGCCGTTTGTCGCAAGCACTTCGAACGTTTGCTCGCCATCAACGTTATCGATTTCAATGATAGAAATATCGAATGTACCACCACCAAGGTCGTATACAGCGATAGTGCGATCGCCGCCTTTTTTGTCTAGACCGTAAGCTAATGCTGCTGCTGTTGGTTCGTTGATGATACGTTTAACATCAAGACCTGCGATACGACCAGCATCTTTCGTTGCTTGACGTTGAGCATCGTTAAAATAAGCAGGTACAGTAACTACTGCGCCAGTCACTTCTTCGCCTAGGAAGTCTTCCGCTGTTTTCTTCATTTTCTTAAGAATTTCAGCAGAAACTTGAGGAGCAGCCATTTTTTGGCCTTGCGCTTCAACCCAAGCATCACCGTTGTCAGCTTTAACGATTTTGTACGGCATGATTTCGATATCACGTTGAACTTCTTCGTCTTCAAAACGACGACCGATCAAACGTTTAATCGCAAATAATGTGTTTTGTGGGTTAGTAATCGCTTGACGCTTAGCTGGCTGACCTACAAGAGTTTCGCCATCTGTGTATGCAATTACCGATGCCGTTGTACGTTCACCCTCTGCATTCTCTAAAATACGTGGCGTATCGCCATCTAAAACAGCAACACAAGAGTTAGTTGTACCTAAGTCAATACCAATGATCTTACCCATCAGGTTATCTCCAATTTATCTATTTAAACTCACCCAAAACAACTTGAGTAAAGGTTGGGACTGAATCCCATAATTCATTCTATGAGTAATAAATAAGGGCGCTAAATCACAATTCAAGGGAAACAATAAAAAAAACTGTATTTTTTTTCCAAAACAATAAAAAAGCGGCATCATCACTGACACCGCCTATAATTTAATCGCTAGATTGTTTAATACAACTGCAATTATTGAGCAACCATTACCATCGCTGGACGTAATACTTGTTCATTTAATGTGTAGCCTTTTTGCATCACGATCATAACAGTGTTTGATTCGTGATCTGGGCTTGCTTGCATACCTATCGCTTGATGAAGCTCTGGGTTAAACGCTTCACCTACAGGATTAATTACCGTTAGACCAAATTTTTCAATGGTAGAGATAAATGTTTGTAGAGTTAGCTCCACACCCTCAAGCAGTGCTTTAGCCGCTTCACTTTCTTTATCACCGCTTTCTAATGCACGCTCTAAGTTATCAATAACAGGAAGCAATTCACCAGCAAATTTTTTCAAAGCAAATTTACGCGCCTTATCAATATCGCCTTCTGCACGACGACGTACATTTTGCTCTTCTGCTTTAGCTCGTAATACTGCATCTTGCTGCTCTTTAAGCTGCGCTTGGCTAGCAAGTAATGCTGCTTCTAATTCAGCAATTTTTGCTTCTTGGCTTTCTTCAGCCGTTTCATTCCACTCAACATCGGCTTCTGAGCCTACTGCTTCAACATGCTCTTCCACTACTGCTTCTTCATTTACTTTATTTTCTTCGTTACTCATTACTGCTTCTCCAGAATGCTGATGACTAGCTATATAAAGCGATCTTAATACAAACCAAGGCGTCGCTCTATACGCAAATTAAAACTTTGTCATTATTATGGGGACTAAATAAAGCGATTCAAGCATAATAGTACGAATTGTAACATTTGTTCCCCATTTCATGATGGATGATAGATATGAAAACACATTTTAACGTTATCGCCATTATTGGTAAGCCAAGAGATCCAAGTGCAATAAAAACCCATTTAGCACTCTATACTTGGCTAACTAAGCTAAATTACTCAGTATTATTAGATGATCGCCTACGTGAAGCTTTGCCCGATATTCCTGATGAATGCTTCAAACATTTATTGGTTTTAGGAGAAAAAGCGGATCTCGCTATTGTTGTTGGTGGTGACGGTAATATGCTTGGGGCTGCTCGAGTGTTATCTCGTTTCGACATATCTGTCATTGGTGTAAATCGTGGGAACCTTGGTTTCTTAACCGATCTAGATCCTGATAATTTTGAAGAGCCATTAACCGCAGTTCTCAATGGTGAATTCGTTAAAGAAGAACGTTTCTTACTCGAAGCGGAAGTACATCGTCATGGCCAAATAAAGAGTCACAATTCCGCCTTTAATGAGGTGGTACTTCACCCAGGTCAAGTCGCACATATGATCGAATTTGAAGTCTATATTGATGATAGCTTTGCTTTCTCTCAGCGTTCAGATGGTCTAATTATTTCGACACCAACAGGGTCAACCGCTTATTCACTCTCTGGTGGCGGTCCAATTCTGTCACCAAACTTAAACGCTATCTCTATTGTCCCTATGTTCCCACATACACTTTCAAGCCGCCCACTGGTGGTTGAAGGAAGACGTCATATTAAACTTTTCATCTCCCCTGAGAATCGCAGTGCACTTGAAGTCAGCTGTGATGGGCAGGTATCTCTACCTGTAAGTCCAGGAGACGAGGTCCATATTTATCAAAGTCCAAATAAGCTAAAACTCATTCATCCGAAAGATTATAGCTACTATCATGTACTTAGAAATAAACTAGGTTGGTCTAGTAAACTGTTCTAGTGTTATCGACTAATAAAAGATAAGCCACTCACAAAAAGTTTAAATTCACTTTACTGTATAAAGAAACAGTATATACTGTTTCTTTATACAGTGTTTTTAGTGTTTGAATTTCGCAGAGAATGGCTTATGTTGGCACATATTAAAATTACTCATTTCGCAATCGTAAAATCGTTAGAATTGGATTTAACCAAGGGCATGACCACTATTACAGGTGAGACTGGTGCAGGTAAATCTATTGCTATTGACGCCCTTGGATTATGCTTAGGCGATCGCGCTGAAGCGTCAATGGTTCGTCAAGGAGAAGAAAAGGCAGAGATTACCGTCCTTTTCACATTAGAGAACAACCTTAACGCTAAGCGATGGTTAGAAGATAATGAACTTTATGACGGTAATGAATGTATTTTACGCCGTGTCATCACTAAAGAAGGTCGCTCTCGTGGCTTTATCAATGGTAGCCCTGTTCCTGCTACACAGTTAAAAACATTGGGCCATTTATTGATCAACATTCATGGTCAACACGCTCATCACGAACTAATGAAACCTGAATACCAATTAAATATGTTGGATCAGTATGCAGGTCACGTCTCTCTATTAAACAAAACGCGCAGCCGTTATCAAGCATGGCGTCAAGCTGACAACGCATTAAAGCAAATGATCAAGCACAGTCAGCAAAACGAAGCGCAAAAACAACTGATCGAATACCAAATCAAAGAGCTAAACGAACTGGCATTAGGCGAAGAAGAATTCGTCCAGCTCGAAGAAGATCATACACGACTCTCTAACTCTGGCGAATTGGTTGACTGTTGTCAGCAAGCAGTTTCAGTTCTATACGAAAGCGATGAAGTTAATGCGCTTCAGTTACTGCAATATGCAAATAATTATATCCAACAATTAGGCCAACTTGATCCTAAACTTGCTCCATTATCAGAGATGCTTAATGAGGCAATGATCCAAGTTGAAGAAGCCAACCATGAGATCAAAAACTATTTAGATAATATTGATGTTGATCCCGAGCAAATCTCTTTTGTAGAAGAGCGTTTTAGCCGAGTAATGTCTATGGCTAAAAAACACCACGTACTTGCTGAAGAATTATATGAACACCATCAACAGCTTTTGGCTGAATATGATCGCCTTGATTGCTCTGATGAGAAACGCGAACAACGCGAACAAGAAGTAGAAGAACTGAAGCAACACTTCTTAGAAGCCGCGCATAAACTAACAAAAAGCCGTCAGCGTTATGCTAAAGAATTGAATAATAAAATTACCGAAAGCATGCAAACATTAAGCATGGAAAAAGCAGTATTTGATATTCAAATTGAAAGTGATGCTGTAAGTAAAATCTCACCGCTTGGGATTGATACCTTATGCTTTAAAGTTTCAACCAACCCAGGGCAGCCATTACACCCTATTGCCAAAGTAGCCTCTGGTGGTGAGTTATCACGTATTTCATTAGCTATTCAAGTGATCACGGCTCAAAAAGTGGATACCCCAAGTCTTATTTTCGATGAAGTTGATGTGGGTATTAGCGGACCAACCGCAGCAGTTGTTGGGAAAATGCTACGTACTTTAGGTGAATCTACCCAAGTATTATGTGTTACCCATTTACCTCAAGTTGCAGGTTGTGGTCACAATCAACTGTTTGTTGCTAAGCACACCAACTCAGGTAAAACGGAAACTCAAATGCGAGCATTAAGCACAGAAGAACGTATTAAAGAATTAGCAAGGCTACTAGGTGGAACCAGAATTACCTCTCATACCTTAGCCAATGCGAAAGATCTGCTAAGTGCCGCGTAATACTAATCGCAGAACATGACGGATCATCCTTGTTCACAAAAATAAAGCCAATATCATGATTTGATATTGGCTTTTTCATTAGTGCTAACTGATAAAATTCATACGTTCAATGCAACTAGATTCAAAGTTTAGGGTCAAAACACACTCAGAACACGCTTAACCTTTTTACTTCTTAGGCTAGCTTGTTTATCATCTATTTAATTATTTTAAAGGCTAAGCTGTACGAACTATGCAATTCAAAAAATGGATCATTGCTCTACCCCTTGCTGTTGGGCTTCTGGGTGGTTGCTCGCTATTAGAACCATTGGTATATCGAATCGATATTGCCCAAGGTAATTACGTCGAGCAGGAAGCCGTCGACAAACTGCGATTTGGAATGACAAAACAACAAGTGCAGTTTGTTATGGGCTCGCCAATGCTTGTCGAATCAGGCTACCCAAACACATGGTATTACATTTATCACTTCACTCATGGCCATGAAAACGCGATTCAAAAAAACATGATCGCTTATTTTGACGATAACGGAAACCTGACAAATATCGACGGTGATTTCCCTATGAGCGATAGCTTCTTCGAGAAAATCTAATTTTTTAAGACGTTAAAAACAAAAAAACCGGACATCGTTTAACGATCTCCGGTTTTTTGTTATCTATATTGGGTCAATAAACTATTTTTTCGCCGCCGCTTTCTTTGCTTGTTCCGCTCTTTTTCGACGAATTTCTTTTGGATCAGCCAATAATGGACGATAAATTTCAATGCGATCTTTATCTCTAATCGTTGCGTCCAATTTTACATTACGACTAAAGACACCCACTTTATTCACTTTTAAATCGATCTCAGAATAACGCTCTAATACACCAGATTGCCTAATGATCTCTTCTACGGTTTGTTCTGCTTTTACAGCAAGCTTAAAAACCACTTGCTCCGTTGGTAGTGCGTAAACCACTTCAACGTGGATCATCTCATTAATTACTGACATAAACCTGCTTCGCTCTTTGAGTAAATGAATTCACCATATTATTCGTTAGCTCTTGAAATACTTTACCAAACGCCACTGCAACTAACGCATTTGAGAACTCAAAATCTAATTTCAATTCAACTTTACATGCCGTTTCATCTAACGCCATAAAGTGCCAACCGCCAGTCAATGACTTAAAAGGACCATCTACTAAGCTCATGCCGATCACTTCTGAGTCAACCAAGGTATTCTTTGTCGTAAATGTTTTCTTTATCCCAGCTTTAGCGACATCAACAGAAGCCACCATCGCATGCTCTGATTGTTCTATGATTTTAGATCCTGAGCATCCTGGTAAAAATTGAGGGTATGACGCAACATCGTTGACTAAATCGTACATCTGCTTTGCGCTAAACGGCACTAATGCAGATCGGCTAACCTGTGGCATAAATTATCCTTTACATTATAGAGGTAAGCATCATACCATCTTGATGTTAAGAGCCAAACTACTTCCCCAACTCTCAACTAATAACGTATAATGTGGGCATTATGGCAAAGAAAAAATCTAAAGATAAAGCGGGCAGTAATACCATTGCTATGAACAAGCAAGCTCGCCACGAATATTTCATTGATGATGAAATCGAAGCTGGAATCGAACTCCAAGGCTGGGAAGTTAAATCTCTTCGTTCTGGTAAAGTAAATATCGCGGAAAGTTACGTTTATGTCCGTGATGGTGAAATTTTTATTAGTGGTATGAACATCACTCCACTACAAGCGGCATCAACTCATGTTGTAGCGAATCCTACTCGTATTCGTAAATTACTAATGAGCCGCAAAGAAATCGATAACCTTATTGGTCGTGTAAACCGTGAAGGTATGACGTTAGTAGCAACAACAATGTACTGGGTTCGCTCTTGGGCGAAAATCAAAGTTGGCGTAGCTAAAGGTAAAAAACTGCACGATAAACGTACAGATTCAAAAGAAAAAGACTGGAATCGAGATAAAGCACGAATTATGAAGAGTAGTTTGCGTTAATTTCAACCAGTTAGACTGATACTAACTAGACAGACGCTGTTTTTCTGTTAGTATCATCAGGTAACAAAACTTTGGGGCTGATTCAGGATTCGACGGGAATTTTGAAACCCGAGGAGCATGTCGTGGGGCGGTTGGCCACGTAAAAAGCCGCAAAAAAATAGTCGCAAACGACGAAAACTACGCACTAGCAGCTTAATAACCTGCTTAGAGCTCTCCTGCCCTAGCTTCCGTTTGTAAGACGGGGAATAACAGGGGATCAAACCCAAACGAACTAGAATGGATTCTCCCACCTGAGAGATGAAGTTCGAATTATAATTCAGGTTAGCCATAAGATAGCGTGTCGGTTCGCAGTTTTACGGTGAAATTAAAGATCGACTAAACATGTAGCGCCAACGGTGAACGGTTTTCGGACGGGGGTTCAAATCCCCCCAGCTCCACCAATTTAAACCCCTGTAATCAATAGGTTACAGGGGTTTTTCGTTTTAATGGCGGTTAAATGGCGGCTGTTTTATTGGTATTCACAAAGAGTGTGCATTAACAAAAATAGGCATTAGCTAACCTAATGCCTCGATTATCAATCTATAGTTTCCTCTTCGCGCCACTTGTCGGCTTCTATTTCGCAAAGCAAAGCAGTTGCAACTGACTGAGCTAAGCGCCATTTCAACTCATTCCCCGTACCGCCAGAGATTTTATATTCATCAAAAGATTCAAAGTATCTATAATTAGGATCGGCCTCATCAAACTCTACTTTCAATCGATCTAATCGAGTAAGGGCGAGCATTTGGATTACCCTAGAAACATCATTAGGGATAGCTCTATCGCCCTTTTCCCATCGTTGCCATGTGCGAGGTTCACATTCTCCAATCAATGCAGCAGCCTCGCTCACTTCAAGAAACAACAATCGTCTAAGCTGTTTTAGCTCGTTATTTGTCATAATAAAACTCCAAAATAAAAGGGCCTTATTGGCCCCAAGAAAATTACTGGCAATCAACCCAGCGCTTGCCGTCCTCTTTATAAGCTAACCACGAACCATTAATTGCTTCAATACGCATTACAGTACCGTGGAAACGCTGATTTTTTGATGCAATACGTTTAGCTTGAGATAGTGAACTTGTCTCGATTTGAGTGCCCTCACGTTCTGAATTGATGTTTTGAACTTCTTTGATGATGTATGCAGTTTTCATATATATCTCACTTTCTTGAGTTGATTCGAACCAGTTCCGAACCGTTGAATATATTATGGTCGCAATAGCGACCATTTGCAAGCGTTAATTTGAAATTATTTTAACTCAACCGATACACTCTTAAATCCGAATACCCATTAAACATTAATAACTCATGCTCATATTGCCGAGATTCAAATTTAAATCCGTGCCCTTTTCGCTTGTTACTTTATCCACGCTTACTGGCTTATCTGATTTGATAGTTAAACTGACTTCTGATTGACTTCTTACGGTTTGATTTGTTAACGGTGCCGCTTTTGACATTGGAATAATATTGCCTGATAAACTTTGCTGCTGGGCCGTTGCTGAACTCGTGGTCGTTTGATTCACGGTTTCATCGGTTGTGATCCCAAGCTTGGCATTTTTATCTTTCAGGTTTGCCATCTTATCTTTGATTTTATCAACCTCAGCCCCTGCAGCATCCGCTGATGTTTTCCAACCATCTGGAATAAGAGAATCCGGTAACATATTAAATAGAGACTTGATACCATCTAGCACCCCGCCAATACATGATCTAACTACATTAAATATCGGTTCCAAAAGTTCTAATTTATCTAACAAATAAATTATACCAACTACTGCACCGCCAATTGCCGCCACCATCATCCCGATTGGGTTTGCCATTATGACGGCATTAATTCCAATCAATGCAATTTTTACTATGGCGAGTGTCGCCAATATCCCTTTAAAGTTTTCAGATGCAAACAGAATAACGTTACCCAAAAACTTAAACGCATTGATAGTGCCCTTTACCGTATCTCTCAACTTTGCTACCGCTTTATCTCTCCATTTTATGTTTTTCATGTTCGTGGCCAGCGTGCCAAACATTACTGACAACTCTTTCATGATAGGAGTAAGCGCATGGATTTTTAAAGACTCAACAATAATCCCCATGGTTTTTATTGTTGAAGTGAACTCTGCAGCGCTCTTTGTTGATTCTTCACTAACTGGCCCACCTGTTTCTTGTAATTGTTGCCTCGCTTTATCTAACCCATCCGTTCCTGATTTAAGAACGGTGAGCATTTTCTCACTGTCTCCACCAAAGAACTCATCAGCCATAAAGTTTTGCTTTGCGACATCTTTCTCTGCAGATATTTCACGAACTAATACTTGATAGGCTTCCATTGAGTTTTTTGCGTTTTTTAAATCTTCATACGCTTTTTGATTACCAGTATCTTTGAAGTAATCATTCATTGAACCTGAGCCAAAAGATTTCATCTCACCCCAGCGCAATGTCATTTCTTTTAATGCGGCATCCATATCACCCGCTTCGGCATTAACCCCTTTCGCTTGAAGCCTTAGTGCTTGCAACTCACCCACTGGCATGCTGATGTCTCTTGCTGCACTTGATAATTCATTTATCTTATCTGCAGTTTCTGTGACTGCTGCACCAACCCCCGCTAACGAACCAATCATAGCAATACTGCCAACTGCCATGCCTTGGCTCTTTTCAAAACTAGGCATCTTAATAGATTTACTTAAACGATTTAGCGGTGACATTGTGGCTTGTAATCGTTCATATCGCTTGCTAACAACATCAATTCGCTTTGCGTGATGTAACTGACTTTTAGATAAGCGGTCAAACTCATTATCTAACTTACTAACATCTACCCCTGTTTTTTGCATTCGCTTACTGGTGTCATGAAGGGCATTTTCATAGGCCTTATGATTATCAGCAAGCTTATCCACTTTCTCTTGTTGCTTTACTAGCTTATTGGTTAGTGCTGCACTTGGCTCGTCTGTTTCCGCCATTTGCTGTTTAAGTTTAAGTAAGGCTTCGGCTGCGGCTTCTCCCTCTAATGCGTTTTTATCCAGCTCTTTTTGTATTTGTTGATATGATGCGATCATCGTTAATGCGGCCGAATCATCCGATTGCGCTTGCTGAATCGACTTGATTTTTTTCGCATAATAATCTGAATCACTGCTCATGGTTTTTAATGGCTTTGTTGTTTTGTTTACAACATCCATTACAACCGATAAATTCATTTTCATATTTTTGTCTAAAATGTAGATATAAAAAAAGAGAGCTAAGTGCTCTCTTGTTGGTGTCGAACTCGCGCTTCTTCTCGAAATAAAATTAAATCGCTTAAGCTGAGTTTATCTATTTCACTTGGCTGCCAATGAAACACCACTGCTAGGTCGGCGTAATACGTTTCAACCCGCTCAATTAGCGCTTCATATCCACGAAAAAAGAGGCTATTTCCGTCATTAATGGGGCGAAGTTTTCAGTCTCCATATTCAAAATATCTCGCTCATTTAATTCGGAGATACGAGGAAGTAAGATATATGCCGCATCAAAATGCATTTCACATACCTGGACTAAATTCAAACCACGCAGATCACCGGCTGTCGGTTTGCGAAGCTCTAACTCTGATACTTCTTTACCATCAACTTCCATCGGTGTTGCCAGTTTTACTTTGAACATTTTATTACTCATGCCCTAACGCCTCTTTTAATTCTTTTACTCGGATTTTACGTCCGCCTTTATTTGGATCAATGGCCATCACGACTTCATACAATGCCAATGCTTCTTCGTTCATTTCAGCATCAAACAGTAGATCACCCGCGAGGCGAAACATTTTCACTTTTAGTGGCGCATTAGTAGCAAGTTTGCCTTCCAGCACATCGTTAACCGCACCACTTAACAACGCCGTGTTAAACGTTTTTTTGGCTTTATATGCTTCTTCTGAATATTTAAAAACAATATCACAATACGCAGTTTGTCCATTTGACTTCCAATTTGCAGGGGCATTTAACCCATTCAAAATGGCCGCTTTAAAATCATCATGAATTTGCAATAAGAAACCACAATCCACTTGCCACTGATAAAACCACCAAACTACATCAAGCCCTTCCAGATTATTGCCATGTGACTTGAGCAACTTGTTTATCAGTGGGGTGTATTTTTTTATGAGTTCTTTTTTAAATGGCACTTTTTCGTTAGAACCAGCGAGCGTTCTTGAGTATTCCAAATCCATTTTTAAAATATTCTGGATCTCATCCCACGGCTTTTCTTCTAGCGGCGCTCTTTGTGCTGGTGTCGATTCGGCTTCTACTCGTTCCATTTCATTTAATTGGACTTGGTGAATATCTTGCTTTGCCGTTCGAGCCTTTCGTTTCAATAATAACGTGTACATATCACCCCATTTTTATTATTGAGATATTAATTCATAGCCGTAAAACGTTACTTCTAACTGACCATCTTTAACACTTAACTCCAACGGATCACCAACCCACGCATTCATTAATGTGTAGCTTTTTCCGCTGTTTGTGTTTAGCGTGAGGTTTTCACCTGTAAAATTTCGGATGGCCTCTTCATCCGTCGTTTTAGCGTGAGCAATTGTTACTTTAATGAATGGGGCACCATCAAACACTTCACCATGCCCCAACACGCCAGAGTCGCCCATTACTGGCTCTCGCTTTAAACCACCAAAATTAATTGTTGCGCCTTCTTTGGTTGGTAATCGTCCTAATGAACCGGCATCTAAAAAACCACGCGATGTGATTACTGTACTCATAACTTACTCCAAGAAACTCATTGAGTTACTTTCTAAATTGAATCTTACCTGCGGTAATAATCAAACCATTGATAAATTGAGGGCTGTCCTGATAATTAATTCGGCTTTTATTGTTTGTATCTAACTCAACAATTAACGATTTCTTATAGCCTTCAAAATCTTGAACAATACCTTGATACTCTAATTCTTTATAAAGCGTTAACAGTGCGCCCTTGATCATGCTTGGGGTAGCAATGACTTGCCCAGGTGCAAAGTTGGTTACGTCTTTCGCTAATTTATGACGACCATATTTGCTTTGAATTAATGAACGTTGCTTTTGTCGAAAATACATTGCTGTGGCTGGTGTCATTAGATCTAAATAACTGTTATCAGCCACGCCTGCTGCGTTTTCTGTGTATGCCGTTACTGGACGCTCAACCATGACTTCACGAGCGGATGAAACGGTGTAAGTTCCCATACCTTCATGCAGCAATAAGTTGCGTTCTGCCCAGTCGAACTCATTTGCAGCAATAGAGTAAACACCGTTTAGCTTTAATGTTTGCAATGGGCGACAAGGATCATTAGCTAACGATGGGGCAATTTGTCCGGCCCATGCTGCCAATGCTTCTGCTTCACTTAATTCGGTATTCGCTGAATCACCTACATCATTGATTGACATAAAACCAATTAATGGGCAGTTAGATTTTGAACCAAATGTCACTAGCTCGGCGTGATTGGCTTTTTTGGCTAAATACGCAATACCAGGGATCATTTGCAACGCTTCATAACGTTTATCCAAAAACTCACCCAACTGGCGAATACTGGCATCGTCGTTTAATGAACAGATAATGTGATGATATTGCTTATCACCCAACGCAGCTAAAGCGCTAACTAAATCCGAACCTTCAACGCTAACCGCATAAATCGGCATGCTTTCGTTTTGCTTAGTGAAGTATTTCAGCATTTTAGTGATGTCTGATTCACCAAACTGATCACGAGCTGAATCTTCATTCATGCAAAGTACCACGGTATTTGCTGCCACTTTCGCATCAGCAATCGCATTACCAATCACAAGAACAAGCTGTTGGTCTTCTGCGCTGTTTGCCAGGCTATTATCAATTTCAATATAGATACCGGGTACTAATGCATTGTTTGGAACTTCGCTAAAACTAATGCTCATTATTCGGTTTCCTTTATTTTTTTTGTTTTAACAATTTCGACTGACCCTTCTTTTAGACGGCGTAACCAATAGATGTTTCTTGGCTTTTCTTCCCCTGTCTTTTTTAATGGCTGTCGTGTTTCAGGATCACGGACAAGCAATCCTTTTACTGGCTTTAGTGTTAGCATTTAACTCTCCACGCTTGCTTTGTAATGTTCGGCCACCATGGCAAGCAACTCTCGCTCAAACGATGGTGTCCAACCGATAATGGTTCGCTTTGGCATTTTATAGTTGCGTTTTACGGCTGTTCCGCCTTCCCATCGACTGGTGTTTGAATTGTAGTAACCTTTCACTCTCGTCGTAAAAGAGACGCTTTTACCTTCATTGTGTACTTTGGCCATATTGCCAACTACGCCAGCCAAACCCACTTCAAAGTCATCTTTACTTACTCTGGTTCTTAATGCGCGACCAAACCCAAGCAGCATGTTTTTATTGTCTTTCGCTTTTTTGGTCTTGCTGTCTAATGTAATTTTTCGTCTGGCTCTTTTCTTATAGGCTTTACCATCAATATCACGCTGCTGTCGGATCTGCTGCCTAAAAAACTGTCGAGAACGGTTGGCCAATCGTCGATTTAATTCAAATGCTTCTGCATCAGTTAACAGCAAGTTGTTAATTGCATGGCTTAATTGCTCTGGGCTAGTTAACTGCATGATGGCGGTAAATCCTTGGGCCCATTGATGAACTGAAGTGATAGTAAATCCTCTTCTACCACCGCCTCTTCAAATTGACTGACACACTCGTATCGAATGCCATTTTGCAACCAACTGCCCTTTTCATTTTCAATGAGTGAATAGGACTCTTGGATATCAATTCGCAACTTAATATCGCACTTGCCTTTATCTAACAGTTCTGTCGCAAAGGATGGAGGGTCTAACCCTTTTTCTTCACGGGCCACATCGTATTTATTAAGCCAGGCGATCAGATGCATCATTAAAATATGCGGTTGAATCTCTGCTGAATAGATATCAACCAGAACGGTATAAGCAATATCAAACCCATCAACAATCAAGCCTTGGGTACATATCAACTCGCCATCTTCTGCCCACACGTTTAAGTGTTGAGGTTCAGTAACATGATGGGCAAATAACTCACTTAAACTTTGCAGCGCTTTCATTACACCACCGCAAAAAAGTAGGTTTCTTTACCGTTCAGCAATAAATCAATCGCACGACGATATTGAACTAATGCATGATCAGCTTTTGCTTGAATGGCCTCTTGTCTGTCTGCTGCTTCTTTTGTTGCATTCATGCTTAATTGATTGTTAACAATGGCATTCGCAGCTAATGAAAATACCGCTTGTTTGTATAACAGCGTTCCTGTTTGTGTTTCACCAAACCGATCCATTGATAACGCATCCAGTGTTTTAAACGGTGCGATGGTTTCCATTAGCTCACGATTTACTGTCACTCTCGCAACGGTTGCATTGTGTAAAATTCCCGCTTCTGTTTCATCGCTCAAAAAATGAAACACACGCTGAAACTCTGATATTGCTAGTTCTGGATAGATATCTGTCTTTGGTAGCACCGATGCATATTCTTCGTCTTTATTTCCAACAAACTGCATAAGAACCTCGTTAGGTGCAGGCTAAACACTTAGCTAATAGCAAAACATAAACTCTTTTGATAAAGCGGTGTTTGCCTGCATGGGGGGTGTACTTTTATTGAATCAGTGTGGTTATACCCACGCGCCATCAATCCATAATTTCACGTTATCAAACTCAAGCGCTGCCGCTTTTGCTAACTGCTCAACAACATAAGCCATGTTCATTGATTCAAAGTTTTCAATTTGATCACGCTTATCATTCTTCACTGCAACAGAGCGTCGAATTGAATCTTTTTGAATGTAAAGCGAAAGGTTCTTAAAGCTTGTGACAAAAATCCCCGTTGGCGGGAACGATGGCGGACAGAACGCAGGTAAACCGCCGTAAGTGCCGATCACTTGTTTGTCTTCAATTAATGATTTCTCACTCGGTGTGTTGCCGTGTGCTGCATAAAATTTAGCTTTATCGTATGCAAGAAGATCAGAACCAATTAGGGCGACTAAATCATTTGCATTTGCGCATTCATCAGCAAGTAATCCCTTCACGTTCATCACGGCCAAATCAAGATTAATAAAATCACCGCCTTCACCAATGCGAATTTCATTTGCGGTTTCACCTTGAGTCAACATTGCATCAGGATTGTTGTCACGAATGGCTTGTAACCAACCTTTACATACGTCTTCACCGTTTGGATTTACCTTGGCATCAGTATCTTCTGCACAAGATTCACCGTACCAGCCAATCGTCACTTTATTCATGTCGATTTGCTCTCGCGTTTGCGAGTTAATGAGTTGATTAAAATTAGGTAGGTGCGCAAACGCATCTAACTGTTCGTAACGAATGTGCGAATCAAAATCCACTTTTTCACACAAATACGGCATCGGCTTCATGTTGTATACCGCTTTTGTTTGGCGCTCTTTGCCTGCTTTTGTGTTTGTTCGGCTCGCAATCATTCCTGTCACGCCAAGGCCAATCGCTTCACCTTTTTGGTTGCTTACTGGCACAATATTAATTTTACCCAGCAACCAATTTCGCTCACGAATTTGAGCAATGATTTTTTGAGCGCCATTGGGCGTAACATTAAATTTTTCCGTTACATCCGATACGTTATTTGATGCAGCAACGGCTTTTTTATAACCCTCTACTGCTAATTTTGTTTTCTTTTGCATTATTTAAAATCCACTATTTTTTAGAATAAAAAGAGAAGGAGAAAGATCACTAAACGACTATTTATAAATACTCAGTGTCGCCATCGACACCCGCTAGGTTTCGGTTTGGTTCGTCAGTGATGTTGCTTAGCTTGGTTACCACGTCGTCCAACTTAGTCGATAACGCATCCACTTTTTCTGCCAACTCTGTTTCATTATTTTCTTCTTCAACAGGGGCACTTTCTTCTTTGTTAAGCGTTGCTGCTAAACTTGTTACCTGAGCTGTCAATGCGGTAACCGCTGCAGTTTGTGCTTGCAGTAATTCTTTTAATTCTTCGTTCATGTCTTCACTCTCTTCTAATGATTGAGTTTTATCCGGCTCACCTAAGCTCAGAAGTTGTTTAAGTCTCGACAAGAATTTACGGTCTTCTTGTACGTCTACGTCAATATTGTTTGATAAATCATCTTTGCTAATGGTCGCCCCACTGCTGAAGTACGATTTATCTTTGTCTTTTTCTTTTGCCGACAAGTGCATTTCAGTCGTGCCGACGGATGCTGGATCATCAGTTAATGCTAATCCGGTCAAGTAGCTTTTACCCGTCCCTTGAAAATTGGATTGAATTTCACATGAGGTATGAAGCAACTGCCCTTTTTCAATTGTGCTCAGCAAAAGTGAATTTGGCTTTAACACTGCGAATAACTGATCATCTCGTTTTTCAACAGAAACGACTGAACCAAACTTCTCACTCCATGACCAATGTTCTTCATTAATTCGAGCGTTATAGCGTTTTGGGTCATACGTCTCTGCAATATCGTCAATGACAGATTGCTCAATATTACGGCCATCTACTGTCGGCCCTGCTGTTAAGATGCAAATCGGCTCTGATGCAAACATGCTGCTTATCTCCTAAATTTTCTGATTTTAATTTAGCGAAAATACACGTCTTTTTATATTCATCCTGTTTCTATATTCGGTATATAGAATCCTGATTTACTGAGGGATTTCTTTTGTTATTGCACACTGTAATGATGAAAATGAACTCACCAATTCCACCTGAAAAACCTATTTACACCCAAGTGCAGACTTGCGCTCTGGGGTATTACTTACGCCAGTACAAAACCGCTGAAATTGCCGAAGCGTTGGATATTGCGCCAAGAACGGTTCAACAATGGATTGCTAAATTTGGTTGGAAACAAATGCGTGATGATGCGCCCGTTGAGTTGATGCTTCGACAACGAATTGCGTATTTGCTCTGGGTAGACCAAAAGCATGAATCTCAGCTCAAAGAGCTTGAAACGTTACTTGAACAAAAATACAAACGTGACGCAGCTGAACGTCGCCGAAACACGCCAAAACAAAATGGCGGTTATGTTGATGAGAAACGCGGAAGACCGAGCAATAAAGTTAAAAATGATATTTCTTGTATTACTGCTGAGATGCTTGCTGATTTTCGTGAGAAAACATTCTTTGCGTATCAAAAAGACATTCACGCTCAAAAATGCAATGACGAATTAAACGAGTTCCGTTTTTATTTGAAATCTCGCCAAATCGGTTTGACGTATTACTTTGCTTTTGAAGCCTTTGAAGATGCGATCATGAATGGTGATAACCAGGTGTTTTTGTCTGCATCTCGTAAGCAATCTGAAATATTTAAAAACTACATTCGCAAATTTGCGCTTGAGATTGGTGACGTTGAACTGAAAGGCAAAGATGAGCTGCAATTAAGCAATGGTGCCACGCTTTACTTTTTATCTACGAACGCAAGAACGAGCCAAGGCTTTAACGGCCACGTTTATTTTGATGAAGTGTTTTGGATCCCTAAATTTGGTGAATTAGATGATTACGCTGGCGGTATGTCTATTCAATCCAAATACCGCACTACTTATTTATCTACGCCATCAACGACAGCTCACGAAGCTTACCCAAAATGGACAGGTGACAAATCACTTGGCATTGATATTAGTCACAAAGCATTGAAAAAAGGCTCACTTGGCAGCGATGGCATATTCCGCCAAATTATTACGATTGATGATGCGATTGAAGGCGGCGCTACGTTCTTCAATATGGACAAACTACGCCGTAAATATCCTGACAAATCCGTATTTAATAACTTACTTCGCTGTGTGTTCTTAGATGATGCTTCGTCTTTCTTTAGCATTAAATCACTGCTTGCTTGTAAGACTGATACAGATAACTGGAAAGATGTTGATTTCGAATCGCTTCACCCGGTTGGCCGTCGTGAAGTACTTGTTGGATATGATCCGCGAGGGGGCGGACAAGGTGAAGGCGCAGATGATGCTGGTTTAATTGTTTCTCTTAAGCCAATTATTAAAGGGGGGGCGTTCCGATTTATTGAACGTGTTCGCTTAAAAGGCTCTAGTTATGAAGATCAATCCGCTGCAATTGAAGCTATTTGCAAAAAATACAATGTCGTTTATTTGGCCATTGATGTGGGCGGTGTCGGCTCTGCTGTTGCGGAGTTAGTAAGAAAATTTTATCCAGGCTTAACTACGTTAGATTATTCTCCGGAAATGAAGCGAATGATGGCATACAAGGCTCGTGAAATTATTAATGCGGGCCGACTTCAATTTGATAATGAGTGGGATGACTTGGTGCATTCTTTCTTAATGATCCGTCAACATACAACAAAAATGAGCAATCAAATTACATTTGTGTCTGCTCGTAACAAAGTAGGCTCTCATGCTGATTTAGCCTGGGCAGCAATGCACGTTTTACATTGGGAGCCTATCGACATTTTACGCGATGACTCAACCACCGTTTCATTCTTATAAGAGAGTATATTTTGATAACTTTTGACGTACCTGAAAGTGTAATGACGAGTGATATTCTCAGTTACATGGAAACCGCACTTGTTGATGGGTTATATGAACCACCCATCCCACTTGAAACACTTGCAAAAGCAACACGCGCAAATGCTATGCACGGCTCTGCATTATATGTAAAAAGTTGCATGGCTTCATATACTGCAAAATTATCTCCAATCATCAGTAAGCGTGATTTTAAACGCTTTATTTATGATTACTTGGTGTTTGGTAATGCGTATTTATTGATTGTGCGAAATGCATTTAATGATGTTGTGAAAATAAAGCATTTACCCGCGCTTTATATGCGAGCACAAGCCACTATTGGACGGTATACCTATAAACCAAATGCTTACAATGACGAGGGACGCATTGATTATAAACAAGGACAGGTTTTTCACTTAAAAGAGTACGATATTTGCCAAGAGATATACGGCATGCCGCAATACATCGGCTCTCTAAGTTCAATCTGGCTAAATGAAGATGCTACCTTATTTCGCCGAAAGTATTACATCAACGGTGCACATGCGGGTTATTTGCTTTACATGAATGATCCGAATTTAACCGCCGAACAAGAAAAAGAGATTGAACACAAATTAAAGCAACAAGCAGGAATTGGAGCGTTTAAAAATTTATACATTAATGGTAAGGGCAAAGATGGAAAACCGCCAGAACTGACACCAATCGGACAAGTTGAAGCCAAGGATGCATTTAAAGATGTGAAAGGCATGACGACAAATGACGTACTTGCTAGTCATCGCATTCCATTAGATTTAATGAGCATTGTTCGTGAGGGATTCAGCTCAAGCGGTGATTTAAATAAAGTGGACCGTATTTTTTATAAGAATGAATTGGTACCGCTTTTAGAATCGGTTTGTGAACTCAATGATTTTATTGATGCGGATGTGATTTCAATTAATGATTACGTGGCGTTAGATCAGAGCGCTGCATAAGTTCAACAAGAGAACGATGCTTTGCTCTGCATTCTTGATATTGAATAATAACCGCTCTTGTCCATTTGGCATGAGCGGTTTTTTCTATTGTTGCTGGTAACGGTAACGGATCACAAAGTGTAGTTAAAGCGCTATCAATTGAACGATTAATATTTATTTGCTGTGTTGATGATATGCTGCAATTCGAGCAACTCGTTATCATCAATGTTATTGCACTGACAAGAACCGCTTTCTTGATGCGTAAATGTGAAATCATATTGCGCCACTTCTTTATCAAATTGATATTGCTTATTTAAATACTGCTCAACTATTACTTTGTCTTTAGCTATGTCTTTATTTGTTTCATCGACTATCTTGCGTGTTAGCTCTGTTTCTCTTGATTGCATTTGGAACATGGCAAGCTGAAAGCCGTTATCATGTCCTTGTCGATACACCCCCCAAACTGCAGCGATGACCAAAGATATACAGATAACAATTGTGATTAACTTAACTTGCATGTTATTGCTTCCCTGCGTCCATATAAAATTTACAGAAACCCACAAATACACCTGTTATTGCGGCGTACTGCACCAATGCGAATTCACTGTGCTTATCAATGGGTACCGCAAAAAAATAGTCGTTAAACTCAAGCCACATGTAACCGACAAATAAGCTCATTAGCTTTGGCCATAACCGCCATTTTTCAATGCGCTGGTGCATGTCATTTAACACAATTCAAAATGCATTAAGTCATCAAAATTATTGTCCTTAAGTTCATTATCTTTATCCCAGTCACCGCCCCAACGGATCGCAACCCCCATTGATGCACCAACACCAACAACTAAACCTGCAAAGTAACTGAATCGCTCTCGGTCATCTTCGTCGTACGGATATGGTGTCACATCTACAGCTTTACTTGGCATTTTATTGTGCTTGCTGTTTGGGTAACGAACTTGCGTATTACTTGCGGGTAATGCATTTTGCTCTTCTTCTGTTCTGTGACCACAAAGAATGGAGCAGTCACAAAGCTCAAGAACGCGAGTGAATACTTTTATTAAATCAGGGTGGCAAGTAGCTAAACGTGCCGCGCTTGTTTTACTGAATTTATTCATTTTATAACGCCTTAACTGCAGCAACGATTGCTGTGATGAGTGCGGCCAGTATTAATCTTACTAACCATGTTTTATCTGATTCTAATTTACCGATGCGCTCAGAATGTGACTCTTGCTTTGTGCGAGTCTCTGTTAGCATTTCAAGAACCTTTTTTAATGTTGTATTTTGCTCACGCGTTAATTCGACAAGATTGCTCATCGTTACATCAATACGCGCAATATCTTTCTCTGGCATGATTTACTCAATATTATTACTACTACGTTAGTGCTCAGTGTATCGCGCGCGTAAAACCAGTAATATTTGTGAACATCCTATATTCCAAATGTAGAAAACCCCGCACAATGGCGGGGCTTGATGGGTGAGGAGATTAATAACTATACATTAACTCCAAATCGTTCTAAAACCGACTGATCGATCTCATTTTCAAAGCGCTCAATCGGTTCGATGTACCCGTCATCACCTTCTTTTAATGATTTGTCATAATTTTCTGGATAAAAAGCATCATCATAACGAACAGAGATTGTTGCCATTTCAATGATTATTTCATCTGTTAAATTTGCCACTCTTGCATCATCTTGTGAATTTACGATTTTAGCTTTTCCGCGCATTGCTCTATCTCCAATGATTTAATTAAATTTTTACTATCTGCCCACTTCGCATGACCAAGCCATGACGCAAGAAAGCGGTTTAATTTTTCAGCATCGCCACTTTTTTTGTATCGTTTTATTTTGCGTTTTGCGGTTGCTACAGATTGCCGTCTTAATAATTTGTGAGTTGGCCATATTCTGTAACCAAGAAAATTAACGCCCTGATTTACATTTGTTACTGACCAGTGCGATAAATCTAACTTCATTACACTTTTACAAAACTCCTGCATCTCTTCTTGAAGACCTAGCATCTCAGCTTTGCTTTTTCCAAAGATAGCAATGTCATCCATATAACGAATGAAATCTTTTTGTTTTGCATTGTGTAGCAACCACTCATCAGCAATGGTTCCGTACACGTTAGCGAATAACTGGCTAGTTAGGTTCCCAATTGGAATACCTACTCCGTCAGTCGGTATAAATTTAGCGATTAAATCTAGCGTTTTCTTACAGCTTATTTTTGAGCGTATTCTTTTATGCAGCACAGCTCTGTCAATATTGTAAAAATAGCCTGAAAAGTCCGTCTTTAATATCCACACATCACCGCTATTTAATAACCTTCGCTGCATTGCTTGGCACTTTATTGCTCCGCTATGCGTTCCTTTTCCAGTTCTACACCCATAACTTTGAGTGTAGAAAGTGGATTCAAAAATTGGCTCTATGATGTTGTTTATCGCGTGCTGAACGACTCTATCCTTAAATGGCAACGCTGATATAACTCGGCGTTTTGGCTCAAAGATAATGAACTCTTTATGCTTGCCTGGATAATACGAGCCATCAAGAATCGACTTTGATATCAGCTCAATATTCGCTTCAAGGTAATCCATAAAAACCATGCCACCCACGCTTGATGGATTTCCTTTTCTGGCCTTTTGAGCAGCAAGAAGAATATTATCTTTACTTGCTATACTTTCGATTAATCTTTTTGTTTTCTTTCCCATAATGTCACGTTCGACTTTCACATATTGCTACTCGCCTACTGTGAACCTCGTAATGTATTCGCCTAAGCTGGTTGATATGGCTGACCACTTTTTTATTGTGGTCGCCCAAGGAGTCGTAACTACCTTGGCGCGGTGTAAATTGGTCACAGACGCCACGGGCCGCGATGTTGTTATTCGAGTTCCACGGCTCATTGTTCCAATTCGACGCACGAGAACCAGCATTGCCTGCATTGTCCCAATTGGCGCCAAAAAGCGAGGCGAAGCGTCCATATCTACCATTGTTTCTATTTTACTTTTCTAATCCACGCGTTGAGCATTGAACCGCACTCTGCTATTTGAATTAATGCCACTTCATGCTGCTTTTTCGTCAATAATCGACGGCGACTGTCAGTAGCGAACCGAATCAAATAACGAAGATTAGCAAGCCCTGCATCGCACAAATATAGCTTTGAGCGCTGGTTGCTTTTCCCTGCTTTTATAAATAAATCAACCTGCTCAAAAAGTGCATCTAATATTTTATTTCGCAGAACCCCGTGTATTCGTGGGGCATTTTGCATAATCGGATATAAGTAGTTAACCACTGCATCAAATTTCTTGATGATAATCATCTGGTCGCTGCTTATTACTGCATCTCGATATTGTTGCATTTAATCCACTCGCTCTCGCTCGTTACAAAAGGACCACGTGGTCACAGACGCCACGGGCCGCGACGATGTTAGTCGAGTACCACGGCTCATAGCTCCAATTCGACGCACGAGAACCAGCACCGCCTGCATCGCCCCAAACGGCGCCAAAAAGCGAGGCGCCAACGCCTTGCGAGCCTGCTGAGTACACCTTGCCCTCTCCATTAGTGTCCACCGCTTGCCAATCGTAACCAGATGAGCCATTTCCACGGTCCCAACATTCCGAGCCCCACTGATAATAATGACCAGAAACCTGTTCACAGCCGATAAGCGAACGTGCATTTACATCAAACTTTGTTTTAACTGGGTCAGTACCCACTGCGTAACCAGCCTTTGAGCCCTTAGCTAACACGCTAAACTCGTGATAATTTGGTAGTCGCTTTCCATACGCAGCTAAAACTTCAGTTGCAACATACTGAGAAAATGTAGTGTATTGCTCCGTTCCGTTGCCGCCCCATGCGAGAGGTTTTTTCGGCGGACTAGAACCATCTGCAATTTGGGCGTTATATGCAGAGGTTCCAAGCAAGTCTGGCGTAGTATTGAGGCAGTAAAGGTCAGCCCAGAAGTTATCACCAACCGCGATGGCCATGCCTCTTGGGTCTTTCGCTGTTGGTTTGAATTTCAAATCCCAGATTGAGCGTTCGTTAATTGTTCCATCTTGATAATGAAAGCCACCAATTCTTCGTGAGTTTTCGGAGGTGTAATTAACTGGGGCGGTAAAGTTACTAGAAACTATCAAGCCGTCTTGCGTTGCATATATTGCATAATCAGTGCCGACCGAAAGAGTTGGTAATGTGATGCCCAAGCCGTCCGTTGCTTTTAATGTAAAGTCTGCAACTGTTACTACAACGTCACCATTTACTATAAGTTGATCGCCGCTTTTCCGAAATGCTGGCTCTAGCAATAATGACTTTGAAAAAACTGACGTAGAATTAAGCGCAAGTAACTCTGCTATTGCTACGCTTTTCCCAGAGGCTTTATCTGTTAAGCGCTCAATTACAAGTTCACTCATTTTTCCATCCTTTCTATATAGTAAGTGTTGAGTTCTGACCGACCGTGACACTAACGCCGCTAGCGATAGTTATCTTAGGGCCGATGATGGTGGCGTTCATGTTGTCTGGTATAACTTCTGATTTTGAAATCACATTCGGTGAGAATGCAATAAGACCATTTGATTTGATAGCACCTAGTTTTCTCGATGCCCCATCAACTTCAACAGCCAACTTCAACGGCGTAATAAAATTGCTATCATTATCACCACTAGCCACTTGTTCATGCGTAGCAATTTTCGCAATACCTGCAACAATCTCTGTCGCATAAGGTGCCCCCATGATTTCAACTGTAATGTTGGCAACGCTTGAGGCTGACAGATTTAATTCGAACGCTTCTGTTACAACTGAGTTTTTGCGCTTAATAGATATCACTTCACCATTTCGGCTATCAACAGCAAAAAGAGTTCCATCTTCTAGGTGATACCCAAGTTCTTTACCTTCAAATTCATCTTTTCCAGCAAAAACTGCTTCACCATGCAATTGCCCTTGCCCCATATCTGCGCCACGACTTAAAGGCTCTCGCGCGACTTCATTTTTTAGCGCGGTTTGGCCTGCGGTAGGAATATACCCCTCTGTACCAACACTGATATAAGCAATTTTATAACTGACACCCAAATCACCTGCAGCGGTTGCGGCTGCAATGCCAGCATCGGTAATTAATAAACTCATTGAGTTACCTCGTATTTATGAACATTGCGAATATGCCGAGCATTGGCTATTTGCGTTTGTACGTTAATTGTTGCGTTGTAAAGCCATTCAATAGATGTGTGTGGCAAGCGCACTTTTTCAAACTCAAACCAGGCTTCTTCGCTGCGAACATCAGGACTTAATGACACATAAATAAAATTCGGTTTATCTTCATCATCAAAGACGGTCCCCGAATCATCGCCCGCAATGCCCACAAGCAACGCTTGATAATCACTTAATTTCCAGCCGAACAACTTTGCCGAAAAATCCGTTAACAACGACAGTTGAATTTCATCATTTGTCAGTTTGAAATCTGCAGCCATGCCAAGAATGACATTTGTCAGCTCTTTGTTATCTGCCTCTTGCCAATACTCTCCCTTCGGCAAGAACGCGCGAATGGCATTGGCAAAATCTTCTTCTGTGTACTCAACAGTTAATTCAGCGCTGTCCATGTTATGGCCCCCAACGTATGAACTTGAGTATTAGTAACAAACTGCTCTTCAGTTGGTTGCTTCACGATGTAATTAGATGTAATTGGAGCTATGGCCAGAACAATTTCAGTCGGCGTAATAGACTCAGGAACATACTCATTTGCAGCCGTGTTTCTTGCGCCCATTTTGCTTTTAAATAAATTCTCTAATGCAATGACAATGTTTGCTCTCACCACTTCATCATGAACATTTTGAATTTCAATTGGGATCGGTTTATGAGAAGGAATAACAACACTAGGGTGACAACCCGCCAACCGTTCTTTATCAATAAATTCTTGAACGATAGAAATAACCTCAGGCGATAACGTAGGATCATTCTCTTTTGTCCCGATGTACACTTGAACATGGCCAACCATCGGTGTGTTATCTAATGCCCATGCAAAATCAACATCGGTATGTGCGGACTTTGCCCAGCTCACGTAATCTTCTCGACGACCGATTTCTTCCCCTTTATTAAATGCTGTGCATACTCGTTGGCGCCAATGTTCTAACTCTTCAATATCAGAACCGGCATCAAAACCAAGACAAATAACATTATCAGGATTTACACCACCAATGCCTTTTGTCAGTTTAAGTATTGCACCACTGGGTAAATTACTTGCTGAACCAGACATCAATGCCATTGCGTCAATATCTTCATTG
This sequence comes from Aliivibrio sp. S4MY1, assembly GCF_028765545.1. Taxonomy (GTDB): domain Bacteria; phylum Pseudomonadota; class Gammaproteobacteria; order Enterobacterales; family Vibrionaceae; genus Aliivibrio. The sequence continues at coordinate 107,485 of NZ_JARACP010000001.1, read as the reverse complement.
CTATATTGAGTTGACAGCGTTTCATACTCATTGCCAGTAATACTTTTTACTATCGTACCTTTTGGAATAACGACAGGATCACCAAGCTGCTCAAATCGAATAAAGCCCGTCGAAAATGTTGGCAATAAGCGCTCGGTCTTATGACGCTTAGCATGCAGATACAACCACGCTTCTGAACACGTTTCAGGGTGCAACTCTCGGAACAATTGATCTTGATAACCGTATTGTCCATAGCTCACACCTGCAATTGCACATGCTATCGCATCAATCGCTGGGTTATGTTGCCCTGTTTTTGCAATAAGCGTCGATGTCGCTCTATCAATTAATGACTTTAAACTTCTCTGCGTACTCATGGCTTAACCTCTATTTTTGAGCCATCGTTTAACGTTAATATCACGGTTCTACCAAGCTTAGTGGCTGATAACTTAACAACATTTACCGTTACCGTTTTAACGTGATTGTCATTCACTAACCAAGCCAGCGCTTCTTCGTAAAATCGCTTCGCTCTTCCTGCCGTTTGCTCGGTCAATTTTTCACGTTTTAATGTCCAATCTCGTGAACCGACACCGTCAACAAATTCATCACTCCAACATCCGCCACGTTCTGCGCTATCCATTCTCGCGCGATCATTTGCTGTTGATTCGGAATGATTCAATACACTTTGAAGCACGGCATGAGTTAACCCTTCTTTCGTGTTCATTGGGGCCGTCAATGCGTTTAAATTAAAATGACTCATGACACTTTATATGCTCCGGCTGAACTGCCTTTATCAACAATAACCATTGCGTTACTTGTTATTTCATCAATAACAGCATTAGCGATAGCCTCAGCCAAATCCGCGGCTTTAGCAAACTCGCCCTCAGTAACCATCCCTTTGCCATTCATTTCTTTTACTATTTTGGATTTTAATGAATCCTTACTTAATGCCATTATTATTTTCCTGCTAATACAGTTGATGAACCATCGACATGAGGGGAGCCAGTAAAAGGACAAATACTTTCACAAGTAATAACACCTGAGCCGTCATTTAATTTAATCTTTTTCCCATCCGCAAAAATATTGCCTTCGGCCGTTACCGTTACGTCTTTTTTTGCATTCACTTCAACCGAACCAAGTGATGTGATGGATATGCCATTCTTAGTAAAATGAACCAGATTCCCTTTATCGTCCAACATCGCCACTTCACCTTCGGCCAGCTCCATTTCATAACGTTCATCTTCAACGCAAAATGAAAAACCGCGACTCATTACACCGCCAAGAAATAAGTTGTACGCACGAGAACCGACCTTTGGGTGACTCATAAAACCATAGTCATGCAGCCGTTTAATACGATCATTGGTTTTGCCTGTTGATGTTTGAATCTGTAATACTTTTGTCGACGAACCAGTGACGGTACCAATTGCCACCATATTCTTAATTCGACTCATTAAACGGCTAAACATGAGATACCTCTTTGAACGGTCGGAATAATTCAATTTTCGTTTCAGCACTGCTTTCAGACACCGACAGGCTTAATGACTTAACTAGCAGCATTTCATTAAAATTCTGTTTTTTATCAACTACTCTCAGCGTTCTGTTAATTGCTCGGCCAGTTAACTCAATAAACAAAGCAGGTAATGATGTTGATGCGGTAAGCCCTTTTGCTATTGCGAGATCACGCTCGTATTCCGCTCTTGATTTACACGACTCAGCACTTTGCAGTTGATCAGAAATAATTACGGTTCTTCTTTGCGTGTTAGCTGGGGCATACGTGATCACAGCATGAGCATCGTCCCACTGTCCTTGGACTTCAATGTGATAAAACTGCTCTGCAAAATTTCTATCTATCGCCAGGGATTCAATGTTTTTACCCACTTCTAACGTAACGCCATCTATCACTGCATGCGCTGGGTTTTCTATCGTTAATACGCCATTGCGCTCAATAAGAATAAAACCCTGCTCTTTAATGAGTTGAGCAAAATTATCAACCGGAGATTCTGCGTTTATTTGAAACTCTGAGATTGGTTTTAACTTTGATGAATCAACCAAGCAATTCACGCTTAAACCGAAATCTTTAGCGATAGAACGCAGTAATTCATCAAGCGGCTGGCCGTACTCTGCATCCATTGTGATTTTTGAATCAATCATATTGGCACTCTTTGAACGCCCACTGATTGCCATTGAATATTCACTGCTTGCGGTTGATGTTCCGACCCGATCTATCTGTCCGGTTAATATGCTTGTACTTCCCAACTTAAACATGACGGGCAATGGTTTATCTATCTGCATTGGCTCAATACTGCAGTTAAACGTATGAGCAAGCTGTTCAATAGAAAACGTTAAACTAGCATTAAAAAAAACAACGGGCTTACTATCAATTAATAACGTTAACTGACTCATTCACTCACCCTCATTGCTACGGTACCGTGCAAAAAAAGAGGGTGCATTGATGGATTAAGTGCCGTCACCATTTTTTCATTACTATCGGATTGATGAGCTAACACCAACGCCGGAAGCGGCCGAACTTGATCAACATAGCTTTGTGGCTCACTGCCTTTTTTCACTTTGTTGTATTGATTATCAATGCCTTCTTTTAATGCAATTAACGAGTGATACAGCTCAATGCTTTCAAGCGTTGAACCATCGGTCACTTCATCTACTCGTGATGCCACTTCTTTTGATAGCGTTGCCAAGTCACTCATGATCGTTAATGCTTGCTTATTTGATGTGATTTCAGTTGTAGATGATGGCTCGCTTACTGTTGCAGCAATATCAAAGGCATCGTCTTGTTCTAATACGGCAATGTCCTTACTCATCTTTACCGCTGCAGTCACCATTTTAACATTGTAATGTGCGGTTGGCGTGTTTGGATTAACAGCGGATAGCATTGTCTTTTGTGCAGTACGTGAATTATCTACCGCTTCATTCTTTGAATTTGGCTCAGAACGCACAGCACTTGCGATACTGTCTATTGTTTTACTGAGCTGCTCTGCAAATTGTCCTGGCGCATTAGCAATACTTGAAATAGCCATAAACGCGCTGTTTAATTCTTGATTTAATGCCGACAACATCTGGCTAGGCACGCTTAATTTACTTGCAATACCCACCAAGGCATTAACGCATTGCGTGAAATCTTGTTGAAGACTGCTTATCTCTGAGATATCCATGCTTTCAACATCTTGAATAAACGTTTTGCTTGATACGTTATCTACTTCACTCGCTTGCTGCAGAGTGGTATTGGTTGTCGTGGTAATGGTGCGGATAAGAACAGGCTTCTTTCCATCTCGCACAAAAGTAAGTGACAGCGTGACAACACCGCGTTTTGTTGTGATTTGTTGTGAGTAGGTATCGAATACAAGAGGAAGTTCACCAAGCCATGGATGCTCTAATTCCCCTTTGGGTGTTTTGCTTAAACTATTAATCAGTGCATTGGAATCAACTAATGAATTAACTCCAACAAAAATCACTTCGAGATCAATATTATTTGCTTTGCTGCCCATCACTTTGATTAATGGTAATTCAGCATAAGGAATATCACTAACCTGCAGTCGCTTACCGCCATCCAGCGATGTAGTCAGTATATTTAACTCTAGGCCGTTCCAGCGCCCTTGTTCATATTTTCTTTCCCACATACACGACTCACTTCATCAACCAAACATACGATCATTCCGTTTATGCAATACCTGAAATTTTCTCGCCTGGATGGGTGCCGAGGGCTTCCGTCGGCTCACCCTCCCCTCCGCACTAAAATTCAGCACTACAATAAAACGAAAAATAACCGCAAAAAAATTATGCAACTCTATTAAACACAAGTATTTGTTTGATTTGAATAAAATGGGGTTCTAGCTGATCGTTTTAGAGATCCTTTAAGATCGTTTTCTTGCGTTTTTTGGTTTTATTGAATTTATGAAGATATTTGGATTAAAGCGGCCACGGCTGACCGCTCTATATTTGGGTTTGTTTGTGTCGTTAAATAGTTTTTCACGCAAATGCACTATCAAAAATATCCATTTGATTCGCATTTTTGCACAACTCTGGCTGCAGTTCTGCGCTCGGTTTATTGCCTGTCGGCTCAATAAAATGTGAAAATGATGTATGAGCAACAAATACTCTTCCGCAGTTTAAATTTAAGCATTGGCAATATAACTCGCGTGTTTCTGGAGAGATAGAGCGCGATGTAGCAATGCGCGTTTTAGTCAAACAAGTTGGGCATGTTATTAACATAAAATAATTTCCTTACTCTTACAAAGTATCAACCGGCACAGTTATTCTTTTCAAAGAATCACACTGACAAATAGAAGATGACCCACTAGAACGAATATGAAATAACTTCCCATCTCCAGTATCAAGATAAGCCATTGCATATCCATCTTTGCGGCTATATGTGTCGGCACTCTTCTTTTTTGATACAAAACCCTCTGTTATATCTGCCATATTGATTGCCTCAAATAAAATCATAAAACGACCTCGATAAGATGGAGGGAAGCCAATAACGTCATCATCAACTAACAACTTACCAATATATCTCTGAACCCAAGGCCGTGTAAGAATGATCGGCTGATTACCAGCCGACCCCCTTGAACCTAATTGTGTAAAGCAATCTCCAATTTGTAAAACATCACCAGATGCCAAGCGAAATACCTCCGTTTTCACTTCTTGCCAGGCTTCTTTATTTAACTTGAGCAAAAAACAAGAATCGACTTCACTGCAATAATCAATATGCTTTTTCATCAAGCTTTCACTCTGAACCCGCCGTTGTTCCATGGCTCTAATACATCTTGCTCATGTAATGCATTTAGAATAATTTTGATTTGCTCTTGTTGCAGGTTAAACGCCGCTTTTAATGCGCGTTGGCTTGGTTTCACTGCGCCTGACAAAATCGCCTCTTTCACATCATCCATAACACTTGCTGCAAACTGCATTTCAGGCGTTTTATACACTTCAACACTTGGCATTACACTTTGAATCACTTGCTTTTCACTTGGTGGCTCAACCCTTGTATTTACTGGGTTTGATACACTTTTTACACTTACTTCAAGTGTATTTAATGAGTGTAAAGTGAGTGCCATTACTACCGAAACCACTTCTATTGTCACCGCAATAATTAATGTGATTGTCGCATCGTATTCACGCAACATTGAGGTGCTTTTTACACTTGATTGCGCTTCATAAAGTGCGTTTAAGTCATCCGTTACACTTGAGATCATTACTGCAGTTGCTGCCGCGGGTGTCGCGTAATTTATGCGAAGTTGCTCATCAGATAGTTGCTGCAAATTTGCAAGCTGCTGCTGTTTTAGTTTTATTTGTTCTGTAATTGCTAGGTTTTGTTTTGTCGATACGGCCATGTTATCTGCACCCTTTTCTATCGCAGATATTGAAGCAATGGTGCTGATAACTATCAGAACGCCAGTAAGGGAAACCAGTAAAACAGCAATTAATGGGTTTTGTTTTGCAACCGTTGGGATAAATGTTGGCGTGATGGTTTTCACTAAATCAAGCGTGATGCCTATCAATGAAAAAATAACCGCAACACCGATGGCTGCGCCCAGCTCGTTCATGTAAAGGTACGTTAAATAAGCGGATGTAATGGCACATGAGATCAAAACGGATGTGCAAAATAATTTTGATAGTGAATGGTTCATTTGAAATCCTATTTTATTTTCGTTATGCGTTAAGCTAAACATTTACTTAACGCATAAGCTTGAGTTAATTATCTTTATTTATTCTCTCAGTCTTCACAATGAGCTTCTGATATAGTGCTACCGTCATGCTCTTTTGGCTTATAAAACAACCCGCCTATTTTTGGCTTTATTTCGCAATCATGCGTATATTCATCATCATGTAAATACTCGGCGCACTGTGGACATTGTTCAAAGTTTACATCTAAAAAATCTTTATATTCTTCGTCGTTTAGGTCAGACGGGATGATAATTTTATCTTCTTCTTTCTTATGTATTTGCTGTTCTTTTAATTCAAATGGTTTATCAAATTGAATTACTGTAACGAATGAATCACTATTAATTTCACAATTATAAATACCACTTAATCTCTCTAATAGTTGGTTGATATTAATTACCAATTCACCATCAATCATCCCCTCTGTTACGTGTGAAATCTTGGTGAATGTTATTGTATGTATATCTACGCCATAATTGCCGCACTGCTCGTATGAATCAACGTTTTCAAGCTTTGCGATACCAAGCGTATAATTACTCGTTTTATTTCCAAGTCTTATAGTGCAAGACTTACCGCAAAATACACGGCTATATTCTGTATCATTGAATTTCAAAGTTTGCATAATAATTTCCTTATAAAAATCGTTTTGCTTCTTCAACAAAAGCATCTAAAAACTCGGTATTGAAATTGGTGGTGTAATTCACATCTTTTGATACTCCCCAACCGTCATTATTTTTTGGAACAAAGCGAACGCGGCGAACGTACATGTCTTCTTTGAATGAATATCTTTTTTTGTCGATTTCTATCGTTCCGTCAGAACGGTGGATTATTTCCATGTATTTTCCTCACACTAACGGCCAGTCATCATCACCAAAATCGCAGTCTGGGAAGATTGAAAGGTCTGGTTGTTGATATTCATTAGAATTGGTGTCGGTTGGCGCGTCTGGCCAACCTTTAAAATCAAGCCAACTTAGGTTTTCTGGCTCTTTTGTTATTTCAATTAGCTCAGGTTGACGAACGTTGCCGTCCATATCCACATAACCTGAGCGTAATTTCACTCTTCTACCATCATGAAGGTTTAAAGTGCTGCCCTTCATAAAGGCATTAAGTGCATGTTCATCAAGGGATTCTGGTGTTTTACCTAAAGGTGTTAACAAAGTAGATAGCTTATCGCTCACCTGTCCTTGACGATCCTTTTGGATATCGTCCGTACAGTTATTGACAGAACTCCAAGGAGCAGCTGCGCTGCCATCAAGAGCAAGAGCCCCCGCTTCAAGTTCAGTTTCAACTTTAGGTTTGCTTTGAATTGTCCACTTTCTTACGCGAGTTTTAATAAACTCACCCGCCGCAAAAATACCTTCTATCTTACGAATGGTTTCAGAGTAGCGAGACGAAAACGGCAGTTCTTCATAAGCGTTACGAACCATTAACTGAGCGCGTTTAACAAATGGACCACCTTGACCCATGATGTAACCTTGCCAATTACCTTCGTCGGCTGATTGCATCGTTGCAACTACGCTGTTGTTCTCGTGCTTAATAGTTGGTTTATACGCATCACCCAAACGCTTCATAATGACTGGTTTGGTTAACATGATGTTTGGTAGGTGTGGGCCCATATCGTTAGCTGTCATGTCACGGTACACAGTCAATAACTCTTCACGTTTTTGACTGTGTAAGAAATCCATGTATGACGCTTTATCAAGATTTGCTAAACGACGAAGTTCGCGGTAAGTGGTAACCGGTGCGCCACCAATAAATTGAAATTGACGAATACACCAGCGACTTTTCCACGCGGTTACATTTTTAGCCATGTCTTTAATTGGTTTATCCGTTTCGTCTGAAACTTCATCATCCATTTTATAGCCGTCAATGTTTTTAGAAATGTACTTGGCAATATAGCCCGTTGCTGAACCTTGCTCTGAGTCGATAGCTTTAATGTCACAACGTGCAGAATAATCAAACACGCCTTTTTTCATTAGCTCGTGCTTGTCTTCTTTTGTTGCGTAATCAATAAATATTTTAGTAATGGCTTCTTTTTCTTCTGGCTTGCACCATAGAAGTAAATGCCAGTGTGGTGTGCCATCGTGATGCGGCTCTGCAACACGAATACCAAACCAACGAAACTCTTCACGGCCTAGCTTAGCGCGAATACGTGACCAAACTCCGTTTAAATACACTTGTGCATCACGAGGGCTTGAGCCATTCCAGTGCTCAATAAAACCGCCACGTTGGTAACTATTATGATATTTACCTGGTGCGGTTAATGTTAAGAATAAACCGCATAGCTCCATTTCTTCGGCGATGTTTTCACAGCCACGCGTGCGAGTCATTAACTCATGACGACGAATAGCAGGGTTAGACACGCTTTTTAACACCATGTCTTCCATGTTGCATTCTTCTTGGGTTTCTTCATCAACCAAGATTTGGTTTTGAATGTATTCCCAATTCTTCCTTTGCTGTTCTTTGTGCTCACGAACGCAATCATAAGAGCAATATGCAGAGGCGCGTTTAGACACCTGACCCATCGCAATGGCCAAGTGCTCACGCATTATCTTTCTTGCTTTTTTAATGTTCGTTAACCAAAACTTCTCATCCAACATACGGAAAATATCGCCGTAAACATCTTGGGCTATTCTGGTTTTTGGATTTTTCTTTGTGCAAGGCGCAGCAAAGCCAAAAGATAACGTTAACTCTGCCAGCTCGTCATAAATATTAAGTAAACCTTCGTTTATTTCTTGGTCTGTTTCGCCTGCGTATTTTTTATTTAGCAGATTAAAACGGCGGTTCATGATTTGAGATATTTTAAACGCCATGTCTTTTAACTCGTCCAACTCCATTTCAGCAAGCAGACGTGACTTAGGCTTTTTGATTTCTACTTTTTCTAGATCAAACGCTAATTGACCTTGTTTTGGCGCAGCATCAAAATCACATTGATCAACGTCTTCATCTTCGCTCATCAATTTAATTTTGTTATACGTTGGTAGTTGGCGGTAACGATACAGCACTAGACTTACGCGACGTTGCAGTTCGCCACCCATTCTTTCACGTAGGTAAGTATTTGCCTGTGTACGGCCTTTTTTCTTGAAAATAGCAATGTAGCGATCAGCAAAATATTTACTTAGGTAACTAGGTAAATCAGCAAAGAATTGCTTACGCCATTCATGGTCAACAGTATCAACCGCATATAAATTACGCTCGATAACTGTCATGTTCTCAGGCTCTGGTGTTTCAAAGCTTGCATGAGAATAAGGCGCTTGAATCGCTTTTGGTTTTTGAGGGAATACGCACAAACCACCAAAGCTTAAGCAAGCTTTAGTGGCAGCACGTTGTTCTTGAGGGGTGAAAGTTAGCTTAGTCATCAGAATGGAACGTCGTAAGCAAAATCAACATTATTTTGTAATGATTTGCGTTCTTTATAAGAGTTTAATCGAACACAAAGCGGTTCCCCCTTATGGTAATAATCAAAAAAGCATAAATCCTTATTACCAACTACCAGTTCCGAAATTTTTGCAGCATACTTCGGGTGTTCTTTTGCTAACGCGATAGTACCTGAGGTAAGCTGACAAATATCTAAAGCTGCACGCTCAAAACCAATTTTTCCCCCTATATTGCTAAGATTTGACATCGTTCGACTTAAGCTAGAATTATACTTATAGAGTTCTTTTACTGGTAAGCCAGACGGCTGATTTACTACCACATCAACAACTTGGTATTTCTTACGTTTTTCATCTAACTTTTTAAGCACTGGCTCCATGGTATAGCTACCCATGAATAACTTTGCACCACCAAAAGACCAAGCCGTTAGTACTTGTCCTTTTTTGCCAAAATCATAGAAGTAACGATCGTTAATCATGATTGCTTTTGCTTTAGTGATAATACTCATAACTCTGCAAACTCCTGTGTATCGCAAATCATAAAACCGCCTGTGTGATTGCCACGAACGATCACACCTTTGGTGATGTGCTCGCACTTCAATTGAGCGCAAGCGTTATCAATAGCGAGTTCTTTTGATTCAAACTCGCCTAACTCTTTAATTTTAATTTCGTCAGTTTTGGCATCACGAACTACACCACCGCCACTGTTCAAAATCACCGCTACAAAAAACATCATTCAGGAAAAGACACTTTGCAGCGCAACGTCATTTGTTCATATAGCTCTAACCAACCATCTAATTGGCTTTCGGTTGGTGCAACGCCGTGGTTCTGCATAAACGCAATTGACATTTTTGCTAAGAACTTATCTTTACTCATTAGATTGACTCCAACATTGGCGAACCGTGTTCTGGCTCATAATCACGCCACCATTGCTGCATCATTGATTGCTGAGCAACAGAACGGCACGAAGAGGAAATAAAGAAAAGGGCACGAATAGCACCAAGTGATTGCTGCTCTAAATCTGGGTTTTCAGTGGTATTAAAAACCACAACCCAAAACGACCACCAAGCGGTGATAAAATCAGAAAGACATAAACCTTGCTCTGTGCCGTTAACATTCACAAGCATTGCGCGTTGTGAATCAAGTGAACAAACCACACCTTGTGAGACTGTTTCTTTGTTGAAGGCTTTTAAAAACATGTTGATTTTTCGAGAGGTAAAACCTGCACCGCGCAAAGCAAATTCAAGATCAGATTGATACACAGAAATAACACTCATGCCGTTACCTCTGCGTTGTCTTTTGCATTAATGATTATTTCAGCAAGGTTGCTTTCTAATTGAATTGCGTTTTCTAGAAAACCATCGTGACTAAAAAAAATAATCGAGTTCAATAGGTGGTGCGTACAAGAAGAGTCACACCAAACACAAAGACTTAAAGATATTGTGTCAATATTAAGTCCCATGTATAACGGTTTTGGCATATCTAACGCCATTGCTGTAATTGAATTAATCACCGCTAACACATCGCGCTGTTGGATAGCTTTAAGATTATCTTTCGCAGCAAGTTCAACATCGCCAGAAACAGGTTTTGTGCCATCAATAAAACGAGAGAATAACGCTACCGTTTTTCTTTCTGTAGCTTCCATTTTTTCATGCAGTTCATTCGCTTTATTAAGGTGTTCCAGTGATGCTTGATAAAACTGCTCTGCTGTTTTTAATTCACTCATTTCATTGCTCCCATGCAATAAACAAAATTTAGGTACAAAAAAAGCCCCCTATTCAGAGGCTAAAGAACACAGTATTTGAATTTAAAGGGTAAAGTGACTTGGCTTGAGCTTGTTCACGTCACCGACTTTGGTGTAAATGCGCTTAGTAATACCTTGAAGAACCTGCATACCACGACGAATTTTTTGCAACTCAATATCGTTAAAATCTTCAAAATTACGAAAGCAATCATGAGACGATAAACCACCCGCAATGCAAATTAGGCCACGGCCTTGTTTATCAAATGAGTTGAATACAATTTTCAACTGCTTACGTTTATGATCTTTTGTAAACAACGCTTTTGCTGCTGCAATGCTTTCCATTGCGCTTGGTGTATGTGGGGCTACGTGTGCTAACTGACTCATAACTAAACCCTTACGCTAAACCTGGCACTGTCACGCCAGATGAAAGAAGATCCATACCCATTGAAAGGAACGAACTCGCATTTGGTGTGCGGCCTTCCATGTCGTTAATCAGTAAAATCAAGTTACCGATAGCGGTATGCGCTTTTTTAACAATGGTGTTCTTGCTGCGGCCAGTCATACGTTTTTGGCCTGCGTGTTTTAATGCTTCTTGCGCCAGCTCTCCGGCGTAAATTGAATTATCTAATGTTCGTTTAACAAAGGTTTCTGGCTCGCCGTTTTTATCTACTGCAACCGCGACCATATCCAACGAATAAAGCAAGCTATTCACAATAGTGTAATCACCCGATGCTCTTGTGATTAGCTTTACATCCATTACTGACAGCTTATGCGGCTGTTCAGGGTTTAATTTATCCGCTAATTTTTTAACGCCTGTTTCACGCTCTATTGGTGCGCATTTGTTTGCTGCAGAGAACGCCACACAAGCATCATCGTAATTTGATTGGGCAGCGCCGCAAAAAGCGCCCATTTTGCTTTCGAAATCCATTTGTCATAATTCCCCTAGTTCCAAGGCTTTGCAGCGTTGGCTTCTTCGCAGCGTTTCATGAGCTGCACCATGTTGATGTAACGAGTACCGCGTGGCTCGTTTTGAATAAAAGGTAAATGCCCTTTATCACATTGCTTTTTTACTGACTCAACGGTGGTACCGGAGCGTCTTGCGTATTCAGGAATGCTCAGCATCGGAACATCAATCGCTAATGTCATGCTCATGATTCACCTCTAGGCGTGATCTTGGTTTGGTGTGAAATCGGCTTTTAATGCACCGTTGGTAATGCGCTCAATTTCAAAAGCGCGACGAAGAGGAATTTCATTCCCCCACTGAGATATCGACTGGGTAGTAACATTTAACTTTTTAGCTAGCTCTGTAACTGAACCGAAATGTTCAATAGCTTCACTTTTCTTCATGATAACTTTTCCTTACTACGAAACTTAACTTTCGCAATAATAACTATGAAAATTACAAATGTAAACAAACTTACGTCAAATAAAAATAAAACTTTACTTACTTACTGGTAAGATTTCTTACATGAGTGACGCAAATATTTTAAAAAGAAGAAAAGAACTAGGCTTAACCCAGGCAGATATTGCAAAGGCTGTCGGCGTTAGCCGTGTTTCTGTTTCGCTATGGGAAAAAGGAGAAACTACACCGAAAGGAATGTACGTAACTCTCTTAGCCAAAGCCTTAAAATGTGATGTGAATTGGCTTTTAACAGGCCAAGGATCTCCCGAACCTGCAAAACAAGAACAAGAAACAACGGTGGTTTCTGTGGCATTAAAACCACAAGGCTCTTATCCGGTTATTTCTTGGGTGCAAGCGGGTGGGTGGAACGACATTCATTTAACCGATTTGCACGATGCGGATTATTATCCGTGCCCGGTGCGCTGCAGTAAAAATACGTTTCTATTAAAAGTGGTTGGTAAAAGCATGAATCCTGTTTTTAGAGAAGGGGAATTGATTTTTGTTGACCCTGATGTAGAAGCAGTTAATGGCAAGTATGTGGTTGCGCGTTTAGATGACGAGAACCAAGCCACATTCAAGCAGCTTATCATTGAAGATGGTAAGAAATTTTTACAAGCCGCCAACCCTGACTGGCCAACCCCGATCATTCCGATTAATGGAAATTGCACAATAGTGGGTGTGGTTATCTCTTCAATGAAATTGTTTTAGGATATTGGAATGAAATTTCTAGCTAAGTTACTCTCTATTGTTACGGGTTTCTTTGCCTTATGTTTTTTAGTTTTAGCTATAGGTTTTATGTTTAATGATGATCTATTGAGTTCTAAAACTATTTTTGGATTACTCGTTAATCTTTTCACTAGCCTTACCTTATCCACACTAACCCTGAGCCTGTGGACATTCAAAAATCCTAAAGCCGCATTACTTGGCTTGCTAAATAAATTTACCTACGATGGAAATATCACTACTACAAGCTCTACCCCTAAAACACGAGATATAAAAGGGACTGAAACATTAACATCACGAAGAGTTACTTACCTGTATAAACTAGCTCTAGACATATTAAACGATGATAAAGTTGACCTAAAAGAAGCAGAAAAACTACGCAATTGGCTTCAACGCTATCCTGAATCTAAAGACGATTACAGAACAGAAAAACTTTACATCGCAGCTGAACAAGCTTTAGATGATAAGGAGTTAGATGAAAGTGAATCACTTGAATTATTCTCACTTCTGTCAGATTTCTGTGACTTTGTAGAAGAACAAAAATCCACGATTAAAACAACAAAATCACAACCAAGATTTTTAACAGAATCAGACTACACACCATCATATGCTTTTTTAAAGCACCTAAAAAATGGAAAAGAGTATGCTATGGGCTATGAAGATAGTTCAGGAATGGTGAGTAATAGACACATCGTAATAAATTCAATTCAGTTAAGTAAAGAAAATACACCATATATAAAAGCTCATTGCTTACTAAGAGAGCACGCTCGAACGTTTAGAGCAGACCGTATAAATAATATTTGTGATGTTAAATCTGGCGAAGTATTTCTTTAAACAAGCCACCGACCCTGACTGGATAACCCCGAACATTCCTATTAATGGAAATTGCACAATTGTTGGTGTGGTTATCTCTTAAATGAAATTGTTTTATATTAATAGAATACAAAAAAGCCTCCAAACTGGAGGCTTTTTTTAATTTAGATACTTTTTAAATATTCTTCAACATGCCCTTCGGCCTCTTGAAAGTTTTTATAATGCTCAAAACTATGCATATGCGCATGGGTAATTTCTTTAACCGGAAGCGTAATTGTAAATAATCCTGGCGTATCTTTATCCGTCGTTTTTAATTGTTCAATCACATTTCGATAAGGCGTTGTTAATACAAGCTTAAGGGTATTTTTATCTCGATAGCCCGCAAATACTGGAATGATATTTATATCTGTAAAATGTTGAGCGTGAATCTCTCTTGCATAACCGATATATACTTTTCTATCACTCATAGTAAATAAAATAGGTAGCCCTTTTCTTGTCGATCGCAAGAGCAAATCAGTGAACTCAGGACTATCACCATAATCCGCAAAACTTTCAAAGAAATACTCATTATCGCCTCGTGTGGCAATGTAAGGAATAACAAAACTAAGAATGAAAGCAAACGCCATCATGTCAAATAATATGACGGTACTTTCAGTTGATTCAGACTTAAGCACATCATTAAGGATGATATCACCTAAAGAAAAATACCAACTTAAGCTCGTAAAGATACAATCAGCCAATACATACAACAGCAGTGCTGGCACCATTAACACTAAACCCGCCGCTGCAGATGAGAAGAACGTATGGTACCCGCTACCATCTCTAAGTATATGCCTACGATTAGGTAAGCGGTCTAATAAAAAATAGCCTATTAAACAAATTGCAAGAATAAGAATCAATGATGTTGCTCTAAGCATTAATTATAACTCCCAATAAAAAAGAGATGCCCAAGCATCTCTTTATATAGTGAACATGTCGTTTTTTATTAAGTATAAATTTCTTGCGCTGCTTTCATTTGAGCTTGCGCAACTTTACTTGAGCTTAAAGAGCTCATATCTACAACAATAGTGTCTTTATCAGGCATTGTTACCTTTAGCTCAGATTTTTTCATCATTCCTTGAAGCTCAGGAATACCTAATAACTTACGTAGCATTTTACCCATGATATCACTCTTAAACCATTTCATATGATAACCTCCACAAAGGCTAGATTACCGATAATAAAACTAAAACATTGAACAACAATTCCGATCTGTTGTTTAAGTTTGCATTTAGATTATGCGACATAATGACCATAACGTCAAACCAACTAACCATATTGAAACAATTCGTTGTTTCTACTAAGAGATGCAATTCAAACTTTAAGATTAAATTATGTCTATAAGAAAACAACCAAACGGCAAGTATCTTGTTGAGATTTACCTACCGAATAAAAAACGCATCAGAAAAACCTTTGCTACCCAAAGCGAAGCGAAACGCTTTGAACAATTTACGCAAACGGAATCTATTCAAAAACCGTGGATGCCAGCCAAAGACGATAACCGTACACTCAATGAATTAATAGAATTGTGGTATGGCTTACACGGCCAAGCATTAAGTGACGGACCAAAAAGAAAAAACAAACTGCTTGCCATGTCTCTTATGATGAAAAATCCAATTGCAAGAGAGATTACCGCCAGCGATTTTTCAAAGTATCGCCAGCTGCGTATTGAAACCGTTTCAATCAAAACAGCCAATAATGATCAAACTTATCTCAACGCATTATTTAATGAATTAAAACGCCTTGGTGAATGGAACTACAATAATCCACTCGCAGAACTGAGGGCATTAAAATACAAACAACCTGAAATGGGGTTTTTAACAAGCGAAGAGATCACACTTGTTTTTGATGAATTAGAAAAGTGCCGCAACTTTGATGCGTACTTAATTTCTAAAATATGCATATCAACGGGTTGTCGTTGGGGTGAAGCGGAATCATTAACCGGCACACAACTCACACCTCACCGGATCACTTTCACTCATACAAAAGGCAATAAGCACAGAACCGTTCCTATCAGTAAAGAACTTTACGAAGAACTACCAAAAAAGAACGGCCGTTTATTTAGCAATTGTATTAAGTCTTTTAAAATGGCAGTAAATCGGACGGGAGTTCAACTCCCTAAAGGGCAATCAACACACGTATTACGTCACACGTTTGCGAGTCATTTTATGATGAATGGGGGGAATATTTTGGTATTACAACAGATTCTTGGTCATGCTAGTATCACTGACACAATGAAGTATGCACACTTTTCACCAGCTCACTTAGAAGATGCTATTAAGCTAAACCCACTCGCCAAAAATGGCGGTTAAATGGCGGCATTCATGGCTGTTTATGGCTTTAGATGGTAGCTAACAGCGCTATAACTAATTGATAAGTAAAATAAGTGCTTGTTTTTACTGTATATGATGGGGTTCAAATCCCCCCAGCTCCACCAAACGTTTGGAAAAGCCCAACTTCGAAAGAGGTTGGGCTTTTTTGTTTTTATGCCTTACTAATCAATTAACACCAATGAATCTAAAATTCCTTTACCGCTGTGGATCCCACCTTCGTTTTCACTGGCTGGCTTACTGCGAATTAAATACCCTGCATAACCATTAAACTCTGTTACCGGCTTACCATTATAGTACGCAGTAAATAAACCTATTTCACTGACTAAATCGTTCACTAGCGTTTGCTCTCCATCACGCACAGCAATGGTTGGAGTATCACGCTCATGTGGATATAAGCGTTGCATTAACGCCCAAGCATCATATTCTTCTGGTGCTAACTGATTTAATTTTCTCGCGATATCCTGACCAAAGATACAATGACCGCCACCTTCTCCTTGGTTTTTTAATACCCATTGATTTTGGTCTGCCTCTGTCATAAACCAATCAATTGTTTGGGTATTAATAGGCTTCATCTCTGCCAGTACACTTTTTACTAATTGAGCCTCTTCTAATGTTAGTCCCCAACGTGCATATTCACTTTCTGGCATCATGGTTAATAGCATTTGCATTGTTTTACTGGTCGCTAATTGCTGACTGATGGTGGCATTCACGGCGACATGATGCAGCTCGATAAACAGTCTAATTTGACTTAATGTATGGCAGCACACAGGTTCATTTAATTCCGGTGCGAAATAATCTTCATATTGATAACCAGCACGTAAATAAACAACATCAATTGCACCGACATTTTCTAATAGTAAGCGCTTATTCTCACCACTAGAAAGTTGAGTACTTAACTGCTCAAAGGTGCGTCTTACAGTGCGTATTCCTTGTTTCTGCAACTCAACTTCAAGTAAATGTTGGTCATAAACGTTATCTTCATTCTTCTGAATCACCATTAAAAGCGTGGGTTTACCTTGGTCTGAAAAATCCGTTTTAATCGCTCTCGCAGTAGTTGCAATACCATAGGCCAATTGCTCTAAGGCATGATTATCTGCTGGTACCGCTGAGCTGTCTTCAATCCATTGATCATACGTTTCTGGCCATTGATTTTTCATAAATGAGTGAAACTCTGCAGCACGTTGACCAAACGGCCCCATTCCTGCTGCGATACCATTAAATTCAATGACTTTTGCGCCGTGCTGACGGTCATCCATAAAATCAGTTCGCATCAATAATAATGGCTGACGCTTAGCAACTAGTTTATTACCTGCATCACCATGCAACTGTTGATGTCGTGACATTAATAAACCAAAGAAAGGATCGGCTTTTGCCATATTACTTAATGATGTTTGTAGAAAATTATGATCTTCAGAGACATTATGAATAAGCTTAGTTATCAATGGGGTCACTGCTAATAAGTGCTGATATACATCACGCTCAATCGTCATTGGTGCAATACTAAACGGACAGTGTCTTGCCGTATTATCTGCTTGTCGAAAAGCCACACCGTGCATAATCGCCCACTCACAAGCGTCTTCAATTACTTGCTGAGAAACTAATCGTTTATTGTCTGTATTCATTTTTATGGCTCTTAAACTCAAGAATAAAGTCTCTTTATTAGCAATAAGATCATCATGTTCCTTTTACTAGGCTGACTCACTTTTATTCATTAAATGACTTTATCTATTGAAGGTATGTTTCTTGAAAAATGCGAAGAATAAATAACTCGCTGATACCTGATTGTAATCGATAATCTCTTATATAAGCAAAAAGCCCAATATCACAAATGACATTGAGCTTTATAGTGTCTTTAATCCATTCATCAATGAGCGAATGTTTTTAAATAAGAGAGTGGTTAGCCTATCTCTAATACCGCAGAAGCTATCGCAAAATAAATTAATACGCCGGAAATATCAGCAATAGAGGTTATCATTGGGGCACTAGCAGAAGCGGGATCTAAATTGAGTTTATGTAAACCAAAAGGAAGTATCGTGCCAATTAAGCTGCCGATAAGTACAATAGCTATCATGCTTAAGCCAACGACCATCGCTATTTCATAGCCACCGCGATATAACCCTAATAGGTAAACGGCAGCAGCCATACTCAAACCAAGCCCTAGAGCAACAAATACTTCTCTTCCAAGCATTTTGCCCCAGTCATTTGGTTTTACATCACCGGTAGCTAACGCTCGAACCATTAAGGTTGCAGATTGAGAGCCGGCATTACCACCGCTATCAATTAATAAAGGTAAGAAAAAAACCAACGCGACATAAGAGGTAATAATTTCTTCAAAGTAAGCAATACCCGCCCCTGAAAATACATTACCAAAAACAAGCAGCACTAACCAAAATACGCGCTTTTTATAAAGCACACTAATTGAGGCGTTTTTTATGCTGGTTTCAAGGTTACTAATATGTCCTTCATGGTGAAGGTTATCATTTTTTTGTGCATGCTCTGTATGCGTTTTTTGTTGTACAAATTCCATAAATACGTCTCCAGATCTGAAGACATATCACCCTCAGATCATCATGTAGAAAAATAGTTAAACCACCAACTTGGGGGTTCCTGTTTACTGGTGTTCATGATGTGTCTCCTTGTATAAACAAGATGGGTTAATGGATAGCAGCGAAACTGCATTCAAAGACGGGCGGACTTTACCCAATAACAGCAAAAGATACCATTACGGTGTGTAAGGAGGTATTGCAAATAGGCCCTTCATTTACATTCAGAAATATGTCATGAGAAAAAGGTTAGTGTTGATTAAATAATAATCAATCAACACTTCCCGCCTCATAAATGAGAACGCAATCGATACCTCCATTTGCGAAATAAGAGTTGAGCAATTACTCTATAAATATAATTACTCAAAAAGAGTTAACTCTTATGAAGTTTCTTTCACGTCTATTCCTATTAATAACAGCGACAGCTTCTCTTCCTAGTTTGGCTGCACTAGGTGAGCATCCCATTATCTTGATTCATGGTTTTCAAGCTGGTCAACTTCAAACCAAGCCCGATCATGATGCGGTTATTACTGATGGAAAAGCCTACTGGCAAGATTTTTGGCTAGCTAAAGCCGATGAGCGTATCGACTGGCCTTCGCACGAACGTGTCACAGGAAAGATCTCAAGCGATTATGTGTGGCCAAAATTAAAAGCTCTTTCTGAAAATAACACCTGTCAAAATGGCTGTATTTTAGTCACTCATTCTACTGGGGATCTGGTTGCTCGTTATCTATTAGACAATCAAGAAAACTGGCTCATCAATGCAGGGTTAACGCCACTTAATATTATTGCGACCTTCGATTTTGCCGGTGCAGGTGGTGGCTCTGAGCTGGGTGATATGGCGATTAATATTTCAGAAGGCAGTGGCGTATTAAATGCCCCCTTAAAATATGCAATGTCATTATGGTTAGGTGAAACACCTAGTATAGGAAATACTGGCGTACTTAATGATTTAAAAATTACCAATGCACGTCAATTAGCCCCTTTACCTGATAACCGTATTCCTCGCATTCGCTTTGTCGGTAAAGGCAGTGACTATTTTGGATCAACCAGTGGATTTTTACCGGGTAAAGATGATGGCGTGGTATCAAGCCATTCTTCTTGTGGTTCAAGTCAATCTGGCTCATTTACAAGTTGCTCAACAACTCTCGCTTTTGATGGAAAAATAGAAAACCAACCACAAGCGGTGACTAATTTTATTCCTTATCATTACCCACTATTAATGGGGGATAATTACAGCCATAGCGGATTAATTGGCACAAAACATCAAGGTAAAGTAACGGCCGTAAGCCAAGAAAAAACATTGCTCGATGGTACAATCATTAAAGTAAGTACGACAGATTCTACTTATTGGTTAAGCGGCAATACATATCGTTACGTTGATAACTCAAAAAATGAAAGCATGTCTGAACTGGTTAGTGATTTATTGTGATGAATAAAAACGCTTTATTTATTGGTGCGCTGCTGATGACTTCAGCGGCGACCTTTCATTGGATAATGCAGGATAGCACCGCCCAAACGATGGTAGGAGAGCATTCTTCAGTAAAAACTCACCAAAAAATAAAAGCAGCTTCAGCAAGGCAATTAAAAAAAGAAGTCGTGCAAACAAAAACAGACCTTATCTCTCTACAAGAACAAGATGAGGTACAGAAGGCTTTACCGCAAGAGCTAAGCAGACAGTTTGCCTTATTATCTAAAGCTTACGCCGAAGAGATGATTTATCCATCTTACTCAACGCCACTGCTTTCTAACGATAAAAGTTATCTTGAGCCGAATCACTTCAGTGAAGTTAAGATCCCCGTATTAGACGGGTCTCATAAAGCTTCCCTTTCTTTAGATAAATATCGATTTTCTTACCCTGAGCCTATTACCGTCACTCTCAATTCAGATCTCGCGGTTGATCATATCGAGTATGAGTTATTAGACCCAGAAACTCGAAAATCCCTCACAACTCAATATACACAAGAGTTAACTACTGAGTTTTCACCTCAAAAAGAGTGGCCTCAAGAGATTAGAATTAAAGCGGTAATCTCTTTTGTTGATGGAAAGGACACCCTGACTACCGATATTCAATTTTCAAATCCAGTGGCTTATGTTAACTCAATAGAGCCGCCTTACTCTGCGGGAAGCGATATGATATTACCGCTGAACATTGAAGTGAAAGAGTCCGGTAACTACCGAATTAGAGCCAACTTATTTCAACAAAATGGAAAGCCGATTGCTTCTTTGAACAATAAAGAAAAACTCTCTCAAGGTGATGCTGTATTTGAACTAAAAGCACACAGTTCAGTACTTAAAAATGATGTGACAGAGTTTGAACTACGAAATATCACGGTTGAAAAAATGTCTGATTTTCCAGAAGAGAAAACGCGTTATGGCACAAGTCGGAAAACCGTATTTACTATTTCATCTTTTGATATTTCAAGTTTAAGTGATGAGCCCTATCAAATGTCAGAACAAGAAAAAGAACGCCTGCGATTTTTAAATGATATTGCTCAGCAATAAAACGAAAAAAGGAGATCATATGATCTCCTTTTTATTATTAGTATTTGTTCTAATTCAGCATTTCACCATTATATTCACCAGTTAAAGTTTTTAAGTAAGCGCTAATATCTTCAACTTCAGTTTGAGATAAAGTTACACCAACTTGATATTGCGCCATCGCTGCAACTGCATCATCTAATGTTTCTGCGCTACCATCATGGAAATACGGTGCAGTTAGTGCAATATTTCGTAAGGTGGGCACTTTAAAACGATTCATGTCATGTGCTTTATTAGTCACATTAAAGCGGCCATTATCCACCTCAGATATATTACCTCGCTCACCAAAGTAATCCGTTTTTAAGCCCATGACTTCAAACGTTTGTCCACCCATTGCTTGACCAGCATGACAAGTCGAACATTTGTTTTGTTTAAATAATTCATAACCGTGTTGCTCTTGCGCATTCAACGCTAACGCATCACCTTTTAAGAATTGGTCAAATCGACTGTTTGGTGTGATCAAGGTTTTCTCAAATTCAGCAATCGCATCTGTAATGTTGTCACCAGTGATCCCATCAGGATAAATCGCAGCAAAGGTCGCTTTCATCTCTTCATCAAGTTCAAGTTTGCCTGTAATTTGATCCCATGAGGTTGACCCCATCTCAATAGGATTCATCGGTGGTCCACCTGCTTGTTCTTGCAAATCATTCGCGCGACCGTCCCAGAATTGATGAATATTGTAAGATGAGTTAAACACCGTCGGTGCATTAATTGGGCCTTTTGAGCCATTAATACCTGTTGATGTGGTTAATCTATCCACCCCTCCCGTTGATAATGAATGACAGCTAGAACAAGCTACCGTGTTATCACCAGAAAGACGTTTATCATGATATAGCGCATCACCTAGTGCCACTTTTTGTTCATCTACAATTACATTTTCATTAATCGGTTGAATCGCTTCGTATTTATATTCACTACTAGCCAATGAGTGTTTATTCGTTTGTTCCTGTTGTATCCATGTGCGTAACGTTTGTTTTTCTTCGTCGGATAAGTTTGAGCGCCAGTGCATAGATAAATAGGCTTTTGGTGGCATAGAATTATCATTCAACACACCACTGATCTTAGCCAATGCGACGTCTGAAATTTGATTGCCCTCTTCAAAACTACTTAGCACTTCATCAAATTGAAAATGACGTAAGCCAGTTTTTACGTCTTTTTTCATCAATTGTTTAGCTATAGGAAGATTGGCATAAAAAGGCATTTCGCTATTTTCAGTATGGCAATAACCACACCCATTCTCTGTTAATACTTGAAATGCAGCTGAAGATATAGGGTCATCTTTAATTTGTGAGTTCGCTAGCTTTCTTTGACTTCGAGCGTCATCTGATGAGTCAACTACATAAACGGTACCAAGGTAGGCAATGACGCCAAGTCCTATTATTAATCCTATTTTTTTCATCATTCTCTCCTGCAATCTGAATATGCGCACACGATAGAGTGAAAAAAAAACGCTTTCCAAGGAAGAAATATCATCAGAATCATCGATTTAATCGATACCCCAACCTGATAACATTAAATAACCTTACTTTTCATAATGATAAATTACATTAGACTTTTACTTGTGTGTTTTTTGTTAAATTACTAGCCACTGGTTTCTTATTTTAGATCAATTTTATAAAAATGGATTTTTACTAAATTCAACAAAACAACCTTTAATCATGTAGAACATTGGTTAAATTAACGTTTTAACTTTGATAAGTTTTGACTATTAAATTAATAGTTATTTTCAGTTAAGTTAAATACTTATTTTATTATATATTTTTGGCGGGCAGAAAGGAGTTTGATGAAACGTTGGAGAATTGCCATGCAAATGTCAAAGAGCTTTTTATATATAACATTAAGTCTAGCAACAGCAACATCTGTTCAAGCAGATATATTAACACGAGATAATGGTGCACCTATTGGTGATAACCAGAACTCTCTTACCGCTGGTGAAAATGGAAGTGTATTGCTGCAAGATGTTCATCTTATTCAAAAACTACAGCGCTTTGCTCGAGAAAGAATTCCTGAGCGAGTTGTACATGCTCGTGGCACCGGAGCACACGGTAATTTTGTATCTAGCGCAGACTTTAGCCACCTAACAGCATCACCTCCTTTTAATAAAGTCGATAAAGAAACACCTGTATTTGTTCGTTTTTCAACTGTTATACATCCAAAAGGTTCTCCTGAAACACTTAGAGACCCTCGTGGATTTGCTACCAAATTTTATACCGAACAAGGTAACTGGGATCTCGTCGGTAATAATTTACCCGTGTTTTTTATCCGTGATTCAATGAAATTTCCAGATATGGTTCACTCATTAAAGCCATCACCAATCACTAATATTCAAGACCCAAACCGTTTCTTTGATTTTTTTAGTCAGGAACCTGGCAGTACCCATATGCTCAGTTGGGTTTACAGTAATCTTGGAACACCTGCAAGCTACCGAACAATGGATGGGTTTGGTGTTCATGCTTATAAATGGATTAATCAATCTGGTGAGATCAATTACGTTAAATTTCATTGGAAAAGCCAACAAGGTATAAAGAGCCTCCGTTCAAATGAAGTTATTGAAATCCAAGGTAAAGATTTTAATCATTTAACCAATGACCTGTATTCTCAAATAAAACAGGGAAATTATCCTAAATGGGACTTATTTGTAAAAGTATTATCTCCTACCGAACTCAACTCATTGGATTATAACGGATTAGACGCAACAAAAATGTGGTTAAACGTACCTGAAACAAAGGTAGGTACAATGACGCTAAATAAAATACCTGATAACTTCTTTTTAGAAACAGAACAATCAGCATTTTCACCTGCTAATTTAATTCCAGGTATCGAACCTTCTGAAGACCGTTTATTACAAGGCCGTTTGTTTGCTTATTCCGATACCCAATTATATCGATTAGGTTCTAATTTATTTCAGCTTCCGATAAACCAACCTAAAGTTGCAGTCAATAATCACAACCAAAACGGTTTCGGAAATACAGAATCGAAAAATTCAGATATTAATTACGAACCAAGCCAGTATTTAAACCTATCTGAAAATCCTAAATATAAAACAACTCAAATGTCTCTTTCAGGAGTGACACAACAAAAAGAAATAACTCAACAACGAAACTTTTATCAAGCTGGTGAGTTTTATCGAAGCCTTAATGAGCAGGATAAAATGGATTTAATCCATAATCTTTCAGGAGACCTCGCACAGGTAAAAGATGAAAAGATTAAAACTACAATGCTGAGCTTCTTTTATCGTGCAGATAAAGATTACGGCACTCGGCTAACAAAAGCTGTAAAAGGAAATATAAAACAAGTAATTCAATTAGCGTCTATATAAAAAGCTTTGGTTCACAGGATTAATAATGACTCTTTTCTGCCCAGAAATAGTCTTTCCTGTGAACCATTTTATTAAAAATAACATAAAGGGTAATCATATGAAGCGACTAATTACTTCTTTTTATCTGTTTTTTTTATTACTACCTATACCTAGCCTAGCCTTAGAAAAAGAACAAACAAAAGACGATTACCAAACGCTTATCGAACTATATTTCGCTGCTGCAAGAGTTGGCAATAATGAAGTATTAGATAAATTCTTAACTGCTGGATTTCCAGTCGATCAAATAAATAATCAAAGTTATACCGCTCTAATGACCGCAGCGTATTACGGACATGCTTCATCAATCGAATTACTCTTAGAAAAAGGCGCAAATGCCTGTATACAAGATAAACGAGGAAATACAGCCATTATGGGTGCGGTAATCAAAGGTGAACTTTCTATAGTAAAGCGCCTATATGCTGTAAATTGCTCTAAAGATATAAAAAATAACACAGGCTTAACACTCAAGGAATTCGCAAAAATATATGGTCAATCCGACCTATTTAATAACTAAAAAGGAAATAAAATGACAAAGCATACTTTTTTTGCTGTCTTTTGCTTTTTGTCTAGCAGCTCAATAGCGCATTCAGCTGTTGTAGATATGACTGAATTAAATAGCAACACACCCGCTGGAACTATCACAATAACCAGTACTGAGTATGGTACTGTTTTTACACCTGAACTATCTAACTTGCCTTCAGGTTTACATGGTTTTCATATACATACCAACTCATCTTGTGAGAGTGCAACAATAAATAACAAAAAAATCTTAGGCGGTGCCGCTGGTGGGCACTATGATCCTGAAAATACAGGAAAACATGGTTTTCCATGGACCAGTAATAATCATTTAGGAGATCTACCAGCCCTATACGTTGACCACCATGGTATGGCAAATCAACCAGTAATTGCACCTAGAATTAAACTGAGTGATCTTAAAGGTCGCTCAATCATGATTCATGCTGGTGGAGATAACCACTCAGATCATCCAGCAGCACTAGGTGGCGGTGGAGCTCGTTTAGTTTGTGGTGTAATTAAATAGCTAAAAATAAACAAAAAGCCCATGATACGCATATTGCTCACCATGGGCTTTTCTATTTTATTTGTGATTTTTATATCGAATTAATTAAGCGACCTTTTCTGCTTTCACTGTGATCTCTGGTGTATTGAAATGCTCTTGTGATGCGATAAGTTGCAGTTCATACGCTCCACGATTGAAGGTTTCTTGCATTACCGAATCAACCGCAGCATTAGTACGTTCAAACGCATCAATTGGAGAATATCCCGCCATTAAGTTAGCAAGCATTACACCACTGATTAAATCCCCTGCCCCTACTGGCTGACGCTTTGCATCAAAGTCATATAAAGGACGAGAAACGTGGTAGCTACCTTCTTTGGTGGTTAATAGCATTTCAAAGCGATCTTTTTTAATACCCGCACGACTTAAGTGTTTTACTACCACCATCTTAACGCCCTGCTCAAGCAGTTGATTATTCGCATCAATCACTTGCTCTAAGGTGTTGATCGTCATACCGGTTAAACTTTCTAACTCTAATAAGTTAGGCGCAATAATATCTGCTGATGCAAGTGCGGACTCTTTAAAAAAAGTGGTCACTTCTGGTGCAACAATGCAGCCTTTCTCAGGATGTCCCATCACTGGATCACAGAAGTAAATTGCATTTGGATTGTCTTGTTTTATTTTCTGAACCGCTGTGATGATCTCTTGACCTTGCGCTGCTGATCCTAAGTAACCACTTAACACCGCATCACAAACATGAGTTGCTTCAATCGCTGATAGACCATCAACCAATTCTGAAATGTGGCCAGCAGGCATGGCAATGCCTTTCCAACCTTGTTGATATTGTGTGTGATTTGAAAACTGTACCGTATTAATAGGCCATACTTCCATTCCCATTCTTCGCATTGGAAAAACCGCAGCACTGTTGCCTGCACAACCAAATACCACATGAGACTGAATGGAAAGAATACGTTTCATAACATCACCATAATTTTAAATAGAGTAAGGGCTTCCGTGCCCTAAAATAAACGATATTCCTTCAAAACCCTAGGGCTTAATCTTCTTTTAGAACTTTCACTGTGTAACTGCCATCTTTTTGAGCATATACACCGTGAATATCCGTTTCAAAGCCAGGGTAATGTGCGCCGATAGCACATAGCATTTCTAAGAAATCAAGTACTGGACGAGACTCAGCCGTTACCATTTCACCTGGAAGTACTAGTGGAACCCCTGGTGGGTAAGGAAGGATCATATTGGCACTTACACGATTAACCATTTCTTCCAGTTTCACTTCCTCCACATTACCGCGTAGCTCTTCTTGCCATGCTGCGTGTGGGGTTACTTTAAGCTCAGGTAATACGTCAAACGCTTTGAACATTAGCTCTGGTAAACGGTATTGACGAGTTAAGTCATGAATACCTTGTGCCAGCTCTTGAACTCGCATGCCTTCGTAGAAACTTGGATCTTCGTTGTACAGTGAAGGAAGGAAGTTTTTCACTGTTAAGTTTAGATCAAAGCCACGTTTAAAGTCAGTTAATGCACGTAGTAATTGCATTGCTTTTGATTTATCAATACCGATAGAGAATAGGAACAATAGGTTATATGGACCTGTTTTCTCTACTACGATACCGTGTTCATCTAAGTATTTAGCAACGATTGATGCAGGAATACCTGTCTCGCTCATTTCGCTATTTTCGTTCATTCCTGGAGTTAATAGCGTTACTTTGATTGGATCAAGGTACATGTGATCATCATCGATGTCTTTGAAACCGTGCCATGTATCTTTAGGATCCAGTTTCCAACATTCCGTTGTATCGATGTTTTCTGGTTGCCATACATCAAAGAACCAGCTGTCACTTTCGCCTTGTAGACGTTTGATCTCTTTACGGAAACGAATCGCACGATCAATTGAGTCTTGGATCAGTTTCTTACCTGTATTACCACGCATCATTGCCGCAGCTGTTTCAGTTGATGCAACAATACCGTATTGAGGTGATGTTGATGTGTGCATCATGAATGCTTCGTTAAATGACTCTTTATCAAACTCACCTTTTACATGGATCATTGATGCTTGAGAGAACGCCGCCAATAATTTATGAGTTGATTGTGTTTCATAGAACACTTTACCCGGCATTGCTTCGCCACTCATACCGCACTTACCTTCATAAATTTTATTGAAGTTAGTGTAAGGAACCCAAGCACTGTCGAAGTGAATGTATTTAGTATCTAGCGTTTCTTTGATGTATTGAGTGTTATATAGCAGACCATCGTAAGTTGAGTTAGTAATAACTGCATAACCCGGCATGGTTGCGTTTGGTGTTGCTGCTACTTTTTGCTCAATCACTTCACGAGTGAATTCACTTTGTGGAATGCCACCTAAAATACCGTAAGCATTACGCGTTGGGCGGAAATAGATAGGCGTTACATCACTCATCATCATCATGTGAGTTAGAGATTTGTGACAGTTACGGTCAACAAGTACTGTACTACCTGCAGGAGCTGAGTACATACCTACAATTTTGTTTGATGTAGAAGTACCGTTAGTTACGATGTAAGAGCTGTCTGCATTAAAGGTACGAGCGATGTACTCTTCAGCTTCTTTATGAGGACCTGAGTGATCAAGTAATGAACCCAGTTCAGGCATTGAGATTGATACGTCTGCTTTAAATGCGTTTGGACCATAGAAATCATAAAAGATACTACCAGCTGGACTTTTTTGGAAAGCCGTACCGCCCATATGACCTGGAGTACAGAAGGTATATTTACCCTCTTCTACGTATTTGAATAATGCCTTAGTAAAAGGAGGCATTATTTGGTCTTTGTATTCTTCAGTCGCTTGATTAATTTTCAGAGCGATGTCGTCAGCCATATCTAGGGCATATTCGAAGAAATGTAGATTTAGACGTAAATCAGTTAATGAAATATCTAATGTTGAATGTTGGTTAGCAAATGCATATAGCGGCAATTTTTCATTCAAGGTATTAATTTCAGTACATAGGTCTAGTGAGTATTTATCCCAGTCAAATAACACACCACAAATGCGTGGGTTCATTTCAATCATTTTATATAGATCTTGTGCATCTACTGGGTAAACCACTTTATAGCCTGCTTTTTCTAAAGAAGCATGCAATTCGCGAACTGGCTCTTCTTTAAAGAAAACACCTGAGTGGTTTAGGATAGCAAAAATATTCATTTTATATCTCCAAGACGAAACAAGGCGCTCCCCATCTTTTTGATGGTGAGGTAGTGGAGCGCCAGAGGGTAAATTTATTAAGTTGGTAGCGTTATGTCGTTACGCTATCGAGTGATATTCATGGGCAGTAGCTTCAGTGCTAATGTGTTGCTCTGCTTGTTTTAAGCCCATTTTCTTTGCGTAGAACATTAAGATAACAAGTGACACGATGAAGGTTGCAGTCAATGTCGCGCCTTCTGCACCAGCAAGAGCAATCATGCAGAACACACAAGCGATACCAGAGAAGAACATGGTAAAGCCACTGCGTGTTGTCATACCTTCGAATCGAATTAAGTTAATGCTTGAATAGAAGTAAGGAAGCATTGTTAGTAGTACGGCATCAGTCGTTAACTGGTTAAATAAGTCAGCAGTATGTGCAGATTGAGAACTGAACACGGTCAATACAACCATTAGTGCTGTCATTTTTAGCGAGGCAAGTACAAGACCTTTTTTCGCAACACCGTTTTTATCAACTTCACCGTAGATTTTAGGGAAATTACCATCGTGAGCCGCACGTTTACCGGCTTCACCAACCAACATCATCCAAGAACCCAGTGATGTGAAACATGCTAGGGCAGTAAATGCAGCAACAAATGGGGCTGACCAACTACCGAAAATCTCAGTGGTTGCTAGAGCAAATGGCGCACCTGATGCTGCCACTTCTGCTGCTGGGAACATGCCACTGATTACTTGAGTTGATAGGATATAAATCACACCCGCAATCGCTGTACCTAACATTGTTGCTAGAGGAACGGTGCGTTTTGGATTTTTTACCATACCAGACGATACCGCTGCTGATTCAACACCAACAAAAGACCATAAACAGATAAGCACAGCACTGATAATAGCGTGGCTACTTGTGCCTGAAGATACATTCCAGTTTTGGTTATATAAAGCAGGATCAAAGTGAGTCCAACCCACAAGACCAGTCCCCACAACAGGAATAAGGATAAGACCTAAACCTAAAGTACAAAGACGACTTACCCAGCTACCACCTAGTAAGTTAACTAAGGTAAATAACCATACTGATGCAATCGTCGCGGCAGCCGCAGGGATAGGGTCATTCAAAGCAGGGAAGAAAACAGATAGGTAAGAAACGCCAGTAATCGCGATGGCTAAGTTACCAATCCAGTTTGCGTGGTAGTAAAGGACACCGGTTTGGAAACCAAATACAGGAGAGACTTCACCTGCATAAGCAATTGGGCCACCTTCTTGAGGGTTTTTCGTTGCTAAGCGGGCAAAAACAAACGCCAAACTTAATGCACCCACTAAACAGATAATCCAACTAAAGATGGATACTGAGCCAACTGCCGCTAATGAAGAAGGTAATAGTGCAATACCACTCCCCATCATGTTGCCGGCAACAACACCCGTACAGGCAATTAAGCCAATTTTTTTTGTATTCGATTCCATAACATCTCCAGGGATTATCGAATGGGCTCTATTATTTAGCCCGTGATGCGAAATTTTATTTAAGAGGGCGAGGTGTTATTTAGACGGAGCATGCAAACTCTGTTGGGGTAAATACACAACATCCCGCTCGAATGTTGAGATGAAGATTACGCCCAATGAATCGAAAAAAAATAAGGATAAAATTATCAATAAAATAATGATAAAAAAATAAAGAAGAACACTGATAAGCGAAGATGCCAAAAATTAAATTACGATTATTTTCAACAAGTTAAAATTTCAACTTTAGATTTAATTAAAAAAAACAAAAAATATAAACCTCTAATATTGATAAGAATAAGGGTTTATTTATGACCTTTATCTCTTCGTTATAAAAATACCAACCAACTAAAGACCAGATTTTTTTCATGGTTAATTGAGTGAGAAAATTTCAATGAAAAAATTGTAAATATTTATCGCCACACGTAAAAAAAGTACGACATATTGTTTCATTATGATTGACTAGCTAAAGTCGACTGAACTATATTAATCGCCGCAAATCCTTAGCAAACGATATTTTATACAACTTTATAACAAAGTTACTTATATTTCTTAAAGATTGGCATTTCGTTATCCATTGTTTAGGAAAAATAAATTAACGATTAATAATAAGGAAATTTCATGACAAACACAGATTCAACGCTAATTGAGTCAATGAACGAGGCGTTAATGTCTGTCATTGGCACTATCAATGGCCTTCTTTGGGGACAAGTCCTCGTTTATCTTCTTGTTGGTGTCGGCATCTACTTCACGGTACGTCTTGGCTTTATTCAACTACGCCAGCTTGGTCACTCAGTTAAAATCTTACGCAGCGGTCAAGAGATCGACAGCGGAATCAGCTCTTATCAAGTATTTTGCACCTCTATGGCAGCTCGCGTGGGAACGGGTAACATGGCAGGTGTGGCAGTCGCTTTAACCGTTGGTGGCCCTGGTGCTATCTTCTGGATGTGGGTTATCGCTCTATTTGGTATGGCGACAGCATTCATTGAATCGACACTGGCTCAAGTATACAAAGTTAAAGACGTTGACGGTCAATACCGCGGCGGCCCTGCTTACTACATGGAAAAAGGCCTTGGTCAACGCTGGATGGGAACACTTTTCTCTATCTTCTTAATCATCGCTTTTGGTTTAGTGTTCAACGCGGTTCAAGCAAACACAATTACTGATGCTCTGAATCACTCATTTGGTTTTGATAAAACTATCATGGGTGTGGTAATTGTTGCGGTTTCTGGCTTCTTTATCATGGGTGGTTTACGTCGTGTTGCTAGCGCATCATCGAAAATCGTTCCTGTAATGGCAATTGGTTACCTTGCGATTGCACTAATTATTGTAGTGATGAACATTACTGAAGTTCCTGCAGTATTAACGCTTATCGTTAAGAGTGCATTCGGCTGGCAAGAAGCGGCGGCAGGTGGTGTTGCATACACTATCGCTCAAGCAATGCAATCTGGTATCGCTCGTGGTCTATTCTCAAACGAAGCGGGTATGGGTTCTGCTGCTAACATCGCAGCAAGTGCAACACCAAACCCTAACCACCCTGCATCACAAGGTTTTGTGCAAATGCTAGGTGTTTTTGTTGATACGTTGGTTATCTGTACTGCTTCTGCTGCGATGATTATGCTTTCTGGCGTAATGGATCAGCCAGATGCTGCTACGGGTATCAGCCTTCTTCAGCAAGCACTAACTAACGAGTTAGGCGGCTGGACAAGCTACTTTATGGCACTAGCTATTCTTCTGTTCTGTTTCACTTCTATCATTGCAAACTACAGCTATGCTGAAACAAACGTAATGTTCTTGAACGGTAACTCTAAGAAGGGCTTATTTGGCTTCCGTCTGTGTGTGCTAGCAATGGTTATGTTCGGCTCAGTAGCTTCTCTGCCTGTAGTATGGAACCTAGCTGATGCTTCTATGGGTATGATGGCGCTAATCAACATTGTTGCTTTAGTTCTACTGTCTAAACTAGCAATCAACGTTATCAAGGATTACGAAGTTCAACTTAAAGCAGGTAAAACGCCTGAGTTTGATAGAACTAAGTTCCCTGAACTTGATGACCTAGACGGTGCATGGCATCCAAAGAAAAAGAAAGCATAATCTACTTTAGATAACCTACTTTCATAAAAACAAAAAGCCCGCCGAACATAAGTTAGACGGGCTTTTCTTATTTATACCAATCATCCAAGTAAACGAACTTCACTTGGATTAACCGCTCGATACATAAAATAAGCGACGGTCTCTAAGTCACTATAGAACGCAAGATTTTCACTTAACATATAAGTTTCAAGAGACGTATCCATAAAGAAAGCTCTGCTGTATGCATCTCCTGCTTTATCTAAATTCCCATTCAACTCTGCTAACTTCCCTTCTAGTATGTATGAGAATGCGGACTCTCTATGCTTAAATGCCAAGGTTAAATATTCAGCTGCAACCTCTTTGTTATCTTGCTTAATTGCTATCATTGCTAGCGCTTCATAGATACGAGAAGGCAACACCTCTTCATTTAACGTCGAATAACGTAATGCTAGGTCCTGACTTAACTTTTCGATCTTAGTGGTATTATCATCGAGATCCAATTCAGGATTTAACGCAGAGAAAGCATTATAAGCAATGTATAACTCTGAAAGTACATAATCATTATTTGGCTCCGCTAACGAAATTTTCTCTAATAAAGCAATCCCTTGTTCAAACTCTGCGGGATCAGACTGATTAATAAAATGATTCGCTCGAATAAGCATTTCAAGTAAACCGCGCTCTTTCGGTAAACCAAGCATCAATCTATCCATCTCGGCTTCTGTTATTGTGACACTAAGCGCGCTCATTAAATCTAAAGAAGACTGACGTAATACATGCTCAAGATTTGCATTGGTCATTAAATATTGACGGCTAAACAGGACTCGATTTGAAGTATTGCTGCGATACTCTACATCCAAATACGTTTTATTTTGCTGCTCCTCAACACGAACATTCACCGCTTTCCCAGGCAATATCCCAGTGGTAAAAGTCGTTTTGTTTAATTGAACGCGATAGTCACCAATGCTTGCTAAATCAGCCATTAATTTTTGGCTTATTCCATCAGCGAGAGACTCCGTTTCATTGTTATCATTTCGACTAGTATGAAAGGTAAATTCAATTAAATCAGTATCAATAGCTTTGGTAATATGTGTTGATGTTTGTTGATAGGTCACAGAAAAGATAACGGCTATTAATACAAGAATTAAAAAACCATCAAACGCGAGTAGCTTCCAACGATGTAAGCTATTAAAGCTTTCACCTTGTTTTTTCTTTTCACTATTTACGTGATCTGAAATTGCCGTTACAGAACGAGTCAGTGGCGCAGCGGGAAAAGGCAATACACTCTGCGATTCTGTTTCTTGGTGTTGATGTATGTCTTGCGAATCACCATCTGATGACACTACGTTCTCTAACGGTAATTTTGCACCATCACACGGCTTCCAATATGGGGTATCTTCAAGACGAACCTGATGAGTTTCAGCAACCAGTTTATACCCTCGTTTAGGCACAGTGACTAAATAGCGAGTATTGTCTAATCGACCATCACGTAATATTTTTCGTAGCTCAAATACTGATTGCGTTACGACTTGGTCAGTGACAAATGCACCATCCCAGACGTGCTTAATCAGTTCATCACGACAAAATACTTCCCCGGAATGCTGGGCTAAAAACTGTAATAAGTTGACTAAACGAGGTTCGACTGAGACTTCCCTATCTTGGCGATACAACTTATTTTCTTCAATAACTAGTGTCCAGTCATTAATTTGAAAACAGATCCCGACCATAAGATACTCATATTTGATTAAATATTAATATAAAACGAGTGAAATAAACGCCTCAAAAATAATAATCTTTAGCGTGATATTTACGTCTATATAAAATGAAAAATGGATTATAGATAACCATTACTCTCTTTTATATGGGATTTCACTTTCAAAAATGCAATCTTAGAATTCAAGCAAAAACACGCATTAAAAAAAACCATTAATAAATCATAAGTTAATGTTTTTAATAGAGATAAATAATCATCATCTCGAGCTGAGTTTTGAATAATTCATTGTCACTTTTTTATCTACTACATTAACAGAGCTGTTATTAGTATGAATATAATTCGTCCAATATGAACACCATGTAAATAGAATATAAATAGATCAAGATACCTCAACCTGTCATTTTTAAATCATTAAAAATAATAAGGATAAATAAAATCTAAAAAATTATTAATATATCCACCAACTATGGGAAATTGATCTCAACATGCCTTAAAAAGAAAACAAAAAATAAACGGTTGACCTAATGTTAAGTTGAGGTTTTAAAGTGAACGGACATTAACAAGATAGGCCAATGACAAGGAGTCATCCATGACACAATTTGAACACGCTAATATCACTGTACCTAATATTGATGCCGCTACCGCTTTTCTTTTAAACGCAGCGCCTGATTTTCGTATCAAGGCAGATAAAACGCCTGATGGTGCTCATCGTTGGGCTCACATAGGAAATGCGAATTGTTATTTTGCACTGCAAGAACCACAAGAGATGAGTAGTTCAAAAGACACGCGCTCTCCGTATCAAAATATAGGGATTAACCATATTGGCTTAATCGTTGAAGATTTAGATAAAATACAGCAGAAATTACTATCTTTAGGGTATGAGCAGAATGGAGAGATCATGCGAGAGAAGCATGGCAGACGCTTATATTTTTATGATAAAGCACACTTTGAATGGGAATTAGTCGAATACAGCAGTGATAAAGAAGAAGAACGCTATTTCTATGAGTAAATAATAGGTTATCCGTACTTAAATAAATGCAAAGGAGCTAATGCTGAGATTAGCTCCTCCTTGAGGACGGTTCGGTGTTATGTATTTCGATTAAGAATAAAGTGAGTACTTCCTAACCCTAACATCATGGCAAAAATGAATATAACAACATCCCCATTTCCAAGGCCTAAACTCGATACCGCAGGCCCAGGACAAACTCCAGCAATCCCCCAACCTAGACCAAAGATGGCTGCACCTGATAGTAATTTCGCATCAATTTTTTTGCTTGTAGATAAACAAAACTCTTCAGCATTGAGTGGTTTTGCTTTTGATTTAATCAATAAGAAGTACGCAGGCATGAACACCAATAACGCCCCACCCATTACAAACATTAAGCTTGGGTCCCAGTGACCAGCAACATCTAAAAAGCCAATCACCTTTGCAGGATCAGCCATGCCAGATATTGCCATACCTAAACCAAATAGAAGGCCAGAGACAAGCGCAACTAAACGAAATAATACATTATTCATAACCATCCCTTAGTAAAGTACATGCAATCGAACAAACACGGTTACCGCAGCAACAAACATAAAGATCCCCGTTGCTGTCATTGAGCGAACAGAAAGTCGACCAATCCCACAAATCCCGTGACCACTTGTACAACCATTACCTAAACGAGTGCCAATGCCTACCAAGAGCCCTGCTATAATAAGCATACTGATTGAAGT
Source organism: Aliivibrio sp. S4MY1 (assembly GCF_028765545.1). GTDB lineage: Bacteria > Pseudomonadota > Gammaproteobacteria > Enterobacterales > Vibrionaceae > Aliivibrio. Next base: position 71,767 of record NZ_JARACP010000001.1, on the reverse strand, counting down.
TTGATATTCTTTTGGCACTTCCGCACCTAAAAAATAAACCCCAACTAAACCACCACTTACCATGCCAATAACAAATAACCATCGCCATGCATAATCGCGTTTTTTCAGTGTCATTAACCCTGTAAGTACACCACTAATACCCGCAATTTTACCGTTAAGTAAAAGCAGTAACGTTGCAGATACACCTAGCAACATACCGCCAAATAAAGAGCTCCATGGAATCGTCATCATTCTTACCCATTAGTTTGTTTTTTAAACATATCAGTAAGAATACGTATGATTCATATATTAGTCAATGCTTATTTAGCTATTGCAAATTTAACAAAACAAATATTAGACAAGGCTAATTTAAGTAACTATAGTAAAAAACAATTGAGCGTAAATAGCTCTGATTTTTCATTATGGGGTAAATCGGAATGACTAAGATTGTAATTATTGGTGGCGTTGCTGGTGGCGCATCTGCCGCTGCAAGAGCACGTCGTTTAAGTGAAAATGCACAAATTATCATGCTAGAGCGTGGGCCTTTTGTTTCTTTTGCTAACTGTGGGTTGCCATATCACATTGGTGGTGACATCAAAGATCGCGATAATTTACTACTACAAACTCCTGATAGTTTCCTTGCTCGATTTAATGTCGATGTTCGAGTAATGAATGAAGTGATAAGCATCAACCGCAGTGAAAAAACGATTACTATTAAAAGTCTTCTTGATGACAGTGAATATCAAGAGAGTTACGATTTTCTTCTATTAAGCCCAGGAGCTGGTCCTATTGTTCCTCCTATTCCAGGCATTAAAAACTCACTAACTTTCTCTTTGCGTAATGTGCCAGACATGGATCGCATTATCGCCTCAATTAGAGAAAATAAACCACAACACGCAACGGTGGTTGGTGGCGGTTTTATTGGATTAGAAATGATGGAAGCTTTCCATCAACTAGGTATTAAAACAACGCTATTAGAACTAGCAGATCAAGTTATGACTCCGGTTGATCGTGAAATGGCTGGCTTTGTTCATAAAGAAATCAAAGATAAAGGTATAGATCTTCGATTAGGTTCTGCACTTCAAAGTGTGACAGAAACGAAAGAAGGCTTAACACTTTCTTTAAGTACGGGAGAAACATTAGATACCAACCTATTAATTATGGCTATTGGTGTAAAACCAGAAACAAAATTAGCGAGTGAAGCAGGCTTACAACTTGGAGAGTTGGGCGGCATTTATACCAATGCTCAACTACAAACAAGCGATCCATTTATTTATGCGGTTGGCGATGCTATTGAAGAAAAAGATTTCGTTACTGGTAACCAAACTCTAGTGCCACTTGCTGGCCCTGCGAACCGTCAAGGTCGTATGGCGGCAGATAATATGCTTGGGCGTAATGAAAGCTACCAAGGAACTCAAGGTACTGCGATTTGTAAAGTATTCGATTTAGCAGTGGCCTCGACAGGTAAAAATGAGAAAGCACTGAAACGTGAAGGCATCAACTATGAAAAAGTATTTGTTCATACTGCAAGCCATGCAAGTTACTACCCTGGTGCCGAGATTGTTTCATTCAAATTGTTATTTTCTCCTGAAACAAGAAAGATCTTAGGGGCTCAAGCTGTCGGTAAAGACGGCATAGATAAACGAATTGATGTGATGGCTGTGGCTCAACGAGCAGGAATGACAGTAGATCAACTTGAGCATTTAGAGCTCACTTATGCCCCACCATTTGGTAGTGCGAAAGATGTCATAAACCAAGCAGCTTTTGTAGCGAATAATCTTATTAAAGGCGATACAAAAGCGATTCATTTTGATGAGGTGGATAATCTAAATGAAAACCAAATCTTACTTGATGTACGTAATCCTGCTGAACTTCAAAATGTAGGTTTTATTGAAGGCGCGATTAATATCCCTGTAGATCAACTTCGTCAACGAATGGGTGAGCTCCCAAAAGACAAAGAGATCATTATTTATTGTCAGGTTGGTTTACGTGGCAATGTCGCTTATCGTCAATTGGTGAATAATGGTTTTAAAGCTCGTAACCTTATTGGCGGCTATCGCAGCTACCTTTTTGCAAAAGCTTAATTGTTATAAAATAATAAAGTGAATAAATATCGAAAGGGCATATAGGATCCCTTTCTACTATCGACACACTATTCATAATAAGGTAGTTTAGGGGTATAGACGTATAGAATGCTATAGATGAAAAATAACTTAAGGATAAGTTGTGCCGATAAAAATACCAGATCAACTCCCTGCTGCTGAAATATTGCGTGAAGAGAATATCTTTATCATGCAAGAATCTCGTGCCACCACGCAAGCCATTCGTCCTTTGAAGGTGATCATTTTAAATTTGATGCCAAAGAAGATTGAAACGGAAACTCAATTTTTACGCTTACTCTCTAATAGCCCACTACAAGTAGATGTAGAGCTATTACGCATTGATAATCGCACTAGCAAAAATACACCAACCGAGCATTTAGATACTTTTTATCGTCAATTTGAAGGTATTAAAAATCGTAACTTTGATGGACTGATCATCACTGGCGCACCATTAGGTTTAGTGCAATTTGAAGATGTGATTTATTGGGATCACTTACAAACCATTATGACATGGGCAAAAGATCATGTGACTTCAAGTCTCTATGTTTGCTGGGCTGCACAGGCTGGCTTAAAACTGCTTTATGATTTACCAAAACGTACACGTAAAGAGAAATTATCTGGTGTATATAAGCATGATAACCTCGATCAACACCATCCTATTTTACGTGGTTTCGATGATCAGTTTTTAGCTCCTCACTCGCGTTACGCTGATTTTTCAGCTAAATACTTAAACGAACATACTGATTTAGACATTCTAGCAACGTCTGAACAAGCTGGGGTCTACTTAGCAGCAACTAAAGATAAACGAAATGTGTTTGTTACAGGTCACCCTGAATACGACTCTTTTACTCTGCATAATGAGTACGTTCGTGATCTTGGTGAAGGCATGGAACCAACCATCCCACTCAATTATTATCCTGATGACAATCCAGAACTTTCCCCTAAGGCAACGTGGCGCAGTCACGGACATTTGCTGTTTTCTAACTGGCTAAATTACTGTGTTTACCAACAAACACCGTACGACCTTGAGCACTTTTCAGAGCAGAACTTTACACGAGATTAATTTATCTTCAGGCATTAATGCGCGGTTAATGCCTAATACAAGCACAAAACAGTCTTTGTTATCTGATAACTAGAGCCCATTTTTTTCTTTTAAAATGGAAACAACTCCTTCATTTAATTCAGATCAATTAAGCCTCTATTTATAAAATCAACAACAATTCAAATGAGAACTCGCTCAATAAAACCCTATGAAATATAAGGTATTAATGCCTGTAGTTAATTTTAATTATTAATAAAATTTATGTAGGTGGATCTATGTTGTATTTTGAATTTCTCTTTTTATTACTCGTACTCTATATCGGTTCTCGCTTTGGCGGAATAGGTTTAGGGGTTGTTTCAGGGATTGGTTTGGTGATTGAGGTCTTTATCTTCAAAATGCCACCAACCTCTCCACCAGTCACCGTCATGTTGATCATTTTAGCCGTTGTTACTTGCGCCTCTATATTAGAAGCGGCGGGTGGGTTGAAATACATGTTACAAGTGGCTGAGCGGATCTTAAGAAAGAACCCTAAACGCGTCACGATCATTGCCCCTTTTGTTACGTATGCAATGACATTTTTACTAGGTACTGGTCATGCTGTGTATTCTATTATGCCTATCATTGGTGATGTGGCATTAAAGAATGGCATTCGTCCTGAGCGCCCAATGGCAGCGGCTTCTGTCGCATCTCAAATCGCTATTACTGCCTCACCTCTTTCTGCTGCGGTTGTGTATTATCTAGCACAACTAGTGGATATTGACGCTTCTATTACTTTAATGTCTATCTTAATGGTAACCGTACCTGCAACGCTATTCGGTACATTAATGTTAGCGCTTTACAGCTTACGCCGTGGTAAAGAATTAGAAGATGATGAAGAATACCAAGCTCGTTTAAAAGATCCTGTTTGGCGTGAAAAAATCTTAAATACAACCTCTACTTCTTTAGATGAGAAACTACCAACAACAGCACGTAACGCGGTACTTATCTTTTTAAGTGCAATTATTTCTATCGTTGTTATCGCAATGTGGCCAGAAGTGAGAACTATCACTGAAGGCGGTGTGCCAATAAAAATGTCTGTTGTTATCCAAATGATGATGCTGGCGTTTGGTGGTGTCATTCTATTAGCAACGAAAACCGATCCGCGTGATGTGCCTAATGGTGTGGTATTTAAATCAGGTATGGTTGCGGCAATCGCTATCTTTGGTATCGCATGGATGTCTGATACGTATTTCCAATACGCTATGCCTCAGTTTAGAGCGGGGATTGTAGATATGGTTACGCTTCATCCTTGGACGTTTGCTTTAGCATTATTCATTGTATCTGTTGTAGTAAACTCACAAGCTGCAACTGCTCGTATGATGTTACCTGTTGGTTTAGCTCTAGGGCTAGAGCCTGCCTTGGTGATTGGTTTAATGCCTGCGGTATATGGTTATTTCTTCATTCCGAACTACCCATCAGACATTGCAACAGTGAACTTTGATAGCTCAGGCACAACCAAAATTGGTAAGTACTACTTTAACCACTCATTTATGTCAGTCGGTTTAATAGGGGTAGTTTCTGCCTGTATGCTTGGCTATGTATTAGGCCAAATAGTAATTGGTTAATTAAAATAGTCATTTAAAAAATAAAAAAGCCCATGCGTATTCTCATACTGCATGGGCTTTGTTTTAGCTTAAGACAATTACATCGATAAGCTAAAGAATAGACCTGCTAAACATGCACTCATTAAGTTTGCTAAAGTACCAGCCAGTACCGCTTTAAAGCCCATGTTCGCAACTTCAGCACGACGCTCAGGAGCCATCACGCCAATAGATCCTAATTGAATCGCAATAGAGCCAATATTCGCAAAACCACATAATGCAAACGTGATGATAACTTGAGTATAAGCAGATAATTGGTCTTTATGCTGAACAAAATCAATGAAAGCCACGAACTCATTCAATACGACTTTTTGACCAATATAAGAACCTGCCATTACCATTTCAGCTTTTGGTACACCGATGATCCAAGCTACTGGGGCAAATAAATAACCAAATACCGTTTGTAATGTAATGCCTGCAAAGCCAAACCATTCACCTACCATTTCTAGGCCACTGTTTACCATTGCGATAACACTTACAAACGCAATCAGCATAGTACCTACAGCAACCGCGACTTTCATGCCGTTCATTGCGCCACTTGCTAACGCATCCACCACATTACTTTGTTCGCTTTTATCAATGGTTAGTTCATGTTGGTCAACTGGTGTTGATTGCTCAGGAACTAAGATTTTCGCCATTAATAAGCTACCAGGTGCTGCCATGAAGCTTGCTGCGATTAGGTATTTAAGCTCTACCCCTAAACCTGCATAACCGCCAAGCACACTACCTGCAACTGATGCCATACCACCCGCCATTACAGCAAACAGTTCAGAACGTGTCATTTGAGCTAGGAATGGACGAATAAGAAGGGGAGATTCACCTTGAGAAAGGAAGATGTTACCAGTTGCAACGAGAGATTCTACTTTACTTGTACCGAGGAACTTTTGAATTGCACCACCAAGAATTGCGATGACTTTTTGCATGATGCCTAAATAATATAACGCGGAGATAAGAGCACTGAAAAAGATAATAATAGGAAGAACACGAATTGCAAAAATGAAACCACTGGAAGCTAAATCACCAAATAAGAAAGCAATACCTTCATCAGCAAAACCAAGTAGGCTAGCGACGCCATTACTTAATCCTGCCAATGCGGCCTGCCCCCATGGAAAATACAACACCAGAGCAGCAAAAGATAGTTGTAATAAAAAGGCTCTAGATACGGTCTTCCAATTAATTGCTGAACGTTTCTCAGAAAATACCCATGCACAAAAGATAAGTGCACACATGCCTAATAGGCTAAATAAAATAGTCATAATTACGCCTATGAAATTTTAGAATAAAAAGAAGAAACAAAAGGGGTTGCCATCGTAGATGACGAGATCGGTGAAGAGTGACTACACCAAGAGGAAGTGATGATAGAAATAAGTATGTTCATTGATTACCCTTACAAGCTGTTTAACAGTAGCTGGTCCAAGTCCTTGGGGTCATTCACTGTTCCATGTGACGGCTTGTATTGGGGGTAGGAGTATACATAGAGCAGATTTAAAATCACGAAATATGTGAGTTAAATCACAAATTTTACTTACATGAAAAATATTTATAGCAAATACACACAAATCACAAAAACAACTAGTTACAAAAATAACAAAAAAACGCATTAACTACGAATATCACATAAGTTCATCAAGCCAAGCATGCTAGAGTTAATATAAAGAGCTCCCTACTATAAGGCCTCAAAATGGCAAATACAGAACACATTGAAACACTTGATCTCCTCGATAAAATCAGCGTCGTGACTTATCGCTCAGGGATAACATTATTTTCCTTAGCATTGCTGTTAAGTAGCCTTGCTATTGCTGATGATATCTCACTCATATTAATCAACTTGCCAATTAAAACACTTTCGCTAGCTTTGCTTCCCTTATCTTGTGCAATGAGTGCGGCTAATTTACATGTTTATGATAAAAAGGTACGAATGATCATCACTTGGTCAGCATGGATTGGACTGATATTACTCACTCAACTTGATGACTCTCAACTCCTTTGGATACCTTTAGGCTTTATGTTTGTTGTTTTTTCAGGCATTGCACTTAAAGAATCATTCTGCTTTAGAGTGGCAGGATTAAAAATGGTTCCTATTCTCTTATGTATCTCGACCTTCATGTTTGCACTTGAGGTCTGGATTATTCCAATAATTTGCTTTGCTCTCTGCGGAATTATTTTTCTTTTCCTATCAATAAAAAAATGGCGAATGCCACTTCATTTTGATATAGGTAATAAAGCGTATTATCAAAATTAACTAAACCAAAAATAAAAAACCACAGAACATAATGTGCTGTGGCTTTCTTATTATTTAATTATGTATATCAATCTATGCTGATATTAATCGTGGTTAATATTCTTCAACCGCAAATAGCGTTTCCATATTTAAACCTTGTTGCGTCATAATTTCTCTTAATCGACGCAAACCTTCTACTTGGATCTGTCTTACTCGCTCACGCGTCAATCCTATCTCTTTACCGACCTGCTCTAACGTTGCCGTTTCATAGCCAAGTAGACCAAAGCGTCGAGCGACAACTTCTTTCTGCTTTGGATTGAGTTGACCAAGCCAACCAACAAGAGAAGCATTTATGTTGTCTTTTTGGGTTTCAGACTCTGGATCACAATGTTTAGTATCAGGAATAATATCCAGAAGCGCTTTATCCGATTCACCACCAACCATGGAATCAACAGACGTAACTCGCTCATTAAGGCGTAACATACGGCTGACGTCACTCACTGGTTTATCGAGCTTTTCTGCAATTTCTTCAGGTGTCGGTTCATGATCAAGTTTTTGTGACAACTCACGTGCTGCACGCAAGTAGACATTCAACTCTTTAACGACATGAATAGGCAAGCGGATAGTTCGCGTTTGATTCATAATCGCACGCTCAATCGTTTGACGGATCCACCATGTCGCATAAGTAGAAAAGCGGAAACCTCTTTCTGGGTCAAACTTTTCAACCGCACGAATTAGCCCAAGATTACCTTCTTCAACTAAGTCTAATAATGCCAAGCCACGGTGGTTATATCGACGGGCAATTTTAACCACTAATCGAAGATTACTTTCAATCATTCGAGCTCGTGCTGCTTCGTCTCCTTTTAAGGCTAAGCGACTAAAATAAACTTCTTCTTCTGCTGTTAGTAGTGGAGAAAAGCCAATTTCACCTAAGTATAGTTGCGTTGCATCCATTACTTTTTGCGAACTGCTTACCTCAAGGCGTTCCGATTCATCCTCAATAACAACCTCATTGTCATTAATCGTCTCTAAATCGAACTCTTCAACTTCTTTAGTTACTGCATTGCTTTTACTCATAGCGCCTCCCCATGGCGAGCCAGCAAGACATTACAACTCAGCTATGTCATCCTTGTTACGGTAAATACCGTTGTGGATTTACCGATTTCCCTCTAAAGCGGATCTCAAAATGCAAACGAACACTGCTCGTACTTGAGCTACCCATTGATGCGATTTTTTGTCCCGCAGCGATATTTTGACCTTCTTTAACAAAAAGAGATTCGTTATGAGCATAAGCACTTAAGTAATCATCGTTATGTTTAATTATAATTAAATTGCCATAACCTCTTAGTGCATTACCCGCATAAACCACCGTTCCTTTTGCGGTTGAGATGACGTCTTGGCCTCGTTGACCTGCAATGTCGATCCCTTTATTACCTTGGTCTCCTGTTGAAAACTTAGCTATAACTCTTCCTTTTGTTGGCCATAACCAAGAATCAACCTTTTCCGATTTTTTTTCTACCGGCTGTGGTTTAGGAGTCGGTTTTGGTGCAGGTTTCGCAACCGGCTTTGGCTTGGAAGATGTTATCGATTTGTTAGAATTAACATACTCCTTAGGTTTCGGATTTTCAACCTTTTTTGTGCTTTCTTTTTGAACAGGTGATATTTTATTGTTACTTGTACTTACTGGCGTCGAACTACTGACTGGTTTATTATTAGCAACAGGAACTACGGCAACCGCTATTGCAGTGGTTGTTGGGGAGGTGTTCTTTTTACTAACTAAATGCCCATCATCACCATAAGCCGGAGCGACATACTTAGGGCCCCATAATTTTATTTTTTGTCCTGGGTGAATCACATATGGTGCTTGAAGTTCATTATAGGCAATCAATTCTTTGACATCTTTATTGGTAACATAAGAGATAAAATACAGTGTATCTCCCTTTTCAACTCGATAATAACTGCCTCGATAGCTACCACGTTCAGCGCCCCCATAAGAGGAAGTACTCGTATTATTAACACTAGATACGGGAGCAGGACGGTGCGGCCCCATAGAGCAACCCGAAAGTAATAAACTAAAAAGTGCAGCCATGAGCCACAAACGAGAGGGGATAAATATCATCTTATTCATTACTACTATGCTAATTCACCTGCAACTAATGGAACAAAGCGTACCTCTTCAATAGTTTCAGAGCTGAACTCATCACCATGTCGAAGAATAAGCAATAAATGCTGTGTTTCCTCACCGATAGGGATCACTAATCGCCCCCCATCTTTAAGTTGCCATAATAAGTCATTAGGAATGGACTCAGCAGCAGCGGTTACAATTATCGCATCAAATGGGCCTTTGCTTGCCCAACCTTGCCAACCATCGCCATGCTTTGTTGATACATTATAAATATCTAGCTGTTTTAAAAGCCGTTTTGCATTCCATTGTAATGATTTAATACGCTCTACTGAGTTTACATGATCAAGTAATTGCGCTAATACCGCAGTCTGATAGCCCGACCCAGTACCAATCTCAAGAACAGTAGAATCACGTTGCAAAGCAAGAAGCTCTGTCATTTTAGCGACAATATAAGGTTGAGAGATTGTCTGCCCTTCACCAATAGGAAGCGCATTATTTTGATAAGCTTGATGAGCTAATGCTTCAGATACAAAGCGCTCGCGCGGTAAAGCTCGAATAGCAGCCAGTACCTGCTCATTTTGAATGCCTTTTTGACGTAAAAATTGAACAAGCAATTCAGTACGCGAATTATTCATTATTTAGCACTCTCTATTGATAACCAATCCGCCATCATGGCCAAGGAGTCATGAGCGGTTAAATCGACCTGCAGCGGAGTAATCGACACCTGATTATGTTTAATTGCATAAAAATCAGTCCCTTTGCCTGCATCTTGTTTTTTACCAGGAGGGCCTAGCCAATAAATCGTTTCGCCACGAGGATCTGTTGCTTTAATCATACTTTCTGAATGATGTCTTGCACCTAAACGAGTCACTTCCCAAGACGTTATTTGTGCATAAGCACAATCGGGGACGTTAACGTTTAATACCCTCTCCGTTGTTAGCGGTTTTTCTATATGATTGCGAACTAACTCTAAGGCAACTTGAGCGGCGGTATCAAAATGATTACGCCCTACTAATGACATGGCAATTGCGGGTAATCCAAGAAAGTGCCCTTCTGTTGCTGCTGCAACTGTTCCGGAATAAAGCGTATCGTCTCCCAGATTCGCACCATGATTAATACCAGCAATAATTAAATCAGGTAGGTTGTCTTTCATTAATTCATTCAATGCAAAGTGTACACAATCGGTTGGTGTGCCTTGCACTGAATGAATATTTGTTTCAATTTGGCGAACTCGAAGTGGAGATTCAAGAGTTAATGAATTTGATGCACCAGAACGATTACGATCAGGAGCAACAATGGTAATATCCGCAATATCTGATAATACGGCCGCGAGAGTATTTATCCCCTCAGCAAAGACACCATCATCATTACTTAACAATATGCGTAACTTATTCACTCTTATCTCCATTCCTTTCTTTAAAATTGAATTACTCGTATGTACGTTCTACTTCAATTTCTTGTAATAGTTCACGCATAATTACGGTTGCAAAACTGCCCGATGTTAAAGAGAAATTAAGCGTTAACGTATCGCCTTCAGCTGACCAGCTAAGATTCTCTGGATGTAACTCAATAGCACGACGCTCATGGCGCATACGATTACCACGGATCAAGGCCATTAAATCTGGTTCAGCATCAAGTTGTGGTTGCTCTAGAGTTAATGCAGTTTCACTTGTTGGTAATTGATTATCACCCGCTAATGCAGCACTAATTGACCAGTCACCATTTTGAACTTTTTGAATATTCTCTTCCGAGGTTACATTCTCATTAACCGTACGACCATTTTGATCAAGGAGAATATCACCATCAACAGGCTGAGTGAAGTAACCCTCTGTTATTCTTTGAGAAACAATGTGATTGAAGATCCATGAACGCGCTGCAGATAAATAGAAGCTACGTTTTGTATTATCGCGAGTTCGTACATTTTCACGACCCCAACGGCGAGCTTCTGTTACGTTATTGCCTTCATGACCAAAACGTTGAGCACCAAAATAGTTTGGCACTCCAGTTAACTTCACTTTTTCTAAACGAGCCAATACATCTTCCATGTCAGTCACTTCAGTTGCAATTAACTGGAAGCTATTTCCTAGAAGATCACCAGGACGCAATTTTTTGTTATGGCGCGTCATTTCTAAAATTTCAACACCTGGGTGCGTAGCTTCAAACAAAGCAAATTTAAGATGATCACTTTTTGGCAAATGAACACTCAACCATTGCTCTGTTATTGCATGACGGTCTTTAAGGCCAGCCCAACTAATATCTTTTGATTTTACACCACAAAACTTTGCTAGCTCGTTTGCTACATACTTAGTGTTTTCACCCGTTTTACGGATCTTAACCATTAAGTGTTCACCCTTTCCTGTGAACGTAAAACCTAATACTTCTTTAACGATAAAATGCTCAGGTAATTGCTTTAATTTACCTGTTGCTACTGGCTTTCCGTATAACCACGAAAAAGTAGACATAATGTCTGACATAGAATGAATCTCTTAAGATGCGTTAACTAATAGCACTACTGCTTCACAAGCAATGCCTTCTTTTCTTCCTGTAAAACCTAGACGTTCAGATGTTGTTGCTTTTACATTCACGTTGTCTAAGCCGGTTTCTAAATCTTCGGCAATAGCAGCACACATAGCTTGAATATGAGGAGCCATTTTAGGTACCTGAGCAATGATAGTGACATCAGCGTTACCTAGCACTAAACCTTTCTCTTTTACTCGACGATAAACATCTCTTAGCAAAGCTCGGCTATCCGCCCCTTTCCATTTATCATCAGTATCTGGGAAATGACGACCGATATCACCTTCTGCAATCGCGCCTAATAAGGCATCACATAAAGCGTGCAGAGCAACATCACCATCAGAGTGCGCAATAAGCCCTTGTTCATAAGGAACGCTAACCCCGCCGATAATAACAGGGCCTTCACCACCAAATTTATGTACATCAAATCCGTGTCCAATTCTCATTCTTTGGTTTCCTTTTTCATTTTTTGAAGATAGAAAGCTGCTAAATCAAGATCTTCTGGTTGAGTGATCTTTAAGTTATCGGCACGACCTTGAACCAATTTAGGTTGATACCCCATCAACTCAATGGCTGAAGATTCATCGGTTATTGATAGCCCCTTATCTAGCCCTGTTTTTAAAGCTAAATAAAGCAGTTCTGTGGTAAATAACTGTGGCGTAAGTGCATGCCACAATACACTACGATCGATTGTCTTCTCTATTGTTGTATCTGTATTTGCTTGTTTCATTGTATCCCGAACAGGCGTAGCTAATATGCCTCCTACATGTTCTGGAATAACGTCACCAATCAGCTTTTCAATATCAGAATGTCGAATGCAAGGACGAGCGGCATCATGAACCATAACCCATTCAGTTAATTGATTTTCTTTAATATACAATAGGCCTGATAATACGGAGTCAGCTCTTTCTTTACCACCAGAAACTCGAATAACACGACTGTCTTGCGCAATAGCAAGTTCAGGGAAGTAGGGGTCCCCATCGGTAATAGCAACAACCACATTTTCAATCAAAGGATAAGAAAGGAGCTGCTCGATAGTATGCTCTAAAACGGTTTTTCCATTTAAAACTAAATATTGCTTTGGGCGATCCGCTTTCATGCGGCTACCAACACCTGCTGCTGGGACAATTGCAACAATAGAAGACGGTTTGGTTGATGTCATCAATTACCCCTCACTATTTTCATCTATGATTCGGTAAAAAGTTTCGCCTTTTTTTATCATTCCTAATTCATGGCGAGCTCTTTCTTCAATCGCTTCAGAGCCTTTTTTCAAATCGTCAATTTCAGCAAACATCTGTTGATTACGATTTCTTAAGCCTTGATTCACTTCTTTTTGCAGAGCGACATCACTTGATACTTGCGAATAATCGGACATTCCATTTTTTCCAAACCATAAGGTGTATTGCAACCACCCTAAAGCAATCAATAAGAAAATGGCAAATGTACGCATAATGGCTCCGAAAATAAGAAATGATAAAAGAAAGCTAACTATATCAATCCATCATTAGAACTTCACTAGCTGTCTTACTGAAATAAAAAAAACCGCCTCAAATGAGACGGTTTTTATATCTAAATTCTAATCGAACGATTAAAGAATCAAGTCATACTCTCAAAAATTGAGATTATTGACCTTTAACTTCTTTAAGACCGTTGAATGGCGCTAGTTCACCTAGAGCTTCTTCGATACGGATTAGTTGGTTGTACTTAGCAACACGGTCAGAACGGCTCATAGAACCAGTTTTGATTTGACCTGCAGCTGTACCAACTGCTAGATCAGCAATTGTTGCATCTTCAGTTTCGCCAGAACGGTGAGAGATAACTGCTGTGAAACCAGCATCTTTAGCCATCTTGATTGCAGCTAGAGTCTCTGTAAGTGAGCCGATTTGGTTGAACTTGATAAGGATTGAGTTAGTGATGCCTTCTTCGATACCACGAGCAAGAATCTTAGTGTTTGTAACGAATAGATCGTCACCAACTAGTTGGATTTTGTCGCCTAGAAGTTCAGTTTGGTGTTTGAAACCAGTCCAATCAGACTCATCAAGACCATCTTCGATAGATACGATTGGGAATTGCTCAACAAGACCAGCTAGGTAATGGTTGAACTCTTCAGCAGTAAATTTCTTACCTTCGCCTTTAAGGTCGTAGATGCCGTCTTCTTTGTTGAAGAACTCAGAAGCAGCACAGTCCATAGCAAGAGTAACGTCTTTACCTAGCTCGTAACCAGCAGCTGCAACAGCTTCTGCGATAACTTCTAGAGCTTCAGCGTTAGATTTAAGGTTAGGAGCGAAACCACCTTCATCACCAACTGCAGTGCTGTAGCCTTTAGACTTAAGAACTTTAGCTAGGTTGTGGAATACTTCAGCACCGATACGTAGAGCTTCTTTAAGAGTTTTAGCGCCAACTGGTTGGATCATGAACTCTTGGATGTCAACGTTGTTATCAGCGTGCTCACCACCGTTGATGATGTTCATCATTGGTAGAGGCATAGAGAATACGCCTGGAGTGCCGTTTAGGTCAGCAATGTGAGCGTAAAGAGGCATAGACTTAGCTGCTGCAGCTGCTTTAGCATTCGCTAGAGAAACAGCAAGGATTGCGTTAGCACCGAAGTTTGCTTTGTTGTCTGTACCATCTAAATCGATCATGATTTGGTCGATTTCAGCTTGGTTTTTCGCATCTTTGCCGATTAGAGCTTCTGCGATTGGACCATTTACAGCTGCGATAGCTTTAAGAACACCTTTACCTAGGAAACGAGATTTGTCGCCATCACGTAGCTCAAGAGCTTCACGAGAACCTGTAGATGCGCCAGATGGAGCAGCAGCCATACCTACAAAACCACTTTCTAGGTGAACTTCAGCTTCAACTGTTGGGTTACCACGAGAATCGATGATTTCACGACCTAGAACTTTAACGATCTTAGACATTGTGTTTCCTCTACTTTATCTTTAATTTAAAAGCTAAAAATAGCTGCTGCAACATTGAGCAGCTATCCGTAATATCCTATTACTTTTCGAATTCACCGCGTGCATTTACGCCCGCAGCTTTAACAAAACCTTCAAATAATGGGTGACCATCACGAGGTGTTGATGTGAATTCTGGGTGGAATTGAGCAGCCACAAACCATGGGTGGTTAGGGATTTCAATAATTTCCACCAGCTTCTTATCAGCTGATAGGCCAGAAATCTTAAGACCGGCTTTTTCAAGCTGAGGAAGTAAATTATTATTTACTTCATAACGGTGACGGTGACGTTCTTCAACAGTTGCGTTACCGTAAAGCTCACGAGCTTTTGAACCTTTAGCAAGGTGACATAGTTGAGAACCAAGACGCATTGTACCGCCTAGATCTGATTTCTCAGTACGCTCTTCAACGTTGCCGTCGCCATCAATCCACTCAGTGATTAAACCAACTACAGGGAACTTCGTGTCTTTAGAGAATTCAGAAGAGTGAGCCCCTTCCATATTAGCAACGTTACGCGCATATTCAATTAACGCAACTTGCATACCCAGACAGATTCCTAAATATGGTACTTCATTTTCACGAGCGTATTGAGCAGCAAGGATCTTACCTTCAACACCGCGGTCACCGAAACCACCAGGAACTAGAATTGCGTCTAGACCTTCTAGGATTTCAGTACCTTTAGATTCTACATCTTGTGAATCTACATATTTAATAGTGACGTTTAGACGGTTTTTCAAGCCCGCATGTTTTAATGCTTCGTTTACTGACTTGTAAGCGTCTGGTAATTCAATGTATTTGCCAACCATACCGATAGTAACTTCACCAGTTGGGTTCGCTTCTTCATAAATTACTTGTTCCCACTCAGAAAGATCAGCTTCAGGAGCTGTAATACCAAAGCGTTGACATACTAGATCATCAGTACCTTGTGCTTTGATAAGTTGTGGGATTTTGTAGATTGAATCTACGTCTTTCATTGAGATAACTGCTTTTTCTTGAACATTACAGAAAAGAGCAATTTTCTTACGTTCGTTCGCTGGGATAACACGATCAGAACGACAAACTAGGATATCTGGTTGGATACCGATAGATAGTAGTTCTTTTACTGAGTGTTGAGTTGGCTTAGTTTTAAGCTCGCCTGCAGCGCCTAAGTAAGGAACCAGTGTTAAGTGCATAAACATAGCACGCTCACGGCCTAACTCTACTGCTAGCTGACGAATCGCTTCCATGAACGGTAGAGATTCGATATCACCAACGGTACCACCAACTTCTACGATTGCGATATCGTGGCCTTCAGCGCCAGAGATAACGCGTTCTTTAATCGCATTAGTAATATGAGGGATAACTTGGATTGTTGCACCTAAGTAGTCACCGCGACGTTCTTTACGTAGAACATCTGCGTATACACGACCAGCGGTAAAGTTGTTACGCTTAGTCATTTTGGTGCGGATGAAGCGCTCGTAGTGACCTAAGTCTAGATCTGTTTCTGCGCCGTCTTCCGTGACGAATACTTCACCGTGTTGAGTTGGGCTCATTGTGCCTGGATCAACGTTGATGTATGGGTCAAGCTTCATCATGGTGACTTTTAAGCCACGAGCTTCAAGAATAGCTGCTAATGATGCTGCTGCAATACCTTTACCTAGTGAGGATACAACCCCGCCAGTTACAAAAATGTAATTCGTCGTCATACGTTACCTGAAATTGGTGTAATGAGGAATAAAAATGGATTTCATCTGGACGGGAAGTGAATATACCAGAACCGCTTTATCGCCACAACGTGAAAAGTATCACAGTTAATTGATTTATTTTTTGCTCCAAATCAATTCCGCTCACTTCGCTTCACATTTTCCCATTCAGAGTCTAGTTCATTTAAATCACATTGTTCTATTTTTTTATTCTTTTTGGCGACGTTCGCTTCAATTTGACGAAAACGGCGCTCAAATTTATCATTTGCTTTACACAAAGCTTGCTCTGGGTTTTTTCCTAAATGACGTGAAAAATTTACTGTAGCAAAAAGTAAATCACCCAATTCTTCTTCAAGTTTCTCTTCATTTCTCGGCTTTTTCAGTGCCTCTTCTAACACCTCTGCCACTTCTTCATTTACTTTATCTGCAACGGGCTGTAATTCATCCCAATCAAAACCAACTTTAGCACACTGCTTCTGGATTTTATTTGCTCGTAATAGCCCAGGTAAAGCGGTAGGCACTGAATCTAATATGCTCCCTTGCTCTTGGGATATGTTATTTAACGCTTCTTTTTCTAAGCGCTCTTGTTGCTTCACTTTATCCCAATTCGCTGTGATTTCTTCTTCTGAGGAGAATACATCATCACCAAAGACGTGTGGATGACGACGAACCAACTTTTCATTTAGTATATCTACTACATCATTAAAATCGAATAACCCCTCCTCTTTCGCCATTTGCGCATAAAAAATAACTTGGAATAGTAAATCCCCTAACTCTTCTTTTAAATTGCTCCAGTCCTTCTTATGAATCGCATCCACCACTTCATAAGTCTCTTCTATTGTATGGGGGATAATAGAATCAAACGTCTGCTTTCTATCCCACGGACAACCTGATTCTTTATCTCTTAATTGAGCCATTATTGAGAGTAACTGTTCAATGTTATTTTGAGCGGCCATATCTATCCCTTCGATTTAAAAACAAAAAAAAAGCGGTGACCATTATAGTCACCGCTTTTTTAAAAATACATTCGCCTTAAATTAAAAAGGCTTTTTGTTAACTTAACCTAATAAGCTCATTGCCATGCTTGGCGCTTGTTTTGCTTGTGCCAAAATTGACGAACTTGATTGACTTAAAATTTGTGTCTTAGTTAAGTTTGTTGTCTCTTTAGCAAAATCAGTGTCTTTAATTTGGCTATTTGAATCAGTGATGTTTTCGTTAATGTTAGTTAAGTTTTTAACTGCACTTTCAAAACGGTTTTGGAATGCACCTAATGAAGCACGATTACCATCAACGTACTCTAGAGCGGCATCAATCACATCAATTGAACGCTGTGCACCACCAACGGTTGTTAGGTCCATAGATGCTACAGTATCGTCTGACTCGCCACCCATTTTTAATTCATTTGCTAGAGAGCCATTGAACTCTAATGGTGAAGAGATAGTTTCACCTGACATGAACACTTGAAGTACGCCATCTTCAGTTACCGATGCGCTTAACTCGTTCGTTTGACCATTAATGTACGTCGCTAACTCTTCAATATCATCACCTGCTTTTGCTGAGATGTTGATTTCTTGAGGATTACCGTTTTTATCATTGTATGTCACATTAAACTGCGTATTTTCGCTACCTACTTTCCAGTTGATATCACGACCTTCTTCAGCGAAGTAAGATTTACCACCCATTGTCGCTTCGTCAGCACGCATGCTGTTTAATGTCATTGCTACTGCTTCACCTGAATCAGCACCAATTTGGAAAGACTTAGTTCCAAATTCACCATTGATTAAACGGGTGCCAGCAAAAGAAGTCGTTTCTGCAATACGATTCAGTTCATCAGTTAGTGAACTAGCTTCTTCTTGCATTGCTTTACGATCTGCGTCTGTATTTGAACCATTCGCTGATTGAAGAGATAAATCACGTAAACGTTGAAGAACATTCGTTGTTTCTTTCATTGCGCCTTCTGCTGTTTGCGCAATTGACATGCCCTCGTTAGCGTTACGAACTGCAACGTCTAAGCCACGAGTTTGTGCTGTCATACGATTTGAGATCTGCAGACCAGAAGCATCATCAGCGGCGCTGTTGATTTTTGAACCTGAAGACAATTTCTCCATTGAATCAGTTTGTGCAGCAGTTGCATTGTTCATGTAACGTTGTGCTGTCATTGCTGAGATGTTTGTATTTACTGAAATTGACATAATGTTTGCTCCGGTCGGCTTCACTTATTGTTATAGGATAGAAGCCTATAATTCATCGTTGATACCTATATTTACGGCCTGCCATTTCAGAACTTGAGATTTTTTTTCAATAAAAAAGCCGAATGCAATAAAATGCATTCGGCTTTAAAATATAAACATTATTTATCAATAAGTTAACGGCAACTATTCAAGTGATAAATTTATTATGAAAGTCGTGTAGCTTCTATTACATCCTTCACTTGCTCTACTCGTGTGAGCAATCGAGCCAAAATATCAGCATTAAAAACTTCAAGATCAAAGTCCATGATCAACAGCTGTTTCTTATGATCATTGCGGCTCTTCATCCCAGAGACTTTCACTTTTTCATTGGCAAACAAACTGGTAAGATCTTTTAGCAAACCTGAACGATCCATTGCTGTCACTCGTAGCGTCAGTATGTAAGACCCTTCAAAACCTGTGCCCCACACCGTGTCAATAATACGTTCAGCAGCATGATGACGAAGTTCGTTTAATTGATCGCAATCGCTACGGTGAACCGAAATGCCGCGCCCTTGTGTAATGTAGCCGGCAATTGGATCACCAGGGATCGGTTGACAACAACGAGCAAGGTGAGTCATTAAGTTATCAACCCCTTCAACGACAACCGCATCATTACGCTTTTTATTTTGCGCTTGAGCTTGTGCTTGTGCTTTGGCTTCTAACTCTTGCAGTTGTTCGAGTGCCTTTTGATCTTCTTGCTCAGCAGTCGGTTTATTCACTAACGCATTAATATGATTAATCACTTGGTTAATACGTAAGTCACCACTGCCAACGCCTGCAAAAAGCTCATCTGTCGAGTTCACATTAAAACGCTTAAGTGCATAGCGCTCAGCATCTTTTAATGTACCACCAATCTTAGCAAGCTCTGTTTCTAAGATCTCTTTACCTGCATCAAGATTCTTCTCTCGACTCTGCTTTCTGAACCATGCGTTAATTTTAGCGCGAGCACGGCCTGAGTTAACAAAACCTAATGTTGGATTTAACCAATCTCGTGATGGGTTCGGCTCTTTTTGTGTGATAATTTCAACTTGATCACCCATGCTCAATTGATGCGTAAATGGAACTATTCGTCCCCCTACTTTTGCACCAATGCAACGATGTCCGACTTCTGAGTGTATGTGATACGCAAAATCTAACGGTGTTGCGCCCATTGGTAAATCGACGACATCGCCACGAGGCGTAAAGGCATAAACACGATCATCAAACACTTGACTGCGAAGTTCATCCAGCATTTCGCCAGAATCAGACATCTCTTCTTGCCAATCAAGCAGCTTACGTAGCCATGTAATTTTTTCGTCGTAACCACTGCGACTACTGTTTGATGAACCTTCTTTGTATTTCCAGTGCGCGGCAACGCCTAGCTCTGAGTCTTCATGCATATCCTTGGTACGGATCTGGATTTCAATCGTCTTCCCTTCTGGGCCTAATACCACGGTGTGGATAGACTGATATCCATTAGGCTTAGGATTCGCTACATAATCGTCAAATTCACTTGGCAAATGCTTAAATTTGGTATGAACAACACCAAGAGCCGCATAACAATCTTGCAGTTTGTCTGCTATAATACGAACCGCTCGCACATCAAACAGCTCATCAAATTCTAAGCTCTTTTTCTGCATCTTGCGCCAAATACTATAGATGTGTTTAGGACGCCCACTCACCTCTGCATTGATGTTGTACTCTTGCATTTCATCACTAAGACCGGTGACAAAATCTTCGATATACTGTTCACGAACAATACGACGCTCAGATAACTGCTTAGCTATTTTCTTATAAGTATCAGGGTGTTGATAACGAAAAGAGTAATCTTCAATTTCCCACTTTAATTGACCAATACCTAAACGGTTTGCTAATGGTGCATATAGGTTATTACACTCTTTTGCTGCAGCACGTCGCACTTCATCTGGTTCATTTTTCACTTCACGTAGATTACAAATACGCTCTGCTAATTTAATGATCACACAGCGGAAATCGTCCACCATCGCAAGTAGCATTCGGCGAATATTATCCACCTGAGAAGAGGCAGACTCAGCATCTACGGACGCATTTAATTGACCAATAGCGTCCATCTCTTCAACGCCATCAATCAATTTTTCAATTTCTTTATTGTAGTTCTCAGTTAACGTTTCCCTGTCTAAAACACCAGATGACACTAAAGGGAATAACTGAGCAGCAATAAGTGTTGGCTTGTCCATACTTAAGGTGATTAATATCTCAATCATCTCACGGCCGCGCCATAGCAAGAGCTGTCCTTCTTCATGAGAAGCGACTAACTCTTCACATTGCTTATACACCTCAGTCAATTTTTTTGAGGTGTTTTTATCTTGTTCAAGGCTGGTGATCCATTCACCTAACTCGAACTCTTCATTTTCCTTAAGATGTGCTCCGCGAACTGCGACCATGTCCGTTTCCTATAATCCAATTTTATAATGATTCTTTTAGACTTTTTAAGCGTAGTTAGCATTACCGCTAATTATCGCTCAAACAAAGCCATAGATTCTAAATGTCCTGTATGTGGGAACATATCAAGCATACCTAGCCTAGTAAGCTTGTAACCGTGTTGAATAAGTAACTGGCTATCGCGTGCAAGTGTTGCCGGGTTGCACGATACATAAACCACGGTTTGAGGTGTTAATTTTGCCACAGTTTCCATCACTCCTGCAGCCCCTGCTCTGGCAGGATCGAGTAAAATCTTTGTAAACTTTGTGCTAGCCCACACTTGATCAGTGATATCTTCTTCTAAATTTGCTTGATAAAACGTGACATTATCTAGTGCATTTCTTTTTGCATTCGATTGAGCACGTTGAACCATTTCATCCACGCCTTCAATACCAACAACGTTTTTCACTTTTTGAGCTAAAGGCAAACTAAAATTACCAAGACCACAAAACAAATCCAACACACTATCTGTTTCTTTTAGGTTGAGCCAGGACAATGCTTGCTCAACCATTTTGTTATTAACGTGACGATTCACTTGAATGAAATCTTTCGGCGTAAAATAAATTTTAGCACCATCAATTACATAATATGGTTCTTCTCCACAAACGTGGGTTAATACATCACTCTCAGGCATTAGATATAAGATCAAATTGCGTTCTTCACAATAATTCACTAAGGATTGATGATCCTTCTCATTAAACTCAGCAACATGGCGAATAAGTAAAACGCTGCCGTTATCTGCTTGCACAAGTTCAACATGCCCTAGGTGCTTCTTACCTTTTAGTTGGTTCAATAATGCATGTAAAGACTCTAAATGTTGATCCAATTCCTGAACAAGCACTGGGCAATGACGAACATTAACAATAGCTTTACTCTGCTTTTTACGGAAACCAAAATCTAACTGATTCGTCTGTTTATTTACCATTAAACTAATACGAGCTCGTCGACGGTAACCTTGTTCATTATCACTAATTGGAGCGACGACTTCACAATGCTCAACACCTTGCTTTTGCATTAACTCTTGCAGCTTTTGATTTTTTGCTGCAATTTGTTCTTGATGCTGTAAGTGCTGTAAATTACATCCACCACATTCATGATAATGCTGACAAATTGGCGCTTGGCGTTTAGTACTTTTTTGAATTACCTTAATCAGCCTAGCACGAGCATATTGTTTTTTCTGCTCTGTAAATTGAATAATCGCCTTTTCTTCAGGCAAAGCACCATCAATAAATACAGGCTTCTTATCCACAAAAGCGATGCCTGCGCCATTATGATCTAATCGAACCACATCAACAGAATGATGCTTTGTATTTACTGAAGCTTTCTTTTTCGCTTTGAAGAACTGCGCCATGATTATTGCCTGATTTACTAAAATTAACGCCATTATACCGAAACAACATTAAGATGTAGCCCTGATTAGTGATCATTTACGTTTCAACTTACGATTTCGACATAGAATAATTGAGGTTACTCTCTAACTTGATTAAGCTACGCGCTCAAGGAAGTTAATCAGAACGAATAAATATGACAAAATACGGTTTGCGCGCACGAGTCATCACGCTAACATTGGCACCAACATTAATCATCGGTTTATTGCTAAGTGGTTTCTTTACCATGAATCGATATAATGATTTGGAAGCTCAACTTATTTCTAGTGGTACAAGTATCATTGAACCTCTAGCGATTTCGAGTGAGTACGGTATGACGGGTAAAAACCGAGAGGCTGTCCGACGCTTAATTAGCTATGCTCATCGAAAACACTCTAAAATTGTTCGTAGTATTGCCGTATTTGATGAACATCATGAACTTTTTGTAACGTCCAACTTCCACCCTAACTTTGAAAGTTTAACATTTCCAAAAAACCAACCAATTCCTTTATTGTTAGATATTACTTTTCAAGAAGAATCGATCATATTAAGAACACCGATCCTTCCAGAAGGCCAATTCTCTACCAACTTTGATTCATCACATATGAATGAGCCTTTAGGCTATATTGCGATTGAACTGGACTTATCGAGTTTACGACTTCAGCAATACCAAGAAATATTCTCTGCCTTGATTGTTTTAATGCTTGGGCTTAGCTTGTCTGGTGTCTTTGCTTATCGCTTAATGCAAGATGTGACTCAACCTATTTCACATATGGTCAGCGTGGTTGACCGTATTCGCCGTGGTCATTTAAATGTACGTATTGAAAACAAACTGCATGGTGAATTAGACACCCTTAAAAATGGCATTAATGCCATGGCTATTTCTTTATCTGAATATCATGTCGAGATGCAGCAAAGTATCGACCAAGCAACGTCTGATTTACGTGAGACTTTAGAGCAACTAGAGATTCAAAACGTAGAATTAGATATTGCTAAAAAGCGCGCTCAAGAGGCAGCTCGTGTGAAGTCTGAATTCTTAGCCAATATGTCGCACGAGTTACGAACTCCACTTAATGGCGTTATCGGTTTTACTCGCCAAATGCTAAAAACCTCTCTATCGAATAACCAACAAGATTACTTACAAACCATTGAACGTTCTGCGAATAACCTATTAACGATCATCAATGACATTCTTGATTTTTCGAAACTTGAAGCCGGTAAGTTACTGCTAGAAAACTTGCCGTTTAATTTCCAAGATACTCTTGATGAAGTGGTGAGTTTACTAGCCCCAAGCGCACATGAAAAAGGGTTGGAAATCACTCTTAAGATAGATCAACGCGTTCCATCAGGGTTAATTGGTGACCCACTTCGTATTCAGCAAGTTCTGAATAACCTCGTTGGTAACTCGATTAAATTTACCGAGAAAGGTAATATCGATATTTCTGTTGAGTTAAAACACTTGCATGACGACAGCATTGATCTGCAGTTTGTTATTCGAGATACAGGAATTGGTATTTCTGAACGCCAACAAGCTCAACTGTTCCAAGCCTTTAGTCAGGCTGATGCCAGTATTTCTCGTCGTTATGGCGGTACAGGTCTAGGTTTAGTTATCACTCAAAAACTAGTCGCTCAAATGGGAGGTGAGATCGGCTTAAGCAGTCGCTTGCACCAAGGTTCGACTTTCTGGTTTACGATTAAAATGAGCTCAACAGAGCTACCAATGATTGATGAACGCGATATTTCTCAATTAGAAAATAAAAAGCTTCTGTTAATTGAGCCTAATATGCAGTCTGCCTCTATTTTACAACAGCAGTTTATTCATCATGGGGTATTTGTTACCTATCGTTCAACCTTGCCTGATATTATTGAACCTCATGATTTTGCTTTGATTAGCTTAAATTCAAGTTCTAAACCTACAGCACAATCATTAGACCTAATATCTAAAAAACTGGCACCTTATTGCCCAACTATTGTTATTGGTTTGCCAAGTACCGAGCTAGCACTCACTGAAGAGATAAATCAACTTTCTCATATAACTTGTTTATCAAAGCCATTTGCTAAGAAAAAGCTACTCGATACCTTATTACACCATAAGCAGCCAATGCAAGAGCTCGCATTGCCGGACTTAATGGCGCATGACGACAAGTCTCAACGCTTACCAATTAAAGTGATGGCTGTAGACGATAACCCAGCTAACCTTAAGCTTATTTCCGCCTTATTACATGAACAAGTTGAAACCGTAGTGACCTGTAAAAATGGTATTGATGCAGTGCAACAAGCCACTGAACAAAAGTTCGATATTATTTTAATGGATATTCAAATGCCTAAAATGGATGGCGTTATGGCATGTAAAGAAATCCGTAAAACAGTATTAAACGCTCAAACTCCTGTTGTTGCAGTAACCGCTCATGCAATGGAAGGTGAACGAGAACGATTAATTAACGAAGGAATGGATGATTATCTAACCAAACCAATTGAAGAGCATGTCCTACAGCAAGTTATCATTCATTGGAGTCCATTAACGGATAAATCTGATGTAGAAAAAATTGAAATTTTAGCCGACGCGATCCCTGAACTTCATGTGGAAGAAGCTAGTTGTGATAAAAGTAGTAGCATTGATTGGGAAGCGGCATTAAAGCAATCAGCAGGAAAAGAAGAGCTCGCAAAAGAGATGCTTGAAATGCTGATAGAATTTATTCCAGAAGTCGATGGCTGGATAGAAAAAGCCCTAGAGGGTAACTCATCAACTGAAGAACTGTGCCATTACATACATAAACTTCATGGAAGTAGCTCATATTGTGGCGTGCCTAGACTAAAGCAGTTATGTAATTTAATTGAAACTGCTCTAAGACAGGAGCAATCGATTGAAGACATTGAACCTGAATTATTTGAGCTGCAAGATGAAATGTATAAAGTGACAAAAGATGCCACTCAATGGTTGAAGTAGCTTAGTTAAGATTCAAAAATTACCGTTGCAACCGCGTAATGGCGCTCATCGGATATTGTAAGGTGAATATGGGAAACACTCATTTTTTGAGATAACTCAAGAGCTTTACCCATGAGTTCTAAGATGGGTTTACCGTTTTCATCATTAGAGACACTAAAATCATGAAAAGTAACACCATGAGCAATGCCGGTTCCTAGTGCTTTTGAGGCGGCTTCTTTTGCAGCGAAACGCTTCGCTAAAAAACGCCCTTTTTGTTTTAGACTTTGATATTTTTCAAATTCAGATTGACTCAAGATGCGCTCTGCAAACGCATCTCCTGAACGAGAAAGGGCTTTTTCAACCCTTTCTATTTCAGCAATATCAGTCCCTAGACCAACAATTGCCATTACTTACGAGCACCAAGCATAATACGGTGCATATCCGCGACCGCTTTTTCTAAACCATCAAACACTGCACGTCCCATAATAGAGTGGCCGATGTTTAATTCATAGATTTCTGGCAGTGCCGCAATCGCTTCAACATTATGATACGTTAAACCATGGCCTGCATTAACAATTAAGCCTTTAGCAGCAGCATAGCTTGCACCTGCAGCGATTTTTTTCAACTCATCTTGTTGTGCTTCTTCTGTTTCTGCATCCGCATAAGCGCCAGTATGAAGTTCAATGAAAGGCGCACCACACTCAACCGCTGCATCAATTTGTTCTTTATCTGCATCGATAAATAGAGAAACTTTAATCCCTGCGTCAGACAATGTTTTCGTTGCTGCTTTTACTTTTTCAAGCTGACCTAATACATTCAAGCCACCTTCAGTGGTTAGCTCTTCACGTTTTTCAGGCACTAAACAAACAAACTCTGGCTGTGTTTTAAGCGCAATGCCTACCATTTCATCCGTTACTGCCATCTCTAAGTTCATTCGTGTTTGCAACGTTTCACGTAAGATACGCACATCACGATCGTTAATATGACGACGATCTTCACGTAGATGGATCGTAATACCCGCCGCGCCAGCTCGCTCTGCGATTTCTGCCGCATGAACAGGATCTGGGTATTTTGTACCTCGTGCATTACGAAGGGTTGCTACGTGATCGATATTAACGCCAAGTAAAATTGAACTCATTTTAGAATACTCCTTGTTCTTGGAAGAAACAGTTCCCTACTTTTTAGGGGCTTGCCGCCAAGATACGGCTTTAGTGCTATGCGTGTAAAGCGTTTTGCTGCTTTTAATTGCTCAGGGGTGGCAAATCGACGCTCACTAATGGCAATTAACTCATTACCTTTAAAGCTCATTAAAGGGTCATGACGTATAGAGGCCATAAAGCCTTGTTGCTCACGATAACGATAAGTCATCTCTGGAGAAACCATTTCACCACTGCCTGCACAATGTAAAAAATCAACGCCATAACCTAATGAAGATAAAAGCGCTAACTCAAAACGTCTTAATGCTGGTTCAGGATTTGAACTTTGAGCAAGCTCGGTAAGAGCAGTGAGGTAATCTAAAAATAGGGCTGGATACGGCGTTTCTTGCTCTATTACTCGAACGATTAATTCATTGATGTACATGGCAGAGTAAAGATTAATGCCTGATAGTGGAATACCCAAGCTAATGGTTTCAGCTTGTCGCAGTGTGCGCATAGAGCCTTTACCAGACCATTTCATTAATAATGGGGTAAACGCTTGCAGTACGCCTTTTAGATTAGAACGCTTGCTTCGCGCCCCTTTGGAGATAATAGATAAACGGCCATACTCTTCACTAAACACATCTAAAATTAGACTGCTTTCACTATATGGTCTTCGGTGCAGGACAAAACAGCGCTGTAGGCCTTCTTCCACGTTTCTTACCTATAAATAAGAGTTCAGATCGCTTCGCTTGCAGATTTTAGAAGAGCCGCGGTAAGACTCGATGCCTACCGCGGCTCTTCTGAACCCTTTAAGGGAGCTTGCGACCGATCTGAACCCTGCTTTCTCTATAAATCATCGATGTAACCTAGAGAACGAAGTGCTCGCTCATCATCAGCCCATCCAGATTTCACTTTAACCCAAAGCTCTAAATACACTTTACGGTCAAACAGTTCTTCCATATCAATACGAGCTTCACGACCGATCGTTTTAATTTTCTCGCCGTTCTTACCGATAACCATTTTTTTCTGGCCATGGCGTTCAACAAGGATCAAACCGTTAATATGGAAACCATCCATTTTAGGGTTGTAATCAAAACGTTCGATCTCAACCGTAACTGAATATGGTAGCTCTTCACCCGTAAAACGCATTAGCTTTTCACGGATAATTTCAGATGCCATAAAACGTTGAGAACGGTCAGTAACATACTCTTCAGGGAAGTGATGTACTGCTTTTGGTAAATGTTGACGAACCAATTTTTGCACAACATCAACATTAGAGCCTGATTTTGCTGAAATTGGCACAACATCAACAAAATCCATTTTTTCCGTCATGGTTTGCAGATGCTGCATCACATCATTTTTATCTTTAACGTTATCTACTTTGTTTACTAATAAAACCGTAGGGAACTCTGCTTTTTTCAGCTTGTTCAATACCATTTCATCATCTGGTGTCCAGTGCGTGCCATCCACCAAGAATAAAACTAAATTCACATCACTTAACGATGAATTTGCTGCTCGGTTCATTAGACGGTTAATTGCACGTTTTTCTTCAATATGAAGACCTGGAGTATCAACATAGATTGCTTGATAATCCCCTTCAGTATCAACACCCATAATACGGTGGCGAGTTGTCTGAGGTTTACGTGATGTAATCGAAATCTTCTGACCTAATATTTGGTTAAGAAGGGTTGATTTACCCACGTTTGGACGGCCAACAATCGCAATAAAACCACAGTGTTGATTGTCACTTGTTTCTGTTTTTTCTGAAGATGCAAAGTATGCATCTAGATCGAATTCTTTTTCATCTGACATTAGTTTAATTGTCCTAATGCTATGTCAGCAGCCGACTGTTCTGCCTTGCGGCGGCTACTTCCTTTTCCGATAACCGGCGTATCCAAGCCAGCCACGATACATTCAATTGTGAACTCTTGATTATGAGCTTCACCTTTAATTTTTGTTACTGTGTACGTTGGTAATGGTTTACGACGACCTTGTAGGTATTCTTGAAGACGTGTTTTTGGATCTTTTTGAGAAACACCTGGCTCAATCGAATCAAGACGTGTTTGGTACCAAGACAGAATGATTCTACGAATTGTTTCTGTATCGCTGTCTAAATAAATAGCACCAATAATCGCTTCAACCGCATCCGCTAAAATTGAATCACGACGGAAGCCACCACTTTTAAGCTCACCTGGGCCTAAGTATAGGTAATCTCCTAACTGAAACTCACGACCAAGCTCAGCTAATGTATGCCCACGAACTAAGGTTGCACGCATACGACTCATATCACCTTCATCCACTTTAGGAAAACGGTGATACAACTCATCAGCAATAACAAAACTCAAAATTGAATCGCCTAAAAACTCTAAACGTTCATTGTGAGTACCATTAGCACTACGGTGAGTCAGTGCTAATTTTAAATAATTTTCATCTTTAAATTGATAGCCTATTTTTTTCTCTAGGCGTTGTAATGAAGCATTCATAATCGTTCAATCAGTCTATGCCACCGATGCGGTTAAAACGCACACCAGTAGGAATAAAGGAAGGCAGCACACTATCGCTACCACGTTCAAATTCAAAGCTGATCCAGATCCCGACCGCTTTACCAACCAGATTCGCTTCAGGGACAAATCCCCAGTAACGACTGTCAGCACTGTTGTCACGATTATCGCCCATCACAAAGTAGTTTCCTTCTGGTACAACCCATTCATTGTAACCTGGTCGTGGTTGGTACATAGATACACGATCAGCTCTCATAGGGTTAACCAAAATATCATGCGTTGTCTCTTTTGCTAACTGCTCAGTATACTGAACTAGGTTAGTACGATCTTGCATGAATTCACTGTCTTTCATGTTCGTTAACGGGATGATGTTACACTTGCTCTCACCTTTTGGCTTAATACACAACTGCTTCGAAGAGCTGTAAATTACGGTATCGCCTGGTTCACCTACTACACGTTTAATATAGTCGATATTTGGTTGAGGTGGGTATTTGAATACAACAATATCACCACGCTCAGGCTTACCCGTTTCTACAAGTTGTGAACGCCAAACAGGGTCTTTAATTCCATATGAGAATTTTTCAACCAAGATAAAATCACCGACTAAAAGCGTCGGCATCATCGAACCGGATGGGATCTGGAACGGCTCATAAATAAATGAGCGCAACACTAACACAAGGCCAATCACTGGAAAAATTGAAACAGACTGCTCTACCCACCCCGGTTGAGGTGCGACTTTTGCTAGTGTTGCTTCATCAACTTGTCCACCCGCTTGTTCTCTCGCTGCTGCAATTTTTTGCTTACGCTTTGGAGCCCAAACGAATTTATCAATAGCCCAAATAACCCCTGTAAATAGGGTTACTAGAACTAAAATTAGTGAAAAAGTGTTCGCCATTTCATTCCCTTAAGTTAAGTGTTGCAATAACAAAGAAAGCGAAGACCAGTGATCATCGCTTTCTTTGAGCTGTAATAAAGCTTAATTTACGTCACTCTGAATAATCAGTGATGACCTATTAATCTTTACCTACATGAAGAATCGCAAGGAAAGCTTCTTGAGGTAATTCAACATTACCAATCTGCTTCATACGTTTCTTACCTTCTTTCTGCTTCTTCAACAGTTTTTTCTTACGGCTAATATCGCCACCGTAACATTTTGCGATTACGTTTTTACGTAACTGCTTAACCGTTGAACGCGCAATAATGTGAGCACCAATCGCTGCCTGAATCGCAATATCAAACATTTGACGAGGAATGAATTCTTTCATTTTCTCAACCAATAAACGACCGCGGCTTTGTGCATTATCGTGGTGAGTAATGATAGCAAGTGCATCAACTCTGTCACCATTGATTAATACATCAACACGAACCATGTTTGACTGTTCATAACGTTGGAAGTTGTAATCTAATGATGCATAACCACGAGACGTTGATTTCAATCGGTCAAAGAAGTCTAAAACTACCTCTGACATTGGAATATCATAAGTCAACGCTACTTGGTTACCGTGATAAACCATATCAACTTGAACACCACGTTTTTCAATACATAGACTGATCACATTACCTAAGTAATCTGCTGGTACTAAGATATTACAACGAGCAATTGGTTCACGAATTTCATCTAAATCATTTACTGCTGGTAATTTTGATGGGCTATCTACGTACAGTAAATCACCGTTATTTAATACCACTTCGTAAACTACCGTTGGTGCTGTCGTGATCAGATCAAGATCGTATTCACGCTCTAGACGCTCTTGGATGATTTCCATGTGAAGCATACCAAGGAAGCCACAACGGAAACCAAAGCCAAGTGCTGCCGAACTTTCTGGTTCATAAAACAGAGAAGCGTCATTCAGACTTAACTTGCCTAATGCATCACGGAAGTTTTCATAATCATCAGAAGAGACTGGGAACAAACCTGCATACACTTGTGGTTTCACTTTTTGGAAACCAGGTAGACGCTCTTCACAGCCACCCTTCGCATGAGTCAAGGTATCACCCACTGGAGCACCTAGGATATCTTTAATACCACAAACTACCCAGCCAACTTCACCGGTGTTTAATCCATCGGTATCAATTTGTTTTGGAGTGAAGATACCAATACGGTCGATACCCCAAACTTGCCCTGTGCTCATTACTTTGATCTTGTCATTTTTCTTTAGTGAACCATTTTTGATTCGAACAAGAGAAACAACACCTAAGTAGTTATCAAACCATGAGTCAATGATCAGCGCTTGTGTTGGGCCGTCTGGATCACCTTCTGGTGCAGGAATAGACTTAACGATAGTTTCAAGAACTTCATCAACACCTAGGCCAGTCTTAGCAGAACAACGCGTTGCATCTGTTGCATCAATACCAACGATTTCTTCAATTTCTTCAGCTACACGATCTGGATCTGCCGCTGGTAAGTCAATCTTATTTAAGATTGGCACAACTTCTAGATCCATTTCGATTGCGGTATAACAGTTTGCTAGAGTCTGTGCTTCTACACCTTGACCCGCATCGACCACCAATAGCGCACCTTCACAGGCAGCAAGTGAACGCGATACTTCATAAGAGAAGTCAACGTGTCCAGGAGTGTCGATAAAGTTTAGTTGATAAGTCTCACCATCGTTAGCCGTATAGTCGAGCGTCACACTCTGGGCTTTGATGGTGATACCACGTTCACGTTCTAGATCCATTGAATCAAGAACTTGTGCAGCCATTTCACGGTCTGACAGGCCACCACAAACTTGGATTAGGCGGTCAGATAGTGTCGATTTACCGTGATCGATATGGGCAATAATAGAAAAATTACGAATGTGCTTCATAAATGATGTGACAAACTCAATTAGTTAATGGGATTGGATCGTGAGATCAAGTTGTGGGATTCTACCCAATTTCGTCGCAAGTCGCTATCTTATCGTGCAGCATTTACTGAGATAGTGTCAGAAACTGGCTCACCGAGGACACGGATCAAGCTAACTTGTTGTTCTGTATTCTGCTCAATTCGGTGAGAAAGTGATTTCGCAAGCACATACCCGCCCCATGATGAAAGCGCAGCAACCACGATGGTTGTTAGCTCACCAACTCCCACAAGTGGAGAAATAAGCGCATCAGAAATAAACGCCCCAATGAGTAAAAAGAATAACGGCACTAAATATACAATAGCAGCGGACTGAAGTAGGTTCTTTTCAGGTAAACCAATTTCTACCATTTGACCAATGGTTAATTTTTTATCGGTATGAAAAGCCCAGTGATGCACCTTTCCTGGAAGTACCTTTGATACAATACCTGTACCACAAGAATCTTTCGATGAACAATGGTTACAACTGCTTTTCTGCTGGCAACCAACAACAACTATGTCATCTTGAATATCAAGTACTGTCGCTAACGCTGTCATCATAGGCGTTATTTATCCTCATTTTTTAATACAGAGGGACGAAAAACAATGGAATCAGCGATACGTTTTGCTGTAACAACAGGAATATCGCCAACGACACTAATTTCATAATCCCCTTGTATATAGCTATACAATGAACGTCGCCCTTGGCGTACTGATTGTTCTTTTTGACTTAATTCATCGGCTTCTGAAATATACACGGAGAAATTAAATAATCCATCTGTATACATTTGGCTTTCAACTGCTCGTTGATTCATAGCAAGACGATAGCGATTGAAATGAATGGCTTTAAAGCCGCTAGGCAGCCACTTTATCGACCAGGCTGCTTCTTCTTGTGTCGTAGGTGGTAACGGCAATACTTTCGGTAACTCTACCTCACCTAAACGCTGGTTCATAAATCCTGCAATTTGATCATTAACGGTGTAAGAAACCACTCTATATTGCTCAATAATGTCGCCATCTCTACTGACTAAATCAGTACGTAACGGCAGCTTGCTTCGCTCATCAATCCACACAATATAAGAATAACGGTTTCCATCCTTTGACACGATGCGAACCACTTGTGAAGGAGACCCTGCCTCTCTTGCTCTACCCATTGATACAAAATCATAATATTGTTTTAAAAGAGGCAATTCTTTATGTAAAAGAGGGATAATAGGAGCAACAATAGATTCTGCTTGAATAGAAAAAGGTTTACTGCCTTGCTCTAAATAAGTGATTTCTTCATTTCTACGAATCACTTCGCGCATTGAACCACTTAAATAAACAAGATGAGATAACGTCATATTCTCCAGGTGAGAATGGCGATACATAAAAGGTTCAATACTGTTTTTCTTAACCAAAATATAAGAAAGTTCGTAATTTAGCTTATGACTCGCCTCTCCCATTTGATGCAACAAAGCCTCAGCAGAAGGAGTTTCTTCTGCTGAGGCTGTTATTGGAAAGAAGCTGATCAAAGCGATAAAGCTGATCAGGATATGTTTCATTATTCTGCCAATGTTGTATTTTGCTCTAGTAAATCACGATCAATCGAACCATCATGAGCGTTCAATCGTAGCTGTAATTCATAATCTTGCAGCATTGCATTTATACGCTTACGCTGCTCCATGACATCTGCTTCTGTCGAGGTTTTATTTACTAGTGAGTCACGGGTTAAACTCACAGGCTCTGCCGTTCCACTAAATGGAATAGTATCGAGTACCTGAATATCACCACTCGCAGGGATAGCATTGCTTTCTGAACCGTTATATTGCTGAACACCAACAATAACAACAAGAGAGAAACACGCAGCCATCGCAACTTGACTAAACTGAGTCAACCAACTTGGCATTGTCTTCTTTGCTTCACTTGGCGTAGGCTGAGAAGGCATGAATTCCGTTACCGTATCATTCAACTGGTGAGCAGGTTCATCCTCAAGAGCAAGAGCCACATTGGCGGCAATATCCCACTCTTGTGTTTCAGGCGTCTCGCCTCTCATTACATCACCAATTAAATGGTAATTTTTCCAGGTTTCTGCGCTTTCTGTTTGCGATAGGGATTCTATGAACGCATTGTCCATTTCCTCATTATCCATAAACGCTGAAATTTGTTCTTTATCAGTCATTGTCTTCACCGTTTGACCGTTGGAAATAATTAACGCTGCATCAGCGGTTGGATTTTTTTCTCAACTACTTCACGAGCTCGGAAGATACGCGAACGAACCGTACCTACTGGACACTCCATTACAGCAGCAATATCTTCATAACTTAAGCCTTCTAGCTCTCGTAATGTTATTGCTGTTTTTAAATCTTCAGGTAAACCATCAATTGTCGAAAATACGATTTGTCGTAATTCCTCGGTTAATGATAAATTCTCTGGGTTAGTGACCTCTTTTAAGGCACTTGCCCCTTCATAATATTCTGCTTCTTCCGCATCAACATCAGATGCTGGCGGTCTACGTCCTTGAGCGACAAGGTAATTCTTCGCTGTATTCACTGCTATTCGATACAACCAAGTATAAAATGCACTGTCCCCACGAAAGGTTGGTAACGCACGATACGCTTTAATAAACGCTTCTTGCGCAACATCAGGTACATCACCACTATTTTTTACATAACGAGCAACAAGACTACATACTTTGTTTTGGTATTTAACTACCAAATGGTTAAAGGCTTGCTTGTCACCACGTTGAACACGCTCAATTAAAACTTGATCTGTTAACTGCTCACTCATTGGAGCGGGTACTCCCATGTTATTCTTCTTAGATGCGCATAAAGTTTAGATTACGCAAACAGCTGATAATAAATTCAGCTATACCACGATTAACTTGAGCACTATGTATGAGTTTCTAATCTTTAGAAAGTTCCTTCATTATTACATTTTTTTATCAATTTAATAGTTCAATGAGTAATTTAAGGCTTTTTTTAGCTTGTTTTTATCTCTCATTTTCACTTTTTTATTCTTGATATTTAAGATTCCACTTCAAAATATAACGCAACCACCTAGATTCTGGTAAAATGATCGGATTATCACAGGAAAATGATGAATATATGAACATAACCAATGAACACAGTTGCGACGTTTTAGTCATAGGCAGTGGTGCTGCTGGTCTTTCACTTGCACTTAGAGTCGCACCACATGGAAAGGTGATCGTTTTAAGTAAAGGTCCTCGTAATGAAGGCTCAACGTACTACGCTCAAGGCGGCATTGCTGCCGTATTTGATGAAAGTGATACGGTAGAGTCTCATGTCGATGATACCTTAGTTGCTGGCGCACATATTTGTGACAAAGATGTTGTTACTTTTATTGCTGAAAATGCGAAACATTGCGTTCAATGGTTAATTGATGGCGGTGTTCCTTTTGATCACGATGATGAAAAAGAAACCGACATTACCGATCCAAAATTTCATTTAACTCGTGAGGGTGGTCATAGCCATCGCCGTATTTTGCACGCTGCAGATGCTACCGGCAAAGCAATGCAAAACTCACTGCAAGACAATGTTCTAAATCACCCCAACATCACTATTTTTGAACGTCACAATGCGCTCGACTTAATCACTGAAGATAAAGTTGGCGGAGAAGCAGATAAAGTCGTTGGTGCCTATATTTGGAACCGTGATGCCGAGCATGTTGAAACCGTTCGCGCTAAATTTGTTGTATTAGCAACAGGCGGCGCTTCTAAAGTTTACCAATATACTTCAAACCCTGACGTATCTTCAGGTGATGGTATAGCAATGGCTTGGCGTGCTGGTTGTCGAGTTGCGAACTTAGAGTTCAACCAATTTCACCCTACGTGCCTATTCCACCCTGACGCTCGTAATTTCCTAATGACAGAAGCACTTCGTGGTGAAGGCGCTTATTTGCGTCGTCCAGACGGCACTCGTTTTATGCCTGATTTCGATGAGCGTGGTGAATTAGCACCTCGTGATGTCGTTGCTCGTGCTATCGACTTTGAAATGAAACGCCTAGGTGCAGACTGTATGTATTTAGACATCAGCCATAAACCTGAAGACTTCATTCATCATCACTTCCCTACCATTAATGAAAAACTGCTTTCATTTGGTATAGATATGACAAAAGAGCCGATCCCTATCGTACCAGCGGCCCACTACACTTGTGGTGGTGTCATGGTTGATAAACAAGGTCAAACGGACATTGATGGCTTATTTGCAATTGGTGAGGTGAGTTATACGGGTCTTCATGGCGCAAACCGTTTAGCCTCGAACTCTCTGCTAGAGTGCGTTGTTTACGCATGGTCTGCTGCAGAAAATATTATTAAAAACATAAATAACCGAGATCTTCCTCCGTCATTACCAGCTTGGGATGAGAGTCAGGTTGAATGTTCAGATGAAGAAGTAGTAATCCAACATAACTGGCATGAACTACGCCTATTTATGTGGGATTATATGGGTATTGTTCGCACGGATAAACGTCTAGAGCGAGCACTTCGTCGTATTCAGTTATTAAAACAAGAAACCCATGATTACTACAGTAATTTCCGCGTATCTAATAACCTGATCGAACTGCGAAATCTGCTTGATGTGTCTGAATTAATGGTTCGTTGTGCAATGGAGCGTAAAGAAAGCTGCGGTTTACATTACACACTAGATTACCCAGAAGCACTTGAAGAGTCAGGTCCTACAATTTTAGTGCCTAAGAATTTCAACTAATTTTCGCTTTCATTTATTGGTCTCTATTCTAAACCTATAAATAGAATAGAGATCATCTTAATAAAACCGCTAATTGATGCAGCTCATCTTCACTCATTGCATCTCTAAATAAATAAAAATACTGCTTTGTATAATCATTTTCCGCATAAAAAACACTCATACTTCGACTTATCCAAAATACTCGTTTAATAATCCAATCTCTATGATCATCAGACGCTTTGATTGCAAAAGTATAATCGCCTTGCAACTCTAATAATTGATGATAAATAGATGTAATATGCTGATGAATAAAATAAAAGAAGAGAGGTAATAAAGGAAATGGAGCTATATCCATTAACATTACCGCCCACCCCAAGTAGAAATAACTACCATATAATGTGAGATAGGCGATATAGGAAAAGTGGAGCGTAATCTTAACGGAGTTTGCTGAGGTTGTGCTCAACGATCTTATCTACCATAGATGCATGGCCTAGGTTGTCACTGCGTCCGTGCCCCATGATCCACGTAAATAAATCTGGATCATCACTTTCTAGCAATGAAACAAAATTCTGTTGCTCAGCTTCTGTTAGTTCTTCAAAACATTCGTCAAAAAATGGCATAATTACCACATCTAATTCTAGCATCCCACGACGGCAAGCCCACTTTACTCGTGCTTTTTCTTCGACACTGTACATACGGTCCTCTAGCTTAAAAATAGAAATAACTAAACGGAGTTTATCAGTCTATTCCTATGACAACCATGATCTAAAGTCACAAGATGAAGAAGATGAGACATAAAACTACTTGTTTCTTTTTACTGACATTTAAAATCTAGGCATTTACTATAAAGGGATAACCTAACTGGATAAGAATTTCATGATGAGTACTGTTTTCTCTACGTTATCGCTAAACCTAAACGATCCCTTACCAAGCTTTGC
Source organism: Aliivibrio sp. S4MY1 (assembly GCF_028765545.1). Lineage (GTDB taxonomy): Bacteria > Pseudomonadota > Gammaproteobacteria > Enterobacterales > Vibrionaceae > Aliivibrio. Next base: position 34,456 of record NZ_JARACP010000001.1, on the reverse strand, counting down.
TATTTCAGAATTAACTGATTGGGCATTAATAACTATGGTAGGTAACGATAAAAAATCCTACTTACACGGGCAAGTAACCTGTGATGTTGTTGCTTTAACACAAGGCGAGATTACCTTTGGTGGTCACTGTGATGCAAAGGGAAAGTTATGGAGTATATTTCAACTGTTTCACCACAATGACGGTTATGCCTTATTTCAACGTAAAAGTGCTATTGAAACTGAATTAACAGAAATCAAAAAATACGCCGTATTTTCTAAAGTTGATATTGAAATCAGCAACGAAGTATTACTTGGCTTAACTGGTGCTGCGGCTGAAGAGTGGATTAACGAGCAAACCGATTCACAAGAAAACGTCCGTACTTGTGATTTGGGTACTTTCGCTAAAATTGGAAAGCTACAGTGGTTATTGGTAACGACAAGTGAACATAAAGACACCTTAATGTCATCGTTAACTCAAGCGACATTATGTGATGAGTCATTATGGGAGCTTTATACCATTCAACAAGCTCACCCTCAAATTGATGCAGCACTAAGTAATGAGCATATTCCTCAAGCATTAAACCTACAAGCCATTAACGGGATCAGTTTCAAAAAAGGCTGCTATACAGGTCAAGAAACCGTAGCAAGAGCAAAATACCGCGGTATGAATAAACGAGCTATGTATTTAGTTGCAGGGCAATCAGAACAAGCCCCCGTTGCTGGCGATGCAATTGAGCGCAGTGTTGGTGAGAACTGGCGTAAAGGCGGAACCATTGTGTCTTCTTTCCGATATCAAGATGGACATACTTTAGCTTTAGCTATTCTCCCTAATGATCTTGATAGTGACACTCAATTTAAACTTCAAGATGCGATTTGGGAAAAAATGTCACTTCCTTACTCTCTTGACGATGAGTAACTCTACACCATAAACAAGAAGGGTCTGCAAAAAATTGCAGACCCACCTCCTAAATTCCCTTTCTTAAATTAATAATCCAATTAGACACAACTAATTCTGTGTCGAAGGTAAGATTAAGTTTCATCGTTACATTTCCAACCTTGACCTCAAACGCAGATATTAACAACAAACTTTGCATTTTTATTTATTCTAAGTGAATAAGTAGCAAGCTGTGTGTTATTTAGCTATCTTTACAGTGCTCTTTTCTTAAAAAAGAGCGCATAAATTGTTTAACTCCAAACAATTTAATTCAATATACCTATATATATTGAATATGCATCTGTGACTGTTTGCCCGAATTTATTCGGGCTTTTTTTTATTTATACCCACTGAATAACAGTATTAAATCTTAGATAAAGATCAAATTTAAAACGATAAAAACATAAAAACTGATTCAACCATCACTCTATTCTATATTTGTAACGCTACCTTCATCTTTTCTGTTTTATAATACAATCAAAGCACATTACACGCTTTGTAGTATTAATCACAAAAGGACAAGGTGATGCGATTTTTTAAGCACTATGCGCCAAGCATGATTGCTAAACATATTAGTCGACTGTTTAATGGGAAAATTCATATTCATGGTATTGGTGAGTTTCGATTTGAAGAAGGAAAGTTAATCGTTCCCTCTCAAGCAGAAAGAGCGCAATATCGAATGATAAAAGAGATTAACTTGGAAGTTGCTCGGTTACGACTGTCTTATTAACCGTCTTATACTGACTATATAAAATCGATACGAATAAAAAAAGGTAGCTGTGGCTACCTTTTTTAACACTCTTATTTACGCTTTATGTTGAGCCATTTTTGGTTGTCGCCCTGATAAGCCTAAGGCGCGTTTAAGACATTCATCTTTAACTGGCGTAACCTCATTAGTTAGAGACATTCCTATCCCCCTCACTAATTTCTTAATTGGATTAGAACCAGAAAAAAGAACCTTAAAGCTTTGCATCGAGGCTATCATTTGTGCCGCTTCCGCTTTTCTCCAGCGCTCAAATGGGCGTAAATTGGTTTTTAACCCAATATCTTTCCCCTCTTGATGTAGCTCTATAATCGTTTCTGCTAATGCTGCGGCATCAGCTAAACCAAGGTTTACTCCTTGCCCTGCTAATGGATGAATCGTATGAGCCGCATCACCGACTAATACAACGCGATCTTTTACAAAATCTTTGGCATAACGCATTTTTAAAGAGAAGACTTGTCTCTCTCCTTCGACACGGCATAGGCCGAGTTGGTTATCAAACGCTGCAGTCAATTGCTTATTAAATTCGTCTTCAGGCATTGAAACTAAGTTTTCTGCATTAAGAGGATCGAGTGACCAAACAATTGAACTCAAATTACTTTCACCCAATGGAAGAAAAGCTAATGGACCTTCTGGTCTAAAAATTTGGCGAGCCGTTTCTGTGTGATTTTCTACGGTTCGTATATTGGCAACTAAAGCACTGTGTCCATAATCCCAATGAGTGAGAGGGATATTAACTTGATTACGTAACCAAGAGTTTGCGCCATCAGCACCGACCACTAATTTAGCCGTAATTGCTTTGCCTGATTCTAAAGTTAACCACGCTTCACTCTCGCCAAACATAATACTACTACAACGTTCTGGAGCTAATAACGTTACATTTTCTTGTTTAGAAACCATATCTAACAAAGAAAGTTGAATCACTCGGTTTTCAACAATATGCCCTAGGTTTCGTTGTGCAATTTGTTCCGCTTCAAAATCAATACGAGCAAAGCTGTCTTGCTCCCATACTGTCATTGAACGGTAAGGAGCGGCTCTACGAGAGGTGATCCCCTGCCATGCACCAACATTATCTAAAATATATTCACTTGCTCGACTGATTGCTGATACACGAACATCTGGTAAGTCAGTTAGATCAGTGTCTGGTAATTGACTTTCAATGACAGCGATTCTTAATCCACTGCTCTCTAATGCAGCAGCAACGGTCAAACCAACCATGCCACCACCAATAATCGCAACATCTACACTTTGCATCATAATTATCTATTCACTCTGCCCATAGCTCGTAACGTTAAGGGCTTTAAAAAAGCACGAAAAGTATCAACTGCACACAAACTGACATTTCTTCCTATCACCATAGGAAATGCATTATTTGCAAAAATAGACACCAATCCTGCAGTCATGGTTATTGTTTGTTGTTGATCTGGCTGACGGCGTTTTTGATACGCAGACAACACTGAATATTCGCCAATATCATTACCTGCTTGATTTGCTAGGGTAATACAATCTGCCAATGAGAATACGTCTCTTATTCCTAAATTAAAACCTTGGCCAGCAATTGGATGCAATGTTTGAGCAGCATTACCAATAGCAGCAAAACGGTGTGATATATGTTGTTTTTGACGACGTAACCACAGTGGGTAATGCGCTCGTTGCCCCGTTTTAGTCAACTGACCTAAACGCCAGCCAAAAGCCTGTTGTAAATGCGCTAGAAACGTATCGTCATCATATCCAAGTATTTGTTGCGACTCTTCAGGGCTCACACACCACACTAAAGAACTGCGCCCTTGAGACATTGGAAGTAAGGCTAATGGTCCATGCTCAGTAAAGCGTTCAAATGCCTTACCTTGCGAATGAATATCCGTCGTGATGTTTGCAATAATGGCTACTTGTTCAAAGTCATCATTCAGACTCTCTATATTCATGCTTTTGCACGTTTTTGATTCAGCGCCATCAGCGGCAATAACTAGGGATGTTGAAATCTGTTCACCTGTCGATAAAGTGATTTTAGATAATGATTGTTCCCTATCAATACCTAAGACAGAGGCAGGACAAATAAGCTCAATATGAGGTGAAATTTCAAGTTTTTGATGATAAAAACGACCGACATCGGCTAACTCAACCACATAACCTAATGCATCAACATTAAGCTCTTTAGCGGTTAATTCAGTCAAACCCATATGATGTCGATCTGACACATGAATATGATCAATTGGCGTTGAAAATGATGCGATACCTGACCAAAGACCAATATCTTGCAGTAGCTGAGTCGTTCCACTTGAAAGAGCAATACTTCTCGAATCATAACCTGGATGTTGATCTAACTTTGGCTCAACCGCTTCAATGACGGCGATTGACAATGTCTCTTGGTTCATTTTCTCTAGGGCCAAAGCGAGTGTTGCTCCAGCCATCGCTCCGCCCACGATCACTACATCATAATGTGTCATAGCATTATCCATTAATGTACGGTTTTAGAGCTGTCTTTATGTACTCGTTGCCCTAGTTCAGCATGAATCGTTAGTACACAAATACGAACATGTTCTAAGACTTGCTCAAATAAGGCTTCTTGTTCTTCCAGATCATCATCTTCATCAATGCCTAGGCGAGCAATTTCTTCTAAGTCTAACAAGGCTTCTTTTAATGATTCTGATGCTTTGTCCATTTTTAGCTCAACTAAGCCTAACCCTGAGATAAAATGATTTACCCACTCACTTAGTCCATCAGCTCGATTCATTAATGTTTCAGTGTCATCTGGGATCAACATTTCTAACACAATTACGTCAGACGTTAATTCAGAAACCGTTGATTGAAATACCTGCTCACCCATTTTAATTGCACTATCAGGCCAGCCCATGCCTTCATTTGTGTAATCATAAATTAACGGCTTCCATGTTTGATCGTCTAGTGGCAAACCACCACTTACCATTCCGACAAGTAGGCCATGCAACTCTGATGGGGTAACCGCTAATCCGCTGTCCTTTAGCGCTGACTCTACAGCTAGGAATGTTGGCATTTTTATTTCACTCATAGTAAAACGATCTCTGAATTTATAATCAATAACACAATGCTACCACTTTGCGCATTTTCAGAAAACTCACGATCTCTCGCAATTGAGTATCTTTTCATCAGATTGTTGTTTTATTAAGAATATAGTTAACCCTCATCAACAAAGAGAGGGGAAATACTTGAATCTTATTACGGCATTTCTTATAGTTTCATTCACTTATCACTATTCCCTTTTCTGAATGGTGTAATTCTATTGTTTAACGATGAGTAATGTATTGATGACAAGCCAAGCCGTGCAAGTCCAAATATTAGGACGAGCCATCAAGGTTAACTGCCCTGCTGGTCAAGAAGCTGCATTGAAAGAAGCAGCGAAAGATTTGGATAACCGAGTAAATGAGCTATCTGAACGAACTAAAGTAACCAATACAGAGCAGCTACTCACTATTACATCATTAAATATATGCTATGAATTACATATGGCGAAAAAAGAGGCAAGTAAACACTCTTCTGATGTTTATGAGCGTATGGGATTGCTTGCTAATGCATTAGAAGCAGCGATTTCTACAGTTAAGCCTAGCCAAACAGAAGAAAGTACGGCAGAATAGAAATATCGCTAAGGATAGCAAAAGAATAAAATTTACCCTGGAGTGTTTGTAGGCGGATCTATGTCCCTGAGCCGATAAGCACAAATTAGGGTTAGTATTTGTTTACTACTGAGCATGCTCGGCTCGTACTGAGAAGCCTACGGTGAACCTTGCTGATCCGCCTTGAACCTAGGGTTCAAGGGCTACGACCACTACGGCACTTTGGGGTATTCCATGACATCTCGTCGACGCATTCGACAATCGATACGTCAACTTCGTAACACCTTATCTCCTACAGAACAATCACAAGCTGCTGACGCGCTTGTCCTTCAATGTGCTACCAACCCTATAATTCAAAAAGCAAATACGATAGCCGTATATTTATCATCTGATGGTGAAGTTGATACTGACCCACTCATTCAATGGTTATGGCAACAAGGTAAGCAAGTTTCTTTGCCTGTTATACACCCTTTTGCAAAGGGTCATTTATTGTTTCTTGAGTACACAAAAACAACCCTACTCATTCATAATAAATACCAAATACTTGAACCAAAATTAGATAAAACAAAAATCGTACCGACCTCAGAGCTGGATCTTATTTTGACCCCATTGGTGGCTTTTGATCATACCGGTAACCGTCTAGGCATGGGGGGAGGATATTATGATCGAACCCTCTCACGTTGGCACACTGACCAGCAAGGGCCAATGCCAATAGGTTTATCTCATTCCTGCCAGCAAGTACCACTATTACCGATCGAATCTTGGGATGTGCCACTACCTCAAATCATCACCCCTAAAAAAACATGGTTCTGGTAAACCCCAACCGAAATCGTTTGCTTTGACTGTATTTCCTTCAATTTTTGCTCTTTTCAGACTTATTTTTTCTGACGAAGAAAAAACAGTGCGTTATAATCACGCCGCTTTCATTTGAAGACTATTATTTCATTAGGAGAATGTCATGACTCAAGACGAGATGAAAAAAGCAGCTGGTTGGGCAGCGTTAGAATACGTAGAAGCTGGCAGCATTGTTGGTGTAGGTACAGGATCAACAGTAAATCACTTCATCGACGCGCTTGCGACAATGAAAGGCAAAATCAAAGGGGCAGTATCAAGCTCTGTTGCTTCAACAGAAAAACTTAAAGAGCTGGGCATTGAAGTTTTTGACTGCAATGATGTTGCAGGTCTTGATGTTTACGTTGATGGCGCTGATGAAATCAATGGCAAAAACGAAATGATTAAAGGTGGCGGTGCTGCTCTTACTCGTGAAAAAATCGTCGCTGCTATCTCTGACAAGTTCATTTGTATTGTCGACGACACAAAACAGGTTGATGTATTAGGTGCCTTCCCACTGCCTGTTGAAGTTATTCCAATGGCTCGCTCTTACGTTGCTCGTGAATTGGTGAAACTAGGTGGCGATCCTGCATACCGTCATGGTGTAACTACTGATAACGGTAACGTGATCTTAGATGTTCATGGTATGAAAATTACTGATGCGAAAGAGTTAGAAGATAAAATCAATGCATTGCCAGGTGTGGTAACGGTTGGTCTATTCGCTCATCGCGGTGCAGATGTCCTATTAGTAGGCGCTCCTGAAGGCGTTAAAAAGTTCGATTAAGTTTCTTTTTCGTCTTAATGCTCCCGCCAATCGGGTGCAAAAAATGTCATTTGATTACAAACGGTGCTCATTAGCACCGTTTTTTATTAACTATTCCGTAATTTTCTTACCCAAACTGATTATTTTTTGATACTTTATAATCATCAAACATAAACTCCCCATCATAAATTTGTTTTTAAGGATAAGAACGACCATGGCAAAAGTATCTCTGGAAAAAGAAAAAATAAAAATTCTTCTTTTAGAAGGGTTGCACCCATCTTGTGTTGAAGTTTTTCAGGCTGATGGCTATACAAACATCGAATATCATAAGGGATCGTTGTCAGAAGAGGATCTTCTTGAGGCAGTAAAAGATGTTCACTTTATTGGTCTTCGCTCACGCACTCAATTAACTCAAGAAGTGTTTGATGCCGCAAACAAGTTAGTTGCCGTCGGTTGTTTCTGTATCGGAACGAACCAAGTGAACTTAACGGCCGCTGCAAAACGCGGTATTCCAGTATTTAATGCCCCTTTCTCTAACACTCGAAGTGTTGCTGAGCTTGTTTTAGGGCAAATCCTATTACTCCTGCGTGGTATCCCTGAGAAAAATGCGTTAGCTCATCGTGGTATCTGGAAAAAAAGTGCCGACGCTTCTTTTGAAGCAAGAGGCAAACGTTTGGGTATCATAGGTTATGGACATATCGGTACACAATTAGGTATTTTAGCTGAAAACTTAGGTATGCGAGTCTATTACTACGATATAGAAAACAAGCTATCGCTAGGTAATGCAACTCAGATCCAAACCATGAGTGAGCTATTAAATAAATGTGACGTTATCTCTCTTCATGTTCCAGAAACACTAGGAACAAAAGACATGATGGGAGCTGAAGAGTTTGCCCGTATGAAGCCAGGTGCTATCTTTATCAATGCCGCTCGTGGCACTGTCGTTAAGATCCCTGACTTATGCGATGCATTAGAGTCTGGTCATTTAGGTGGTGCAGCTATCGATGTATTCCCTGTGGAGCCTAAAACAAACGCAGACCCATTCGAATCGCCATTACAAAAGTTTGATAATGTTATTCTTACTCCACATGTCGGAGGCTCGACTCAAGAGGCTCAAGAAAACATCGGCGTTGAAGTCGCAGGGAAACTCACTAAATACTCTGATAATGGTTCAACATTGTCATCAGTAAACTTCCCTGAAGTCTCTCTTCCTGAACATACTGATACGTCTCGTTTGCTTCATATCCATGAGAACCGTCCAGGTATTCTAACTCAGATAAACAGCATTTTTGCTGATGAAGGGATTAACATTGCCGCTCAATACCTACAAACATCTGCGGATATGGGCTATGTCGTAATTGATGTTGAAACCGCTCGCTCTGAAGAAGCATTAGTTAAGCTAAAAGCTATTGAAGGCACAATCCGCGCTCGAATTTTGCACTAGTATCATTAAAAATGGGTTACCACACGGTAACCCTTTTTTATTTCTCTGCTCTTAAGCAACTATTCTTTTAATCGATAAACAACGGACACTGAATCAGAAATTACCATTTGACTGTCTTGATAGCTTTCAGCCACATTAGAAGCTGCATCCATTCTCATGCTTTTCATTAAGACTGGTTGGCTATAGTTATTACGATAAGAGACTTTCCACACCCCTTTAACTTCCGTGCCAAAACCTTTTGCTAAGGATACTGCTTTTTCATTAGCATCTTTAATCGCTTCTAAACGTGCCGCTTCAATGTATTCTTTTTCTTTACTTGTCTTGAGTTCAATGTGGTTAATGCGGTTGACGCCATCACCTAACGCTTTATCGAGGTAACCATTTAACTTATTTAAATCCATTACCGTAACCGTAATATTACGAACAGCTTTATACCCAACAAGCTCTGGTTTTTTTCCTTTTGGATAACGGTATTCTGGTGTTAAACGAATATTGCCACTGTTAATGTTTTCACGTTTCACCCCTTGAACTTCTAAACGAGCAAGGAAGCTCGTCACGGCTTTATCTGCTGCTTGTTTCGCTTTCTCTGCGGTTGCTTTACTTTCTACAACATCAACCGAAAATTGAGCCATATCAGGCACAACAAGCACCTCTCCTGTCCCTGACACTTCAAGATGAGGAAAGTCTGGTGATGAAGCAAATGCCACCGGAGTTAAGCAAGCAGATAAACATAAAGCATTTATTATTTTTTTCATTGTTAATATCTCAAAGTAACATCATAGGGTTATGACTATAAGAATAGTAAATGATTCCCTTAGCCAACCAAAGTTCTATTCAAAAAAAATGCTACCCGAAGGTAGCATTTCATGTATTGATTTAAGTAAACCTTAGTCTACTTTATTTAAATGCACATCCATTTGTGGGAATGGGATCTCAATACCTTCGTTGTCCAGACCCTCTTTAATCGCTTGAAGCGTATCAAAGTAAACATCCCAATACTGTTCTGTTTTACACCAAGGACGAACCACAAAATTTACTGATGAATCAGCAAGAGCAACAACACCCACAGTTGGTGCAGGTGTTTTAAGTACACGTTCATCAGATTCTAGTACTTTAGTAATCACTTCTTTTGTTTTCTTCAAATCAGCACTGTAAGACACACCAATTACATGGTCTACACGACGAGTAGCATGACGTGAATAGTTAGTGATTGGGCTGCCGATAACGCCACCATTTGGCACTACAACCATTTTGTTATCTGGTGTAGTTAGAATTGTTTGGAAAATTTGAATTGAATCAACAGACCCTGCAACGCCACCAATCTCAACATAATCGCCAGACTTAAATGGACGGAATGCGACGATTAATACACCTGCTGCAAAGTTTGATAATGAACCTTGAAGCGCAAGGCCTACCGCTAAACCGGCCGCACCAATAACAGCAACAACAGAAGCAGTTTGAACACCAACTTTACCTAGTGCTGCAATTAAAACGATAATGAATAAAAGGTAACGAACCAGCGTATGAACAAAGTCGACAACTGCTTTATCCATTTTCTTTTTCTGAAGAGCCTTGCTTACACCACCTGCGATTTTCTTAACGATAATATTACCGATAAAAAGGATCGCCAATGCTGAAATAATATTTACCCCATACGTGATAAATAGCTCTGAATTGTCTGTTAACCAATGCTCTAAATTAGCCACACTTGTGGTAGCTAAATCAGTGACTGCACCTTGATCTGCCATGTAATTTGTCCTTTATAGTTATTCTCAGTATAAATTGAGATGATTGCCATATATTGACGATTTATACCAATTCTAACACTATCAGCGTTAGCTTGATGTAAAATCCCTTTCTAAAAAACACTTTTCTCTTTCGATTCTCTTCAGTAAGAAATAAAAACAACGTGAATTACAATAACCTACCTAACACTAGCAGGTTAAATCATCCTGACTACATTTTACTTACAAAAATAATACATTCAACTGTCGTGACGTAATTATTTTTGTTGCTCTTCTCTTTTGAAAACAAATTCACTTTCTGTTGATTCTGCGTCTACAAAGTAATAACCCGCAACACTAAACTCTTTGAGCTCTTCTTTATTTTTCACTCTGTTTTCAATAATAAAACGAGCCATTAAACCTCGTGCTTTTTTGGCATAAAAGCTGATAATTTTATATTGTCCATTTTTGCAATCTTTAAAGACAGGAGTTATCACCTTTGCAGCTAATGCTTTTGGTTTTACCGCTTTAAAATATTCATTTGAGGCTAAGTTCACTAAAATATCATCACCTTGTGCTTTCAGTACTTGGTTTAATTGCTCTGTAATTTTACTCCCCCAAAACTGATACAAATTACTGCCACGATCATTCGCTAGCTTTGTTCCCATCTCCAAGCGATAAGGTTGCATAAGATCCAATGGTTTCAATAGCCCATACAACCCAGATAACATACGCAAATGCGCTTGAGCGAACTCGATATCACTCTCCGTTAAGCTGTTTGCATCTAACCCAGTATAAACATCACCTTTAAATGCAAATAGGGCCTGACGAGCATTATCTTGAGTAAACGTCGTTGACCACTCTTCAAAACGCACCGCATTTAAACTTGCAATTTTATCACTCACCTTCATTAAGCCGGAGATATCTAATGGCGTTAATTGTTTACATACCTCTACAAGCTCAGCTGAATCAGCAATAAAATCAGGTTGAGTAAAGGTTTTAACGGGTAATGGCGTTTCGTAATCCAGTGTTTTCGCAGGTGAAACAACAATAAGCATGAGCAAGATATCCTATGTATTTTTATATACTAAGATAGTAACTATTCAGATATAAAAAAGCCACGCTAGCTTGCGTGGCTTTATCTATTTCTTTGATGGATAAAACAAATGATTATTTTTGTTCTTTTGTATTATCCCAAATACCTTCTTCTAGCTGCGAGTGTAGCTCTGGATAATCTTTACTATCAAAGGTAGGTACTTTACCCGCTGCCAACTGCTTATTATAATCTTTAGCTAGCTTTATTACCGTGCCAGATAGTAATGAAATAGCGATTAAGTTAACAATAGCCATTAGTCCCATTGAAACATCAGCAAGTGCCCATACCGTTGGTAGTGAAGATAAAGCACCAAACATAACCATTCCCAATACAATGACACGGAATATGCCAATGCCTGCTTTGTGATTATGTTCTAAAAAAATCAAGTTTGTTTCCGCATACGAATAGTTTGCAATAATTGACGTAAATGCAAAGAAGAAAATTGCGATAGCCACAAAAATCCCGCCCCACTCACCCACTTGGCTCGTTAGAGCTAATTGAGTTAGTTCTATCCCTGTCACTTCACCGTGTGGCACATATTCGCCAGACATTAAGATGATTGCGACGGTTGCAGAACAAATAACAATCGTATCCATAAATACGCCAAGCATTTGAACATAGCCTTGAGATGCTGGATGCGGTGGATATGGTGTCGCCGAAGCTGCAGCATTAGGTGCAGACCCCATACCAGCCTCATTCGAGAATAAACCACGTTTAATACCATTAATCATCGCTTGGGCAATTGCGTAACCTAAACCACCAGCAGCGGCCTCTTGAAGGCCAAACGCACTTTTGAAAATTAAAGCAATAACACCTGGTAATTGTTCGATATTGGTTAGCATAATAAACAATGCTATTGCCAAATACGCCAGAGCCATAACTGGAACAACAATTTCAGCGGTTCTTGCTATAGTTCTAAAGCCACCAAAAATAACAACCGCAGAGATAATAACAATCGCAATACCAACATAAAGAGGCTCCCATCCAAACGCCGTTTGCATTGCACCTACAATAGAGTTGGCTTGTACCGCATTAAAAACTAAACCAAACGCAATAATTAAAAAGACAGAGAATAAAACGCCCATCCAGCGCATTCCTAATCCTTTCTCCATATAATAAGCAGGACCACCACGGTAGTTACCGTCGTCATCTTTAGTTTTATATAATTGAGCTAATGTACTTTCTGCAAAAGAGGTTGCCATACCTAACATAGCAATTAACCACATCCAGAAAATGGCACCAGGGCCACCAGCAGTTAACGCCACTGCGACACCTGCCATATTACCAGTACCGACACGAGCGGCTAGACTAGTACACAAGGCTTGAAATGATGAAATTCCTGATGGATCTGATTTTCTACTGTTTTTCAAAACCGAAAACATATGACCAAAATGGCGAAATTGAATGAACCCTAAACGAACAGTAAAATAAATACCAATAGCGACTAATAAATACACCAGTACTGAACCCCATAATAGGTCATTCAGTAAGTTAATAAGACTTGTCACACTTCCCTCTCAATTACGTCAATAATTTATGATTGCACACACTTATCACTATAAGTGCCCCTACTAATCTTCTTTGTTATTGTCGATTATTTATTTGGATATGATGAAGAGTTAGCTCTATACCGTGCAACTCTATTCAGTTATTAGCAGTAAATCTAAATATTTACTCATCCAATAAGATTAGCGGGCTGAATGATGCTCAGTATTTACTAAAAAATCAATAAAAAACAAATGTTGTAGTTATGACACTTTTTCTACAATCTTGGACTTACCGTTCATTTTCACAACATAATAAATCATACTATTGACATTTAAATCAATGCAGAAACATCAGCAAATAATAATTCACGTTGTTTAAGTTATGAAAATACGCTTCCACAACTATAGAAAACAGTAAGATATCGACTTTGCTCATCCTCTCTATTTTTACTTAGAAAAATAATAAGCATCTCAATTCTTAGCAAGGGAATAGACTAAAAAACCAATAAAAAAAAGAACCCACACTAACAAAAATTAAACAAAAAAATATACTTTTATTCAGTATGGAATAGATTAATCAAAGAGTATTAGGTGTTATTAATTAAAATTAAAGTCATTTTAGTGACCGTTATCTCACATGTTATTCATTAAAAAGAAACAAATGCGAAACAGTTCAAGGTCATAATCGACACTCTGTGATATTTAATAACACACGATGGTAGATAACTTACTCTTTGTAATGATTCATTATTTTATAAAACGAGGTGCTTATGGATGGGTACACATTAAATGATTTATTAGCTACAAAAACATCAACAACTAAAAAGAAGCCAAAAAAGCGTTTATGGCGAGAAATTGAGGCATTTCAAGATCGTCGTCAGCTATTACATGAATTAAGAGAACTCGATCCTTCATTCAAAGGAAGCATTGATGAAGCTTTTTTTAAATAAGACATCACACTAAATCACTAAACAAAAAAAGGAGAGTACGGAACTCTCCTTTTTAATTGACAACAACCCTATCTCACCTTTTCAGCAAGTACTAAATAACGTTTATCAATTATTTTACCAAATACGGGATCTTCTTCTTCAATCCAACACCGTTCTAATTCCTCCCAATCATTGGTGGTCAGGTGTGCTTTAAGAAAAGGTAAGATCTCCTTTTCTTCAAGTTCAAGGTGCTGTCGTACTCGAGAGGTAAATGCTTTTAAGTGCTCTTTAAAAATATCCTTGGGAACAATCGCATCATTTAAAATCATCTCAATCGTTATCGAGAAGGCTTCAGTGCTGTCTGATAATGTGTGATGCTCTTGCAGTAAGTTACCCAACCCTTCATGCTCACCATAATGATCAATATAATATTGATATATCATATCCTCCTTAGGGTGATGCATCTTCTCTGCAACAGACGACAGATAACTAACACTTTCTCGGATCACATTATAATTAACGCTCTTTTCATCTTCTAGCCGAGACAGCTTACTCTCTAATAACTGAATGATACGATTAATATACCCATGCTCTTTATATATGCTTTCTATCAGCATCCTTTCCTCCCTACAGTCTCTTAATTTATTTAAGATAACTTAAGTGTATATCACTGAGATAAGAGCACAGGGCTTAGTTCAAAATTTATACAGCAAACTTATGAAACTGAATGCCAATTGATCTCTGCTAACTTTTTCGATTTAAGTAATTCATTCACTTTTGAGAAATGTTTACAACCAAAAAAACCACGATGAGCTGACAACGGAGAGGGGTGAGGTGCTTTTAAAATAGAGTGGCGTTCCTTATCTATATTCCCACCTTTCTTTTGAGCATGAGCTCCCCATAATAAGAAGATTACACCTTCTCTATGTAAGTTCAGCTGCTCTATGATGCTATCTGTGAATGTTTCCCAACCAAACTTAGCGTGAGAGTGCGCCTTGCTTTCTTCAACGGTTAATACTGTATTTAACAATAATACGCCTTGCTTAGCCCAACTCTCCAAGTAGCCATGTTCAGGAATAGTAAAATCACTAATATCTTCCGCTAATTCTTTATAGATATTACGCAATGAAGGCGGCGTTTTTATCCCTGGCAATACTGAGAAAGAAAGACCATGTGCTTGCCCTTCACCATGATATGGATCTTGGCCCAGAATCACAACTTTAACCTTATCAAAAGCAGTTAAGTCAAAGGCAGTAAAAATATCTTTTTCTTGTGGGAAAACATTTTTGCCAAGCGCTCTCTCTCTATCAATCTTTGCCATCATAGATTGGTAGTAGGTTTTTTCTTTTTCAGCCGATAAAACCGAATTCCAGGTCTCTGTCATTATGCCTTCTCGCTCATTTTTCTTAATTGAGATATTTCATCTTTCCAAATTTCAGGATCAATTGTTTCTAATATAAGAGGGATATTATTAAATCGATCGTCTTGCATGATGTATTCAAAACAATCCCAGCCAATAGTTCCTTGCCCTAAAGAGTGATGACGATCTACACGGCTGCCTAACTCAATTTTTGCATCGTTAATATGCATACCACGTAAATATTGAAAACCAACAATTCGCTCAAATTCCGCAAAGGTATGTTCACAGGCTTCTTTCGATCCTAAGTCATAACCTGCCGCAAAAGTGTGGCAAGTATCAAGACAAATCCCTACTCGTGTTTTATCTTCAACCTGATCGATTATTTGAGCTAAATGTTCAAATTTCCATCCTAGGTTTGTACCTTGACCTGCCGTGTTTTCAATAACGGCAACCACATCAGGAACCGCTTGATGAGCTAAATTAATTGACTCAGAAATCAAAGCTAAACACTCATCTTCTGAAATTTTCTTTAAATGGCTTCCTGGGTGGAAATTTAATAACGTTAAACCAAGTTGATTACAACGCTCCATCTCATCAATAAACGCCGCTCGAGATTTTTCTAACTTATCTTCTTCTGGTGCACCTAAATTAATAAGATAAGAGTCATGTGGTAAAATTTGATCACTTGAAAAACCAAAACGCTTACAGTTTACTTTAAAATCAGAGATGACTTTTCTCGTTAGTGGCTTGGTTGCCCATTGACGTTGATTCTTAGTGAATAGTGCGAATGCATTTGCTCCTATTTGATAGGCTCTCTTCGGTGCTTGATCAACCCCACCGGCCGCAGATACGTGAGCTCCAATATATTTCATCTCTGTACTTTCCTTTCAAAATTAACGTCGTCACTATTATTACGGTAAACACTTTATTTGTCAGTAGTTCTATCATTTTACTAATATTGAACCTTTATTTGGGCACCAACATAAAAAACCATTTTGTAGTAATATTACAACAAAATAAAGGTATAACAATAAAGTGGTAGACTGCATTTTTCGTGCTACAGACTAGCTATATGGCGCTTTATTGATTTAGAGCAAGGTTTGCAAGGTGAATTAATTATCACTTTTTGTAGTTTTTTGACCTATATCAATATACAAAGTAAGGGTATCATGTATATAATGTGACCCATAAGATATTTACAAAATAACCACAAAGTGGACTAGGAGAAAGTAAAATGATCACAGGTATCCAAATTACTAAAGCTGCAAATGACGATCTTCTTAACTCTATCTGGCTACTAGATAGCGAGAAAAACGAAGCACGTTGTGTTGTTGCAACAGCAGGTTTTGAAGCAGATCAAGTAATTGCAGCAAACGAGCTAGGCGAATACGAAAGCCGTGACGTTGCAATTGAAAAAGCACCAAAAATCGAAGGTGGTCAGCACCTAAATGTGAACGTTCTGCAACGTGATACATTAGAAGATGCTGTTAAACACCCAGAGAATTACCCACAACTGACTATCCGTGTTTCTGGTTATGCTGTGCGTTTTAACTCTCTAACTACTGAACAACAAAAAGACGTGATCGCACGTACATTCACTGAAACTCTATAATTTTAGAGTGAATTGAATTCAATAAAAACGGCACTCATTGCTCATGAGTGCCGTTTTTTTATGCGTAAAAAACCTCTTAAATAATGACTTATTTAGTCTGTATTTAAGAAGCTTTTCATAAATAGCACATCAATTAATTATGATGTGCTATTTGAGTTTTATTATTAATACTTTTGGTTACTGTACTTTACGAAGTACTGCTTTTAATGCATCAAAATCGTTAGCAAGATCTTCAGATAACAGTTCCATTGCATTATGTTTCGCTAATGGTGCTGGCAATTCCAGATCACCACCTAAGATATCATCCACAACTTCTTTAAATTTCGCAGGATGTGCTGTACATAAGAAAAGCCCGGTTTCACCTTCATTAAGTTGCTCTTCAAGAATACGATAAGCAATGGCACCATGTGGCTCACATAAATACCCTTCAGCATTCATTGCTTTTAATGTTTCAGCGCTTTGCTCATCCGTTACAGCACCTTTACCAAGTGTTTCTAATCCCCAACCTAAACGCTGACATAATTCTTCGATTCGAGGCCAGTTATTTGGCTGACTCACATCCATTGCATTTGAGATAGTTGGAATCGTCGTTTTTGGTTCCCACTTACCTGTTTCAAGATAGCGCGGTACCGTATCATTGACATTAGTTGCAGCAATAAAGCGCTTAACTGGTAAGCCTAATGATTTAGCTAACAGGCCTGCGGTTAAATTACCAAAGTTACCGCTTGGTACTGAGATAACGACATCACTACGTTTTTCTTTTGGCAGCTGAGATACCGCTTCAAAGTAGTAACAAATTTGCGCCATTAGTCGGCTGATATTAATTGAGTTTGCTGAATTCAGTCCAACTTCTTTACGTAGCTCAGCATCATCAAACGATTGTTTAACTAATGCCTGACAGTCATCAAAGTCACCATCAACGGCAACGGTATGAATATTCTTGCCTAGTGTACAAAATAGTTTTTCTTGCAGCGGGCTGATCTTTCCTTTTGGATAAAGGATAACGACTTTAATGTTATCCATACCATAGAATGCGTGAGCAACGGCTGCACCAGTATCACCTGATGTCGCCGTTAGAATCGTAATTTGTTCATTGCCTTCTGTCACCGCAGCTAAAGATTGCGCCATAAAACGACCACCAAAATCTTTAAACGCTAATGTCGGGCCGTGAAATAGCTCAAGCGCATAAACGCCCTCTTTTACTGCATGAATTGGCGCTGGGAATTGAAACGCATTTTCTACCATGCTTTTCACGGTATCTTGTGATAATTCCTCACCAATAAACGCAGATAAAATCTTAGTACTACGAGGTATAAAATCTTCAGCTAGAAGCGCATCAACATCATCAAACTTAGGCAATTCTGATGGAAAAAATAGTCCTTGATTACGACCTAAACCTTGACGAACAGCTTGACCAAAAGAGACCTGTTCATCATTTTCTTTTATGTTATACAGCTTCATAGTTTACTTCCTGTTACTTGTGAGCCTTGCTTATCCAAACGACAAACATGGACAAATCCTTCATCATTTTGTACGTAGTTTTCTTGTAGCCAACGAGATACTCGCTCAGCGACGTCTTTATCTTTACAGATGCTAAACAGCGTTGGACCAGAACCTGAGATCCCAGTTGTTAGCGCTCCTGCTGAGGCTGCATATTCACGCGCTTTCGCAAAGTTAGGTAATAAGCGTTCACGATAAGGTTCAGCCACCACATCTTTAATCATTTTCGCAGCTAATTCAGGCTGCTTTGAATAACAGGCATGAATAAAACCTGCTAAATTACGACCATGTGCTATCACATCTTGACGGCGGTATTGAGAAGGTAAAATCTCACGCGCTTCTGCTGTTGATACTTTAATTCCTGGGTATGCCATCACCCAATACCACTCATCAAAACACGGGACTTCTTGGCTAATAATACCTAACTCTTCAACCATTAATTGCAGACCACCAAGATAACAAGGGGCAACATTATCATAGTGAATCCCACCAGATATCTGCCCTTCCATCTCACCCATTAGGGCCAACACTTCCATGTCTGTTAATGGTTTATCATGAAATAAATTCAACGCATCTAATGCGGCTACAATCGAACAGGCACTAGAACCAAGCCCAGAGCCAATTGGCATGTTCTTCTCAAGTACCATATGAATCGGTTTAAGTTCAGTGCCTTTTTTTACAAGCTCTCTTGCAAATACACGCCAGCAATCATAAACAATATTTTCTTTTGGGTTCTCAGGTAACTTATCTACAAAGCTACCTGCGGTTGCTAAAGTGAAAGCTTCGGTTCCTAATTCAACTAAAACACGATCCCCCAGTAATGTGCCATCAATAGGAGAAACTGCGGCACCTAATACATCAAAGCCAACACTTACATTACCAATTGATGCTGGAGCATAAACAACAACACTCATTTTATACTCCTAATTTCCAACCAAGCGTACGCATTAAATCAGAGAACACGCCAGCAGCGGTTACTTCGGTTCCTGCGCCATAACCACGTAATACTAATGGGATTGGTTGGTAATAGCGGCTATAAAAAGCCAACGCATTCTCACCATCCTTGATTTTAAACATAGGATCATCACCATCAACAGCAGCAATGCGTACCTTACATTTACCTTCTAGGATTTCACCAACATAGCGCAACACTTTACCTTCTGCTGCCGCTTTTGCTGACTCTTGAGCAAAATAAGCATCCGCTTCAGGAAGACGAGCCATAAACTCTTCGATACTGCCGGAATCATCAAAACCTGGTGGTAAGGCTTGCTCAACTTCTACATCATCTAACTCTATTTCAAGGCCGGATTCACGAGCAAGAATAAGCAACTTACGAGCGACATCCATACCTGAAAGATCATCACGAGGATCAGGCTCAGTAAAGCCATTTTGTTTTGCGACATTTGTTGCTTCGCTTAACGACATACCTTCATCTAACTTACCGAAGATATAAGATAAAGAGCCAGATAAAATGCCATTGAACTTCTCAAGCTCATCACCTGCAGCAATAAGGTTTTGCAAGTTTTCAATAACAGGTAAGCCGGCACCAACCGTTGTTTCATACATGAATTTACGACGAGTACTGCGTGCGGCATTACGCAATTGATGGTAATACGCCATTGAGTCAGTATTGGCTTTTTTGTTTGGCGTAATAACATGGAAACCAGCGGATAAGAAATCAACATACTGAGCAGCAATTCCATGATCAGAAGTACAATCGACAATCACAGGATTAATAATGTGGTTACGTTGAACTAAAGCAATCAATCGGGCTAAACTAAATTCTTCTGACGTATTACTCATACGATCACGCCAAGTCTCTAGCGGAATACCTTTACTATCAAGCAATAAACCACGACTATTTACTAGACCACAAACACGGATCTCAATGCCTTTCTCTGCCAGTTTTGGTTGCTGACGCTTAATCTGATCGACAAGTTCACCACCAACGCCACCAACACCAACAACAAACACATCTAAAAAATGCTTACTGTTAAATAAGTTCTCATGACAGGCTTTAATTGATTCAGACACTTTATCTTCTGGAATAACAGCTGAAATTGCTCGCTCTGAAGAACCTTGTGCAATGGCAATAATATTAACGTTTACTTCAGTTAAAGAAGTAAAAAATTGAGATGCGACACCTTTAGATGTACGCATACCATCACCAACTAAGGTAACAATTGCTACATTATCAGTGAATTCTACCGGCTCTAGTAAACCATCTTTTAATTCAAGTTCAAACGCTTCTCTTAAGACTTGCTCAGCCTTACATTTGTCTTCAGCTTCAATACAGAAACTGATGCTATACTCTGAAGAGGATTGTGTAATAAGAACAATGGAGATACCAGAAGTAGACATCGCACCAAATACACGGCTTGCCATGCCAACCATGCCCTTCATACCAGGGCCGCTAACATTAACCATTGTTAAGTTGTTTAGTGTTGTAATCCCTTTAATCGCAAGATTATCTTCGCCAGTATCCTGTCCAATTAAAGTGCCAGGACCTTGAGGGTTAAAACTGTTTTTTATCAAGCAAGGAATATGGAATTGCGCGATAGGTGCAATTGTTTTTGGATGTAGAACAGAGGCACCAAAATAAGAAAGCTCCATTGCTTCTTGATAGCTTAATGATTTTAATAAACGTGCGTCATCAACTAAACGAGGATCACAATTATAGACACCATCAACATCGGTCCAAATCTCACAACACTCTGCACGAAGACAGGCGGCAAGTACCGCAGCAGAATAATCCGAACCATTACGGCCTAGAGTAACTAATTCACCCTTTGCATTACCGGCAGTAAAACCCGGCATAATATTTACATGACCAGAAGGCAGAGGTTCATTTTTAAAGTTGAGTGTTGAGATATCTACATCAACAGCACCTTCAAGGAAATCACCGCGAGCGTATAAATATTTAACAGGATCAATCAAACTTGCCGGTTGGCCTTTGGCTTCAAGCACCGCTTTCATCGTAACAATAGAAATGCGCTCGCCTTTACTGATGATTTTTGCGTATACGTTATCTGGACACATACCTAATAAGGTGATCCCATGGACGTATTGACGAAGTTGAGAAAGAGAGTCTTTTAGCTTATTTTCAAGCGTTTTAAGATCAACTTGAGGAAGAGCGTTAGAAATACCACTAAATAGCTGAGTAAACGTAGATTCTAGTTCTAAAATCTGTAATTCAGCTTCTCCATTAGTAAGAACATTATCTACCACAGAGACTAATTTATTGGTCACTTTTCCTGGTGCTGATAACACAACCGAGACTTCTTGCTGCTGTGCGTTATTGGCAATAATATCTGCGGCACGTAAAAAACGATCTGCATCGGCTAATGACGAACCACCAAACTTTAATACTCGCATTTCTATCCTCCCTAAAAACGAGTGTTACTGCAGTATCCTTACTGCTCTTAGCATAATAACCTTTTCGGTCAATAATGAAAGAATACAGTTAGGAATTAGTAACGAAATTGCAAAAAAAAACCCGCTCTGAAAATCAGGGCGGGCTTCTTTAAAATACTTACGCGTATCAGCCCACCCCAGCAACCATGGTGCCGGTAATTGATGTGGTGATAATCATTGAGTTGATAGTAAACATATTATAAAAACTCTGAAATAAATGATTGCGATATACCATAACTACCTTACTTTCTGCTTACAAGTCAATGAAAAGTTTATTCATTTACTTAACAAAAAAAGAATATATCACCTCAAGTCATTGAGTATTCTCTATAAAGTAATTTTGTATTAATTTGGCTTCTACAATTAAATTAATAATTCTTTACTCATCAGAACCCCATTAAGGTCAGCATAAATATAATCTCCCGGAGAAATGATCTGAGTATTAATCGTAACTGATACCTGTTTTTCCCCTGCCCCTCTTTTTTCCGTTTTAAATGGGGAAGCATTTAGCGCTTTCAAACCTAATGACATATTCTGTATCGCACCGACATCTCGCACTGCACCATAAACGATAACGCCTTCCCATTGGTTTTCAACCGCAAGCGTAGCGACCTGATCGCCTAATAACGCTTTTTGGCAAGAACCGTTACCATCGATTACTAACACCTTTCCTTTTCCGTTAGTTTGCAAAACCTCTCTTACTAAAGAGTTATCTTGATAACAACGAACCGTTACAATTTCACCATGAAAGCATGCTTTTCCACCATAGTTTTTAAACTCGATATCAATCAGCTGCACTTTCTCTTCAAATTGATCACAAATATCAGGTAATAAATCCATTTTATTTTCTCCTTGTTTGTAAAATTGACTCTACAATAACAACATTTGTTAAAACATTTAGCGATAAGACGCATAGATATTTACAATTTTAATATAGATATGTATCTACATTTATTACTACACTGTATTGACCTTGATTGATATTGACTTAAATCAATAAAATGTATGGAAATAAAAATCGCTTATTGTTAGAGTGGTGTTAAGGGATTAAAATCTCCCTTCTATTGGAGTTTCAGCTAGTAGCTCACGAATTTAGAGCTTTATCATGTTATTGATTATGTATTCAATAACAACCACCAAGGATGGCGTACCGTTTAGGTTTCTATTCTTCAATTAACATTTTAGTTAACTATTGAAGAATCTATTTCCTATTTGTAAATTATTTATTATAGAATTAGCACTATTAATTCTACTTTTGACTTTAACCAGTTAGTTAGGTACCGCCCATGCAAACCCCTCAGATCCTAATCGTTGAAGATGAACACGTAACTCGCAATACACTTAAAAGCATTTTTGAAGCTGAAGGCTACAATGTTTTTGAAGCGAGCGATGGCGAAGAGATGCACACTGTGCTTTCTGAGCAACAACTTAATCTTGTGATTATGGATATCAACCTTCCAGGCAAAAATGGCCTTCTTCTTGCTCGTGAACTTCGCGAGCGTGGCGATATGGCTCTTATGTTCCTAACAGGCCGTGATAACGAAGTTGATAAGATTTTAGGTTTAGAAATTGGCGCTGATGATTACATCACTAAGCCATTTAACCCTCGCGAACTTACTATTCGTGCTCGTAACCTATTAACTCGTTCAATGAACCAAAGCACAACTGTTGAAGATAAGAAAACAGTTGAGCGTTATGCGTTCAATGGCTGGACAGTTGAAATTAATAGCCGTTCTCTTGTTAGTCCAAGCGGCGAAAGCTACAAGCTTCCTCGCTCAGAGTTCCGCGCTCTTCTTCACTTCTGTGAAAACCCAGGCAAGATCCAGACTCGTGCTGATCTTCTGAAAAAAATGACAGGTCGTGAGCTTAAGCCGCACGATCGTACGGTTGATGTGACAATTCGTCGTATCCGTAAGCACTTTGAATCAGTAACTGATACTCCAGAGATCATTGCTACGATTCACGGTGAAGGTTACCGTTTTTGTGGTGATTTAGAAGAGCTATAAGCCTCTTTTATTTTATCCAATAAAAATGCCCAGCTAGTGATAGCTGGGCATTTTTAGTTTATACAAAACGACTAATAAACAGTATCAACCTGAACATCAGTTTCAACAATCCACTCATTATTTGCTTCAATCGCAATATCAATCAGTTGTGTTGCGTCGATATTATAGAAAGATTGGCCTGCAACTTCCCATGTATGGTTATCATGAACTCTCACTTCGAACTCATCATCTGACAATGACCACGAGTTATCTCCTTGACGAAGAATAACTTTATCAATCATTAACTCAGGCGCAATTACTTGCTCTGATGTTAATGTCAGAGCAAAATTAACCTTACTCTCATCTGTTTCTTCACCTATGGTTGGCATTTGATCAATCCATACAGCGGAATCAAGTTGAATTTGAGCGTTCATCATTTCAATTTTATTATCTTGCTTCCAATCTGCTTGTTGGTCAGTTGTCATTTGACAACCTGATAATGCAACGGCCATTACTGAAGCTAATAGTACCTTTTTCATGCTATTCCTTATTTATTTTGCTGCTCTAACCAGCTTTTTAATATTTGAATATCATTTTCATATTCATTTTTTATCTCTTCAACCCAATCATCAATATTTTCCCACCATGCCGGTAATTCTGGCGATTGAGCCTTTTGAGCGACTTGCTGAATATGCTTTAAGCCAATAGAGCCTGCGGCACCTTTCATCTTATGTGTTTCAAATACAATACCGTCTTGATCTCTTGCTGTCATGTTGGTGTCTAAGATTTGAATATATTCCTTCATGCTTTTTTCAAACATTTCTATACTGGCATAAACAGGTTTAGTACCGACAATATCAATATATGACTCTAACATCTCCACATCCAATAAACGCTCGATCAATTGCTCATTTTCCAATTGCTCAGCCGTTTTAATTGGTTGTTGTGATTTCTTTTGAACTATTTTCTTATCCGACATCGAAAATAGCTCAAGCACCTCTGTTAAAGCTTTCACGCTAAGGGGTTTGCTTATTGCTTCATCCATGCCTTTTTCAAAATATTCATCTTTTTCTTTCAATAAATTAGCAGTTAAAGCAACGAGTGGCGGTAATTCATCAAACCTTTCTCTTAATGCTTGGGCAACATCAAACCCTGTCATATCTGGTAATTGAATATCAAGCAACGCTAAATCGTATTTGGTTGGATCAAATTGATTAAGAGCATCTTCGCCGCACATGGCAACATCAACAGTATGTCCGAGACTTTCAAGCAGCGAGCGAGCAACCGTGATATTCAATTCAATATCTTCTAACATAAAGATACGTAGTGACTTCGCGCTTTTTACCTCAGGCATCGCTTCTTCTTCTTCTACAGAATCGACTAATGGCACATTGATCGTTACGGTAAATGTACTACCAAAACCTATTTCACTACTGACGGTAATGTCTCCATCCATCAGATTAATAAGCTCTTTAGATACAGCTAAACCAATGCCTGTTCCGACGGCATGCAGATTATCTTTGCCTTGCTTAACTTGATAATACATGGCGAAAACATTATCTAATTCTGACTCAGGGATTCCGATCCCTGTATCTTCTACTTCAAAAGTGATCTCAGCACTGTCTGAATGAATTTCAGCACCAACCGACATTATAACGCTGCCTTCTTTGGTAAATTTAGTGGCATTACCAACTAGATTCCAAAGTACCTGTCGAAGACGTGTACTATCAACACTAATATTTGCCGGTAAGTCTGTTAATCGCTCAAGATCAAAACGAAGACCTTTTTGCTCAGCCATCAAACCTGAAATGTTTTCCATCTCAGTAACAAAGCTTATAAAATCAAGAGGTTTTGGAAGTAATTCTAATTTACGACGATCAAATTTATCCATATCGATAATATCGTTAAAAATATTACCAAGCGTGATCGCACTGACATTAATGGTTCGCATATAATTATGCTGTTCATCATCAAGACGGGTATCTAATAACATTCGACTTAAGCCAACAATGCCATTTAGTGGCGTGCGTAATTCGTGGCTAATGGTAGAAATAAAGGTGGTTTTATCTCGACTGGCTTTTTGTAATGCCTCTTCATACTCTTTACGCTCTGTTATATCTCGCCCAAAACCAACCAAACCAAGATGACGCCCCGATTTACTATAGAAAGGAATTTTACTGAGCTCATAACATGCTTTTCGCCCATCAGGGTAATCTAGCCATTGTTCATAAGTTAATGCTTTATTATCTCGCAGTACCTGCCTATCGGTATCAATAACTTTAGCAGCAACCTCTGCGTTATAAACGTCTTTAGGAGATAAACCAATTAATTCTTTTTCTGTTTTACCCGTAAGCTCTTCCATGGCTTTATTACAGCCAGAAAATAAACCTAGCTCATTACGGTAATAAATAATATCTGGAGAGGTATCTAAATAAGAGCGAAGTAATGCGGTTTGTTCTGCTAACTCTAATTGTGCTTTTTCACGCTGAAAAACTTCATTTTCAAGATCTTCCATCGCTTCTTGTCGAGCGTCTTCTGCTTTTTCACGCTCTTCAATTTCTTGGTTAAGTTTCTTAACATTACCCTGTAATTTTTTATTTAACTCTAAGTCACGAGTGCGCATCTCTTCCATCTTACTGACTAATTTAGAAAGTCTCTGGCGTGAGTCTTCTAAATGTTCAACTACGACAGACAAGAAAAAGACAGCCCAAGGCGTTATAAGCAAACCAAAGAAAACGGAACGGACGATGTCCAAATCATTCACTTCACCACTTAACACAAGCGTAACGCCAACTTGAACAATAACGGCCAATGCAACTAATGCAATGGCAAGTAAGAGGCTAAAACGAACAATGCCAAGTCTCACCATGAGATCGACATAAAATTGCGCGAGAATTTTTAACTGCTTCATAAACACACCCTGATAGTATTCAGATAAATAATATCAGGGTTAGTTCTATTTGAGTTATTTTTTCAATATTGGAGCAGTATATTTGAAGGGTTGGTTTATCAAAGAGCCTTGCGACCCTTTTTCATTAAGGGCCATACCTACGTTAGTTAATCCTAACCAACGCGGCTCACACCATAAAGGCGATAATAAGGTTGGCCTTCTCGCAGTTGCTGACACTCGATGATACACAATCCCTGGTGGCGTTAATCTAATTAACTCACAAGCTACATCTACATAATCGTCCATCTCTGGTGCTTCAATTTTTCCTGCTCGCCATGCTTTTGCCATCGTACTTCCTTCTACGATATGCAAAGGATGCAACTTTAATCCATCAGTACCCGTTTCAAGTACCTTTGCTAATGTCGCTCGGTAGTCATCTTTAGTATCTCCTGGCAAACCAATGATTAAATGAGTACACACTTTAATTCCAAGCGATCTTGCCTTACGAGTAATCTCATCATAACAGGCAAAATCATGTCCTCGATTAATACGTTTTAACGTTTTATCATTGGCCGTTTGTAACCCAAGCTCTAACCAAACTTCATAGCCATCATCAACATACCCTTTTAGTAAATCCAATACAGCATCTGGCACACAATCAGGGCGTGTCCCAACGCATAATCCAACAATATTGGCCGACTTAAGTGCTTCTTCATACATATTTCTTAATACCTGCACTTCAGCAAAGGTGTTCGTATAAGCCTGAAAATAAGCAAGGTACTTTTTAGCACGCTGCACTTCTCCAGCTCTATCTACCAACTGATCATGAATCGATTTGAACTGCTCTTGTTCATCAGAAAATGAAGCCACATTACAAAAGGTACATCCCCCCTTTCCTATCGTTCCATCCCTGTTTGGACAACTGAATCCACCATGAAGGGTCAGCTTATGTACTTTTTCACCATAACGGCGCTGTAGATCTTGCCCAAAGGTATTTGCTAGTTCATGAAGTTGCATTGCGATAACCAATTAATAAATCAAACACTTAGTTCACAAATAAAAAGAAGTCTCACTCCTATTTGTGAAAGTTGCTAACTCGTTTGTAAAAAAAGACCGTAAATAATATCGAAATCCACCCATCTTAATTGTAATTTATATCAATAAAAGGCGCATAAAGAGGCAATTTATCGCAAAAAAAGCCGAATTATTATAAATACTTATTCATTTTGAGTAAAAAAAGTGAAAATTACGTGCAACTTTCGTTGGTATTTAATATGACAAAAATGTAGGATAGTTACATCGTTAAATAGTTTAATTTGCCACCAACACGAATGTTGTGGTTTTTCGATAGTGGTATCTACTCTCAAACAACAAATACAATGGATAAAGGTGTATTTGATAGATACCGCAATGGATTGGGTTTGTTTGCACGTCATATTAAGTGATGCCCGCAAACACCAGAATGGATTCAAACTTGCTACCTCTTGAGACTAACTCACAGCAAGTTCGATTTAAAATTTAGCAAAGGACTAGACAGAAACTTACGTAGAGAAGTTGTGTCTGCATAATACTGGAAGGATGTATCTATGGTAGATAGAGAGCAGAATACACAAGGCATGTATACTCCCGAGTTGGAGCATGATGCGTGTGGTATCGGTTTTGTCGCTCACCTCAAAAACCGTAAATCTCATGATGTGGTTACTCAAGCACTTGATATGCTTGCTCGTATGGAACACCGTGGTGGTCAAGGCTGTGATCCATGCAGTGGTGACGGCGCGGGTATTCTTTTACAAAAGCCTCATGAGTTTTTATTAGAAGAAGCCGTAAAACTTGGTATTAAACTGCCATCTTTTGAGAAATACGGTGTTGGTGTTGTCTTATTCCCTAAAGATGAGCATAAACGTCAACAATGTAGAGATATTTTAGAGCGTAATGCTCAACGTCTTGATTTAGAAATCATTGGCTATCGCGTTCTTCCTGTCGATAATTCAATGCTAGGCGACGACCCACTAAGTACAGAACCTCAATTTGAGCATGTATTTATTTCTGGTGGCCCATCAATGACATCAGAAGAGCTTGAGCGTAAATTGTATGTTCTACGCAACTACACTGTTCGAGTATGTTTGGAGAGTATTTCTAATATTGGTGATGATTTTTACATCAACTCTCTATCGTACAAAACACTGGTTTATAAAGGTCAATTAACAACTGAACAAGTACCACAGTACTTCCTTGATTTACAAAATCCAACAATGGTGACGGCATTAGCGCTGGTTCACTCTCGTTTCTCTACAAATACCTTCCCTCGCTGGCGTTTAGCTCAACCATTCCGTTACATCGCGCACAATGGTGAGATCAATACCGTTCGTGGTAACTTGAACTGGATGAAAGCGCGTGAAGCGATTATAGAGTCTGATTTATTTAGCCAGCAAGAGATGGATATGCTACTTCCTATTTGTCAGGAAGGCAGCTCAGATTCATCGAACTTTGATATGGCGTTAGAACTGCTAGTTCTTTCTGGCCGCAGCTTGCCTCACGCATTAATGATGATGATACCTGAAGCGTGGCAAGAAAATAAAAATATGGATCCTACACGTCGTGCGTTCTATCAGTACCACGCCAACGTGATGGAACCTTGGGATGGCCCTGCGTCTGTTTGTTTCACCGATGGTGTTCAAGTAGGTGCAACACTTGACCGTAATGGTCTTCGTCCTTCTCGCTATACCGTAACAAAAGATGATTTCCTTGTGATGGCATCTGAATCTGGCGTTGTAAAAATAGCACCAGAAAACATTGAGTTCCGTGGTCGTCTGCAACCCGGTCGTATCTTTGTTGCTGACTTAGAGCAAGGTCGTATTATTTCTGATGAAGAAGTAAAAGATGGGATTGCGAAATCACAACCTTATGAAAAATGGGTTGAAGAAAATCTATTAAGCTTAAATAAGCTACCTGAAGCAACAAACCAATACAGTCAACCTTCTCCAGAGCGCCTACTGAACCGTCAACAAGCATTTGGTGTTACCTCTGAAGAAGTAAATGAAATTATTTTACCATTAGCAAAAACGGCTTATGAGCCATTAACTGCCATGGGAGCCGATTGGCCACTGGCGATTCTTTCTCATCAATCTCAGCATTTATCTAACTACTTTAAGCAGTTGTTTGCTCAAGTAACTAACCCACCGATCGATCCGATCCGTGAACGTATGGTTATGTCGCTAAACACCTACTTAGGCAAAGACCAAAACTTACTTACTGAAACGCCTGAGCACTGTCAAAAGGTTGAGCTTGAATCACCAGTTCTTTCTAACTCTGAGCTAGAAAAACTGCGTGCTATTGATAACGAGCACCTACAAGCTAAAACGCTAGATATCGTATTCCAAGCCAATGAAGATGCAGGCAAACTTGAGCGTGCACTTAAACGTATCTGCCAGTATGCAGAAGATGCCGTCGTTGATGGCTACTCTATCATTCTACTAACAGACCGCGCAGTAAACTCAAACCACGCAGCAATTCCTGCAATGCTAGCCGTTGGTGCGGTTCATCACCATCTAATCCGTAAAGGGTTACGAGCTAAATGTGACATCGTGATTGAAACGGGTGATGCTCGTGAAACTCATCACTTTGCAACACTGGTTGGTTACGGCGCAAACGCAGTAAACCCATACTTAGTAATTGAGACAATTGTTGAACTTCAACGAGTTAAGAAACTAGACCCAACAGTTCATCCAAAAGTATTGTTTGATAACTACCGTAAAGGGGTTAATGGCGGCCTACTTAAGATTTTCTCTAAGATGGGTATTTCAACACTGCAGTCATACCATGGTGCTCAAATCTTTGAAGCGCTTGGTATCAGTAAATCAGTGGTTGATAAGTACTTCACCGGTACCGTTTCTCGTATCCAAGGTCTAACGATTGATGATATCGCAAAAGAAGTTCTAATCCGTCACCGTGTTGGCTATCCAACTCGTGAGATCCCAGTTCAAGTACTTGATGTGGGCGGTGTATATCAGTGGAAACAACGTGGTGAGAAGCACCTGTTTAACCCTGAAACTATTTCTCTACTTCAAGAGTCAACTCGTAATAAAGATTACGGTCAATTCAAGAAATACGCGAAAGCGGTTGATGATCAAGGTGATGATGCAGCAACACTGCGTAGCCAATTAGATTTCATCAAAAATCCTGCAGGATCTATTCCTTTAGAAGAAGTAGAACCTATTGAGAAAATCCTAAAACGTTTTGCTACTGGTGCAATGTCGTTTGGTTCTATCTCACATGAAGCTCACTCAACACTTGCTGTTGCTATGAACCGTATCGGTGCTAAATCTAACTCAGGTGAAGGTGGTGAAGACCCAATTCGTTTTGAGAAAAAAGACAATGGTGACTGGGAACGTTCAGCAATCAAACAAGTGGCTTCTGGTCGTTTTGGTGTGACATCTTACTACCTAACTAACGCTGATGAGCTACAAATCAAGATGGCTCAAGGTGCAAAACCTGGCGAAGGTGGTCAACTACCTGGTGATAAAGTCGATGATTGGATTGGTGCTACACGTCACTCAACTCCTGGAGTTGGTCTGATTTCACCACCGCCACATCATGATATTTATTCAATCGAAGATTTAGCACAGCTTATCTATGATCTGAAAAACGCCAACCGTAAAGGCCGCGTTAACGTTAAGTTAGTATCTGAAGCGGGTGTTGGTACTATCGCCTCTGGTGTAGCAAAAGCAAAAGCAGACGTTGTACTTATCGCTGGTTTTGATGGTGGTACAGGTGCATCTCCAATGTCTTCAATTCGTCATACTGGTCTTCCATGGGAGCTAGGTCTGGCAGAAACACACCAAACACTACTGAAAAATGGTTTACGTAACCGTATCGTTGTTCAGTCTGATGGCCAAATGAAAACACCTCGAGATCTTGCAGTAGCAACACTTCTTGGTGCTGAAGAATGGGGTGTAGCAACAGCAGCTCTTGTTGTTGAAGGCTGTATCATGATGCGTAAGTGTCATAAGAATACCTGCCCTGTTGGTATCGCAACACAAAACAAAACCCTTCGTGAGCGTTTCGATGGTCGCGTAGAAGATGTGGTTACTTTCTTCCAGTACATGGCTGAAGGTTTACGTGAAGTAATGGCAGAACTTGGTTTCCGTTCTATTGATGAAATGGTTGGCCAATCGCACAAACTTAAAGTTCGTGATGATATCGGTCACTGGAAATACAAAAACTTAGATTTATCACCAGTACTACACGTTGAACAGCCTCGTGCTGAAGATGGTATTTATAACCAAATTAAACAGCAGCATAATCTAGAAGATGTATTGGATCGTAAGCTTATTCAAATAGCGGCTCCTGCACTTGAGAAAGGTGAAACGGTTAATGCTGAGTTCGATATCCTAAATACCGACCGAAGTGTAGGTACTATGCTGTCGAATGAGATTTCAAAAGTCTATAAAGACCAAGGTTTGCCACAACCAATGAACGTGAAGTTCAACGGTTCGGCTGGTCAAAGTCTAGGGGCTTTCCTTGCGAAAGGTGTGAAATTTGAAGTCGAAGGCGATGCGAATGATTATTGGGGTAAAGGCTTATCTGGCGGTACGCTAGTTCTTTATCCAAACCTAAAATCAACGATTGTAGCTGAAGATAACATTGTTGTAGGTAACGTTTGTTTCTACGGCGCAACTTCTGGCGAATCTTATATTCGCGGTATGGCTGGTGAGCGTTTCTGTGTACGTAACTCAGGTGCACGAGTTGTGGTTGAAGGCGTTGGTGATCACGGTTGTGAATACATGACTGGTGGTGTTGCACTAATCCTTGGCTCTACAGGTCGTAACTTTGCGGCAGGTATGAGTGGTGGTGTTGCCTATGTTTGGGATAAGTCTGGTGATTTTGAAACTAAACTAAACTCTGAATTAGTCGACCTAGATCCTATCGAACAAGAAGATAAAGATCTTCTATTAGAAATGCTAACTAAGCATGTTGAGTTCACAGGAAGTGAAGTTGCTCAGTCTTTCCTAGATAACTTTGAAGCAAACTTGGCCTCTCTGGCTAAAGTGATGCCGCGTGATTACAAAGCGGTTCTTCAAAAGCGTAAAGCTGAAGCACAACAGGCACAAACGGAAGAAGTGGAGGCAGTATAATGGGTAAGCCTACTGGATTTTTAGAACATGGTCGTGAGCTACCAAAGAAACTCGACCCAACAGTTCGAATTCAAGACAATAAAGAATTTGTATTGAATGATGAGTTTGCCGACAAGATTGGTACACAAGCCTCTCGCTGTATGGATTGTGGTGTTCCGTTTTGTCACAACGGTTGCCCTATTGGTAACATCATTCCTGAGTTTAATGATGCGGTATATCGTGATAGCTGGGAAGAAGCGTGGAAGATCTTAAGCTCGACCAATAACTTCCCAGAGTTCACAGGCCGAGTGTGCCCTGCTCCTTGTGAAAGTGCCTGTGTTCTTGGTATTAATCAAGACCCAATCACTATCTGTAATATCGAAAAAACAATTGTAGAAACTGCGTACCGTGAAGGGTACGCACAACCAAAGAAACCTCGTTCTCGTACAGGTAAAACGGTTGCTATCATTGGTTCAGGTCCTGCTGGTTTAGCCGCAGCTGAACAGTTAAACAGTGCTGGTCATTCAGTAACTGTCTATGAACGAGATGAGAAAGTTGGTGGTCTACTGCGCTTTGGTATTCCTGACTTCAAGTTAGGCATGGACATCATTGACCGTAAAATCAATCTAATGGCTGATGCTGGTATCAAGTTTGAAGTTAATGCTCATATTGGTGTCGATATTAATGCATTGCAATTACGCCAAGACTTCGATGTCGTTTTACTCACTGGTGGCTCTACAGTGCCAAGAGATCTACCTATTCCAGGACGTGAACTAAATGGCGTTCACTTTGCTATGGAATTCTTAGGTCAAAACAACCGTCGAGCTAATAACATGGATCTTAAAACTAAAGAGATCCATGCTAAAGGTAAGCATGTTGTTGTTATTGGTGGTGGCGATACAGGTTCTGACTGTGTAGGTACGTCGAATCGTCATGGTGCAGCAAGTATTACTCAGGTTGAGATCATGCCAATCCCACCAGAGAAACGCCCTGCGAATATGCCTTGGCCTCAATATCCAATGATCATGAAGACAACCACTTCTCACGAAGAAGGCTGTGAGCGTCATTGGAATATCTTAACCAAAGAGTTTATCTCTGATGATGCAGGTAACGTGACTGGTCTTCGTATTGCTGACATCGTTTGGCAAGATGCGAAACCAGGCGAACGTCCAGGATTTGATGAAGTCGCTGGTAGCGAACGAGTGATCCCTTGTGATCAAGCCTTCTTAGCGATGGGCTTCTTACACCCAGAACCAACAGGTGTATTGGCTCAGTTAGATATAAAACTGGATGATCGTGGCAACGTAGCAACCGATGGCTATGCTACTAATCAAAAAGGTGTTTTTGCCGCAGGTGATATGCGTACCGGTCAGTCTCTGATTGTTCGTTGTATTAATGAAGGCCGAGAATGTTCTAGAGAAATTGATGCTTACCTTATGGGTAATTCTAATCTAGAAGCAAAAGCGGATTCACTAATGCTATCGGCATCGTAATTTTTGAAATAGATTAATTCAGGTTTCCTTCCAAACCTTTGGCCAACATTTCGATGTTGGCCTTTTTTATTCTATACTGACAATGCCTATTCAAAATAATGAACTAACCTATGATAAAAATAATCTCCATATTTTCAATATTGCTAACACTTACCGCCTGCAGTAAAGGGATCGATAATATGCCTGATAAATCAAAAATGATGTGTGCAGATAAACCTAACTGCATCTCGACATTAGAAACTAGAGCTGATTTCAGCGCAGCCCCTTTCACACTTAATAACCCCGCCACAAAAATAGAGACTATCACTCAACTAGCAGAACAACTGAAAGGTGCAAAAATAGCGGTAATTAAAGAAAACTACGCCAGAATAGAATCAACAAGTACGATCTTTCGCTTTGTTGATGATTTAGAGCTTAGAATAGAAGGAAGTAATCTTATTGTTCGCTCTGAGTCTCGTACTGGACACTCTGATTTTGGTGTAAATAAAAAGCGTGTAGAGAAATTAAGAACAATTCTACTAGAACAAAACATTATTTCTCAATAGACGT